>JBBQDL010000036.1:0-32190 GCA_038319665.1 Candidatus Limnocylindrales bacterium
CTCGGCCTACACGACCGACTGGTACTTCCGGGCCTTCAACGATGCCGGGGTGCGGGCGGCGTTCGGGACGTCGATGCAGGTGGCCGTCGGGGCGACATTGGTCTCGCTGCTGTTCGGATCCTTGCTCGCCCTGGCCGTCCACCGCTACCGGTTCTTCGGGCGCGAGACGATCGCATTCATCGTCATCCTGCCCTTGGCGCTGCCGGGCATCGTCACCGGTCTCGCGCTCAACACGGCGTTTCGGACGATCGGCTTCGAATTCGGCGTGACGACCATCGTCGTCGGCCACGCGACCTTCTGTGTCGTGGTCATCTACAACAACGCGATCGCTCGTCTCCGGCGCACGTCGCGATCCTTCGAGGAGGCCTCGGCCGACCTCGGGGCCGACACCTTCACGACGTTCCGACGCGTGACCTTCCCCGCGATCCGGACCGCGCTGATCGCCGGCGCGCTCCTCGCCTTCGCCCTGTCATTCGACGAGATCATCGTCACGAACTTCCTGTCCGGCCCGGGCGTTCAGACGCTGCCGCTCTGGATCTTCAACAACTACCAGCGGCCGAACCAGCTCCCGCTGGTGAACGTCGCCGCCGTCCTCGTCCTGCTCCTCTCGGTCATCCCGGTCTATGTCGCGTCGCGCCTGACGGCCGACCCGGCGGCCGTGCCGGGCGCCCGTACCTGAGCGCGATCACCATTTGAGCCCGTCGGTCGGGGCGAGCGCGAGGGCGATCACGAGCTGCGTGACGATGGCGACGAGACGGCTGACGGATCGACGCACCGGGCACCTCCATCCGGCCGATGTGGCCGGACTCGCTGGGCGGTCGACCCCTCCAGGGAGTGCCCGGTCCGAAACCGCCTGCGGCCAGTGTCGCGAACGACGCTTAGCTGCGGCTTATCGGTCGCTTGGCGCGGTCTGCGAAGCCGGCATCGACCGCGGCCCGTCGCTCTCGAGGAACGCCGCTGGATCGTCGCGGAAATCGAGGAGGCAGCCCTTCCCGCAGAACCAGTACGTCGTCCCGTCGTAGTCCAGCGAGAGCTGACTCGTCGCCGTGTCGACCTCCATCCCGCAGACAGGATCGATCTCGATCGCCATCATGACGCCTCCATCTTGGGTACTCCCATGGAGTATAGAGCGCTGAGCGGACGAGTCCCCCGTTCGCGCTACCATCCGCGGATGGACCCCGCCACCCAGGACCTCGCTCCGATCCGCGACGCACTCCTCGCCGAACGGGCCCGGTTGCTCGAGGAGATCGGGGAGGCCATCGTCGCGCCCGGCCAGATGACATACGGATCACAGGCGGCGGCCGCCAGCCAAGTCTTCGCCCAGCAGCGCGACCTCGCCCTGCGTGACCGCGCGGATGCCCAACTCGTGCTCGTGGACGAAGCGCTCGCACGGCTCGAAGCCGGGACCTTCGGAACGTGCGTTCGCTGCGGGAACCGGATCCCACTCGAACGGCTCGAGGCCCTGCCATGGGCAGCCCGTTGCATCGCTTGTCAGCGCGTCGCGCCTCGGGATCGCTGATGCCGAACGACGCCGATCCGACCCTCGTCACGCTCGACGACGTTCGTGCCGCGGCCGAATGCCTCCGGGGCGTCGCCGTCAGGACGCCGCTCGTCGGGTTCGGGCCACCGGCCGACCGGCGGTTCCTCAAGGCCGAGTCGCTCCAACCGGTCGGTGCCTTCAAGCTTCGGGGCGCCTACGCGGCGATCGCGACGCTGTCGCCCGAGGCGCTCGCGCGGGGCGTGATCACCTATTCGTCCGGGAACCATGCCCAGGGCGTCGCGCGTGCCGCCCGGTTGCTCGGTATATCCGCGGTCGTGGTCATGCCATCCGACGCACCGGCCGTGAAGCGCGAGCGGGTCGCCCTCGATGGCGCCCAGATCGTCATCGTCGGGACGGCCAGCGACGAACGCCAGCAGGTTGCCGAGGAGATCGCCGCGAAGCGCGGGCTCGCGATCATCCCGCCCTACGACGACGACCGGATCATCGCCGGGCAGGGGACGGTCGGGCTCGAGCTGGTCGAGGACCTCCCCGAACTCGCGGCCGTCCTCGTGCCGATCGGTGGCGGCGGACTGGCCAGTGGCGTGGCCGTCGCGGTCCGAGCCCTGCGACCGGACGCCCGGGTCATCGGGGTCGAGCCGGAGTTGGCGGCCGACGCCCGCGATTCCCTGGCGCAGGGCGAGATCGTCAGCTGGCCCGCCGAGCTCGTATCGCGGACCATCGCGGACGGCACGCGGACGCAAGCCCTCGGCGTTCGCACGTTCGCCCATCTCCGGGCGCTCCTTGATTCGATCGTGACCGTGACCGAGCGCGAGATCGCCGCCGGGGTCCGGCTGGCGGCCGAACGAAGCCGCCTCGTCGTCGAGCCTTCGGGGGCGCTCGGGGTCGCCGCGCTCGCGTTCCACCGCCGGGAACTGGGGCTTGACCGGATCGACGGTCCCGTCGTCGCGATCGTGAGCGGCGGCAACGTCGATCCCGAGCGATACCTCGAATACCTCGAGGCGCCCGTCCCGCTCGAGGGCTAGGCGCCCCGGTCGGCGCGCTCGTCTGCAAGGCGGTCGGCAAGCCGCCGCTCGCGGATCCGGATCTGGGCGAGCTCCTCGACGGCCCGTCGGTCCTCGCGCCCCTCGTTCTTCTTCTCGGCTCGCATCCAGCCCGCGATGACGGCCAGGATCGCGGTCAGGAAGACGGCGTCGCCGGCGATCCACATCAGCCCGGCCGCCAGTCGCTGGTCGTCGAGCGGTGCCAACCCCCACGGTCGGACGAGCGTCGCGTAATGGGCATACAGGACGGCGGTCGCGTTGAGGATCACGACGGCCAGGAACGTGTTCTGGGTCATCTGGGTGAACAGGTAGACGATCCGGGCCGGGTGGCCCATCCGCCACGGCGCCGGGTCGAGTGCGACCGCCGGCCACCAGAAGAACAGGGCGCCGGTCAGGAAGAGGACGTGCTCGAGGTCATGGATCGCGGGGTCCTCGAGCGAGGCGTTGAAGAGGGGCGAGAAATGGGTCGCCCACATCATCGCGGCGAACATGACCCAGGACGTGACCGGGAACCCGAGGAAGCGCACGATCGGCGAGTGCAGGACCGGGAGGAGCCAGCGGCGGCGGGTCTTCGACGAGCTCAGTCGGAGCAGGAGCGTCACCGGCGCGGACAGCGCGAGAAGCGGCGCCGCGACGAGCATCAGCAGCACGTGCTGGACCATGTGGACCGAGAAGAGCGAGGTGTCGTAACGGGCGATCCCCGATAGCAGTGCCAACGCGATCGCCGTCATCCCGCCCAGGAAGGCGACGGTCCGCCGGCGCGGCACCGGGTGTCCCGGATGGAGCGCATCGACGCGGCGGACGGCCCATAGCCACCACCAGACCGCGACCATGATCCCGAGCGTGGGGATCGGCTCGAACGTCCAGCCGAGGAGGAGCGTCGCGGCGGTCGGGGGGTCCGTCGGGACCGGGCCATGCGCCGAAGCGGGGCCGGCGACCAAGGCCAACCCCACCAGCGTCGTGGCGGCCGCCACCGACCGACCGATCCAGCGCCCTGCGAGCATCGGGCGCATGGTCCCACGAACGGCGAACCGTGGCCGCTCCGATCGCCCTGTGCGACCGGACTGCAAGGCACGAGGTAGGTGCGTTCGGTAGAATGGCCGCGGTTCGACCCGCCGCGGTCGACCGCGCCTGCCGTCCGCATCGGTCGTCGCGCCCTTCGGGGCGCTGGCCATCCTCGAGGACCTTGATGTCGAGCTCTCCCAGGTCGCGCTCCGCCCGGCCCGCGATCTTCGCCCTCGCCATCGTCGCCCTGATCGTGGGCGTGAGCCTGCTGCTCCTGGCTGTCGGCGTGAACGTGCTCCACATCGGCGACACGTTCGTCGCGGGGCTCTTCCCGCCGGTCGCCGTCACGCAGCAGGGCGCCAAGATCCGGGACCTGTACACGATCGTCTTCCTGATCGCGGTCGCGATCTTCGTCGTGGTCGAGGCGCTGATCATCTGGTCGGTCGTCCGCTACCGGCGCAAGCCCGGCGACGACACGCTGCCGCCGCAGACGCACGGCAACAACATCGCCGAGTTCGTATGGACCATCGTCCCGACGCTCATCGTGATCTTCATGTTCTTCGTGTCATGGGACACCCTCAACGCCGTCGACACGAGCGCGGCTGACGCGCAGACGACGAAGATCACCGCGCAGGCTGGCCAGTTCCAGTGGCAGTTCGACTACATCGGACCGGACGGCAAGACCGTCGTCTACACGGAATTCCTGCCGCTCGTCAGCCAAGGCGGCGGCATGATGGTCCCGGCCGGCCGGACGGTCCAGCTGTCGCTGGTCAGCCACGACGTCATCCACGCCTTCTACGTCCCGCAGTTCCTGTTCAAGCGCGATGTCATTCCGGGCCGGACGAATCAGTTCGACTTCACCGTTGATGCGGCCGACGCGGGTCAGACCTTCCGCGGCCAATGCGCCGAGCTGTGCGGCAGCGGACACAGCATCATGCTGTTCGAGGTGAAGGCCCTCGCCCCGGCTGACTTCGACAAGTGGCTCGCCGACAAGGCCGCTGCAGCGACCGCCTCACCCGCCCCGGCTCCGAGCGGCAGCCCCGGGAGCTCATCCGCGCCGGCCCCGAGTGGCAACCCCGGCGCCTCGTCCGCACCGGCCCCAAGCCAGGGCGCCACCGGCCCGACCCTCCAGGTCACCGCGAGCGGCATCCAGTACGTCGAGAAGACACTGACGGCTCCGGCCAATACGCCGTTCCAGATCGTGTTCGACAACCAGGATCCGGGCACGCCACACAACGTCTCGATCCACAAGGATTCGCCGACCGGCGAAGAGGTCTTCAAGGGCGAGGTCTTCCCGGGCGTCGCCAAGAAGACCTACGACGTCCCCGCCTTGGCGGCCGGGACCTATGGCTATGTCTGTACCGTGCATCCGACGATGACCGGCACGCTCACGGTCCAGTAAGGAGCGCTCGATGGCGACGACCACCCTGACGCCTGCCGCCACCAACTCGCGGAGCGCGCTCTACGAGTGGCTGACGACGACCGACCACAAGAAGATCGGGATCCTGTACATCGTCAACTCGTTCGTGTTCTTCTTCATCGGCGGAGTGTTCGCGCTGGGCGTGCGGACCGAGCTGGCTCAGCCGGGGCTGCAGTTCTTCAACGACCAGACCTACAACGAACTGTTCTCGATGCACGGGACGATCATGATCTTCCTGTTCGTCATCCCGATGCTGGCGGGCTTCGGCAATTACGTCGTCCCGCTCCAGATCGGCGCACCGGACATGGCCTTCCCGCGCATCAACGCGCTCTCGTTATGGATGCTCCCGCTGGCCGGGATCCTGCTGCTGCTCGGGTTCGTGACCGGCGGCACCGCCGCGGCGGGCTGGACGAGCTACGCGCCACTGTCCGAGAACCGACCGCTCTCGGCGGTGGGCCACGGCCAGGACCTGTGGATCCTCGCCCTCGTCCTGATCGGGACGAGCTCGATCCTCGGCGCGATCAACTTCCTGGTCACGATCTTCAAGATGCGCGCGCCCGGGATGACGCTGTTCCGGATGCCGATCCTGGTCTGGACCGTCCTGGTCACCGCGGTCCTCGTCCTGATGGCGACGCCGGTCATCACCAGCGTCCTGATCATGCTGTTCATCGATCGCAACTATGGCGGCTCGTTCTTCGACCCGATCGCCCGGGGCGGCGACGCGATCCTCTACCAGAACATCTTCTGGTTCTACTCACACCCCGCGGTCTACGTCATGGTCCTGCCGGCGATGGGGATGATCAGCGAGATCCTGCCCGTCTTCAGCCGGAAACCGCTGTTCGGGTACAAGGCGTTCATCTTCGCGACGGCGGCCATCGGCGCCCTGGGCTTCTCGGTGTGGGCCCACCACATGTTCACGACCGGGGCGGTCTACCTGCCGTTCTTCAGCATCATGACCTTCCTCATCGCGGTCCCGACCGGGGTCAAGATGTTCAACTGGGTGTTCACTCTGTGGCGTGGCCAGCTGATGCTCAAGACGCCGCTCCTGTTCGCCCTCGGGTTCCTGTCGATGTTCCTGATCGGCGGCATCGACGGCGCCATGAGCGCGTCGGTGCCGGTCGATTTCGCGCTGCACGACACCTACTGGGTCGTCTCCCACCTCCACTACGTCCTGTTCGGTGGGTCCGTCTTCGGGATCATGGCCGGGCTCTACTACTGGTTCCCGAAGATGACCGGCAAGATGATGAACGAGACCGTCGGCAAGGCCCAGTTCGTGCTGATGTTCATCGGCTTCAACCTGACCTTCTTCCCGATGCACGAGCTCGGCCTGGCGGGGATGCCCCGCCGGATCGCCGACTATTCCTCGACCGCCGGCTGGAACGACCTCAACCTGCTCGCCACCATCGGCGGCTTCACGATCGCGGCGAGCATGACCCTGCTCCTGTGGAACCTGGCCATCTCGCTGCGCAGCGGAGCGCCGGCCGGCGACGACCCCTGGGAGGGCAACACGCTCGAGTGGGCCACCAGCTCGCCGCCGCCGCCCTACAACTTCGACCACTTGCCGGAGATCCGGTCGGAACGACCGCTGTTCGACCTCCGGCACGGCCGGACGGCCGAGCACTGAGCCGGCTTCGACGATGGCGATGACCACCGAGACCCAGGCGACGCTGCCGGTCGAGCACTCGCCGCTCGCCGGGATGCCGCACGACACGCACGGCGGGATCAGCAACCCGGTCCTCGGGATGCTCTTGTTCATCACCTCGGAGGTGATGTTCTTCGGCGGCCTCTTCGCGGCCTACTTCAGCATCCGAGCGAACGCTTCCCAGTGGCCACCGACGAACGTCGAGACGGGCCAGCCGTTCTCGCTCGCCATCCTGCCCTTCGTCGGGCCGGCGACGATCCTCCTGATCCTGAGCTCGTTCACCTGCCAGTACGCGGTCCTGGCGATCCGTCGCGACGATCGGACGCGGTTCCTGCGGGCGATGACCATCACGGTCGTGCTGGGGATCATCTTCCTGCTGGCGCAGGTGACCGATTACTCGCTGCTCGGCGCGGAGGGTCTGACCCTCTCCAGCGGGACCTACGGGACGACGTACTTCACGCTGACGGGGTTCCACGGGGCGCACGTCTTCGGGGGCGTGATCATGCTCTCGGTCGTGCTCTATCGTGGGATGGTCGGCCAATTCAGCTCGAGACATTACGACGCCGTGGAGGCCGCCTCGCTGTACTGGCATTTCGTGGACGTCGTCTGGATCCTGCTCTTCTCGCTGCTCTACCTGCTCCCCGGCAAGACCGCCGCGACGTAGGAGACGATCGCCGTGCATCCACTCCGCCATCCGCGCAACGCGGCCCTCGTCGGGATCGTGTTCCTCGTCACGGGCGTCATCCTGTATGCGGTCCCCTCGATCGCGGGGTTGACGGTCCCGTACAACCTGGTCGCCGCGGGTGCCACGATGCTCGCCTTCCTCGGAGTCGCGACGGCGATCCTGGCCTACGTCCTCGTCGCCGGGTCGTCGGACGAATGATCGCCACCGACCGCCGCCGCGCGACCTGATCCGGGCGACCCATGCTCGAGCAAATCTGGACCAGCATCCTCGATCTGATCGCGCAGCTCGTCACGCCCGACTGGGGCAAGCTGATCAGCCTGATGCCAGTGGCGATCATCGTCGTGGTCGTCGTCGTCCTGATGTGGCTCTTCGGGAATCTGATGCGCGCCAAGCCGCCCCGTCGCGGGAAGGCGCGGGCGATCCCGAAGACGCCGGCCGGGATCCATATGCCGGGACCCTCGTTCGCTCCGCCGTTCGCGGCCGCCGGCCTCTTCCTGATCTTGCTCGGCCTGGTGTTCGGGGGGATCAGCCTCATCCTCGGCGCGATCGCGCTGGCGCTCACGCTCCTGTACTGGCTGGCGGAAGGGATCCGGAACTACGACCACGACATCGGGCCGACGACGACTGCGATGCCGGCGGTCGCCCACGATGGGCCGCCGGAAGGCGTCCACATGCCTGGGCCGTCCTGGCGTCCGTTCCTCGGCGCGTTCGGGATGTTCGCCATCCTGCTCGGCCTGGTGTTCGGTGGCTGGCTGCTCGCGGCCGGCGTCATCGTGTTCATCTCGACGCTGGTGGGTTGGCTCATCGACGCCTTGCGGGAGTACCGGGCGGCGGTCCAGGCGGACACGACCGGTCATATCGATAGCGGCCCTCCGCCGCCGGCCCCGCGACGACTCTTCACGGCGCTGACCGTGCTGATCGTGGGCGCAGCGGTCCTCCAGTCGGGGATCTTCATCGCGGGAGCGGCCAACGGCGGGACGCCCGGAGGGTCGGGGGGGCCGCCGGCCGCGTCGGGTGCGCCGCCGGCCGCCTCGCGTGGATCGGCATCCGAAGGTCCGCCGGCGAGCGGAGGCCCGCTGGCAGGGGGCACCCCGGATGTGACCATCGAGGCCAAGGGCATCGCCTTCGTGCAGACGAGTGTGACGGCCCCGGCCGATAAGCCGTTCACGATCGCCTTCGACAACGAGGACCCGGGCACAGCCCACGATGTCGAGCTGCAGGACAGCTCGGGGACCGTCGTCTTCAAGGGCGACGTCTTCACGGGGGTGGCCACCAGGATCTACGACGTTCCCGCGCTCAAGTCCGGGGCGTACAAGTTCTCGTGCATCGTCCACCCAACGATGACGGGGACCGCGACGATCCAATAAGGCGAGGGGACCATGACACCGCGGCGGCCGATCCTGCTCGCCCTGCTCGTCGCCGGCCTGGCCACGCTGAGCCTTCTGCTCGTCATCCGGGCAGGCCCGGGAGGCGGACCGCGCGCGGCGGTCGGCGATGCGGCGCCGCCGGTCGTCGGGACGACGCTCGACGGCGCCCCGTTCGACCTGGCCAGCCTCGTGGGCAAGCCCGTCATCATCAACTTCTGGGGCCCGAGCTGCGTGCCCTGCCGTGACGAGTTCCCATTCCTCGAGAAGGTGCTGAAGGCCCACGGCGGCGAGGGCCTGACGGTCGTGGGCGTCCTGACCGACGACCCGCCGGACGCGGCCCGCGCGTTCATCACCAAGTACGGCGCCGACTGGGCGACGGTCGTCGATCCGGACAAGACGATCAAGACCGCCTACCGGGTGACCGCCCGACCGCAGTCCTACTTCGTCGACCGGACCGGGATCATCCGCTCGATCCAGGTCGGCCAGCTCACCGACGCGGACTTCGATCGGCAGTACAGCCGGATCACGTCGTGACCCCCGACGACCCGATGGTCGTCGTCGATGGGCTGGTCAAGCGGTACGGAGCGAGGACGGTCCTTGACGGCGTCTCGCTCACCGTCCGGGGCGGCGAGCTCGTCGCCCTGCTCGGGCCCAACGGCGCGGGCAAGACGACGACGGTCGAGATCATCGAGGGCTACCGCCGCAGTGACGGTGGCCACGTGCGCGTGCTGGGCGGGGACCCGGCGGCTGGCGGTGCGGCGCTCAAGGCACGAGTGGGGCTGATGCTCCAGGGCGGCGGCATCGATCCGCGGGCGCAGCCGCTCGAGACGCTCCGCCAGTACGGGCGCTTCCACGCCGACCCGCGCGCCGCCGATGAGCTGCTCGACCTTGTCGGGCTCCGCACTGTGGCGCGCACACGCTACCGGCGGTTGTCGGGCGGCGAGCGCCAGCGGCTCGGGCTGGCCCTGGCCCTGGTCGGGCGGCCCGAGGTCCTGATCCTCGACGAGCCGACCGCCGGGATGGACCCCGAGGCACGCGCCGCGACCCGGGCGATCGTCGGGGACGTGCGCGACGCGGGCGCCGCGATCCTGCTGACGAGCCACGACCTGACCGATGTCGAACGGCTTGCGGACCGGATCGTGGTGCTCGATGGTGGCCGCATCGTCGCGTCCGGGACACCTGCCGAACTGATGGCCGGGGCCGTGCCGCGGCTCCGGTTCCGGGTCGACCGGGCGCTCGGCACGACCGAGCTGGCGGAGCTGGCCGGCGCGCTGGCCGCGATCCGCACTGGCGCTTCGGTCGTCCCGGACGGCGACGGCGGCCGATATCGACTGGACGGCGCGCCGCCCGATCCCGCGCTCGTCGCGGGACTCGCCGGCTGGTGTTCGGTCGCCGGCCGACTCATCGTGGAGTTGCGCACCGCCGGCGGGAGTCTCGAGGACGTCTATCTCGAGCTGGTCGGGGCCGCGCGATGAGCCTCCCGGCCGCGCGATGAGCCGCCCGGCCTCGCCGCTGGCGGCGACCATCGCCCAGACCGCGACGGAGCTGCGCCTCACCGCGCGGCGCGGCGAGAACGTCCTGGTCACGATCGTGATCCCGGTCGTTGTCCTGCTCTTCTTCGCGTCGGTCGGCGTCCTCCCGACGGGGAGTGGCCGGCCGGTCGACTTCCTGCTGCCGGGGAGCCTCGCGCTCGCGGTCGTCGCGACCAGCCTCGTCAACCTCGGCATCGCGACCGCCTACGAACGGCACTACGGGGTCCTCAAGCGGCTCGGTGGGTCGCCGCTGGCCCGGGGCAGCCTCCTCATCGCGAAGATGGTCGCCGTCCTCGTCGTGGAGGTCGCGCAGGTGGTCCTCCTGGTCGCCATCGCGGCCTGGTTGCTCGGCTGGCGACCGGGCCCCGCCGCTTCCCCCGCCCTCTTCATCGTCGCCCTCCTGCTCGGAACGCTCGCCTTCGCAGGCTTGGGGCTCCTGCTCGCCGGCGCCCTGCGAGCCGAGGCGACCCTCGCCCTCGCCAACGCCCTCTTCATCGCCTTCCTGCTGCTCGGTGGGATCGTCCTGCCGGTGACCGAGCTGCCGGGTCCACTGGCTGCCGTTGCGGGGCTCCTCCCCGCCGCCGCCCTGGCCGATCTCTTCCGGACGGCGGTCGGTTCCGGCGACGCTGATCCAGCCCGGGCCGTCGTCATCCTGGCCGCATGGGGGATCGTGACGGTCGTGCTCGCTGCGCGCTCGTTTCGCTGGGAGTGAGACGGCGAACGGAACCGCCCTATTCCGACGCCTCGGGCAGCTCGCGCAGCCGCACCACCGGCGACCCGATGAGGAAGAGGACGCCACCGATGGCCAGGATCGTGGTGACGAGGATCGCCTCACGGACGCCGAGCGCCCCGCCGAGCAGTCCGCCGAGCAGCGCCCCGATCGGACGGACGCCGTAGTTGACGAACCGGAACGCGCCGCCCGAGCGAGACCGGATCCGATCCGGGGTCCGCGCGAAGAGGATCGCTCCGACGTTGATGTCGAGGATCATCACCCCGAGCCCCGCGCCGAACTCGGAGCCGAACAGCAGGGCGAGGATCAGCGGCGCGGGCATCCCGGGGCCGGCCAGCGGGATCAGCAGCAACGAGATCGGGAAGATCAGGCAACCGAGCGCGTAGGCCGGGCCCAGCCCGATCCGCCGGCCGATCCGCGACGCGACCAGCGCCCCGATCACGGAGCCGACGGCGCCCGTCCCGAGCGCAAGACCCAGGGCGCCCGGTGAGACCCCGAGTGTCGTCGTCGCGTACAGGATGAACAGTGCCGACGAGGCGAACGTGAACAGGTTGATCGTCGCCGCCGAGAGCAGCACCGCACGCATGACGCCATCGCGGAACACGAACGAAAGCCCGACCATGAGCTGCTCACGGATCGAGCCGGCCTCGGGTTCGACCGGGGGCTCGGGCGAGCGGATCCGCCGCAGGAAGACGACCGAACCAAGGAACGACAGCGCGTCGCCAAGCATCGCCAGCGGCGCCCCGAAGACCTGGACGAGCAGACCACCGATCGTCGGGCCACCGACCGAGGCGAGCGAGCGGCTGCCGTTGAGCAGCGCCATCGCCTCGACATAGCGCTCCCGCTCGGTGACTGCGACGAACAACGTGTTCCAGGACAGGTCGAAGACGACCGCCAGGCTGCCGCTCAGGAACCCGACGATGAACAGCTGCGGCATCGCTAGCGCGTGGAGCGCGTACGCGACCGGGATGCTCCCGATGAGCGCCGCCCGCGCCAGGTCGGCCACGATCATCAGCCGCCGGCGGGTCCGGATCCGGTCGAGCCAGACCCCGGCGGGGAGCGAGAAGAGCAGGTGCGGCAGCAGCCCGACCGCGGTCAACGTACCCATCTGGGTGGCATCGGCGCCGAGCGTCAGGACGGCGACGAGGGGCAGCCCAAGCTGGGTGATCTGGTCGCCGAAGACCGAGATCGTCTGGCCCAGCCAGAGACGCCGGAAATCGGGAGTGTCACGGAGGAGCGGCGGGATGGCCCGGCGGAGGGCGCCCAGTCGCAAGTCGGGATCTTGGTCGGTGGGGCGGCGGTCAGCCGCCGCGCGACTTCTGGGCCAGTTGCTCCTGGACCTCGCGATCGATCTCGTCCCGACGCCGGTCCTTGACCTGCCGGGCGACCATCAGCGCGATGATCCACGGCCATGCGATCGTGACGACCAGACCGATGAGGATGGCCGCGAGGTAGGTCTGCGAACCCGCCGTACCCGCGAAGGCCATCAGCAGGAGGTACGTCGCGACCGCTCCCAGAACGGCGCCGATGATCCGTTGCATGGAACCCTCCCAGCCACGCGGTCGACCCGTCCCACGACGAAGGTCGACGTCCCGAGCGTACGGGCCGCCGCGCGCCAGAGTCAATCCGCTACCGTGCTGAACGTTCCCGACCCTCGGACCACTCATTGGGTGTGACGGCGCCATCCGGCGCCGTCACACAGGGAGCGATGGTGCGAGACCTCGTCGTCCAGGCACAGAACGGCGATCGTGACGCGTTCGCGGCGCTGGTCCATGCGACCAGCGACCGGATGTATGCGCTCGCCGCCCGGATCCTGCGCGACAACGTCCTCGCCGAGGATGCCCTGCAGGGCGCCCTCCTCACCGTCTGGCGCCAACTCCCGAGGCTGCGTGACCCGGACCGCTTCGAAGCCTGGGTCAGGCGCTTGCTCGTCCATGCGTGCTACGCCGAGGCCAGGCGTCGGCATGTCTGGACAGCGAACGTCCGCGTCCTGCCGGTCGACGGGCCGGCTGGTCCGGATGGCCTGCTCTCGATCGTCGATCGCGATGCGCTCGATCGGGCGTTCCGTCGACTGACCGTCGAGCAGCGGGCAGTCTTCGTCCTGCATCACCACATAGGTCTGCCGCTGACCGAGATCGCCGACACGCTCGGCATCCCGGCGGGGACGGCCCGCTCGCGTCTCCACTACGCGACTCGAACGCTGCGCGCGGCCGTCGAGGCCGACGCGGCGCCGGTCGCCCCCGAAGGACGGATGGCATGACCGACGAACGCAATTTCGACCGCCTGGCTCGGGCATGGCTCGAGCTCGGTCCCGATGAGGCGCCCGATCGGGCGATCGCCGCCGTCCTCCAGGCCGCCGACACGATGCCGCAGGCGCGGCGTCCGCTTCGGATGCCCCTTTGGAGGTCCTTCACGATGTCTCGTACCCCGATCCTCGCCGCCGTCGTGGCGATCCTCGTCGTCGTGGTCGGCGGCGGGTTGTTCCTCAATCGCTCGAATGGTCCATCGGGGATCGGTGGACCCTCAGCGTCGCCGACGGCGGCGCCGACGACCCCGCCCAGCGCATCAACGACATCGATCCCGGCCGCATTGACCTATACGTGGATCGGCCCGAAACGCGTCATCCCGGGGATGCCCACGCCCGATCGTTACCGGTTCGAACTGAGCGCCCCAGCGCTCGATTTCCCGAACGACAATTACACGCAGTCCGTGCTCGCCTCGGTCCCCTCGGCGCCGGTACCCGGCGAACTCGACCTGATGACCTCGGATTACACCGCCGGCTGCACGACCGGCGAGGAGGGCCGCTACCACTGGTCGCTCTCGCCGGGGGGTGTCCGATTGACGCTCACGACGATCAGCGATGCGTGCGCGACACGAGCGGCGGCGCTCGCCGGCGACTGGACTCGCGTGGCCTGCAAGGACACGACCGACGGCTGCTTCGGCGATCTCGAAGCGGGCACCTTCCAGTCGCAATACATCGACCCGAAGGTCCGCGCCGGCGATCCCTGGCACCCGAACTTCGGCGCCGTCACCTACACCGTTCCGGCAGCCTGGTCGAACTCGTCCGATTGGCCGGGCACGTTCACCCTGACGCCGACCGTTGATTACGGGACCAACGCTCCCGGCACATTCCACGACGTCGACATCTACCGGACGCCGGCCGCCACCGCACAGAACGCCGCGTGTTCCAACCAGGAACAGACGTCGGTGAAGCAGACCGTGGCCGGCCTGGTCGCCTGGGTCCGCAGCCGTCCGTCACTCGTCGTCACGGCACCGACAGCGGTCACGATCGACGGCCACCCGGGCCAGTGGGTGGACATCAAGATCGCGCCGAACTGGACCGCCAAGTGTCCCGACACCCCCGGTCCCGCAGCCGTCTTCCTGACGGAGGCCGGCGCCGGCAAGGACGGCTACAGCTGGGGGATCGCTCCCGGCGAGCTCGAGCGAGTCATCTTCCTCGACCTCGGCGGCGACGACGTCGTCCTGGTCGGGATCGATTCGACGCACGCTGACCGCTGGGACCAGCTCGTCGCCCAGGCGATGCCAATCATCCAGACCCTCAAGTTCAAGTAGCCACGTGCGAGGCGGCGGCCGGCTCCCGGCCGCCGCCGTCCCTTGCCCGGAACGAATCACCGGGAATCGACGCCATACCATGTGAACGCGACCAGACGGCCGCGCACCACCTGGGGTTGTCGTGGACCAGCGAGACCTCGTCGAGCGGGCGAAGCGGGGCGATCATGACGCCTTCGCACTGCTTGCCGGCGCGGCCGTCGCGCGACTGGACGCGGCCGCACGGCTGATCCTGCGGGACCCGGAGCTCGCGCGCGACGCGGTCCAGGAAGGCTTCATCCGCGCCTGGCGCAACCTGCCGGCGCTCCGCGACCCCGATCGGTTCGACGCCTCGCTCCGCCAGCTCGTCGTCCACTCCTGCATCGATATCACACGCCGCCGCCGGCGCCGGGCGATCGAGGTCGAACTGACCCCGATCGACGCCCCCTCCATCGGCGACATGGCGACCGATGTCGCCGACCGTGCTCGATGGGGCGCTCCGGCACCTCGATCCCGAGTGGCGCGCGGTCGTCGTGCTGCACTACTTCCTGGGGATGCCGCTACCCGAGGTGGCGGTCGCCCTCAAGATCCCCCTGGGGACCGCAAAGTCCCGCCTCCATCGGTCGCTCGGCGCGATGCGCACGACGATCGCCGCTGACGAGACCAAGTTCGCGACCCCGATTCCCGGAGGGCAGTTCGCATGATGCCGATCGACCTCTTCGAGCGGCAGCTCCCGATGCTCCTCGCCGAGCTCGCCGAGCCGCGAACGCCCGACTACCTCGACGACCTCCTCTGGCAGACCGCGCACAGCAGTCAGCGGCCCGCCTGGACCTCCATCGAAAGGTGGCTCCCCATGCTCGAAGTCATCCGGCGCCCCGTCGCCGCCCAGGTGCCCTGGCGACCGATCGGCGTCCTCTTCCTCATCGTCCTGGCGCTCGTGGCCAGCCTGGTGCTCGCCGGCGCCCAGCGGCCCTTGCCACCGTTGTTCGGGCCCGCGGCCAATGGCCTCGTCCTCCACTCAGAGGGCGGCGACATCTTCACCTTCGATCCCCGGACCGGGCGCAGCCAGTCGATCGTGACCGGCCCCGAGGAGGACTTCGACCCGGCCTGGTCGCAGGATGGGACGATGATCCTCTTCCAGCGTCGGATCACCGCCGGCACGGAGGATGTCTATATCGCCCGGGCGAACGGCAGTGGCCTGCGGCGACTCACCTCCGAACCCCTCGAGGACGTCTGGTCGTACGACCTCTCGGCGGACGGTCGGTCGGTCGCGATCGTCGGAGCCGTGAAGGGGATCCACGGACTCTTCGTCGCGAACAGCGACGGAAGTGCCATGCGGCGGCTGGACATGGGGATCGTCGTCTCGAACGCGACGTTCCGTCCGACCGGATCCGACATCCTGTTCGTCGGGGCGTCCGGCGTCGATGGCGCCTACAGCACCCTCTATCTCGTCGATCAGGACGGGACGAACCGCCGGACGCTGCTCCCCGCGCAGGTCGACGCCTCGTTCGAAGGGGACCCCCGATGGTCGCCTGACGGGACGCGCATCGCCTACTCGCGCTGGCTCCCGAGCGTCGTCAACAAGGACCTGCGGGTCCACGTGATCGACGCGGCCGCGACGCACGACACCATCGTCGGCCACAAGGATGGCGCATGGCTCGAGGGCTGGCCCGCATGGTCGCCCGATGGGCAGCGACTGCTCATCCAGCGAAACACCGGGACATCCGGCGACTGGACCCACCCGAGCCAGCCGGTCGTCGTCTCGGTCGACGGAAGCACACCCGATGTCCTCATCCGGTTCCAGACGGCATCGGCGATGTGGGGCGCCTGGTCGCCCGATGGCTCGACGATCCAGGCGACCCCATACGACGCGAACGGGGTGGGCCTCCAGCAGCTCCTGTGGGATCCGGCGTCGGGCGTCTCGCGGCCCGCACCGTGGACCGCGACCAGCTATCCCGCCTGGCAGCGCATCGCTCCCTGATCGTCCCGAACTTCCCTGCCCGGCGACGGCCTCTCTCCGTCGCCGGGCCTCCGATCCCGCTGGCTGGTGCAGCCGACGGGACGCCCGCGCGCCACCCTCGAACCGCTGGCTATCCTCCCCGGACCAGGGCGCCGCAGCGAGGGCCGCATGATCCGGACGTCTCCCTTCCACGACCGAACGAGCGCGCTGAACGAGACCGGTCTGTGGCAGCACTGGTCCGGCACGCTGGCCGCCGATCGCTACCAGATGTCCGACAAGTTCGAGTACTTCGCGGTCCGTAATGCGGCTGGCCTCTTCGACTCCTCCCCGCTCTACAAGTACCGGATCCACGGCCACGACGCCGGGCGCTTTCTGGCGGGCGTGCTCGCCCGCGACATCCGGTCGTGCGCGCCGGGTAACGCGCAGTACACGGCCTGGTGCGACGACCGGGGTTTCGTCGTGGAGGACGGGGTCATCCTGCGGACCGCGGCGGACGAATTCCTGCTGACGGCCGCCGAGCCGAACCTTGCCTACTTCGAGGATCTCATCGGTCGCCGCGACCAGGTCGCGATCGAGGACGTCAGCGATCAGTTCGGGATCCTCGCCCTCCAGGGCCCACGCTCACGTGACCTGCTGGCGGCCCTCGTTCCGGGCGCCGCGAGCCTCCCGTTCTTCGGCCTGACGACCGGCGAGATCGCACGCTCGCCGGTGACCGTATCGCGAACCGGCTACAGCGGCGATCTCGGCTACGAGATCTGGGTCCGCAGTCCCGACGCCCTCAAGGTCTGGGATGCCCTGTGGACGTCGATGGCGGGCTTCGGCGTCCTCCCGTTCGGGCTCGACGCGCTCGACCTGCTCCGGATCGAGGCGGGCCTGCTCCTCCTCGACGTCGATTTCGCGTCGAGCCGCTTTGGGTGGACCGACGAGGATCGCTCGTCATTGATCGAGCTCGGCTGGGGCTGGATGGTGCGCGGCCTCGCCGCGGACGATCGCGCCTTCATCGGTCGCCGCGCCATCGAGCGTGAGCTCGCGGAAAAGACCTCCCGCTGGCGGCTCACCGGCCTCCTGGTCGACTGGGCCGACTACGACCGGATCTACGGTGCTGCGGGACTCATCCCACCCAAGGACCACACACCGATCCTCGGTGAGATGTTCCTGTACGACGAAGCCGGGACGCAGGTCGGCTACACCACGAGCTACATGTACTCCCCGATGTTGCAGCGTCACATCGCCCTGGCTCGCGTTCGGCCTGCGCTCACCGCGCCGGGCTCACCCGTCCGACTGGAGATCGACGTGAACCATCGCTACGAATACGTCGCCGCCCATACCGCCAGGCTTCCGCTCTACAACCCGATCCGGAAGACCGCCTGACATGCCGAGGACGCCGAGCTCCGCCAAGGCATCGAAGCCCGCCGCCGCACCGGCGCCGGCCCGTGCGTCCGCCCGGAAATACGACGCGATCGTCATCGGCGGTGGCCACAACGGCCTGGTCAACGGTGCCTACCTCGCCAAGGCCGGGCTCAAGACACTGGTGCTCGAGCGGCGGCCGTTCGTCGGTGGTGCGGCCATCACCGAGGAGCTCCACCCGGGCTTCTGGTTCACGACCTTCTCGTACGCGCTGAGCCTGCTCCGGCCCGACATCATCCAGGACCTCGAGCTGACCAAGCACGGCTTCATGCCGTTGCTGATGTCGTCGACCTTCGCGCCGATGGAGAACGGCGACTACCTGTGGCTCGGGCAAGACCATGGCGAGAACCTCCGGGAGATCGCCCGACACAGCCAGCACGACGCGGACGCCTATATGCAGTACGTGCACGACGTCGAGATGGTCTGCCAGGCCATCAAGCCGCTGCTCGACGCACCACCGCCCGACCTCTTCAGCAACGATCCCGAGGAGTTGCTGGCGCTGGCGTCGCTCGGGTCGCGCTTCCGCCGGATGGACAAGCGGACGCTCCACAACACGGTCCGGCTGCTCACCGGGAGCGCCGCCGACTTCCTCGACGACTACTTCGACTCGGACATCGTCAAGGGCTATCTCGCCTCGTCATCGATCATCGGGACCAAGGTCGGGCCGCGTTCGCAGGGCTCGGGGCTGGTCCTGCTCTATCACATCCTCGGTGAGCACGACGGCGAGTTCGGGGCGTGGGCCTTCCACAAGCGCGGCAACGGCGGGTTCACCCAGGTGCTCGCCCGGGCCGCGCGCTCGTTCGGCGCCGAGATCGTCCTCGAGTCGCCGGTCGTCGACGTCATCACGAAGGCTGGTCGTGCGGTCGGGGTCGCGCTCGAGGACGGGACGGAATACCACGCCAGGACCGTGGTCAGCGCGCTCGACCCGCGGCGGACGTTCCTCGAGCTCGTCGACCCGCGCGAACTGCCGAGCGACCTGGTCGAGGCCATCCAGCACTTCCGGTTCCAGGGCACGTCGTCCAAGGTCAACTTCGCGCTCGACGGGCTACCGAAGTACCCGGCGCTGGGCGACCGCGGCGACATGTTCCGTGGCTTCACCAACATCGGGCCGTCGATGGACTATCTCGAGCGGGCGTTCGATGACGCGAAGTACGGCTGGTACAGCCAGCGGCCCTACCTCGACTGTGCGATCCAGTCCACGATCGATGCCGACATGGCGCCGCCCGGCAAGCACGTCATGAGCTCGTTCGTCGCTTACACCCCGTACAAGCTGCGCGAGAGCGACTGGGACACCGAGCGGCAGAACCTGGGCGACACCGTCCAGGCGACGCTCGAGTCGTTCTTCCCCGGCTTCGGGGAGCTGGTGCTCCACCGCGAGGTCGTCACCCCCCTCGACATCGAGCGGACCGTCGGCCTGAGCGAGGGCAACATCTTCGCCGGCGAGTTCCTCGCCCCGCAGATGTATTTCTTCCGCCCGGCCCCCGGCTGGAGCCAGTACCGCACCCCGATCGACGGCTACTACCAGTGCGGTTCCGGAACCCATCCCGGCGGGTGCGTGATGGGCGCCCCGGGGAAGCTTGCCGCGCAACGGATCCTCAAGGACCTGGCCAGGGTCTGACGGCCGCGACGGCGCACGAATGAACCTTTCGGCGCAGCGAGACGCCATACCCTGTCGAGCACGACCATCCAGGTCGTGCCGCAGTCGAGGCGACCGTGGACCAGCGAGAGCTCGTCGGACGCGCGAAGCGGGGCGATCATGACGCCTTCGCCGAACTCGTCGACCCTGCCCTCGCGCGGCTGGACGCGGCCGCTCGCCTGATCCTTCGGGACCCGGAGCTCGCCCGCGACGCGGTCCAGGAGGCATTGATCCGCGCCTGGCGCGACCTGAGGGGCCTCCGCGACCCCGACCGGTTCGATGCGTGGCTGCACCGCCTGACCGTCAACGCCTGTCTCGATCTTGCCCGGCGCCGGCGCCGGCGCCCGATCGAGGTCGAACTGAACCCACTCGACTCGCCGGTGCATCCCGATCTGTCGGGGGCCCTGGCCGACCGTGACCTGGTGGACGGGGCGCTCCAGCGTCTCGATCCCGGCTGCACTACGCGCTCGCCGCGATGCGCATCTCGGTGGCCGCTCCAGATCCGGCCCCGGCGCCGGTCCCCGGAGGGCAGGTCGCATGACGAACGAGCTTCGCTTCGAGCGCCATCTGCCCGCCCTCCTCGAGGACCTGTACCTGGGGCCGTCTCCCGACTATCGAAACGAGGTCCTGGCCGCCGCCGTCCGCACGCGGCAGCGTCCGGCCTGGGCCTTCCCAGGAAGGTGGATCCCGATGGACATCACGACGCGCACCATCCCGGTGACACGGCTGCCATGGCGGCAGCTCGGCGTCCTCGCGCTCATCGCACTGCTGCTGGCTGTGGCCCTCGCCGTCGCCGTGGGCTCGTCACGTCGAGTGCCCGCACCATTCGGGCCGGCACGGAATGGGCTGATCCCATTCGTCGCGAACGGCGACCTGTACGCGGGCGACCCCGCGACCGGCAAGACTCGAGTGCTGCTCTCCGGCCCGGCGACTGACGCGGCTCCGGGATTTTCGCCCGACGGCACCAGACTGGCATTCTTCCGCGACGTCCCGGGGCCACCGGCCGCTGCCGCTCCCGCGCCGATCGACATCTATGTCATGCGCGAGGACGGCACCGACGTCACACGCATCACGTCGTCGCCGCTCGACAAGGTCGTGTCGGCGGTGTGGACGCCTGACGGTCAGCGCCTGGCGGTCATCCATCCCGTCGACGGCGTGAACCGCCTCGAGTCCTTCGATGTCGGCGGCGCGCGACCGCCGCAGCTACTCACTGCCGCCGCCAACGCGGATTCCCTCGCGTTCCGACCGCCGGATGGGCGGGAGATCCTCTTCCGGGCGTTGGTCCGGGGGCGGTACGGCCTGTTCGTGATGGATGCGGCGGGGACGAACGTGAGGACACTGGTCCAACCGACGAACACCGCCGAGGTCGACCAGGATCTCGCTGCCGCGACGTATTCGGCGGATGGCAGCCGGATCTTCTACCAGCGCTGGTTCCCGGACTCGATCCAGTTGTGGGTGATGAACGCGGACGGGACGAACCCGCACGAATTCGTCAGCGAGCCCGGTCCTGGCTGGGACGGCCTGGCCGCCCCATCGCCCGACGGTCGATGGGTCGCCTACTGGCACGTGATCGAGGATGGGCGGGCGACACAGCGCGTCGCTGTCGTCCGGGCGGACGGGACAGGTCCGATCATCCCGACCGGACCGGAGATGACCGGAACGGCGCACTGGGTCTGGTCGCCGGATTCGAGCAAGATCCTGATGATGCCCGACTACACAGCCAGCACATCGGCTTACCTCCTCGACCCGACCGGCGGTCCGCCGACGTCAGTCGCCTGGCACTCCGACACCGACCTCGACTGGCAGCGCCTCGCACCCTGATGCACGCCGGCGCCGACCCCGCCATTCCCAGGATAGGAAGAACCCCGGGTGGTCGGGCCCGGGGTTCAAGGTGAAAGCGGTCTTGGTTGCGGGGAGAGGATTCGAACCTCTGACCTTCGGGTTATGAGCCCGACGAGCTGCCGCTGCTCCACCCCGCGACCTACCACTCTAGGGCTCGAGCCCGATTCGGTCAAACGCGGCAAAGCTCAACTGCGGTCCACGACCCGACCCTGGAGCCGCCTCCCGCCGATCACCAGGCCGACGACGAGGGAGGTCAGCAGGACCGCGCTGAACACGTACATCGGGTAGACGATATCGGTCCCGGCGAGGACGCCGGCGATCAGCGAGGCCACGATGAACCCGACGGTCCCGGCCGCCCCGAAAACGCCCTGCGCCGTCGACGAACGCCCGACCGGTGAGTTCGCGGCGACGACGGCGTAGAGCGCCGGGTTGAGCATCGCGAACCCCGTCGCCTCGACGAGGATGAGCGGCACAGCCAGCAACGGGTCCGCGATCTGGGTGTAGGCGATGCCCGTGATCGCGGGCAGGATCGAGCCGACCACGATGAACGCGAGCGAACCGCGTCGATCGACCAGGCGACCGGCGAGCGGCGAGAGCAGCAGCACCGGCAGCCCGAACATCGCGAAGGTCAGCCCGATGAGGTCGAGACCGGCGCCCAAATGCTGGAGGAAGAGGCTCCAGATCACCTCGTAGGTGCCGCCCGCGAAGTAGCCGCCCGCATTGATGACGAGTGCAGCGACGAGGCCGCGGTTGAGCAGTCGGCTCGGGGCCGCGGGATCCACCTGCACATCCCGGTCGGCGGCGGCTGCTGCGGCGGCCCGCCGCGAGATCGATGGGGCTTCCGGCGGGAACTCGGTCGAATCGGGCGCCGGCGCCGGGTGGGTCCGCTCGCCGCTCTCGCGACCGCGCAGAATGATCGGGAACGCCGCGAGCCACGCAGCGACGCCACCGAATACGAAGACGAACGAGATGCCGCCGAACCACCCGGCGCCGAGCGCGCCGATCGCCGGACCGAGCAGGAGGCCGCCCATCTGGGCCGCGCCGTAGAGCCCGAAGGCCTCGCCGCGGCGGTCGGGCGGTGTCGCGTCGGTGAGGTAGCCGCGCGCGGCCGGGTCGTACGCGGCTGTCGACAGGCCGGATCCCGCACGCAGGATGAGGAACGCCAGGGGGCCCGTGAAGACGAGCGGCATGATGCTGAAGATCCCGGTCGCGACAAGCCCTCCGACCATGATCGGGATGCGCGCCGTCCGGTCAGCGAGCCAGCCGAAGACCGGCTCGCCGAACAGTCGGGCCGCCGGCCAGGCCGCGATGACGAGCCCGAGGAGCGCGAGGTCCACGCCCTGCTGCGTGAAATAGAGCGGCAGGACGGGCAGCAGTGCCCCGAATCCGAGCCATACGATGAACTCGGCGAGCAGGAGCGGGAGGATGTCGCCCCAGCGCTCGAGCCAGGTCGAAAGGCGCCCGACTGGGCGGGGGCGTGCCATGGTCGGAGCCTAGCGGGCGCCCGTATACTTGCGGGCCCCCGAGCGCGATCGCCCCACAGGGAGCAACAACCTGCCCATGGACGCCATCACGGCCGAAGGCCTGGTCAAGATCTACCGCTCCCGAAAGAGCGAGGTTCGCGCGCTCGATGGCCTCGATCTCACGGTCAAGGAGGGGACCGTCCTGGGTCTGCTCGGACCCAATGGCGCGGGCAAGACGACGACGGTCCGCATCCTGGCGACCCTGCTGCGGCCCGATGCCGGACATGCCACCGTCGCCGGGTTTGACGTCGTCAAGCAGGCTGACCAGCTCCGTTCGGTGATCGGCCTGTCGGGCCAGTTCGCTGCCGTCGACGAGAACCTGACCGGTCGGGAGAACCTCTGGATGTTCGGCCGGCTCTATCAGCTGCGCGGCGATGAGTCGACGCGTCGGGCGACCGATCTGCTCGAGCAGTTCAGCCTGTCGAACGCCGCCGACCGGACGGTCAAGACCTATTCGGGCGGGATGCGCCGCCGCCTCGACCTGGCCAGCGCGCTCATCGGCAACCCGCGGCTGCTCTTCCTCGACGAGCCGACGACCGGACTCGACCCCCGCAGTCGGCTCGGCATGTGGGACGTCATCCGCGGCCTGGTCCGCGAGGGCACCACCCTCCTGCTGACGACCCAGTATCTCGAGGAGGCCGACGAGCTCGCCGACACCATCGCCGTCGTCGATGGCGGGCGGATCATCGCCCGCGGCACGGCCGACGAGCTCAAGTCGCAGGTCGGTGGCGAGCGGATCGAGGTCGTCGTCCACGACCGCGCGGACATCGAACGCGCCCGCCAGCTCCTGTCGCGCAACCTCGACGGCGAGTGCACGCTCGACGAGCACACCCGGCGGCTGACCATCCCGTCGGAGGGCGGCGCCCAGAGTCTGGTCCAGGTCGTCCGCGACCTCGACGCCGCAGGGATCCGGCTCGACGACATCGGCCTGCGACGGCCGACGCTCGATGACGTCTTCCTGTCGCTGACCGGCCACGACGCCCAGGTGAACGGGTTCGAAGAGGAGGAAGAGGTCGCGTGACCGCCGATCGAGTCGGCATGACGACCTCGAGGACCGGCTTCGGCAAGATCGTCGCCGACAGCCGGGTCATCACCTGGCGCAATCTCAAGCGCATCCCGCGCATCCCGGAGCTCGCGATCTTCGCGATCTTCCAGTCGATCATGTTCGTGCTGCTCTTCGCGTTCGTCTTCGGCGGCGCGATCCCGCTGCCGGGTTATCCCGATCCCGGGGCCTACCGCCAATACCTCCTCCCCGGCGTCTTCGCCCAGACGATCGCTTTTGCGGCGGCGACGACGGCGGTGGGGATGACCGACGACGCGAACAAGGGGATCATCGACCGCTTCCGCTCGCTGCCCATGGCCACGTCGGCAGTCCTGGCCGGACGGACCCTTGCCGATGTCGTCTACAACGGCGGGATCCTCATCGTCTTGATGGTGTCCGGGCTGGTGGTCGGCTGGCGGGTGAACACCGGCCTGCCGGAGCTGCTGGCGGGGATCGGCCTCCTGCTCCTGTTCGCCTTCGCGATGTCGTGGATCGGCGTCTGGCTCGGGCTCTCCGTCCCGACCGTCGAGGTCGCCCAGCAGGTCTCGTTCATCGTCATCTTCCCGCTGACGTTCATCTCCAACGCGTTCGTCCCGATCGCATCGATGCCGTCCTTTCTTCAGCCGGTCGCGGAATGGAACCCGATCAGCGCGATCACGGCGGCCTGCCGCGACCTGTGGGGGAACCCCAACCCGTTCGTCAAGGCCGGCAGCTTCCCGTCCGAACACCCGGTCCTGCTCTCGCTCATCTGGATCGCGCTGATCCTGGCGATCTTCGCGCCGCTCGGCGTGCGACGCTATCGATCGATGAGCCGCTGACGCCGACCGCCGAGTCATGCCCACCCCAGCGCTCCTGGCGATCGCACTGGTGCTGGGCCTGCTCGTCCTGCTGCCCGCGCGACGATTGCAGTTGGCGGGGTTCCGGGGCCGGTCGATCGGGGCGTACGCCGCGTTTCTCTGGGCCCTGGCGTTCGTCCTGGCGATCCGGCCGGTCGCGGCGCGGTTCCTGATCCCCATCCTCCTGATCACCTATCTCGCGCCGTTCGTCGTCGCGCCGGCCAGGATGGCCGGGATCGTCGCTCGGGGTCGGGGCCGGCGCGACGAGCCACCACCACGCCCGCCGATGAAGAACGTGACGCCGCCGGACGAGCCGGTGGGGCCCGGCACGCCCAGTGACCAGGAGGACTCCGGCGAACCCAGCGCACCCGGTGGCCCGCCATGAGCGGGCCGGTCGCGCTGCACGGTGGCGGCGAGTTCCAGCCAGGTGACGAGGCATTCCTTGGGGGGTTGCTCGAACGTGCCTGGGTCCGGACGGTCGGCAGGCCGGTCCGCGTCGTGATCGTCCCCACGGCGGCCGCCCGCGGCCGTCCCGACCTGGCGGCCTCGAATGGCGTCGCGGCCTTCGAGCAGGTCGCGGCGGACGACGGTGTGGACATCGAGGCGGCGGCGGTCATGGTCGTGGACCGGAATACCGCGGCTGACCCGAGGCTCGCCGATCGCCTCGGAGAGGCCGACGTCATCCATTTCCCGGGCGGCGATCCCGACCTCATCCCGACCGTCATGAAGGGCTCGGCCGCCTGGGCCGCGATCCTCGAGGCGCATGCCGCGGGCGCGGTCGTGGCCGGGGCCAGTGCGGGCGCGATGGCCTTCGGGTCCTGGACGTGGACCCATGGCGGCGGGATGGCCGGCCTCAGGCTGGTCAGCGGGATCGTCGTCGTGCCGCACGCGCGCTCTGCGACCTGGACGACCACCATCGAGCGCTTCGGGGCGTGGGCGCCACCCGGTCTCGGGGCGCTCGGATTGTCCGAACAGACCGGGGTGATCGAGGAACCCGCCTTGCCGGGGAGCCCGACGATCGACTGGCGCGTCGTCGGTCCGGGCGAGGCCCGCTGGCTGGCCGAACCCGGTGGGAAGACGATCGTGGCGCGGTCGGGCGAGGTGATCTCGACCCCAGTCATCCCCCGGTGAGGACCGACCTCGGCTGGCGTCTCGACCCGGACGTCACGTTCCTCAACCACGGCTCGTAAGGAGCCTGCCCCGAACCGATCCTCGAGGTCCAGGGGGCGTGGCGCGACCGGCTCGAGGCGGAGCCGGTGCAGTTCCTGTCGTACGACCTGCCCGGGTTGCTGGAGGATGCGCGCGGCGCCGTCGGCGCATTCCTCGGCGCGGATCCCGAGGGGCTCGCCTTCGTCCCGAACGCGTCGACCGGCGTCAACACCGTCCTCCAGTCGCTCAGATTCGAGCCCGGCGACGAGCTCCTGACCGACGACCACGAGTACAACGCGACGATCAACGCGATGCGTGCGGTGGCGGCTCGCGACGGGGCACGGGTCGTGGTCGCGCCGATCCCCTTCCCGATCGCCTCGGAGGCTGTCGCCCGCGACGCGATCCTCGATGCGGTGACGGATCGGACACGCCTGGTCGTAGTCAGCCACGTCACCAGCCCGACCGCGCTCATCCTCCCGATCGTGGAGCTCGTCGGGGAGCTGGATCGGCGCGGCATCGACACGCTCGTGGACGGCGCCCACGCGTCGGGGATGGTCCCGGTCGAGGTCGATGCATCGGGGGCTGCGTACTGGACCGGCAACGGCCACAAGTGGCTGTGCGGGCCGAAGGGCACGGCCGTCCTGTGGGTCCGCGAGGACCGCCGTGACCGAGTCCGCCCGCTCGTGGTCTCGCACGGCGCGAACGCGCCGCTCGCCGGCCGGACGCGTTTCCGCCACGAGTTCGACTGGGTCGGGACCAGCGACCCGACCGGATACCTGACGCTCCCCTCGGCGATCGACTGGATGGCCGACGAGGCGTTCGGGGATGGCGGATGGGAAGGCGTCATGGACGCCAACCACGCGCTCGCGATCAAGGGCCGCGACATCCTTGCCGGGGCGCTCGGCGTCGAAATCCCGGCGCCGAGCTCGATGTTGGGATCGATGGCGGCGCTGCGGCTGCCGGGCGTTGCCGACGAGGTGGCCGCCGAAGCGTTGGCGGCCCGGCTGCGCGACGAGGATCGCATCCAGGTCCCCATCGGCGGCTGGCCGGTCCGGGCCGCCCGGCAGGAAGGGGTCGCGCCCACGGTCCTGGTCCGGATCTCCGCCCAGCGCTACAACGAGCTCGCCGACTACGAGCGGTTGGCGGAGGTCCTGACACGCCGGCTCGGCGATCCGTCGACGGCGAGCTGAGTGGTCGGGCGGACCCGCCCGCGGGACCCGGATATCAGGCTGGCTGATCAAATCGTGATGCCGCACGCTTGGCGGGTTCGGGATGCCGCAAAACCAGGGGGTCCCGACGCTCACAAACCTCGGATCTGATCAGCCAAGCTGATACCGCGACGGGCGGGTCGGGTCGTGCGAGGCGGGTCGTTTGAGGCTGGTCGTGCGGGTCGCGGACTCGCCATCACCCAGCGGCGATCCGATACACCGTCCCGGTTCCCCAGTCGCCCACCAGGACGGCATCGTCGGGCGCGGTGGCGACGGGGACCGGCTTGGTCAGCCCCGTGAGGAAGGGTTCCACGACGCCGGTGTAGGCGGAGCCCTCGCCCGTCAGGGCCACGCGCAGGACCTTGCCTGTCGCCCATTCGGCCACGAGCGCGGACGGGGTCACCGACGAGCCCAGCCCGTCGGTGACGATCGCGACGCCGCTGACCGCGGCGTTCGGGTCGAGGACTGCGACCGGCGACGGCGCCCCGGCGCAGGCCGAACCGCCCTGGCCGTAGCAATCGGGGAAGCCCCAGGCCTGGCCCGACCGGACGACCGACAGCCAGTCCCCGGGCGTCGCGTCGCCGAGGTCGTCGCGCTGGTTCATGGTGACGAAGAGGTCGTCGGTACCGGGGTAGTAGGCGAGGCCGACCGGCGCGCGGATCCCGCTCGCCATCACGCTGAGGTCGCTGCCGTCGGGGAGGAACGAGACGACGGCCGCCGCCTCCGTGGTGGTCGGCGTACAGGCGTCGCACGGAGCCGAGACGCCAAGGACGAGCCGCCCGTCGGGTGACATGACGAGGCCGTTCACCTCGCTGACGCCCGACGGCAGGGTCAGGATCGTCGTGTGTCGCGCGAAGGCGCCACCCGCCAGACCGCTGTACGCATCCACCCGACCCGAGGAGGCGACATAGAGCGTGTCGCCCGACCAGACGAGGCCGAGTGCCGTGTGCAGACCGGCGATGACCTTGACCGGCGAAGCGCCGGCGACGGTGATCAGGTAGACCGCGTCATCGCCCTTGTCGTCGTAGGCGGCCGTCGCGGCCCAGAGTCGGCCGCTGGGATCGAACGCAAAAGCCGAGACGTTGGCGAGCCCGGTCGCGTAGACGGTGGCCGCGAGGCCCGAAGGACCCTGGAGCCCAGCGCCGATGTCCACGAGCGCCGCCGTCGCGCTCGAGGCCGACGCCGACGTGATCGGCGTCGATGTCGAAGACGTAGCCGGCGCGGCGGTCGTGCAGCCTGCGACCAGGACGAGGAGCAGAAGAAGCGCGAACGCGCGTCGCATCGAGGGTCGTCCGGGCCTTACGACCCCGGCGGCCCACCGAAGCGGACCGCCGCGGTCGCGAGACTAGGTCGCCGGGGTCGGCGCCGTGCTCGGCGTGGTGCTGGAGCCGCCCGAGCTGCCGGAGCCGCTCGAACCGCCCATGTTCGGGCAGTTCACGCTGGATCCGGTGTGCGTGCGCGGCGTCCCCGTGCCACCCGACGGGGCGGTCGTGCTAGGTGCCGACGAAGGGGCCGGGCTGGCCGCGGAAACCGCGGCGACCCCGCCACCGACGAGGAGCAACCCCGAGACCACCGCGGTCAGGACGGCGCGGCGCAGGCCGTTTGGCTTGGTCTCGACCGCGGCGGGTTCCACGGTCGAGGGCTGTGCCGGTTCGAGCGGCTGGTATGTCCATTCCATGACGTCTCCTGGTGATGTGTGCCCTGGTCGGATCTCGTCGCTCACTGCATACGCGCCTCGGCTGGGTCCTTCCCTCTGGCCGAACCTCAACCGGAGCGTGGCCTCCCCCTCTGAGAGGCACGTGAGGGCGCGTCACCGGGATGTGCCGCCGCCGCGAGACGCGGCGCGAGACCGCTCAGGCCGGGTCGTCGAGGCCCTGAGGACGCCGGCTCTCGGCCGAGTAGATGGCCCCGAGGAACCGGCTGGGGACACGACCGATGCGGCGGGTATCGGTCAGGCCAGCCGCGCTCGCGAGTCGTTCCCAGGACGCGTAGCTGAACGGGTGCGGGACCCACGGATTGCCCCGGTCGGCGTCGTATTCGACCACGACGAGCCGGCCGCCCGGGGCGAGATGCTCGGCGAGCCCGGCGACCACCGCGACCTGCCGGTCGCGCGCCACGAAATGGAGGCTGTTGGCCGCCACCAGCCCATCGAGGGCCGGCAGTCTCAGCGGCTCGGTCAGATCCGCGGCCAGCGTCTCGAGGGCGACCTCCGGGAACCGTGACCCGACGACAGCCTGGTTTTCGCGGAGCGCCCTCGCGTCACGATCGACCGCCACGATCCGCCCACCCGGACCGAGCAGGTCAGCGAGCGCCAGCGTGAACGCTCCCTCCCCTGCCCCGATGTCCGCCCACGTCCCGCCCGGCGTCACTGCCGATCGCAACAGTCCGACATGGTCGGCGTGATCCACGACTAGCCCGTGCTCTGGAGCCCGGCCGCCACGCCGTTGACGGTGAGCTGGACAAGCCGCAGCACCCGGACGCGACCGGGGTCGTCCGCCGGCAGCGCCCGCAGCCGCGCGAGCAGCCGAACCTGGAGCTCGGACAGCGAATCCACGTACGGGTTCCGCAACGCGACCGATCGTTGCAGGACGGGCGCCCCATCGAGCAGCCGCGCCCGGCCCGTCACCCGCGAGAGGAGCGAGACGGTGCGCCGGTATTCGGTCTCGATCGCATCCCAGCGCCGATCGTCGCCCGGGCCGGTCGCGAGCGCGGCGTACAGCCGCGCGACACCCATGTCGGCCTTGGCCAGGCTCATCTCGGCGTTGTCCAGGAGGCTCGAGAGGAACGGCCAGTCGCGCGCGAGCCGCGCGATGGCATCGATGCCGGCCTCGCCGTGCGCTGCGCGGTACGCGTCGAGCGCGTGCCCCAGTCCGTACCAGCCGGGCAGGTTGATCCGGGCCTGCGACCACGCGAACGTCCAGGGGATCGCTCGCAGCGAGTCGATCGTCGGCGCCTCGTCCCGCCGCCCGCGGGCGGCGGGACGCGAACCGAGCCGGAGGTCGGACAGCTCCCGGATCGGCGTGATGTCGCGGAAGAACGAGGCGAACCCGGGATCGTCATGGACGAACGCGCGATAGGCGGCGCGCGAGGTTGCGGCCAGCTCGTCGAAGATCGGTGCCCCGACCGAAAGCGCCCGCTGGAGCTGCGCGTCGTGCTCCGGAGCCGACGCAAGCATGATCGCGCCGGTCATCTGCTCGAGATGGCGGCGGGCGATCGTCGGGTCGGCGTAGTTGGCGGCGATGACCTCGCCCTGCTCGGTCAGCTTGAGCCGGCCGTCGACCGAGCCCGGCGCCTGGCCCAGGATCGCCCGGTTCGTCGGCCCGCCGCCGCGGCCGAGCGCCCCACCGCGGCCATGGAAGAGCGTCAGTTCGACACCACGCGACCGGGCCGCCTCGACGAGCGCCGACTGCGCCTGATAGAGCGACCAGGCCGCGGCGACGAGTCCGGACTCCTTGTTCGAATCCGAGTAGCCGAGCATCACCTCCTGGCGGTCGCCGCGCCCCGCGATCCCCGCCCGGTAGGCCGGATCGTCGAGAAGCGCCCCGAGGATCGAGCCGGCGGCAGCGAGGGCGTCGGACGATTCGAAGAGGGGGACCACGTCGAGGACCGGCGGGGCAGCGCCAGCCTCGCCGGCGGCGGCATGCCAAGCGAGCTCGAGGACATCGGTGACGTCCGAGCGGGCCGAGGTGAAGCTCACGATGTAGCGGCGGCACGCTTCGGGCCCGAACCGTGCCTGGGCCGCCGCGATCGCCCGGAACGTGGCGAGGACCTCATCGAGCGAGACCCCCGACGAGACCTCGGTCGTCCCGGCGGCACCGGATCGGATGGCGGCCAGCGCGGCCCCGTGGACCGCCGCGTGCTGGCGCACCTCGACCGAGGCGAGGTGGAACCCGAATGTCCCGACCTGCCAGCGCAGCTCGGCGACCTCGCCGTACGCGACGCGGTCGAGCCCGTCGGCAATGAGCGCCTCGGAGATCTCGACCAATTCGGTCTCCAGCTCGGCTGGCGACCCGTACCGCCCGGTCAGAGGCGCGGGCTCGCCGACCAGAGCGGCCCGCGTCCGGCGCAGCCGCTCGGCGATGAACCCGAACCGCTGGCGGTATGGCTCGTCGGGGAAGCGCCGTCGGAGCTGTCGGTCGGTCTCCGGAAGGTCCTCGGCATCGCGGGCCAGGCGCGACGCGAGCGGTCGGGCGACCCGTTCGTCCGCGGTCGCAGCCGCGATCGTCTGCATCAACCGGGTGGCCACCGCCTCGTATCCACGCAGGACGTGGTCGGCCTGGATCCGAAGCGTCCGCTCGGTGATCTCGGCGGTGACACCCGGGTTGCCGTCGCGGTCCCCGCCGATCCAGCTCCCGAGCCGCAGGAAGGGCCCTACGCGCGGCCGCCGCGTCCCCGACCGCCCACTGTCCGACGCCGGTCCTGGCGACCGCCCCGTCGGTGGATCGAGCGCCGCATCGAGCGCCCGGTAGAGCCGCGGGATGACGGTGAACAACGTCGCGTCGAAGAACGCCATCGCCGTGCGGACCTCGTCGAGCGGCGCCGGGCTGACGATCCGGAGGTCGGACGTCCGCCATAGCAGGGTGATCTCCTCGCGCAGCCGCCGCCGCGTCTCGCGGTCCTCCGACGGGGTCAGTCGCGGGTCGTCGAGTCGGGCAAGAAGGACGGCGCAGCGCCGGAAGGCGACGAGGGCGGTCCGGCGTCGCGCCTCGGTCGGGTGAGCGGTGAGGACGGGACCGACCGCAAGCCGACCGATGAGCGCGTCGAGCTCGGCATCCGTGCGGCCGAGACGACGCAGCCCGGCCACCGCATCCGCCACCGAATCCTCGAGGACACCGTCGCGTGCCGCTCGCTCCCGCCGGCGCAGGGTGCGGACCTGGCCACGTGCCTCGGCCAGGTTGACCAGCCCGAAATAGAGCGCGAAGGCACCGATGACCGCTTCGGCGGCGCCGAGGTCGAGGGCACGCAGCTCATCATCGAGTCGGGCGCGCTCAAGCGGGTCGTCGTCGCGGCGCAGCGCGATCGTCCGGCGCCGGATCCGCTCGACCGTGGCGAACAGTTCGGGGCCTGCCTGCTCCGAGATGACCTGGCCGAGCAGGGCGCCCAGCAGCCTGACCTC
>JBBQDL010000037.1:0-31887 GCA_038319665.1 Candidatus Limnocylindrales bacterium
GAGCAAGTGGAACAAGATCGAGCACCGCCTGTTCAGCGCCATCAGCGCGAACTGGCGCGGCCGGCCGCTCGTGAGCCACGAGGTCATCGTGGAGCTCATCGGCGCGACCACGACGCGGACCGGCCTCAAGGTCCGCAGCGAGCTCGACACCCACGCCTACCCCGCCGGCGTGACCGTGCGCGACGCCGACATGCAGACGCTCCACCTTCGGCGAGATGCCTTCCACGGCGACTGGAACTACACGTTGATCCCCCGCCTCACGCTGCCTGAGGAGCCGCTTATATCGTGACAGGGCCTTACCTGTACCTCCGCGCCTTGACCGACCGGCCGATGACGGTCAGTGCGACCCGGATCCGCATTCCCTGACCTACGCGCCCATCACGTGTCAACAGCGCGCTTGACACGTCCTGCGTCCATGCGTAGCATCAACGGCGATTGATATAAACCGTGGTTGATGTGCCACGGCGCACCATCCCGCAGGAGTCCCAACCCTGTCCCCATCACCAGCCCGGGTGCGCGGCACGATCGCCGCGGCGGTCGCCCAGCCCGAAGAGCTCCGTCAGCTTCGCGCCTTCCACAAGGTCATGGCCGACGTCAACCGCCTGCGCATCGTGCGCCGTCTCGCCGAGAGCGAGGCGACCGTCGCGGAACTGATCGCCCACGTCGGACTCTCGCAGCCCCTCGTCTCGTGGCACCTCGGTCGCCTCCGGGCGGCCGGTGTCGTCGTCACCCGACGCCAGGGCCGCGAGACGGTCTGTCGCCTCCGCGAGGAGGCGTTCGCCGAGTTCGCCGCCCGCGAGCGGGCCGTCCTCGGCGTGGCCGGCTAGCGCCATGTCCATCTCCAACGACACCCGGGGCCGGATCAAGCGGGTGTTCGAGCCGATCGCCCTCGGGCTGGGCCGCCTCGGTCTGACCCCCGACGGACTGACGCTCATCGGGTTCGGGATCACGACCGTAGGTGCGGCAGCGCTGGCGCTCCAGCTCTGGCTGGTCGGCGGGCTCCTCATCATCATCGGGGGCGTCTTCGACATGTTCGATGGGACGCTGGCCCGTGCGACCGCCACGGTCAGTCCGTTCGGGGCCTTCATGGACTCCGTCTTCGACCGCGCGGGCGAGGCGATCGTCTATCTCGGGATCGTGTGGGGCGCCGTCCTGGCCGGCCCTTCGAGCTCCGAGATCGGCCTCCTCGGCTCCGACATCGTCGTGATCCTCGCGGCGGCCGCGATGGGCGCGGCCTTCATGGTCAGCTACACCCGCGCCAGGTCGGAGGGACTCGGTTTCACCGCCGGCACGCGGATGGCCGCGATCGGCGTCATGCCTCGCGAGGTCCGGCTCGTGATCCTCTCGCTCGGCCTCGTGCTGACCGGCGCGACCGCCAACTTCGCGATCCTCGCCATCGCCCTGGCCATCATCGCCATCGGCGCGACGATCACGGTCATCCAGCGGATCCTCCATGTCCGCAGCCAGGCCAGATCGACCACCACGATCCTCTGATCGAAGAACGGAGAGGCAATGTGAGCATCAACGGCAGGAACAAGAGCCGCAACTCGGCCACGAACGGCACGAAGCCGACCAACGCGTGGGCGGGCGCGGGGCGGCGCGGCGACGGCAAGATCCGGGTCGCCATCGTCGGCGTCGGCAACTGCGCGAGCAGCCTCGTCCAGGGCCGCTACTACTACCAGGATGCCAAGAAGGACGACTTCGTCCCGGGGCTGATGCACGTCGACCTCGGCGGTTATCACGTCCGCGACATCGAGTTCGTCGCCGCCTTCGACATCGACAAGAACAAGGTCGGCAAGGACCTGTCCGAGGCGATCTACACCAAGCCGAACAACACCTACGTCTTCCAGCAGGTGCCCCACACCGGCGTGACCGTCGAACGCGGGATGACCCACGATGGCCTCGGCAAGTACCTCAGCCAGATCATCGAGAAGGCGCCCGGCCCCACGGCCGACATCGTGGGCATCCTCAAGGAGCGCGAGGTCGACGTCATGGTCTCCTACCTCCCGGTCGGGAGCGAGGAGGCGACCAAGTGGTACGTGGAGCAGGCGCTGCGAGCCGGCGTCGCGTTCGTCAATGCCATCCCCGTCTTCATCGGCCGCGAACCCTATTGGCAGCGCCGCTTCGCCGAGGCCGGGCTCCCGGTCATCGGGGACGACATCAAGAGCCAGGTCGGCGCGACGATCACCCATCGCGTCCTGACCCGCCTGTTCATGGACCGCGGCGTCCGGCTCGACCGGACCTACCAGCTCAACTTCGGCGGCAACACCGACTTCCTCAACATGCTCGAGCGCGAGCGGCTCGAGTCCAAGAAGATCAGCAAGACCAACGCCGTCACCTCGATGCTCGACTACGAGATCGATCCCGATGACGTCCACGTCGGGCCGTCGGACCACGTGCCATGGCTACTCGACCGCAAGTGGTGCTACATCCGGATGGAAGGCACGACCTTCGGCGATGTCCCGCTCAACGCCGAGCTCAAGCTCGAGGTCTGGGACAGCCCCAACAGCGCCGGCGTCATCACCGACGCCATCCGCTGCCTCAAGCTCGGGCTGGACCGGGGGCTCACGGGTACGCTCGTCGCGCCATCGAGCTACTTCATGAAGAGCCCGCCGCTCCAGATCCATGACGACATCGCTTTCAACCGTGTCGAGGCGTTCATCCGGGGCGAGGACAACGAGACGCTGGTCGGGACGGAGGCGCCGGTCAAGAAGACCGTCAAGCGGATGGCGGGCACCAAGGCCAAGGTGGCCACCGCCGCACGGTGAACGACGGCGAGCGACGACTCGAGGCGCCGCATCGGCGCGGCGGGGCCAGTCCGCGGATCGTGGAGCGATCGGCGGTCTTCGGCTACCGCGTCGCGTCCTGGCTGCTGCGTACCCTGCCGCCGGGACCGACCGGGGTCGTCCTGGGCCTCGGAGCGCAGGCCTCGTACCTCCTGTGGCCGACCAAGCGCGCCTGGTCGAACAACAACTTCGGGCACGTCCTGGGCCTGCCGCCGGACGACCCGCGCGTCCGCCGCCTCGCGCTGCGGGCGTATCGCGAGTACGGGCGCTACCTGGTCGAGCTGATGCGCGTGCCGTTCATGCCCGAGGAGCGGATCATGGCGCTCATCGAGCCCATGGATCCGGACGAGATCCAGCGGATCCGCGACGCCTCGCCGATCGGCGGGATCATCGTGACCGCCGCCCATGTCGGCAACAACGACGTGATCGGGGCGGCCATCGCGCACCTCGGCCTGCCGCTCAGCGTCGTGGCCGACGACTCGTCCTTTCCGGAGCTCTTCGAGCATCTCCGGGCGCAGCGCGAGCGGTGGCACGCGACGATGATCCCGTGGCGCAATCTGCGAGCCATCTTCGGCGTACTGCGGCGGCACGAGGTGCTCGGCCTCCTGGTCGATTGGGGCTATCGCAGCGACGGCATCCCGGTGCATCTGTTCGGGGCCTGGACGACACTTCCGGCCGGACCCGCCACGTTGGCCGCCAAAACGACCTCGCAGATCGTCCCGGTCCTGGCCGTCCGCCGGCCTGACGGCCGGCTCCGGGTGACGCTCGATGAGCCGATCATCGTCGCCTCCGGCGATCCGGCCGAGCTCCAGCGCGCGACCCAGGCGATCGCCGACGCGCTCGCGCGCACGATCCAGCCGGCGCCGGAGCAGTGGTACAGCTTCAAACCGATCTGGCCGGCGACCGAAGCGGAATCGGCCGACCTCGAGCGACGGGCGCGCGCGATGCAGGCCGGGCGGCCCGACCCGGGACCCGCTCGCGACCGACCGCGCGACGAGGCCGACCAGGCGGACCGCGTCGAGGCGGCCTCATGAGCCTGCGCGGACGGCTCCTCCTCGCGGCGTCGTGGCTCGCCTGCCGGCTCCCCGAGGGGCCGCTCTTCCGCGTCGCCGAGCTGGCCGGCGAGCTGTGGTATTGGCTGGCCCCGGGCCGTGCGGCCCAGGCGCGGCGGAACCTTCGCCGCGTCAGCCTGGCCCTGGCGGCATCCGGTCGCGGCAGCTCGGCAGCCCGCGCCGCCGCGGATGATCCGGTCGCGCTCGACCGCCTCGTCCGTTCGGCGTTCCGCCACGCGGCGCGCTACTACGTCGAGGTCGCCCGGGGTCCGGGGATCACGGCCGCTTACGTCGACGAGCGTCTTCAGCTCGAGACCCCAGAGCACATCGCTGAAGCCATCGTCCCCGGCAAGGCAGTCCTCTTCGTCGGGCTCCATTTCGGGTCGGTGGAGATGGCAGCCTTCTTCCTCGCCTTCCAGGTCGGTCAGACCGTGACTCCGATGGAGACGATCGACGACCCGGGCCTGCAGGCCTATTTCGAGCGGACCCGCGGCGTGGCCGGGGTCCGGCTGGTCGGCCTGCGGGAAGCCCGCCGCGAGCTCACCAAGGCGCTCCGTGACGGGATCCCGGTGGGGCTCGTCGGCGACCGCGACCTGACCGGTGGAGGGACCACGATCCCGCTCTTCGGGGCGCCCGCCACGATGCCGATGGGGCCGGCCATGCTGGCGGTCGAGACAGGTGTCCCGACCTATGCCCTGACGGTCCGCCGAGGCGGCCCGCCCGGCCACTTCCTCGGCCGGATCATCCCGATCGCCGTCCCGACCGACGGCACCCGCCGGGAGAAGGTCACGACCACGATGACCCGGCTGGCGGCCGCCTTCGAGGAGCTCATCGCCGACGCGCCCGAGCAATGGTGGGCGGTCTTCTTCCCGATCTGGCCGGACCTCGAGGCCGAGGGGGACGGCGAGCGAGCGGCCGGCGCCGGGGCGGCGGCGTGACCGAAGTGACCGGCACGAGCGGCGCGCCGGGCGCAGCCGGCAGCCGCCCCGTGCTCGGTCGCGCGGATCTCCACATCCACACCCTCGCCAGCGACGGGACCGCCGGGATCGAGGCGATCCTCGACCACGTCGAGCGCGAGACCGACCTCGACGTCATCGCGATCACCGACCACGAACGGGTCGACGCGGCGATCGCGGCGCGGACCATGGCGCGCGACCGCGGCCTGCGCACCGAGGTCGTCGTGGGCGAGGAGATCACGACGCTCGGCGGCCACCTCCTCGGGCTCTATCTCGACCGCCCGATCCGGCCCTATCGCTCGCTCCGGACGACGATCCTCGCCGTCCACGAGGCCGGCGGCCTCGCCGTCCCGGCCCACCCGTTGGTGCCGTATCCGCTGTGCGCCCAGGGCTGGATGCTCCGCCGGCTCCTCGACGACCCGGATCCGGCCGCGCATCCCGACGGTATCGAGACGTTCAACCCGACGAGCCTCGGCAAGCCCTGGCACCGTCGCGTGGTCCAGTTCGCCGACCTCCACGGCCTGGCCCACATCGGCAACAGCGACGCCCATGCCCTCGGCGCCATCGGAGGTGGCTGGACGACGTTTCCGGGCAAGGACGCTGCCGATCTCCGCCGGGCGATCGAAACGCGCTCGACCGAGCACGGCGGCACGTTCCACGCGACGGCCGGTCAACTCGGCACGTTCGGGCACCAGCTCCGCAAGCGGACCCGCGACGCCCGTGACGAGGTCGCCGGCCGGGTGCGCCGAGACGGCACCGGCCGGGACCACGGCTACCCGGGGGGCCGCCAGCGGCCGCCGCGCTTCGAGGTCCCCGACCCCGGCGAGAAAGGCGACCGATGAAGATCGGCCTCGTCTGTCCCTACATCTACCCGGATTCCGGCGGCGTCGCCCAGCACGTCCGGCACCTCTATCAGAACCTCCGGCTGCGAGGCCACGATGTTCGGATCATCACCGCGAGCCACGGCCCGCAGCGCGCCTCCGAGGGCGACATCCTGCGTATCGGGGTGGGTTTCAGCGTCCCGCTCAACGGCTCGATGGGCACGCTCACCTTCTCGCCGCGCTACCTCAGCCAGGTCCGCGAGCTGCTGGCGCGCGAGCGCTTCGACGTCCTCCACCTGCACGAACCGTTCGTCCCGTTCCTCTCGCTCTTCCTCCTGCGCGAGTCGAACAGCGTCAACATCGCGACGTTCCACGCCTACGCCGGGTTCTCGCCGTCGTACGAGCTCGGCAGCCGGGTCATGATGGGGCACGCCGCCCGGCTCCACGGCCGGATCGCGGTGAGTGCCGCGGCACGCCATTTCATCGACCGGTTCTTCCCGGGCGACTACAAGGTCATCCCCAACGGCGTCGATGTGCCGCGCTTCGCCGGTGCGGTGCCGCTGGCGCGCTGGCAGGACGGCACGCCCAACGTCCTCTTCGTCGGCCGGCACGAGCCGCGCAAGGGCCTGCTCGACCTCCTCAAGGCCCATCGGATCCTGCGCCGCACCGGGTACGAGGACCGGCTGCTGGTCGTCGGCTCGGGACCCCAGGAGCGCGAGGCCCGTCGCTATGTCGCGACGCGGGGGCTCAAGGGTGTCGAGTTCCTGGGGCGCGTCTCGGAGGGCGAGAAGGCGCAGCTGTTCCGGACCGCCGAAGTCTTTGCCTCGCCGGCGACCGGCGGCGAATCCTTCGGGATCGTCCTGCTCGAGGCGATGGCGGCCGGCGCCCCGATCGTCGCGTCCGATATCCACGGTTACAAGGGCGTCGTCCGGCGCGGTCGTGAGGGACTCCTGGTCCCGCCCCACGAACCCAAGGAACTGGCGACCGCCATCGCCAAGCTGCTCGACGACCCGGACCTGCGGGCCGAGATGAGCGCGGCCGGCCGTGTCCGCGCCGAGGAGTTCAGCTGGCCGCGAGTGACCGCCAAGGTCGACGACTACTACGGCTTCGTCATCCGTCGCCTCGCGGCCACCGGCTCACTCCCCCCGGACTTCCGCTCCTCGATCCCTCAGGCGCCGCCACTCCGGGCCAGGCCCTCGGTGTCGTCGGGCCTGCCCTCGGCCGCGGCGGCTTCAGTCAGCGAGAGTCTCCAGACCCAGGCCGAGTAGGCGACGACGAGACAGGTCACGATCAGGGCGACCACCAGGATCGCCAGCATGGGCGTGAAGATCGGCGTGTTCCCGCCGCGGGTCACGGTGCTGACCGGGAACTGGAACGCATACAGGTAGGTCGGCAGGATCCCCTGGTAGGCCGCCACTACCGCTGCCGGGAGCGGCAGGGCGCTGATGTTCGGGTAGAGGATCGCGAACCAGGCGACCACCGCGACGCACAGCCCCACGACGAACCGGCGGGCGTCCCGCGAGGCGAAGACCTGGAGCGCCAGGTAGCCGAGCGGGATGGCGACCACAAGGGCGATCGGATCGACCGGGATGTTGGTCAGGTTGAAGATCGCGGTATCGGGCAGGCGCGCCGTCACGAGCAATGCACCGATGAAGATCGCGCCGGCGGCGACGAGGCGGCGCAGCGCCGACGAGACGAACCCTCGGGCCTCCTCGCGAAGGTCGTCGGACTGGAACGCGAGGAAGAGACGGGCGATCACGATCAACCCGACGCCCATGACCACAACCAGCACCGCGCTGCGCTCGGTCAGGACGAATTCCGGGATCACGGCTGGGCAGGCCTGCGACCCGGGGTTGACCCGGTCGACCCCGACGAATCCGCACAGCGGCCGATCGAGCACCCACATCAGGGCCGGGCCGAGGATCGCGATCCCGCCCGCGATCCGCGCCAGTGCCCAGGTATGGCGCGAGGCCCCGTGCCACAGCTCGGCGGCGAAGTAGGCGAGCGCCATGACCACGAACGGGAGCGCCGTGTAGTAGTGGTACTGGAACGCGGCACGGTCGATCCGCGCCCACGGGATCCACTGGGCCGCGAACCCGATGGCGATGATGGTCAGGCCCAGGCTCCGGCGTTTGAAGGCCATCCATGACACGAAGGCCATGGCCGGGATGCCCAGCCACCAGATGATGAGGCTGCCCGCGTCATAGAGCGCCGCCGAGGTCCCGGCGGCGAGGCTCTCCTGGTAGAACCAGACCGGCTTGAGGTCGAACGGCCAGGCCCACCACGGTGACGACGCAGGATGCGCGTCGGCGAGGCCGTTGTGGTAGCCGTACATCTGGCCGGTCAGGTCGAGCAGGGTCTGTCCGGTGTGGCCGGGCGGCCAACCCGGGATCAGCTGGTGGTTCTCGATCAGCGCCCACGGGATGTAGCTGACGACGTACACCACGACCGGCAGCGCGACGAGGCAGACGAGGGCCCAGACGACCGGGATCCCGAAGAGCCAGCCCGGGCGCAGCCAGCCCTCGGCAGCCGGGCCTGGTGGATCGAGGAGCCGGACTGGGTCGTCCGGCGCCGGCGGCGGCGCGAGGGGCCCGAACCCGAGACGCCCGCCCAGCCAGAGGAGACCGACCACGACCAGCGAACCGAGCGCGAGCGCGACCGCGAGGATCAGCGGGGTGACCGCCTGTGATCCGATGGTCAACTTGGTACCCAGCTTGCCCATCGCCAGCGCCCCGAAGAAGAGGAGCGCGCCCAGCGCGGCCGGGGCCGCGATCGCGAAGCGCATCTCGTCGTCGGTCCAGGCGATCGGGTGGACGACGACCACGACGACGGCCAGCAGCGTCAGGGCGACCATGATCAGCAGGAACGTCAGGTTGCCGAGCCCCGGGTCGCCGCCGGCTTGGGCAGCCGGGACGCTGATCGCCATATAGCCGAGGATCGAGGTGATCCCGATCATCCCGAGGATCGCGAGGACGCGACCGAGTGCGCTCCGGATCAGGATGAGCAGGAGAAGCGCGCCGATCGCGTAGGCCGCGACCCACTTGCTGGCGAGCGCCAGGCCGAGGAGGAGGCCGATCACCGGCATCGAGATCCAGAACGCCGCTCGTCCCTTCCACCAGCCCGTCCAGACGGCGGCGAAGACCGTATAGGCGGCGACGATGAACAGGCCGACGTAGACGTCGTTCATCCCGATCCGGGACTGGACGAAGAACATCCCGTCGGCGATCACGAACAACCCGACCAGGCCCGCCACCAGGCGCCGGCGGAACAGGATCCGCGTCAGCAGATAGAGGAGCGCCGCGGTGATCGCGCCCGCGATGACGCCCGGCAGCCGCCATGCGAACGCGTGCGAGCCCGTGTCGATGGCGGCCGAGGCGCCCGCCCCGTCGAAGAGGAGCAGTTGCTGGCGGTCCTCCGACGGGTATTGCGGATTGAAGTCCGCTCCCCACGCGGATGGCACGAAGCCGTCGGGGAGTCGCGCGTCGGCGTATACCGCGTTGCCATGTGGCTCGACGACGTAGACGGTCCACGGCCCGGCCTGGGCCGCGCCGGGGGCGAGGCCCAGGATGTGGACCTGCTGGCTCGCCTCGTCGTAGGCGATCCAGGTACCGGGACCCGGCAGAGGCTGGAGACCGAGGCCGACACCCTGGTCGGTCGGGCCGTTCGTCGCGGCGGAGCCCGCGACCGCGATGACGTCGTAGCTCGGCTTGTCCGGACCCCCCGACGTGACGTAGAGCTTGGTGCTGTCGAGGCCGGTCACGAGGGCCAGCCCGTGCGCCCCACCCGTCAGGTCGATCGTCGAGAGGAGCTTGGCACGGTCCGGGTCGACGAAGGCGACCCCCGCCGAGGTCGCGATCGCCACGCGGTTCACGGTGTCGACCTTGATCCCGGGCAGCTTCCCCGCGGCGATCGCCTTGTCGAGCGCGGTCCTCGCGGCGCCACTCCCCGCCCCGCCGAGGACGACCGTCGTGCCGGGCGAGGCGGACGCCAGTTTCGCCTGGAGCTCGGCGGCGTTGTTCGTGTTCAGGATGTCCGCGATGCTGGATGCGACCGCCTTCGGGTCCTTCACCTCGTCGACCGTGGCGAACATGGCGCTGCCGGAGCTGCCCGACGCCAGGTCGGCGACCCCTTTCAGGTCGACCGTGCCGATGACGGTGCCACCGGCGAGGTCGACCGAGGTCACCCGGTTCGCTGACGCGGCCACGACCTGCGCGCCGCCATCGGTCACCAACAGGTGCGCCACGGGGCCGTCGACCTTCACGAGGTCGACCGGCTGGAGGCCCGTCTGAACGCCGCCGGCGCCGATGAGGTCGAGATCGAGCGTCGCGAGCCGGCCGTCGTCGTAGCCGATGATGAGCTGGTTGCCCGATGTGTCGACGGCGAGCGATGAGGCGCCGGGTGCCGTGACGATCGAGATGAGGGCCCGCGTCAGGAGGTCGTAGGTGCGGACCTCGGTGCCGGTCGCGATGTGGAGCCGCTCGCCGGCCCTGGCTGGCGACGCGGGGCCGGTCGAGCCGGCGGTCGGCGGCGTCACGATCCGTCTTGGTTCGACCGCGGCGGCACGGACCGGCACGCCAAGATCGCTGGTGGCGCTCACATGGTCCTCGCCCCACAGCACGATCCCGGCGGCCATCACGTACTTGGCAAGGTGCGGGTGGGTCCACTCGTAGATGTCGTGCTGGATGCCGTATCGCCAGTCCTGCAGGAATTCGGTGGCGGTCCGGGCGTGGTAGACCTCGTCGAAGTGCATCTGGTACGGCTCCTCGAGCCGGTACGTCCGCAGCACCATGGTCCCGACCACGAGGAGGACCACGAACCACAGGTCGAGTCGATCCAGCCGCCCGCCGCCTTCGTGGCGGAGCGTCGCGGAGCGGTCGGGTCGGATCGGCGGAGCATTCAGACGGGATCTGAACCAGCCGATGAGACCGAGCTCCTCGAACGACGGCCGAAGCGTCCAGGTCGGCATCGTGGCGAGCGCCGCTGCGGCGGGGCCCTGCCTGGCGGGCGCGGCGGCATAGGTGGCTGAACCCGCCGGCGCGGACCGCGATGCCTCCGGGCTCCGCGTGGGCGCCGGCCAGGCCGGCGGCGATGTCCACGACCCATCGGCTTCATCGCCCGTGGAGGCCATGGCCAGCTCGTCCGCCAGGCGTACATGGGCCCTGGGTCGAAGCTGGGCCAGCACCCACAGGAAGACCGCGCCGTTGAGCAGCGCCAGCACCGCGATCCCCTGTTCGGATCGGATCCCAGGCCCGATCCCCAGCCAGTCGACGACACCCGGGTTCTTGTAGAACGGGTTCGTCAGCGCGGCATACATGTTCAGGAAGATGGTCCCCGAGAGCACCAGGTACGCGAGACGCCAGCGCCAGGCGACCGCAGCGAGGATGACCGCAAGAGCGAATACCGGATACGCGTAGCGCTCGTGGACCCGGGTCGGGACGATGAAGAAGGCCAGCGCCAGCACGGTCAGGCTGAGGAGGATGGTCAGGCGATCGGGCCGTCGCGCGGCGACGAGCGCGGCCACGGCGGTCACGACCAGCATCAGGACGCTCCCGATGAGGACCGGCGGGAAGGGCCCGACCGTCGCGACGCCCGAGCCGCAGATCGTGGATCCCCACGGCCCGTCGCAGACCCACACGCCCGAATTGGCGAGGCTGTTGCCGGTGTCCCCGGACAGGAGCGCCCAGGGATTGAATGCATTGACCGCGAGGTACGGGTACCCGGCCGCGGTGGCGAAGATCTGGCCCGCGAGCCCGGACTTCAGATATGGGGCCTGGCCGCTGACCTCGAGGACCGATAGCCCGAACGGCGCGCACAGGAGGACCGTCGCCACGAGGGCCACCACGCCCGTCGTCAGGATCCGGATCGGCCGATCGGTCCGGCGCTCCCAGGCGGCGATGCGTTCGCGGATGCCCGACGGGGGGGTTGCGTCGGCGACCTCGCTGGCCGTCCCGTCACGAACGGGCCACAGCGCGCGCCGGATCGTCACCAGGGCGAGGATCGGGATGAGGATCCCGAGCTGTGGCTTGATCAGGGCGGCGATCACCGTGTAGACCGCGGCTCGTTCAGGATGGTCGCGCCAGATCTCCCGCAGCCCGAGCAGGAGGAAGACGACCCCGACCGAATCCACCTGGCCCCAGACGGCGCTATCGAACCAGCTGATGGGATTCACGACAGCCACGAAGGCGGCCCCGAGCGCCAGGTTCCGCCGGCCGCCGAGCTCGATGATCATCGACCAGACGAGCCAGCCGATGGCCAGGTCGGCCAGGATCGCCGGGATCTTGATCAGCCCGACGCTGACACCGCCGAGGACCTGGCCGACGACGCCGATCAGCCACAGGACGTACAGGTAGCCGGGCGTGTAATCGTGGAGGAAGGGGCGATCATAGAAGCCCATGGGCCCGTGCGCCGCGAGGTCGCCCGCCCAGAACCGGAAGTCGGTGAGGTCCACGCCGAAACCGGTCCGTGGAAGGAGGACTGCGATGATGAGTCGGAGGGCGAGGCCGAGCGCGAGGACCACGAGGACCGCGCCGACGGCTCCCTGCGTCCCGGTCAGCCGCGACGGCGCTCGTAGGTCTCGCTCGGTCCCGCGGGCAGCGGGGCCAGTCACCGGGAACGGCTCCTGCACGAGCGTGGAAGGTGGATCGGAGCGTAGCACAGGGTCGCCTGGCGGACCCTCGAGCGGCGATCGACCCTCCAGCCATGGCATACGCGCCGGTTATGGCATCGTGAGCCGATGACGCAGACGCGACTCCAGGCATCGCTGCTGGCCGCCCTCGTCGCCTTCGCGGCGGCCTGGGCGGCGATGCTGCCGGGCGTCCAGTTCTGGGACACTGGCGAGCTCCAGGCGGTCGCGCCGCTCATGGGAACGGCCCACCCGACGGGCTTCCCGACCTATATCCTCCTCGGTTGGCTCGCGTCCGTCGTCTTCCAGCCGTTCGGCGAGCCCGCCTTCCGGATGAATCTCTTCTCCGCGCTGTGCCTGGCGGTGGCCGCCGGCGTCACGGTGGATCTAGTGCGCGCCCTGACGGGCCGGGTCGTCATCGGGATCGCAGCGGGGATCGCGATGGCGCTGACCCCGATCGCCTGGGCGGTCGGGACGCACGCGGAGGCCCACTCGCTGCATCTGGCGCTGATCGCGATCCTGCTCTGGCTCCTCGTCGCGTGGGACACGAACGCGAGGGCGCCCGAAGCGAGCGCCCCGGACCAAACGAGCGTACCGGGCCCCATCGACGTCGCGGGATCCGCAGGCGCAGAGCGGCCCGATCGAGGCGACCGCTTCCTCGTCGCGGCAACCTTCGTCTTCGCGCTCGCGGTCGGGAACCACTCGCTGACGCTCCTGCTCGCGATCCCGGTCGGGCTCTGCGTCCTCGCCGTCGACCCGGGCATCTGGCGCCGCGGCCGGCTCGTCGGGTCCTGCCTCGCCGTCCTCGTCGTGACGCTGGTCGCCGTCTATCTCGAGCTCCCGCTCCGTTCGGCACCGGGTCCCCTCCGCGCAGCGCTCGTCTACGGCACGCCCTACACATGGGAGGGCTTCAAGTACATCGTCTTCGCCGAGCAGTTCCAAGGCAGCCTCCAGGGGCCGTTCGGCGAGCTGCCGCGCAAGTTCGGCGAACTCATCGCGCTGGCGGTCGCCCAGTTCGGCATCCTCGCGCCGTTGATCCCGTTCGGCTTCGTCGCGACCGCCATCCGTCGGCCGCGGTACGCGCTCCTGACCGGGTCGGCCGCGGCCATCACCTGCTTCTTCGCGGCTTCGTACGTCAACGCGGACATCAGCCGCTACTACCTGGTCCCGGCCCTCATGGCCTGGACCTGGCTGGCGATCCTGGCCGGGACCGCGCTCGACGCGCTCGCCCGGACCGCTCGCGATCCGGGCCTGGACGACCCGGCGACGTTAGTCGCGACCGACGCTACGGTGGCGACGCGCTCGGCCCTCGCCGCGGTACTCCTCGCGGTCGCCCTCCTCGTGCCGACCGTGTTCGCCCTCCCCGCCCGATATCGCGCAGTCGACATGCGCGGCGATCACGCGGCCGCGAGCTGGACGAACCATGTCCTCGACGTCATGGCACCAGATGCGGTCATCGTCAGCTGGTGGAGCTATTCCACGCCGCTGTGGTATGCCCAGCGCGTCCAGGGCCGGCGTCCGGACGTCACGATCGTCGACGATCGGACGCGGCTTGACGAGCACCTCGGCGGCCTCACCGACGTGATCGATGCGAACCTCCCGACTCGCCCGGTCTACGTCATCCGGCTCGACCGAAGGGAGGTCGCGCTCCTGGCCCAGCGCTACCAGCTCGTGTACATCGACGGCAGCGACGCAAGCTCACTGACTCGCGTCATGGGACCGAGAACGGCCGGCGGCTAGCGGCCTGGAGTCGCCGCTAGCTCGAGCGGCTCTCGCCCTCGGCGTCGACGTCGAGCGAGTTGACGAAGTCGCGGAAGACGTCGAGCCGCGGGTCGACGATATTCTCGCCAGTCGCCTCGAGCGTGGAGCCCTCCCCGCCCTCGCCCTCGTCGACGATCCCGCCGTCCCCGCCGAGCGCCGCTTGCTCGAGCACGGCGTCGGCCGCGAAGATCCGGACGCCTGACCGGACCGCCAGTGCCAGCGCGTCCGAGGGCCGTGCGTCCACCTCGATCGTCCGGCCGTCGCGCTGGAGCATGATCCGGGCGTGGAACGTCTCGTCGGCGAGCTCGCTGATGACGACACGGTCGATCCGGGCGCCGAGCTCGTCGAGGGTCGTCGCGAAAAGGTCGTGGGTGAGCGGGCGCTCCGGGGTCAGGCCCTGGAGCTTCATCGCGATCGCGCTGGCCTCCCACGGCCCGATCCAGATCGGCAGGTAGCGGTCCCGGTCGACCTCCTTGAGGATCACCACGTGGCGGCTGGAGAGCATGTGGACCCTGACGCTCTCGACGACCATCTCGACCAGCCCGTCGTCCATGACCGGATTATCCCACGGCCGGCGGCGCCGACGACCCGCGCACGCGACCGCTCACGCCCATCGCGAGCCGGGCCACAACGGCTCCGAAGACGAACCCGCCGATATGCGCGAAGAAGGCGACTCCGCCCCCGATCTGGACGGCCCCGAGCGAGGTCAGCCCATCGAGGAGCTGGAGCACGAACCAGAAGCCCAGGACGGCGACCGCGGGCACGTCGATGAGCTGGTAGAAGAAGCCCAGGAAGACCAGCGTCGTGACGCGTGCCCGCGGGAAGAGCACGAGGTAGGCGCCCAGTGTCGCCGCGATCGCCCCGGACGCTCCGATCGTGGGGACGGGCGAGGTCGGATCGATGGCGACCTGCGAGAGTCCCGCCAGGATCCCGCCCACGACGTAAAAGACCAGGAACCTGATTCGACCGAAACGGTCCTCGACGTTATTGCCGAAGATCCACAGGTAGAGCATGTTGCCCCCGAGGTGGATCCAGCCGCCGTGCAGGAACTGACTGGTCACAAGCGTGGCCGTCTCGCGCGAGACGTACGCGCCACGGCCCCAGGCGGCCGTCAGGTCCGAGGGGATGACGCCCCACCGCGCGAGCAGGTCGTCGAGGGCGCCTTGCCCGCCGCTGACCATGAGTCCGAGCTCCCAGGCGAAGACGAGGACACAGGCGAGAACGATCGCAAGCGTCAACCAGGGCGTCCGCCGGGTCGGATTCGCGTCCCGAAGCGGGATCACGGGGAGTACCCGGTCAGGGCTTCTTGGAGGGCTTTGGGGTCGTCTTGGCGGGGCTGCTGGCGCCCGGGCTGGACGAGGGGCCGGGGCTCGCCTGCGGCCCGCTGTCCGGGACGGCGACGAGGATCGCCTGGTTCACGCCCCTGCTCGACATCCAGACCAGGGTCGGCGGGCCGGCGGCCGTGCCCGGGACGATGTACATCGCGCGGAGATCCGACCAATCGGGGGCGCCACCGGCGAGCCGGTATTGCGCCTGGTACGCGCCGTCCACCTTGGCGACGGCGATCACCCGCGCGTTCGGAAGGTCGAAAGCGTAGACGGCGCCCAGAGCGCGATCCGGCCCGGCGGCGACGATCGAGTAGGCAGGGGCCGGCCGGACCAGGAGGTCCTTGGGGTTCTTGGCGGCCCACCCGCTGTCCTTGCCGCTGGTGTATTTGACCAGGGAGCCGCCGTCGGTCACGTAGATGTCGCCGTCGACGAAGGTCGAGGTCATCTTCGAGACGTCGCGCGCCGTCGCGAGCCAGGCGGTCGGCTTGGCCGGGAAGCCGCCGCCATCAGCGGCCGGGGAATACGCCCGGATCTGCTGCTCGGACGGGTCGATGACGTAGAGGTTGTACAGAGCCCGTGTCCCGGGCCTCACGAACGTGTTGATTCCCAGGATGTCGCTGCCGAGCGAGGCGGCGCCCTGGAGGGTGGGTCTGGTCAGTGTCCCCCTGCCGCTGTCGTCGGCCGGCCGCCAGCGCCACAGGACGTTCTTGGAGTCGAGGATCAGGAGGTCCAGACCGCCGACGCCAAGGAAGCGCGGTGTCGCGACGGTGCCCGCCTTGTTCTTCATGCCGGACTTGGCGACCAGCGTCGCCGCCTTGGTCTTGAGGTTGATCCGGTAGACGGCCTTGGTGGAGCGGTCGATCACGTACGGGTTGCCGTCGGGGCCCTGGACCATCGCCGAGAGATCGATCGGCGGCGCGCCGTTCGCCGGCTTGAAGGTGAAGAGGGGCGTGGAGGCGACCGGGACGACGCCGTAGAGCCGGTCGAGCCCGGCGTCGACCTGCGCCTGCAGCGGCGCGATGACCGATGGGCTGACCTGGGCGGCGGTCGCCGTCTGAAGCTGCTGATGGGCGTCGGTCAGGAGATTGAGCGCCTGGTTCGGGTCGTCGGTGACGAGGTCGATGCCCGGGCCCGTGACCTTGGCCAGGTCCGCCCGCGCCTGGTCGAGCGCCTTCTGCCCGCTGTTGACCGAGCCGATCGCCCCTTGCGGTACGTTGCCACCGAAGGCGTAGACGCCGAGACCGAGGCTGCCGACCACCACCACCAGGGCCAGGATCGCGAGCGCCGCTCGTCGCTGCGTCTCGCGCCGCGAGGCCAGCGGCGTGACCCGGCGGTACGCGGGTTTGCGCTGCGGCATCAGGTCCTGCAACCGCGCCACCGCACGCTCGACGGCCCCGCCGGCGGCGCTCCGGGCATTGCCCGCCGCCGCGCTCACTGCGATCCCGGCTGCCTGGACGTTGTCGGCCAGGGGGATCGGCGAGCGATCGGGTGCTCCGGCCAAGGGTTCTGCCGGGCGCACCGGGACCAACGTCCGCGCCCGGCTAGTCGACGACACCTCGGTCGCCTCGAAGGCGATCGCGCCGTCGCTCCCCGCGCCGTCGGCGGAGACGAACCGGTGGTGGAGATGCTCCATCGCCGACTGTGGGTGGAGCGTCAGCATCGCGTCCTTCAGCTCGTCCGAGCCGAGCTTGGCGATGACGTTGGGCGAGACGAGGACGAGCGAATCACCGACTGAGATCTCGCCGCGCCACACGTCGGGCTCCAGGGCGCCCGACGGCAGGCCGCGCTCGCGATGCGGGTCGGGCAGGGTCGAGAGCCGAGCCTGGCGGATGAGGTAGGCCTCGGCCGGCCCGACCGTGGCCACGTACATCTCGCTGCCGCGGACGACTGCCACGCCGACCCCGATGGGCCCGTTACCGTCGGTGGTCTTGAGTCCGAGCCGGTCGGCCTGGTGGGCGAGGCGCTTGTTGGCCGTGGCGATGGCCTTCTGGAGGCAGACCCGGATCCCCGCCGACTCGTCGTAGTAGTACTCGTTGCGGATGGTCTCGGCTGCCAGGCGGGTCGCCTCGAGGGCGTGGCGCGACGAGATCCGTGACGTCACGAGGAGGTAGAGGTGACCCTTCGAGCGGGCGACCGATCCCACGCTCGGTTCGACGATGACGAGCGTGTCGGGCGAGTCTTCGAGCCGGTCGTGCTCGGCGACGACACCGAGCTTCATCTGGAGCCGTACGGCCATCCGGGCCTCTCGTGATCGGGCGGACCCCGCGGTCGGAGGCGCCGCAGGGAGATGACGGACGAGGACCCGACCATGGTCGGACGCCTCAGAGGTGGCTGGCAGGTGCGGGGATTATACGCGGGCGCATCCGCGACGGACGTGGACCCGAAGCTCGCGAGCGCCGACCCCGCCGGGCGTCGCCGCGAAGGCGGACAGGAGCTCGCCGGCGCGGAGTCGCAGTTCCTGGGCGACGATCGGCGCGTCGGCTTCGATGTCGAGCGCGAAGCCTTCGAGACGGATGACCCGGCACGCGCCGGCGGCGGCCGGGACTCGCTCGGCCACCAGCGCCTCGAACGTCGCGATCGCGCGCGACAGGCGCAACTCGTCCTCGAGCCCGAGCGCTCGGGCGGCGTCGGGGATGAGCTCGCCAAGCCGGACCATCGGGCGCTTCCGGGGCGTGCTCATCGGGCCGCGCCCTCGGTCGCAGGTCGCGCCTCCACCTCGTTGCCGACCAACCAGGCGCCGCCGGGGCCGCTACGCACTTCCCAGGTCGTCGCGATGGCGCGGAGCTCGGGGTCGAGGTCGTCGAGCGTCGTCGTCGTCACGAACGCCTGCGGCAAGGCTGCGATCCGCCGGACGAGATGCGAGCGACGTTCCGTGTCGAGCTCGGAGAAGACGTCGTCGAGCAGCAGGAGCGGCGGGCGGCCGTCGAGCGCGGTCACGACATCGACCTCGGCCAGCTTGAGCGCCAGGATGGCCGTGCGCTGCTGGCCCCGCGATGCGAACGTCGCGAGATCCCGGCCGCCGAGCTCGAAGACCAGGTCGTCGCGATGCGGACCGACGAGCGTCGAGCCGTTCCAGACTTCCTTCTCGGCCGTCTCGGCCAGCCGGCGCGCCAGCGCGTCCCGTGGCGACTCCCCGGAGAGTGGCGGGGCGTTGGTCTCGTAGCGGAGGGTGAGCCGTGCCGACGCGGCCTCCTCCGGGGCGATCTCGGCGTGGGCCGCGGCCAGCGGCCCAGTCAACACCTCGAGGAGGTGTCGGCGCTCAGCGACCACGGCCCCGCCGGCATCCAGGAAGGCGCTATCCCAGAACCGCAATTCGTCGCGTGCCGAGCCCTCCTCGCGGATCGCCCGAAGCAGGCTGTTGCGCTGCTGGAGGATCCGGCCGTAGGTCGCGAAGGCGTCGGCGTAGGCCGGCGAGCTGGTGGAGGCGAGCTGGTCGATGACGGCCCGCCGGAGCCCGGGCGACCCGGCGATGAGCAGCATCTCCTCGGGCGCAAAGAGGACCACCCGCAGGAGGCCGGCGAGGCCGGCCGCTCGCCGGCCCAGGCCGTTGACCCGGATCCGCTTGCGACCGGCTGTCCCCGCCGCCCCGGCCCGGATGATCGCGATCTCGATCGTATCGTTGCCCACGACGCCCTCGATCCGGGCGAGGTCGGTCCCCCATCGGATGAGCTCGCCGTCCGTCGTCGTCCGGTGCGAGTGCCCCCAGGCGAGCAGGACCATCGCCTCGAGCAGACTGGTCTTCCCGGCCGCGTTCGGGCCCCAGACGAGATGCGGTCCCGGACCGAACGACGCATCGAGCGACGCGTAACCCCGCAGGTCGAGCAAGCGGATCGTCTCGAGCACGGTCGTCCGGTCCCGGGCGGTGCCGGGCCGGCCTCCGGATAGAAGGGTCAGGACGTGGTCCGAACGGGCATGACCACGTGGATGTAGTGGTCGTCGCCGACCGGCTTGAAGACTCCGGGCGAGAGCGGGCCGTTGAGCTCGAGCGCGAACTGGTCCGCCGTGACGTTGGTCAGGACGTCGGCCAGGTAGCGGGCGTTGAACGCGATGGTCGTCCCGTCGCCCTCGACCGCGGCCTCGACCTGCCCGACGTGATCGCCGACTTCCGCATTGGCACTGACCGTGATCCCGGGCTCGCTCTCGGTGTTGACCTGGAGCTTGACGATGTTGGCCGACTCGTGGGCGATCAGCGCCGCAGGTCGGACGGCGCGCAGGAGCTCTTCTCGATCCAGGATCGCCCGGGTCGTGTGGCTCTGGGGCACGACCTGCTGGTAGTTCGGGAACTGGCCGTCGATCAGTCGGCTGACGAGGTCGATGCCGTCGAGGTGGAACAGGATCTGGTTCCGTCCGCCGGCCAGGACGACCTCGACCGGATCCTCGAGGTCGGCCAGGATCCGTGTGAGCTCATTGAGCGCCCGCGCCGGCACGACCACGCTCGTCTCCGGGACGGCGTCGAGGATCGGGATCGTCTTGACCGCGATCCGGTAATTGTCGGCTGCCGCAAGCGTCAGCTGGTCGCCCTCGAATTTCGCGAGGACCCCGGTCAGGATCGGCCGCGCCTCGTCGCTCGCTGCAGCGAATGCCGTCTCGGCCAGGGCACGGCGCAGGACGTTCTGGGCGATCCGTGTCGTCGGGCGCTCGCCGGCCGCTCCGATGGCCGGGAACTCGTCGGCGTCGATGCCCTTGATATGCGACTCGAACCGGCCACAGCTGAGGTGCAGGACGTCGCCCGCCTGCAATTCGAGATCGACCCGGTCACCCGCCGGCAGCGAATTCACGAGATCGGTCAGCAGCTTGGCCGGGACCGTCGTGGCGCCGTCTGTCTCGATCTTGCCGGGGACCCAATAGGTGATCCCGATCTCGAGGTTCGTGGCGGTCAGCTTGAGCCCGGCATCTTCCGTCTTGAGCAGCACGTTGGCAAGGACTGGCAGCGTGCTGCGATTCGAGACGGCGCGACTGACGACCGAGAGGCCGCGCGCCAGGTTCTCATGCATGACCGAGAGTTTCACGTCGGGCTCACTCCACGCTTGTCCAGGTTGTGCGCCGCGGGATCGCGGATGGGGGACGGGTCGCCGGTCGAACTGTCGAGCACTGTCCCCTGGCCCCCCGGGAAATCGCGCCGGGTCTTTTAGTGGTGGGTATCTTCTCTCTATCTTCTCACCCCGTCATCACCGTAGTAATGGTGTTGACTCCGTGGATGGCCACGCTCCCGCAGGTTCGAGCGAGCCGTGGACGAGCCCCCATGGGCGGTGGACGGGGCCATCCTCGACGGCGAGCTGAGGGCGGACGGCTGGTGGACAGACGCGGCTTTGGCCCGCCAGGTCGGTGGATTGCCCTGCCGCATCTCCACGACTGAGGCGGCGGAGGGACACACCCAACGCCCGGATCTCCACAACTGGGCGCGGTTCTCCACGGATCTGGTGCGTTTATCCACATGAGCCGGACCGATGACGCCCGATGGGCGGTCCCCGCGGCGCGGGTCAGTCGGCGTAGATCAGCTCCCGGACGGCCGCGATCTCGCGCCGCAGGTCGTCGTTCGCGGCGACTTCGCGGGTGATCTTGTCGCACGCGTGGAGGACCGTCGAATGGTCGCGCCCCCCGAGCTCCGCACCGATGCGCAGGAGCGAGACATCGGTCTCCTCGCGCATCAGGAACATCGCGATCTGGCGCGGGACCACGATCGCCTTGTCGCGCTTCTGGCCCTGCAGGACGTCCATCGGGACGCTGTAGTACTCCGAGACGACCTTGGCGATGCGCTCAGGGGTCACCTGGCGCTTCTTCGGGTTGTAGAGGACGTTCGAGAGGACTGCTTGGGCGAGCTCGATGCCGATCGGCATGGCGCCCATGCTCGCGTAGGCGACGATCCGATTCAGCGCACCCTCGAGCTCGCGGATGTTGCTGACGACCTTGCGGGCGATGAATTCGATCACATCCGAGGTGACGGGCACGGCGCCCTCCTCGGCCTTGGCCCGAAGGATCGCGATGCGGGTCTCGAGGTCCGGGGCGGTCAGGTCGGCGATCAGTCCCCACTCGAACCGGCTGCGCAGGCGCTCCTCGAGCGTCACGATCGCCTTCGGCGGCCGGTCGGACGACAGCACGATCTGCTTGTTGTCTTCGTGGATCGCGTTGAACGTGTGGAAGAACTCTTCCTGGGTCCGTTCCTTGTCCGCGATGAACTGGATGTCGTCGATCAGGAGGAGGTCGATCCGTCGGTAACGAGCGCGGAAGTCGTCGATCTTGCCCTGCTGGATCGACGCGATGAACTCGTTGGTGAACTTCTCGCTCGTCGCGTAGACAACGCGCTTGCGCGGGAACTTGGCGATCACCTGGTTGCCGATGGCGTGCATCAGGTGCGTCTTGCCGAGCCCCACGCCGCCGTACAGGAAGAGCGGGTTGTAGGCGTGCCCCGGGCGCTCGGCGACCGACAGGCTCGCGGCATGGGCGAGGCGGTTCGCCGACCCTACGATGAAGTTGGCGAAGGTGTAGCGCGGGTTGAGATAGGTCGTCCCGCCCTCGCCCCCGACGCGGGTCGGCTCGACACGGACCTGCTGCTTCGGGGCGGTGTTCGCGGCGCCAGCGGGTCTCACGGGGTTCGCGTCGGGATCGGCTGGGCTCTCCGGCGTGGGCCCGATGACGAATTCGACCTGGACGCCGTACCCGACGATCCGCGCAAGCGTCTGACTGATCAGCGAGCGGTAGCGCGACTCCAGCCAGTCCTTGGCGAAGCCGTTCGGGACCGCGATCCGGAAGCGCTGGTCATCGACGTCGACGAGCTGGGTGTCGCGCAGCCACGTCTCGAAGTTGGCCGGCGAAAGGGAGACCTGGAGTTCCCCCAGGGCGGCTCGCCAGACTTGTTTTGCGTCCATTCGTCGATGGGATCCTGCGGTTCTGGTGGACGGTTGATGGGTAGCGTTGATCAGGGCCGAGTCTCGGGGCCTTCGTTCCGCGCGGCTCAAGGACTGCCGTTCGTGGCACCGGTATCTGACGTTTCCCGAGGATCCTGGTCGGGGTTCGGGGGTGTCCCGCGTACGTCGCCGGCGCCGAGGGCCCGGAGAGGATAGCACCGCCCGGACCGGTGCCGCAAGGCGATTCTGCAATACCCCCGGGGAGTATGGGTGCGTAGCGACGGCGATCGGGCGGAGCACCCCTCGCGCGCGGCTTCGGCCCTCCTGGGAGGAGGTTTGACACGTTTCTCCGGGCGGGCCTATCATCCGCCGGACGACGACGCGCCGTGCGCTTTCGGGCGCCAGGCGCGTTTGCGTGCCTTCAGGGGGTAGTGACAGACCGTCCCCGAGGCCGGATGGAGAGGATCCCGAACAGTCCCGATGAAGCAGACCTATCAGCCGAAGAAGCGCCACCGCGCCAAGGAGCACGGCTTTCGCGCCAGGATGAGGTCGGCCGGTGGCCGGCGGATCCTGGCAGCTCGTCGAGCTCGCGGTCGGAAACGGCTGACAGCCTGACCCTCGGGCGCGGCTCCAACCTGCCGCGGCTCGTGATGCTCTCCCGACCGCAGGACTTCGCGGCGTTCCAAGGAGGCGGGACCACTCGGTCCCATCCGCTCCTGACCGCCCGATTCCGGCGGACCGATCTCGAGACGACCCGTTTCGGACTGTCGACCGGCCGAGCGCTCGGCGGGGCGGTGGTCCGCAATCGAGTCCGTCGCCGGCTCCGCGAGGCGCTCAGGGTGATGGCGCCCTCGTTCCAGCCCGGCTGGGACGTTCTCATCATCGCCCGGCCCGCGATCGTCGAGGCCGACCAAGACACGCTGGTCGGGGCGTTGCGCCGAACCCTCGTCAAGGGCGGCGCGCTCGGAGGTTCCACGCGGTGAAGCGCATCGGGATCGGATCGATCAGGCTGTATCGCATCGCGTTCGCCTGGTTGCCATCCAGTTGCCGTTACGAACCGACCTGCTCGCGATATGCGGAGCAGGCGATCGACAAGTACGGTCTGCTCAAGGGGAGCTGGATGGGTGCCCGGCGGATCGCCCGCTGTCACCCATGGGGCGGGAGCGGCTATGACCCGGTTCGCTAGCGAGGCGCGCAGCACGTGACACTCCGTCGGATCCGGTGGGACCTGGTCGCGTCCATCGTCCTCCTGGTCGTCGTCGTCCTCGTCGTTGCGGGCTGCGCCGGGTCCGGCACGGGTGTGTCCGGCGGCAGTCCGTCGCCGGCCCCCTCGGCCGCCCCGCATCCGCCGTTGGTGCCGGCCCAGCCCGGCGCCGACCCGATCAGCTTCCTGGCCTGGGTCTTCACCCCGATCTTCCAGACGATGTTCATCGTCCTGGTCGCGGTCTACGACTTCCTGAGCGGTCTCGGCATCCCGGCGGCGATCGGTTGGGCGATCGTGGCGCTCACGCTGCTCGTGCGGGCGATCGTCATCCCGCTCTATCGGCGCCAGCTCGTGTCGCAGCGCCGGATGCAGCTCCTGCAGCCCGAGATCAAGGAGGTCCAGCGCCGCTTCAAGGGCGATGCCGCGAAAGCCCGAGTCGCCCAGCAGGAACTGATGAAGGAGCGCGGCATCAGCCCGCTCGCTGGCTGCCTCCCGCTCCTCCTCCAGATGCCGCTTCTGTTCATCATGTACTCGGTCATCCAGAACGGGCTGACCAACCAGGACCCGACGGCGATGCTCAAGGTCTTCGGCGTCCAGGTGGTGCCGCTGCACTGCACCAACATCGTCAACGGCATCGTCGAGGCCACGCGGCCGTGCATCGATACGGTCATCCCGCTCTTCGGCGGGATCGATGTCAGCAAGCCCTCGACGATCTTCTCCGTCGCCATCGCGAGCTTCGTGCTGGGCATCAGCATCCTGGCCATCGCATCGGCCGGGCTGCAGTTGATCCAGTCGCGGATGATGCTGCCGCGGACCAAGCCCGAGGACGACGACCCCAACACGAAGATCCAGCGCCAGACGATGCTGTTCCTGCCGCTGATCTCGATCGCCTACGGCGGGTTCCTGCCGGCGGGCCTGTTCATCTACTGGATCACCGCCACCATCTTCTCGATCGCGCAGCAATATCTGATCGTCGGATGGGGCGGGATGTTCCCGTTGTTCGGCTGGACGCCACGGTTCGCGGCAGAGCACACGCCGCGCTTCCCGGTGTCGATGCCACCACCACCTGAGCCCGGCAAGCGAGCGGCGATCCTGACCGACGCCGACAAGAAGACCACGGCCGACAAGACGATCCGCCCCCGCGAGCGGGGCCGTCAGGGCCGACGAGGGAGACGACGCTGATATGAGCGAGTACCGCGAATTCACCGGCAAGTCTGTCGAGGAGGCGCTCAAGCTCGCCCGCGAGGCGTTCGGAGCCGGCCTCGACGACCTGGACTTCGAGATCCTCACCGCGGGCAGCCGTGGCGTGCTCGGGATGGGCGCCGAACCCGCCCGGATCGTCGCCGCGCCGCGGGCCGCGCTGGGTGGCGCCGCGCCGAAGCGTGAAGCCGCGGCCGCGACGCCGCTGCCGACCCCCGCACCGCGCCCCTTCGATGACCGCCCCCGCGAGGACCGACCCCCGCGCCGCGACGACCGCCAGCGAGACGATCGGGTCCCGCGCCGCGATGACCGCCCGCGCGATGACCGCCCGCGCGATGACCGACCACCCGTGGACCGCCCGCCGCGCGATGACCGACCACCTGTCGAACGCCCGGCGCGCCGAGAAGATCGGCCGCCGCGCCGCGACGACCGCCCGCCGCGCCGCGACGACCGGCCTCGCGACGACCGACCCCCGCGCCGCGATGATCGTGAGCGGGCTCCGGCCCGGGGCGGCTCGGCCGACCTGTCGGCCTCCGAGGCGGCTGAGGTGGCCGCGGCCCGTGGCTCCCTCGCCGCGGAGCGGGCCGACCTGGAGGCCGCCGAGGCGTCGCCCGAGGCACTCGCCGCCGGCAAGGCGATCCTCGAGCAGTTGATGCGCCACCTCGGCTTCGAAGTCCGGGTGGAACTCGAGACGGGCGAGACGAGCCGCCTCAACGTCGTCGCCGACAGCGACGAGAAGGAGGCGCTGGGGGCCCTCATCGGCCGCAAAGGAGAGCGACTCTCGGCGCTCCAGCACCTCGTGAACCTGATGCTGTCGAAGGAGATGGGCAGCTGGACCCGGGTCCTCGTCGACGTGGAGGACTACCGTGGCCGTCGGGAGCGCCAGTTGCGCGAGCTCGCTGACCGAGCGGCCGCTCGCGTCGTCGAGACCGGCAAGATGCTCCAGCTCGAGCCGATGTCGGCGCTCGAGCGACGCTGGATCCACCTCTCGCTGCGTGACCACGCCGGCGTCGCCACGCAGTCGATCGGCGAGGAACCGAACCGTCGGGTCGTGCTCGTCCCACGGAGCGCGATCTGACCGTTCCGTCACGCGACCCACGAGCGGGGCGTCGTAACCCCCGCGCGAGATTCGCGCTCGCGCCTGCTAGGATGTCCGCCCTGACATGACGATCACGACCGAAACCACCGCCGACACCGGCGCCGAGCGTCGGCCATCGGCACGCCTGCGCTTCGGCGTGGCGTTCCTGATCGGGCTGATCCTGACACTCGGGATCGGTGCCGGCGGGATGTAGGGACGAGGCCCGGCGCCGACCGACCGCGCAAGAGCATCTGATGACCGACCTGCCCAACTCCGCAGCCGACCGGGCTGCCGACGCCTCCACACCCGACGGCGAGACGCCCGCCGGCGACCCCGAGCTCGCAGCGCTCGTCCGGCGCGACGCACCGCCGGACGACGCCGACCCCTCGCAGGCCGCGCTGGTGAACCGCGGGCGGCGGCCCGTGCGCCGGCTTTCGCCACCGGGGCCGGCTCGTCGGGATCGGGCGAGGTCGAGTCCGCCGCGGCTGACCGCCCCGACGGACACGTCGCCGACCTCCGAGCACGGCGTCGATGCCGTGCCGGTCCTGCCCCTCGCGGCCGCCGTGACCGACGGCGAGCCTCCGGCACGGCCTCGGCGCCGACGGTCACTCGCCTTCCGCTTCGGCGTCTCGTTCGTCCTGGGCTTCTTTCTCGCCGTCGGCGCCGGCGTCGGCGTCCTGTACGCATGGGGTCAGCAGTACGACGGCCGGGTCCTGCCCGGCGTCCGCGTCGGCAGCACGGAACTCGGCGGGCTCACCCGCGAGCAGGCGGAGGCAAAGATCGCGAACGCCTATGGGTCGCTCGCTACCGGGCAGATCACGCTCACCGGCCCGGACGGCCAGATGACGACCATCAGCTACGCCGACGTCGGCCGCGGCCCCGACACCTCGGCGCTCCTCGATGCGGCACTCTCGGCGGGCCGCCAGGGCGGGCCCATCGCGAGCCTCATCGGCGCACCCCGGGCCGCGATCCACGGCGTGACCTTCGACTCCGCCGTTGCCTACGACCGCGACAAGCTGGCGGCCGCCGTCGAGACCCTCGCGGCGACGATCGACCAGACCCCCGCGGACGCCTCCGTGTCGGCCGGTCAAGGCGGGACGTTCAGCGTCTCCTCGGCGAGGGACGGTCGAGCCGTGGACAAGACGGCCCTGCTGACCGCGCTCGACCAGCAGCTCGCGGCGCTCGGCACGCCAGCGTCGATCACGATGGCCGTGCCGGTCGTGTCGTTGGCACCCGCCGTCGCCACCGCCTCCGCCGAGGCGGCGAAGGCGGCCGCGGATCGAATGGCCGCCGACGTGGTCGTCGCCCGGGGCCAGGACAGCTGGACGATCGCCGGCACGAGCCTCGCGCCGCTGATCTCGTTCTCGACCGCGGCCGACGGGAGCATCACCCCGGTCTTTGACGAGACGGGCCTCGACCCGATCTTCAAGACGCTGACCCGGAAGGTCAACCAGACCGCGCAGGACGCGGGCCTCAAGCTGGTCAGCGGACACGTCGTCGCCACCGGCCCCAGCCGCGAGGGCCGAACGCTCAACGCTGCCGGCATGAAGGCAGCGATCATCAGCGCGATCGGGGCTCGCCAGGCGGGCGCGGCGGTACCGCCGGTCGCAGCCATCGTCAAGGCCGTCGACCCGAAGCTGACCGCGACGGACGCCAAGGCGTTGGCCCCGAACATGCGGGTCATCAGCTCGTTCAGCGTCTACTACTTCGTCATCGTCAACAACCACTGGGGCGGGAACATCGAGGCGCCGGCGACGAAGATCAACGGCACGGTCGTGCCGGCAGGCGGAATCTTCGACTTCTGGAAGGAGGTCGGCGACCTGCGCCGGCTCCCGGGCGCGGGCCCGGGGAACGCGATCGAAGGCGGGAAGATAACCGTCACCGGCGCGTTCGGCGGCGGCATCTGCACCACCTCCACGACGCTGTTCAACGCGGCGTTCCGGGCAGGCATGGTGCCGCTCGCCCGACAGAACCACAACGAGTTCATCAACCGGTATCCGCCGGGTCTCGATGCCACCGTGTGGATCGTCGGCACGGCCAAGCAGACCATGAGCTTCAAGAACGACACCAAGTACCCGATCCTGATCCAACGGATCATCACCAACGCTGGCAGCAGGCGATGGATCACGTTCAGGATCTGGAGCGTGCCGAACGGCCGGAAAACCACGGTCACCAACACGGTCATCCAGCCGGGCGAGCGCGCGGTCAACAGGATCGTGAAGGATCCGACCAAACCGGTGGGCTACCGCTTCTTCAACAACGCCGCGGTGAACGGCGCCAAGGTGTGGACCACCGTGACGATCTACGACCATGGCAAGGTCCACTGGCGCAAGCGCTACTTCTCGAACTACCCAGCCGTGGACGGCGTCACCGTGGTGGGGGCCAAGACCTGACGCCGGCCTGGTTTCGCGGTCGCATGAAGTTCGTGCAGATCCAGCTTGGGTACGAGGCCACGTCGGACACGGCCCTCCAGTACCTGCGAGATGTCCACGAGAAGTTCTTGCCCGAAATCCATCGGTGGACCTTCGCCAAAGCGCGTCCGGCGAGCCGTCGTGGCGAAGGCCGTGACCAGCGGCGCAAGCTGACGCGCCGGCGCCGTCCGTTTCCAGGACACTTCTGCATCGACCGCTACTCGCTCGGGCTCGACGGTCGCGATCAGCGGCTCCAGCGTCACCACGATGTCCCACGTCGTCCCTGGCGCCCGGCGTCCGGGAGCGGGTCGAATACCCGTCGACGGCAAGCAGGTCTGGCGCACCGTGACGGTCCGCGACGCGTCCGGCAAGATCATCCACCAGACGACGTACTACTCGAACTACTCGCGGGTGGATGGGATCACGCTCATCGGCAAGAGCGCGGCGACGAACTAGCCCGTCGCGTCGTGGCCGTGCGTGGCCACCAATCCGCGCCACACCCGCGGCGCGGTCATCGGCAGAGACCGGTAGCGCACCCCGGTCGCCGCGGCGACCGCGTTGGCCACTGCCGCGGCCGCCCCGCAGATCGGCCCCTCTCCGACCCCTTTCGCCCCGTACGGGCCGTCGGTCGAGGGGACCTCGACGAGGATGGTCTCGAAGCGCGGCACGTCCGTCGCGGTCGGAAGCGCATAGTCGAGGAAGGTCCCCGTCAGGAGCTGGCCGGTCTCGTCGTGGAGCATCGCCTCGTGGAGCGCCCAGCCCAGGCCCTGCGTCGTGCCGCCGTGGAGCTGGTCCTCGATGAGGGCCGGGTTGAGCGCCCGGCCGACGTCCTGGGCGATGACATAGTCGAGGACCTTCACCTCGCCGCTCTCCCGATCGACACGGACGTGGACGAGGTGCGCCGACGTGAGCGGGGCGAGGACGGGCGGCACGGATCCCGCATGCCCCTCGAGCGGCTCGAACGCGGCGGAGAAGCCATCGAGCCGCTCGCCGATCTCCGCGAGCGTCATCCCCCGCTCCGGCGATCCTTTGGGGCGGACGGCGCCGTCGATCAGCTCGAGGTCGCGCACGTCGATCTCGAGGGCGAGTGCCGCATAGGCGAGGATCTTGTCGCGCAGGACCGCCGTCGCGCGCTGGACCGCCCGGCCCGTGGAATAGGTGATGACGCTCCCGCCGCTGACCGGGGAGCGTGGTGCGGACGCCGTGTCGGCGGCGACGACCGAGACCGCATCGGTCCCGATACCGAGCCCTTCGGCCGCGATCACCGCAAAGCCGTTCATGCTGCCCGAGATATCCACGACACCGGTCACGACCGTGACCCGTCCGTCGGCCTCGAGGCGGCAGATGGCCGAGGCCGGCTGGCGTCCACCCGGCCACGCCCCGGCCGCAAGTCCGACTCCCTCGCCGGCGGGAAGCGACGCGCGGTCGCGATAGAGCGGGTGATCGGCCAGCCGGGCGAGGCATTGATCCAACCCGATCCCACCCCACGGCGTGCCGTCGGCCATCTCGTCGTCGGGTGCCACGAGGTTCCGGCGGCGAAGGTCGATCGGGTCGATCCCGAGACGCCCGGCGAGCTCGTCGATGAGCTGCTCGAGCGCGAACGTCGCCTGAGTCGCCCCGGGCGCCCGGTACGCGCCGGTCGGCACCCGGTTCGTCTCCACGCCGTAGGCCGCGACCTCATGAGCGTCCCAGTGATAAGGCCCGACGGTCAGGATCGCCGCGATCCCCTCGACGCTGTTCTCCGAGAAGCCACCCGTCTCGAACCGCAGCCGCGCACGCAGCCCGCGCAGCCGGCCGTCGCTCGTGGCGCCGAGCCTGACCTCGAGGATCGCCGCGGGCGCCGGGTTGGTCATCCGGAAGTCCTCGAGCCGGGTGAGCTCGACTCGGACCGGCCGGCCCAGGACGAGCGTCGCGGCCGCGGCCAGGGGGTCGACGATCATCAGCTTGCCGCCGAAGCCGCCGCCCAGCGTCGCACCGGTCACCCGGACCGCGGCGATCGACCGGCCGAAGAGGCGCGCCAGCTCGGAGCGGGTGTAGAACGTCCCCTGCGTGGCGCTCGTGACGTGGAGGATCCCGTCGTCGTCCAGCTCGGCCATCGCGACCTGTGGCTCTAGGTAGCCCTGGTGGACCCAGCTCGTCGTGAACCGACCCTCCACGACGACGTCGCATGACGCGAGGGCCGCCTCGATATCGCCGCGGCGGTAGCCGCTGCGCGCCACGACGTTCTCGGAGACGGGCTCATCCGGTGTGAACTCCTCCGCCCCGCCGCCGACAGCCGCGTGCTGCGATCCCTCGGTGGCGGCGGCCTCCTCGACGACGCGGTCGAACCGGGCCCGTGGCCCCTCTGGCGCGAACGCGCGCTCGAGATCGACGACGGGCTCGAGGGGGGTCGTCTCCACGACCACGAGCGCCGCCGCATCGGCGGCGACCTCTGGTGAATCGGCCACCACGAGCGCGACCGGCTGCCCCGCCCACAAGATCTCGCTGCGTGCCAGCGGCTGATGCGTCCGGTCGGTCCCGTCCGTGACGATCGGCAGGTCCACCGCGGTCAGGACGGCGACCACGCCAGGGACATCGAGCGCGGCGGCGACATCGATCCGTTCGATCCGGGCGTGGGCGGGGATGGCCAGGACGGGGCGGCCGTGGAGCAGACCAGTCGTCGCGATGTCGGCTGCGAACCTGGCGCGGCCGGTGACCTTCGGGCGGCCGTCGATGCGCGGGGCCGAGCGCCCGATGGCGCTCTCGAGGACGTCCAAGCAGGTTTCTCCGATGGGCTGGGCGGGCCGTAGTGCGGGGAAGCACATTCTAGACGGCCCGGGCCGCCGGTCCTGTTAGGCTGGGTGGTCCGAGGTCGGATCGGCCGGAACCCGAAGGAGGACGACGTGTCGATCAAGAGGATCATCCGCCTGCTGGTCGTCAGCTGGGTCGTGAGCATGGTGGCGGGCGTCGCGGCGGCCTTCCGGATGAAGCAGCGGCTCGGTCCGAACACGGAAGAGAGCGCCGACGAGATCGTCGCCAGCGCGATCTTCGGACCGCTTGCCTATCGCAGCACGTCCCGTTCGTTTCGCGGCGGGCGGCTCGAGCTCTGGTATGGCGGCGGCGTCCTCGACCTGCGCGATGCGGTCCTCGACCCTGGCGGCGCCACGCTCGAGGTCCGGGCGGTCTTCGGTGGCGGTCAGATCCTCGTCCCGGCCGATTGGAAGGTCATCGAGTCGGTTCGCGGTCTTGGCGGCCTGACCGACGTTCGCCTCGCACGTGGCCATCTCGATGGCGGCCCTGGGATCACGATCGAAGGCGTCGTCATCGCCGGCGGGTTCGCCGTGATGTCGGAGCTCGACGAGGACGGCGCCGAGTGGCTCGCGGAGATGGAAGCCAAGCAGGACGTCAAGTCGGCGACGAACACAAAGCCCGTCGCGCATACCGATGGGGTCGAGACTGGCGTCCCCGAAGCCGAGATGACGCCGGCCGGCTGACCCGATCGTCGCCGGCGGGGCGCCCACCCAGAGGGCAGGGTGTTGGTGGAGATGGGGGAGGGTCGAACTCCCCGTCCAGAACCCTTCGCCGGAGACCACTACGAGCGTGTCCGATGCTTTATCGTCGACCGCCTGAACGGGCATCGGCACCCTGCCGGGCGGTCCAGTCACGTGCCCCTAGATCGGGCTTGACTCCGGATTACGTGACACTGGTCCGGATCGCAGCCTCGCTGCATGACGCTTCCACTACCCGCGAGGCGGAGGCAGCTTCCACGCTCACTCTACTGCCTAAGCAGCGAGAGCGAGAGTCGACTGGCGGTTGCCAGGTACTTCTTTTTGCCACGTGATTA
>JBBQDL010000038.1:0-29893 GCA_038319665.1 Candidatus Limnocylindrales bacterium
GGAAGCCGCCCACGACCGCGCCGATGATCCCCAGGATGATCGTCTCGATGACGCCTTCCTTGCCGCCCATGATCATGTTCGTGATGAACCCGGCGATCGCGCCGAGGATGATCCACGCGATGATTCCCATTTTTTCCTCCAGAGTTGCGAACGGACGCGTCGGATCGAGGACGGTACTCCGCACCTCACCGGGAGCGCAGTAGGTCGGGTGCCCTATCTTGCCCAACGACCGCCCGCGCGGCCGAACGGCCTACCGGGGCGCGCTAGACGGGCTGGACTATGGTTCCGGTTGTCACGGCGGCTGGTCGCCGCGGCTCACCTCACGCCAGCTGCCGGTCCTCAACGGCCAATGCGACTCGTGGAAGGCGGCATCGCGGCCATCGACTTCGATCGTCGTCGGCTCCCGGGATTCAGCCGGCTCCTCGACGGCCCGCACCATCGATTCACCCGGACGCACCTGCGCGTGGCAGACCTCGCATTTGATCATCGGTGCCAATACCTCGTCCACGATCCCGGTCCGCCCTTGCCGCGAATGACATTACGGCCGCTGCACATTCGAAGACGCGTAACCCGAGCCCCTTCCCCGTTACGGTTCGCTGACGGTTGCGGCGCGCTAACCCCGCCTCGACTCCCATGAGAGCACTAGCCCTCGTGCGAGGCCGGGCCTGGCAGACCGTGAACACGAGCGGGTGCCGTCGGCGCTTTCCGAGAGGCGTGCCGGTCCAAGAGGTATGTTCAAGCCCGCCGGTAGTTGATCTCCCAGATGACCTCCCAAGAGGTGCCGGCATCTTCGGAGCGTTGCCACTGCCAGAGAAACATGTCTGGGGTGACGTCCTGCCAGACCATCCGCTGGGTGAGTGCTACGCCGTCCCTCATGGCCTCACGCTCGAAGGCGATGGATCCATCCAGTTCAACGCCGACGAAGTCCAGGTACACGCCGCTCGAATTGACCCACGTCTGACGCCAGCGGCCATCCGTGACGTTCCGCACCGACAGACTGCGACCCAGGAAGGAGTTCCCCCCTTCGTGGCCATCGAACGATTCCTCGATCACCCGGTCATCGAGGATCCGGCGAACGGTGTTCGTGCCATGACCGCCACCCGCCCAGGCGACTAGCCACCGGCCGACCCAGAAATCGAGGGCGTTGGGTCCCAGCGGGTCGTCCATCGGCGCTCGATCGTTGGAACTAGGACTCATGGCATCTCCGGCGCGCGAAGCTCGCCCGGCATATAGCGCTGGCCGCATCGCGATGGTGTGCCAGGTGGCCCATCCCGACGTATGCGACGCGGCCGTCCCTGACTTGCATCGAGGCGACAACGAAAAGCACCCAAGTCCCGCGGACCTTGAGTTGCGCCGAGTTCGTCGCCGGCGTGCCGGAGGGCAGCCAGCGGCGCCTCGGGCGCGGTCTGACGGAAGAGGAGCGGTCCTGCGACCATATGGGGGGACGCGTACCACGGCAGGCCGCGCAATGGGGAATCGCTCGTAACTCGGGCGTCCATGTCTCATGCGCTATCCGCTTAAGTGCGCTCTGGATCGACAATCGCCACCGTGCGCTGTCCGCGAACGGTTACGGCTCGTACCCCGCTCCCCAGGGCCTCCGCGCGCTCCTGCGTCAGTGGCCGAGTCCGGACGCGTCGCCATTGATAAGGTTCGACGTACCCCATTCGACCTCAGGGAGAACCCCATGGCCAAGCAAACCGCCTCGGCTCCGACGGCCCGGCTATTCGACGCCGACAAGACGGACAAGAAATTCGAACTCAGCCGGGAAGCGGTAGGGGCCATCGGGGAACGCCAGCTCCTGTGGGTCGATGTCCTTCTCGGGGATGACGCGACCGATGGCGCGGCATTCCTCGACATGCTGCCCTTCGGTAAGGAAGAGGTCACCGAATGGTGGGACTCGACCTTCGGTCCGCGGCTGACGGTCCACGGCGACTACTTCCTGGCGCGCGTTGTGGCAATCCCTCCCAAGGGACCGGCTGACGAACAGGTCGTCCTCGACCTTGCCGTCGGCAAGAATGTCATCCTCACGGCGCATCGGGAGCCCGTGGAATTCCTGACCCTGATCAATAAGCGGATCACCGCAGATACGACACTCGGTGAGATCGACGCGGCTGATTTCGCGACGGTCCTGCTCGAGGGCCTTGTCACGAGTTACCTGGCGGTAACCGATGCGATCCTGGCCCAGGTCGATAAGCTCGACCGGCAGGCCCTGAAAGCTGCGGGCAAACGAGACCTTTTGACCGACCTCGTGGATCTCCGCCATCGCATCGCCTCGACCCGGCGCGTGCTGGTCGCCCATCGACCCGTGATCGCGGGCCTCGCTGGTGCCGACTTCAAAGTCGCGACTCGCGCCGAGGAGGACGCCGCGCCGCGCTTCGCCGCCTTGACCGAGCACTTCGACGGCGCGATCAGCGCGATCGACGCCGCCCGAGAGGCGCTCATTGGCACGTTTGACATCCACATGTCGAGGACCGCACAGCGGACCAATGACGTGATGAAGATCTTGACGATCACATCGGTGCTCCTGCTGCCGACCGGCGTGATCGCCGGGTTCATGGGGATGAACATCAAAGCGCCATATACGAATGACGACCCGACGATCTTCTGGTTCGTCCTCGCCGGGATCATCATCATCGCCGTCGCGACGCTGGCCATGCTCCGCATCCGCAAGTGGCTGTGACAGTGGCTGGTGGACTGGTTGTGTTCTCGGCATGGAACGTCGTCGGCAAGCCTGCGAACGACAATCCGATGGGAGGGACGACCCCTTCCGTCCCATCCCGTTCGTCGGGTTGGGTCGCCCGTAGCACGTCATCAGCGGCTCTGCGACCGTGATCCGAAGCGTGGAGCGGTCGGGCGAGGACACGACACCGCGCGGAGATCCGCCTCCGAATGCGGGACGACGGTACCGGAATCGACGCCCTGATGCGCCGCTTTTGGCGGGGGCAACTGGATCGCAACATCGGATCTCGCACACTTGGAGGACTCCGACATCCCAGCTCCGCTAGCCGTCTTCGGTCTTGCGGTCGTCGAAATCTGGTTCGCAGTGCCGGCCGGCCTCGCTCTCGGGCTCGCGCCGTTGCTGGTCTGGATCCTGACGATCGCCGGATCGCTGTCCGGCGTGGCGGTCATCGCGCTGGGCGGCCACCGTCTCCGAACGTGGCTGACGCGGCGCCGGCGTGGGTGGATGTCCGCCCGAACCGGCCGGATCTACGGGATCTGGGTCCGCTTCGGTGTGCCCGGTTGGGGCCTCGGCTCGCCACTCGTGGTCGCGCCGGCCATGGGCACGGCGATCGGCCTGCTCCTCGGGGCCCCACGCGGCCGACTCCTGGCCTGGATATCTACGGGTGTGGTCGTCTGGACATCGATCTTGGTGCTCGCCGGGATGATCGGGCTTCGACTGGTCCAGTAGGCGACGTCGTCGCCGTTCGAGCTACAGCCCACGAGGCTCGCTGATGCGCGCTGATTCTGCTCGGCAGCTCCGGCCCGCATCGGCCTATGGGCCGAACACCCCGAGGTTGACCATCCGTCCCGCGAGGAGCTCGAGAGCGGTCGGCAGCAGGTCCCGCGCCGTCTGCCAGGAATGGCCGAACGGCGATGTCAGGAGGGCCATGGGCACATGCGCCGCATCAAGGACCGCGGCGAACGTGCGGAGCTGTGACGCGAACACGCTCTTGTCAGTGCCGCCAGAGAGGACGACGAAGGAACGATCTCGGACGGCAGTCGGCAACTGCGGAACGATATTGATCGGGGACTGCGCGACCTCGTACGCCGCGTTGCGTCCAAACGGCAGCGAGGCGTTACGCGTGGAGGACGAGACGATGCCCGACACGAAGTAGCCCGAGAACGAGATCGCCGAGGCGAAGACGTCCGGGTGGTGGCTCCACAGTGCGACGCTGCAGTAGCCGCCCTGCGAGTCGCCCAGCATGGCCCTCGCTGCCGGCGCTGCAATCGTCCGGTAGTGGGCATCCATGTACGACACCAGTTGCTTCGAGACATAGGTGTCGAAGTGCTCGCGACCGTCGTAGGAATCGGAGCACTCCGCGTCGCGGTAAGGTCCCCCGAACTCGGACGCGAAGACGACGACGATCGGCGGGATAGCTCCGGAGTTGATGAGGGCGTCCAGCGTCGATTTGACGCCGATCGCGGTATTCCAGGCTGGCATCGCATATGGAGCCTCATACAAGACGGGGTAACGCGTACTCGACGTTCCATAGCCAGGCGGGAGGTACACATCAACGATCGCGACGGTCGTCGACCCTTGCGTCCAAGGGGCTGGCAATCGGATCCGGCTCACCTGGCCCGGCCCCGTTGGGACGGAAATCACCCAGGGCCGACGGGTCGTCACGACATCGCCCGTGATGAGGGAGCCGGCCACGGGGCCCGGCACCAGGTCGGTCGGCAGATGGCCGGGATCGCCGGGCGTGCTCGGCGCGCTCGCGGACGGGTTGGGCGACCCCGACGGGGATGCGGAGCCGGGTGACGACGATCGCTGTGGGCCGGGTGACGGGTGCGTATCGACTCCGCCATCCGCGAGTCCCGCCACCGGCACACCTCCGCTGCGCATGTGGGCATCGGCGGTGTAGTTGACCATGTCCGCGAAGATCGGCAGCGTCGCGCCGAGGAGGACGAGCGTCGCGACCACGACCAGGGGACGCACGAGCCGGCTTGGGCCGATCGGACGGACACGCACCGCGTCCCTGGCGTCCGCCACCGCGGCCACCACGAACCGCCTGACGGTGGCCGTCAGCACGGTAGCGGCCCAACCGACGATGACGGCGACAACGATGAGCGCTGCGAGCGAGGCCAGCCAGCCCACTGGGTCGAAGATGCCGGCCGGGCCGCGGGCGGCCATGGCCGTGCTTGATTCGCGCAGAAACGTCTTCGCGAAGACGGCACCCGACGCTCCCGCCGAGGCCAGGACGGCGACCGCCGGATGGCCTGCACACACGGTAACGAGAAGCGCGGCGATGGCCCCCGCGATCAAGCCGGTGATCAGGATGCCGCGGTCAACGTCGAAGCCCATGATCACGAGAGCATCGACCGACCCGCGCAAGGATCCGCTCGTCCGCAGGACCACAATCGCGACGACAGCGACTAGAAGTCCCACCAAACTTGGCAGCAACCACCGAGCATTGCCGAGGGCGGAGCCGGTCGGATGATGCATGGCCGCCGCGATCATGTCAGGCCGATGGCGAAGACGCCTCATGACCTTTCCGACGCCGGCGCGGGCCGCCGGCGGAGCGCGGTCGCGATCGTCACCCGCGTTGCGTGGCCGAAGCCGCCAAGGTGGAGGCGGAGCAGGGCGACGCCGAGCCCGAACAGATCCCGTCGCATGCGCACGGCGGCGTAGCGCAGCTCCCACGTTGGGTCGAACTTCTGCTTGAAGAACTCCAGGCCAGACGTGTCGTACCAGGGTCGGACGGCCCGTGCGCCTCGCGCGAGGACGCGTTCCTCGAGGATGGGCGAGCGGGACGACAGGCCGCCGAGCGGGACGAGCCCGAGCGACAGGTTGCTCGCTCCGGCGGCTCGCATGGCCGTGGCAGCTTCAGTCAGGCAAGCTTCGAACGCACCTGGCGTGGCGTCCGGTAGGCGGCGCATCAGGTCCAGGACCCAGCCACCATCCGTCCCCGTCGGGCGGAATGTCGCGAACGCGATGGGGTCGCCCTCAGCCCCTTCGGCCACCGAGATGCACAAGCTGCCGAGTTCGGACGGGTCAAACCGTCCGATCGTGAACCCGAGCTCCGGGCCCGCCTTGGCCCGCCAGGCGTCATCGATGGCCGTCAGGCCGCGTTGCAGCCGCCTGTGCTCGCTCGGATCGAGCCCGCCGAGCTGGACGGTGACGCGCACGCCCCCTTTGCGGGCACGCGCCACGGTGTGGCGCAGGTTCGCGCGGCGCGGGCCTGCGAGGTCGAACGTCGCCAGATCGAGGCGCGCCTCGCGGCCGACTTGGACGGCGCGGAAACCACGCTGCGCCAGCGAATCACGGGCCTCGGCGCTGGCTTGGTACACGACGGGCACCTGCCCACGTTGGCGACAGGTCTCGAGGAACAGGTCGAAGGCCCTCCAAGCATCGACCGCGGGGCCGATCGGGTCGCCGAGGACAACGGCGTGATGTCCGGCGACGCCGTAGACGACGACGCCTTCTACCCCCTCCGGCGTGAACACCAGCTTGTCCTCGCCGATCTGGAACGGAAGCAATGCGCCGCGCCCATGGCGTCGGGTGATCTCTCGTGCGCGGACCCGCGTCACTGAGTCCGTAAGCATCTGGTCGTCGGCGCGTAGGGGAAGGAGCGACACAGGTTTGCCCCGCAGGTCCACTCGGCTCTGGTTGCCATCAAACGCTGACGAGTGGCCGCTGCCGGATGCGACCCCAACCACGGTCAAAGAACTCACAACCACCAGTCGGGAGGCGCGCGCAGACCGCATTTCGGACCCGGATCACAGGAGTCGCTCGCGCGTCTTCGCGAACGTCGTCGGGCCAGCGCAAGTCGCGACCCGGGCCAGGGCCAGCGGAACCAAGACCAGCCACAGGGTCCCGAACGAGCCACCGATCAAGGACCGCGCGAGCCTCGCGCGACGCGGCATCGGCATGCCGTCGAAAACGGCCTCGTCGCCGAGCGCGGTCCAGCTGAGGCCGATGGCGACGCCGACGTACACGCCACCCAAGATCTGTGCGAGGGCGAGGTTGCGCCGCCGGATGCCCCCGAGCGTGGCGCCGACGAGGAACTGCGGAAGGATCAGTTGCGCCGCGGACGCGGCGATATCGACCTTGGCCGCTGGTGGCAGGTTTGCGCTCCGGAGCACCGCCGGCATGAGCAGGAAGAGCCGCCGAATAGAACCCTCCGCCCAGCGCAGCCGCTGGCGACCGAGGGCCGCCATGGTGGCGGTCGGCGCCTCCCATGCCACCAGGTCGGCCCCCCAAGTGATCGGTATCCCTCGGGCCGCCAGTCGCATGGTCAGCTCGAGATCCTCCGTCAGGCTTCCGGCAGGCCAGCCGCCGGCCCGATCAAGGGCGTCGCGCGTCACCACCATGCCGTTGCCTCGCAGTTCGCCGAACCCGCCAAACGCCGCTCGCGCCCGAAGCTGGAGCCCGTCTAAGGTCTGTTCGGTCGCTTGGGCCGCTGCCAGCCACCCGGCTTCGGCGTGCCGAACCCGGCGCCGTGCGGTGACGACCGGTGTCCCCATCGCGACCCAGGCAGCAGCGCGGCGGAGGAAGTCCGGAGCGATGCGGGCGTCCGCGTCCAGGACGACGACCGCGTCGGCGCCCAGGAGCGATCGAGGCACCGCCGAGAGCGCCGCCCCTTTCCCGTCCGGGCGCGCACCGGGTGGTCTCGACACAATGTTGAACCGAGGTCCGAGGCCGGCCCGACGTGCCGCCACCGCGGCGACCTTCGCTGTCCCGTCCGTGGATCCGTCGTCGACGATGATCACCGTGAACCTCGCCTGGCCGTCGGTGTCTCGGTGGTCCTGGACGCCAAGATCCACAAGCAGCGACGGCAGCGCGCAGGCCTCATCGCGTGCTGGGATCACCACGTCAACATGCGACCGATGGGCCAGATCCGCGGCAGCTGAGGCCGGCCCGGTGGCCGATGGGTCAGGCGTCGCCGCGCGGCGGGAGGCCACGACGATGACGGCCCAGCTGGCGAACCCGAGACCGGCCGCGGCAACGGCCGTCCGCCGGCCAGCCGCCCCGGCAGCACGGTCGCCGGCGACGAGGCCGGCACCGAGCAACCCCGCCGCCGCGATGCGCCACGAGAGTGACGTGCCCTGGGTGGGCGCCGGAAGATCGAATTCATCCGCGCGCAACGAGATCCGGCCGACGGATGCTGTGCGGGCGACGACCGGCTGCATCCCCGTGGTATCCCAGCCTGACCTGAACCCTCGATGAAGGAGTCGTGGGTTCCTCGGCGAGGTCGGATATGAGTTGATCGACCCTTATCGCCGGCGACCTCCTGATCGACAAGATGGTCCTCTCGCGGGGCGGGTACGCCGTCTTGTGGAAGTCCCGCCTCCGGGCCCCCCGGAAGCGTCCCGGGCCTGGGTTTCCAAGGCTTCAGGCTCGCGCACGACAAAATCGGACGAGATCCGGACGGACAGATATGGAGGCCCCGTAGCCCCCAAGGACGACGCAGAGTCGGATGTGCGGTGCCAAGAACTTCAACCCGGTTACCGTCGCGACGCAGGTGACGACCCTGGGCAATCCGGGGTCGTCGCGAGTCGTCGATGACCAATCGGCGTTCGGACCGCCGGGCGAGAAAACGACGGTCAGGGATCCGGCCGAGCCTGCGGTCAATAGAGGCCGGCGTCGAACATGACCCGGGGACGTCCGATCATAGGCGAGGGAGGAGTTCGCCTGGGTGGGCCATTGGTTTGACGGTGGGCAGCGCTTGAACCGTCGTCCGGCATCCCGGCCCGGGAACCGCCCTCAATTTGGAGTTGCTCGGGCGCCTGAAATGTCAATGCCCGCCCAAGGGCGGAAGCTCGGCGAAGCGTGGCCGATCGGACCCGAGGCGGTTACACGATCACGACTCCCGCACACGCTGTCGGCTTCGGCGCGAGGTCTCGCCGTCACCAGCCGGTAGCGACAGCGAGAACCGGCACGAGTGGCGCTCTCCGCCCGTGAACAACCTGACTGGGATTTAGAAACGACCTACGGGTTCGGCCGAGCGTCCCGTTGCGTCCATTCACAGACCGGCTAGCGTCTGGCGCGCCCGCTGAACCTGGAGCGGATCGAAGCTCTGGTCGAGCGTCAGCGCCGCCTGCAGGTTCGTCCGGGCGCGGTTCGTGTCACCGAGCGCGGCGGCGATCATCCCGGCGTGGTACATCACCTTCGCGTCCTTGGTCCCGAACGCGAGCGCTGTCTTCATCGCGGCATCTGCGTCCGCCGGCCGGCCCGCGGCGAGGAGCGCCCAAGCATAGGCGTCATAACCGTAGACATCCTTGCGGATCGCAAGCTCCGCGGTGGAGAGACTCAGCGCCCGGGCCGGGTCGAGGCCGTGGTTCGCTAGGTATAGCACCAGTGTCCGATCGTAGACATAGGAGGCGGCGCCGGCGAGCTTGGCCTCGGCCTCGACGAGTGCGTAGTCCTGCTTCGCTTTCGACGCGTCGCCTGGCCCAGCTCGGAGCGTGTAGAGGTCGCCGCGCCGGGCCAGGAAATCGGGCAGCGGGACGATCCGGATGGCGGCCGCCAGTTCCGAGATCGCGCCCCCGAGATCGCCGCTGCCCGCGAGTGCGCGCGCCAGTCCTGAGTGAGCCCAGTAGGAGGTCGGGTCGGCCGCGACCGCAGCCCGGTAGGCGAGCCTAGCCCCGGCGGCGTCGGCTGTCCCGATGAGCGTCTCGCCCAGCTGGAACTGGTACCAGGCGGCGCGCTCGCCCTGTGCGCCTTCCTGCTCACTGAGCGGAACGGCGGCCCGCGCATCGGTCAACGCGGTCGCCGTGTCGCCCTCGATGTACGCAAGATGAGCAAGTCGCACGAGGGTAGCTGCGGACGGCACCAGCCTATTGGCATGTTCGTAGGACGCCCGCGCGGTGGCGACGTCACCGAGCTCCAGGCTCGCGTCGCCGAGGGTGGCGAGCGCGACCGGATCGTTCGGCTGCGTGGCGAGGACGCTCTTCGCGAGGTCGCGTGCGTCGGCGAAGCGATGAAGGCTGATGAGGACGCTGCCCTTGTAGCTGACAGCCGCCGGGTTGTCGGCGAACGTCTTGAGCGCCGCGTCGAAGGCGGCCTCCGCCCGGAGATAGGCCGTCAAGTCGCCGGTGGCGCGACCGAGGTCAATCTCGCGGATTCCCAACTGGGTGGCGCTCACGAAATCGGTCGGATGAGCTTGGAACCTCGCCGACCAGAAGGCGAGGTCTCCGCTGATCAGAGCCACCTGGTCGGCATGGCTTTGGCTGACGGCCGAACCGACGTCGAGGTTGCTGACGTCCGGCACCAGGGGGGCGAGATCCTGCTGGATCGGTTTGGCGGTGGGCGTGGTCCGGATCGCCGCGCCGAGTTGAGTCACGGCAACGACGGCGACCATGCAGCCGACGATCGCCAGCGCGCGGAAGTGGAGCGATCGGGAGCGGGCGGCGGTGAGCCCAGCCATCGTGATCGGCGTCCTCATGTCGCGTTCGAGGCGGTAGTCCTCCGGGCCGGCCGGCGGCCGGCCCGGAGAAGTTAGACCGCGCCGCTCAGTGCGGAGCGGGGAGGTACGGGAACGAGGTCGGGAAGGCGACGTCGTTCGCGTTGACACCGTCCGAGTTGATCTGGAAGTCGGTGACGAGGCCGAATTCCGCGTTGATCACGTCATCGGCCGGCTTGCGGCCGTTGAGGTGGAGGTTGGCGAGGCCGACGGCCCCGCTGAACCAGGCGAAGCTGTGGTGGTCGCCCACCTTGTAGGTCAGCACGTCTGGGAGGAGGACCCCGGCGATCGCCGAGATCTGGCCCGCCGAGTACGTGTGGAGCGAATTGACGGCGAGCACATGGTTGAACGCGCCCAGGACGGCCTTGGCCCGTGCGAGCATCTGCGATCGGTCATCCCGGGGGGACGACAGGTTCGTCAATTCCTTCTGTCCGTCGGTGATGTTGAAGACGGTATTGATCGCCGGGCGGCCAGCGCGGTCGACCTGGAGCCAGCCGGCAGCCGTGGAGGTGGACGTCGTGGCCCAAACGCCGATCGCGTGGCCCGTGCCGCCGATCTTGGCATTCGGGACACGGAGGACGATGCTGCTGACGTTCGTGCCGGCGAACGTGTCGGCGCCGCTGAAGCAACTAAGCAGGTGGTCGGTCATGGTGTCCGTCCCACCGGCGCACGATGCATCACCGGGCTTGCCGATGGTCGTCGAGCCCGCGAGCAGGCGCGCCTTCAGGTGTTTGAAGCCCACCAGGTCGAAGAAGAAGGGGTCGTCACGCGGTCCGGCGAAGGCATGCCCGCCGCCGAGCAGCGGGGCCGCGCGGAGACCGTGGCCGTAGGGCGTGGTCACACCGACGGCGATGGTCGTGCCGCTCCACTGGTGGCGGTTGGCTGCCGCCCCGGTGGCCCGCTTGATGACGTACGTCTGGTACGTGGCGCCGTCGCTAAGGGTCTTCAGATTCGAGAACTTCACGCGGTACGCGACGTCCGCCCGCGCGTCACCATTCGTGTCGATCTTGATCTCGTAGAGCACATTCTGGCGAAACCGGGAGACCTTGGTCATGCCCGGTGTCATGAGGGGGTTGACGTTGAGAATCAGCGATGTCGTGCCGTTCGAGGTGGCGAACGCGTAAAGATCCGTGATATCGATGCGACCGTCCGTCTTGACGAGCGGCGCATCGAGATGGTCCGAACCAGTGACCAACAGCGGTCCCGCGCCGAGCGCCGCGACCGTACCCGCCACTGCAAGCAGGCCGAGTGCGCGAGCGAACTTCCGACGTATTTGCATGTCGATGGTGACCTCCTGGGGCCTTGGCCGACAGGACGGGCTCACGCCAAACGTCGATCGGCATTAGGTGAAATGGAATGGAGCGTCAACGGGTGAAGGCGCTCACGTGCGCTCAGCATAGTGATCGGGTATTGGCACATCTCCCCCCACGACCTGGCTGTGGGTCGCGGGCTACTTTTCCGTGCGCCGAGTCCACGGGGAGACGCCCTGCGTCTCAGTGATGATACGTGGCCGCCCCCGCTGCGGATGAGCCCGTGTTGTGGAGACCGTCGGCGGGTCGGGCGGCGCTCGAGCGGGCCTGGTCGCTCGCTCGAGCACTCAAACCCTTGCGTGCGATGATATCGGCGGCGGGCCGCTGCTTGACGAGCTTAACGGTCCGGAGCGGACGCCGTCTTACGCCCGACCTGACGATCCTCCTCGACCTGCCCTCGCACGGGGTCTCAAAAACGGCGGAGGGTAACCCGTTCGAGCGCGGTTTGACCCCGCGTTTCAGCGGTCGCCTGCCGCGTATTGCATCGGCTCGGAAGAGGCGCTGCGACGCTGATCCGACGCCTCCTGATCGATCGAGAACCGTTCGGCGTCCGGGTCGACGGCCCAGCGGCCGCCTAAAGGACGGGCGAGCCCACGATCGCCTGTCGAGTCAGATAGATGCCGAGGACGAGGATCACCACTGCGGTCGCGAGCGGTGCCCAGGCGATTGCCCGGCCGAACATTGATGCGGACGGAGAGCGCGCCATCCAACGCGCCGCGTAGACGAGCCCAAGGCCGATCCCGCCGAGGACGAGCGCCATGCCGATCCCGAAGGCGACGACGAGGATGAGCCCGTACGCGGCGCGTCCCGTCGCCACCGTCGCGAGGAGGATGATGAGCGCATTGATCGATGGCACGAGGCCACCGAATAAACCGAGCACGAACAGACTCCGCCAGGTCAAGGGTGTGTTCGGTGCCGGGTGATATTGATGGCGGCCCGTTCCATGGTCATGGGTGTGCGGGGCGACATCGCTCGGACGGTGGTCACCGACAGCGCCTTCGCTCGCCATCTCCGCAACATGCCCATCGTCATCGTCGCGCGTGTGAGGGTAGGTGACGGCCCTGTCGTGCGCGTGAACAGACGCGAAAGCCCCGTCGCCCGCCATCGGCGCCTGCGCTCGCCATCGCTGCTGGTCGCGCAGGCGACCGATGAGCAGATACAGGCCGATCCCGATTACGAGCACGCCGGAGACGACCGATAGCGACCTGTTGAATTGATCGGGCGCGACGCTTCCGATTGCGAGGATGACGAATGCGAGACCCAGTACGCCAAGCGTGTGTGAGATGGTCACCGTCATCCCCAGTGCAAGTGCATGGCGCGCCGTCCCGCGGGTGCCCACGAGGTACGCGGCCATGATCGTCTTGCCGTGTCCGGGCGTGATGGCGTGACCTGCGCCAAGCACCATCGCGGTCACGATCGACAGGAGGATCACCGGCGGGGTCAGGTCTTGGGTCTTGAGGAGCCCGGCGATCTCCCCGCCGACGCCGCCCGGGACCGCCGCGGTCGCGGCCGTGGGTTGTCCCACGCCGACCGCGACGGGCGACCCACCCGCCAGCGCGGGGGCATCGAGTGGAAAGGCGTCGGGAGCCGTGGAGACAGGGAGTGCTGGTCCGCCGGGTGCCACCTGAAATGTCACGGACTCGACATCGAGCGGCACGGCCAGGAGGTCCTTAGGGTAGCTCGTGAGCCGAGCCGAGATACTCGTGGTTGCGAGCCCTGAGGTCTCGATCACCATGCGATCACCCTGGACGACGATCTCCCGCCAGCCGATCCGCGCGGCGAACGAGGTGTCCTCGTAGGCGATCTTCGTCCCCGCCGCCATCGGGCTGGCCAGCGGCGATCGAAACTCGCACACGACCCGCATAGTCGACAATCCGCCGGCCCCCGGCGGGAAACTCAGGCCCGATGCCCTGAGCTCGAGCGTTGCAAGCGCTCCGCCGACCGTGAGGCGCAACGCCGACATCCTTTGTCCGCACTGAACTTGCCGTTCGGCCTCGCTCTCCGCGTCGGAGATCGCTCCGTCGCCATTCGTGTCGATCCGTTGCCGCTCCGAGAACGTCGGGATCTCAGCCAGGTCGAGGACGACGTCCAGTCGGATCTCATCGGGGGCCACCGCGATCCCCGCATAGTGGTTGATCGTGAAATTACCCAAAGGGTGGGCGCTGGCCGCCGTCGCGAAAAGGAGGACCAGGATCGGAGCCGAGACCGCGGCGGTGAGACTCCGAAGCCTCGGGTTCGCGAGTGGCCTCAGGTCGCGGGCGTTTCGTACGACCCGGACAGGGACCGAGGCCACGGGCGTGGTTCCTCGGGACACATGACTGCCCTCTTCTCCGTCGTCAGTGGTTGCACCGCGGAGGAAAGACGTGTGGATGAACCTCATGCTCGGATAGGGTCTCAACGCCGAGGCGTCGGTTGGTACGGGTCGATTTACTGTGCCACATCGATCGCCGTTCGCGGTCGGCAAATAGCGACGAGGGACAGGGCCTCGCCGAGTACAGGCGAGCCACGGGCCAGTGATGGACGGCTAATGGTGAGCCGACCCACAGCAGCTTGCCGACAGCGTCGGCACAGTCCGGGAGGTCGTAGCGCGGGTGCTCCGCGGCTTGCGCGACGGCGGACTCGTGATCACGATCAACCACCACATGGAAATCATCGACCCGTTGCAGTTGGCTGCTATCCCCGGCCGCCAGCGGTCGTAGAGCCCGGGCATTGTGATCGGCCTCGATTCGAGCGGCTGGTTTCATCGACCGCCTGGACCGCTCGTTAGAGCCCACCCTTCCTACCCTCCCGGTCGTGGCGCTGACCATCCGGCCCCTCAGGGAAACCTTGGTAGGATCCGCCCAGGGACGACTCCGGTTGCACTTGATCGTGAGGCTCACCATGAGAAGCACGATGTGCCCTCGGGACCGTTGGTTCATGTCGTCCGCGGTCCTCGCGATCGTCCTGGCCGCCTGCTCCGGGAGCTCCACCACCTCTCCGGCGCCGACCCTGGCGTCCGCTCCCACAAGCACGGCTGCCGCAAGCACGGCGGGCGCTTCGACGGCTCCGCTTCCTTCGGCAAGTCTGCCAGCCGCCAGCGCTACCGCGAGCTTCGGCGGCGGTGTCGCGGGCGTCGCGCCGGGCGTGCTGGTCGACTGCGATTCGCCCTCGCTGACCGGGCTCACCATCACGCTGTATGGGCCGACCACCACGAAAGCCCTCTACACCACGATCACTATCGCATCCGGCTATGTCGCCGTGACGCTCGACGCCGGGTCGGGGGCCGCGTACACCTCCCGGTCGTCCAGCGGGACGGGCGTGAGCGGATTCGATGCAGCCAAGGGCGTCCAGATCGACAGTCCGCTCCCCGAGATGACATCCACGGCCAAGCGCGGCAGCGTGCCCGCGATCAGCTCGATCAAGGCGTCGATCGACTGCGGCAACCAGGTCCCCGGTAGTTCGACCCTGTGAACCGCACTGACTCTGGTGGAGGCTCTGGCCTGCCCCGGGTTTCGTGGAGTCGAGATTCTGGATCATCACGCCACCGTCTCGGTCTGATGCCGAGTCTCGAACTCGATCGGGGTAAGCATGCCAAGGGCCGAGTGGCGGCGCTGGCGGTTGTGGAAGATCTCGAGGTACTCGAAGATCGCGTTGGCGAGCTCGACCCTGGTCCGCCACTGGCGGCTATCGAGAAGCTCGACCTGCATCCGGCTCCAGAACGACTCGATCATGGCGTTGTCGTAGCAGCTCCCGACAGAACCCATGCTGGGCAGGAGCCCCGAGTCGATCGCGCGGCGGGTGAACGCCCAGGATGTGAATTGGGTCCCCTGGTCCGAGTGGATCACGGTCCCGGCCGGTCCGCGTTGGTCGATCGCCATGCCCAGGGCATTCGTCACGAGCGCTGCAGTAGCCGACGCGTCGATCGACCAGCCGACGACCCGCCGGCTCCAGACGTCGAGGACGACGGCGCAGTACACCTTGCCCTCCCGGGTCGGGTGCTCGGTGATGTCGGTGACCCACAGCCGGTCCGGCCGCCCTCGGCTGAACTGGCGTTCGACCAGGTCGGACGCCGTCGCGACGTTGGGGATGCGACGGAAGCGCGGCCGTCCGGACACGCCGGCGAGCCCGGCTCGGCGCATGAGCAGCTCGATCGCGTTGTGGCCCACGACGAGCCCATGGCCGAGCGTGAGCTCGGCGTGCACCCGCCGCGCGCCGTACGTGCCGCGGCTTTCGAGGTGGACCCGGCCAATGAGATCGGTCAGTGCGGCGTGGCGGATCGCCCGGGCCGAGGGCGGCCGATCGCGCTGAGCGTAGAAGCCGGACTCGGACACCCGCAGGACCCGACAGGCGAGCAGGATCGAGTGCTGCTCGGCGACGATCACCGTGATCGCCGCGAAGCGCCTTTTGGGTTGCTGCGGTCCACCAGGAGTTCGGATGCCCGGCGATGGATCTCGAGCTCCGCCTCGAGCTCGCGGATCCGCCGCTTGGCGGCTGCCAGCTCCGTCCGCTCCGTCGACGTCAGGCCGGCGACGAGGCCGCGGTCGATCTGCTCCTGATGGCGCCAGAGGTAGATGGTCTGGCTGCTGATCCCCAGGTCGCGGGCCAAGTCGGTCGCCCGCCGGCCGGCTGCGAGCAGGTCGAGCGCGCGTCGGCGAAATTCGGGTGGCTACCCTCGCCTTCCCAAAGCTGCCTCCTGTGATGGACGACAGCATGATTCCAGTTATCCGGCTCCACGAAAGGGAGGGCACACCATCCCGGGCCGGAACCGTTCCGGAGGGACGCCGTCAGTGGTCCGATTGATCCGATCCGCGTCGATTGCAATCCGCATGCCACGCCCGCGAGGGTCCATGCCCTTGGGGTCGTCAAGGTCGGGACGACCCCGACGCTCATCGTCTTCCAGGCGACGGCCAAGGGATTCACGCTATTCCTGGCCGCGACCACGACGACCAAGCAGCACTTCTTCATGACGGCAGATCCGACGATGGCCACGATCGCGCCGACCGGGGCCCACGTCTCTGGCTCGGCGCCTGAAGGCGGGACCGCCGATACGATCCACGTTAGCGGCGACCTGGTGTGCGGTGTGGTCAACCCATAGCGCTCAGCCGATGCCGCACGGCCCTCCCCTGCTACCATCGCGGCGATGGAGATCATGGGCATCGAGATCCGGACGATCGTCAAGGACAACGTCGCGACCCGCTGCGACGGCTGCCTCGACGTCATCCTCGGGACGCCCTGGCGGGTGAACCTGCTCGACATCGTCGCGACCGAGGCTCCCGTCGCCTGGACCGACCGGCCAGTGATCAACCCTGGCCCCTTCCAGTTCCACGACGACCCGGCCTGCGTCCGTCGCTGGATGGCCGGCAAGGGCTTCCTGTTCTGCCGTCGCGGCGAGGTCCGCGAGATCATGCGCCCGGTCCGGATCCCGACGGATCCGCCCGGTTGGGGACTGTGCGACGGCATCCATCGCGACGACCATGAGTTCGTCCCCGCCTGACCGGATCGGCCCTCGCGCCCTCGATTGACACGGCCCTCGCGGCGCCCCTATCCTGCCCCCGCCTGAGCGGATCGTCCGTACCGAGATTCACCCAGATTTCAGGCCGAACAAACCTTCCATGTCGACGGGTCGGAGCGTGCGTATCCCCCCATGCATGCGCCGACCCGTCGGCTCCCTACCGCAGAGAGGCCGCGTGTCCGACCCTCCCACAGCCCAGCCCCGATGGCTGTCCCTCGGTCCCGCCAGTCGCCTTGTCGGCGTCGATCCCGACACGCTCCGGCGCTGGGCCGACGACGGCCATGTCGAGGCCTTCGTCACGCCCGGTGGGCATCGACGCTTCGACCGACGCACGATCGAAGCCATCGTCCCGACGCGCCGGGCCGGCAGCCGACCGCTCGCCAGTCTCGGGGCCAGCCCGGAGCGACTGAACCGTGCCTATCGGCGCCGCTATTCCTCCGACCAGGCCGCGCATCAGGTCCCGGCCGAGGATCTGGCCGCACGTGAGCGATATCGACGCGACGGCCGGCTCCTCGTCGAGGCGCTCATCGCCCACCTCGATGCCGCCGCAGCGGACGCCGCCGAACGCGCCCGGTCGGAAGCGGCCGCGGCGGCGCTCGTGGACGACCTGGCCTGCCGCCTGGCCGCCGCAGGTACGAGCCTGACCGAGGCGGTCGGACTGTTTGTCGCGGCCCGACGCCCGTTCCTCGACGAGCTGACCGGGCTGGGCCGCAGGCGGACGCTCGACTCGGCTCGGCTGGCAGCGCTCTATGACGATGCTTCCGGTCTGCTCGATCGGTTGCTGCTCCGCCTCATCGCGACCTTCCAGGAAGCGACTGCGGGCTCGTGAACGCGCTCGTCTGGATCCCCGGCCTGACCTCGATCCTGGCGCTCCTCTTCTCGCTCGCATTGTTCGATCAGTGGCGCGTCCGCCGACAGCCCTTCCAGATCATCTGGACGCTCGGGATGCTGTTCTACGGGATCGCATCGGGCTGTGAGGCGATCGGCGGCGCCTCCGGCTGGAGCGAACCGCTGTACAAGACCTGGTACCTGAGCGGGGCGCTGTGGACGGCTGGCTGGCTCGGTCTCGGCACGGCATTCCTGCTCGGCCGGACACGGTTCGGGTACAGCTTCGCGCTCGGGCTCTTCCTGGCGGGCCTGTTCACCTTCCTGACCCAGCGGAGATTCGACTACCCGGGGGCGGGCAGCGCCCCGATCCTGTACTTCATCGCCGCCGCGGTCCTGGCCGTGGCCGTGGCGGTCGAAACGTACTTCCAGAACGACCGCTGGCCGAGGCTGGCCGCACTGGCTGTCATCGGGGCCACCGTCGTCTCGGCGGTGCTGATGGTCACGACACCGCTCGCGGCGCCGGGCTACGCGCTCGACCCGAACACGCACGCGCCGACCGGCGAGCTCTTCCCGGGCACGATCCGACTCCTGACGCCGTTCATGAACATCACCGGCGGGTGGGCGCTGGCGATCGGCGCCCTCTTCTCCGCATACATGTTCATGCCCAAGCGCCGGGTCCTGCCGTACTCGCTCGACCCGAACCAGCCGGGCGACCATTTCCTGTTCAACATGGCGATCGCGCTGGTAGCCATCCCGGTCAACTTCGCGGCCTCGCTACCGGGTGCGGTCCGGGCCCTCTTCGCCGGTCGGCTGCACAGCCGGGTGCCGGCCACGATCCTCATCGCGATCGGTGGCTTCCTGGCCAGCGGCGGCGACACCCTCAACCGGTTCGGGGTCACGGAGTACTTCCAGGTCGGCAAGTTCATCGCGGTCCTCTTCCTGTTTGCCGGGTTCCTGGTCTCGATCGAGGTCTTCCGTGAGTTCCGCGTGCCGTTCACCGGGATCCGGTTGGGCCGGACCCGACACGAGTCCGCCGCCGCGGAGGCCCTGGCCGCCGAGGCCGATGCGTCGGACGAACGCCCGACCACGGAGACGGCGGCGGGCTGAGGCGCCGGGTTGCGCGCGCGGCAGGACCCGCCCAACCAAGGAGACGGCGGCGGGCTGAGGCGCCGCGGGCTAGGCGCCGCGGGCTGAGGCGCCGCGCCGTACCCTCCCGGGCACCGTGATATTCGGCTGAGTGATCAAAACCGGACTCAACGAGCGTGGCCGACCGCGAGAACGCGCGAAATGCGGCGACCGCCAAGCGTGCAGCGAGCCGCTCCAATCAATGAAACGAATACCGCCTGCGCTGCAGGCCGAGGCGCTGCAGGCTGAGGCGCTGCAGGCTGAGGCGCGGCGGTCCGACCCGTCGGCGCGCCAGACCCAGCCCGAGCGGTCCGACCCTCCGGTGCGCCCAGGAACCGCCGGCGCCGTCCGACCCTCCCGGGCACCGGGATATTCGGCTGAGGGATCAAAACCGGACTCAACCAGCGTGACCGACGGCGGGAACAAACGGAATACGGTGGCCGCCAAGCGTGCAGCGGGCCGATCGCACCGATGAAACGAATATCGCCTGTATCGCCCGCGCCGCGGCCGCGGCCCGGTCCGCGCGCCCGGTCGGCACGCCGAGGGCTGCCGTCTTCCCCAGTCCACACCTCCGGTCCGCACGCCCGGTTCGCACCTCTCAGGCATCCACCACGGCCAGCACTTCGTCGGCCCTACCATGGGGCCGATGTCCGCCCCCAGCCGAGCCCGACTCCTCGCCGACCGCGCCGACATCGCCGGCCGCGCCGACATCGCCGGCCGGCCGCCGGTGCGCGGCATCGCGATCGTCGTCGTCGCGGCATCCATGTTCGGGATGCTCGGGCCGTTGTCGCGCTTCGCCTACGACGCCGGGATGGTGCCGCTCGCCTTTGTCGCGTGGCGAGCCGGGATCGGCCTGATGGCGACGGGCGTATTCATCGCCTGGCGTCTCGCTCGCGGCGGCGAACGCCTGACCCGCCTGCGCGAGCTCGACCGCGGCGCTCGAGCCACGCTCCTGCTGGCGGCCTTCACGGGCTTCACCCTCAACCTCGCGATGTTCATCGCGTTCGACCTGGTGACCGTCGCGCTGGCACTGCTCGGCTTCTACACGTATCCCGTGATCGTCGCGCTGGTCAACGTCGCGCTCGGGCGCGAGACCCTCGACCGGCCGCGGGTGGTCGCGCTCGGGCTGGCGGTCGCCGGGATGGTCGCCGTGGTCGCCTCGCAACTCGATCCGGCGGCAGGGATCCGGTTCGACGCCTTCGGCTTCGGGCTGGCGATCGGGGCGGCGCTGAGCCAGGCCGTCTTCGTGGTCATCAGTCGGACCGGCTATCGCCAGGTGCCGGCCGACCAGGCGATGGCCGTGATCCTCGTCGTCACGGTGGCGTGCACGATCGTCGCGGCCATCGTGACCGGGACCGGGTCGGAGCTGACCTATCCGCTTCGCGACCCGGCGGTCCTCCCATTGCTCGCGTTCACGGGGCTCTTCGCAGCGGCGATCCCGTCGATCCTGTTCCTGACCGGGATCCGGCTCATCGGCGGCACGCGGGCGGGGATCCTGATGCTGTTCGAGCCGGTCGTTGGTGTCGCCCTCGCGGCGGTGCTGCTCAACGAGCGCCTGGCGCCGATCCAGATCCTCGGCGGGCTGGCCGTGCTCGCGGCGGCCGTCATCCTGCAGCGGACGACGGCGCCCGGTGGCCGGACGGTGGCGGCACCGGCGATCGAAGCCGATCCTGCCGCGTGATCGTCGCGGGCCCGGCCGACGCGCCGACGATCGTGTTCGTGCACGGGACGCGGCTCACCAGGTCGATGTGGACGCCTCAGCAGACCGCACTGAGCGGCGAGTTCCGGACCATCGCGCTCGACCTGCCGGCGCACGGACTTCGCGCCGACGAACCGTTCACGCTCGAAGGAGCCGCCGACACCCTCTCGGCCGTGATCCGGGACGAAGCGGGCGGGCAGGCCGTGGTCGTGGGGCTGTCGCTCGGCGGGTATGTCGCGATGGCCCTCGCCGCCCGGGAACCGGATCGCGTCCGGGGCCTCGTCCTGTCGGGCGCCACGGCCGAGCCCATCGGCCTTCGGACGATGCCATACCTCGGTCTGGCGCGCCTCATGGACGGCATCGACGACGCGCGGCTCGACCGCCTGAACACGTGGTTCTTCCGGGCCCGCTACCCGGCCGCCATCGCCGAACCGATCGTGGCGGGCGGCTTCTGGTCGGCCGGCGGCGTGGCGGCGCTCCGGGCCATCGCGGGCGAACGGTTCGTGCCACGGCTGGCGGCCTATCCCGGCTCGACCCTGATCCTCAACGGCGAACTCGACCTGCCGTTCCGGCTCTTCGCAGGGACCTTCGCGGCGGCCGCCCAGGATGTGCGGCGAGTGCGCTTGGCCGGCGCGAGCCACCTGGCCAACCTCGATCGCCCCGCCGCGTTCAGCGCGGCCGTTCGCCGATTCGCGTCGTCCCTCGGGGACTGAGCGCGGGGGCGCCTGGGCGGCGTCGGGCACGGCGCGGCCCCGGCAGCGCCCGACCCCTCAGCCGGACCGGATGACGGCCCCGGCTATACTGGCCCGACCCCCATCGGCATCCCGTCATCCAGAGGTTCGATGCGCGTTCGAAAGGCTGTCTTCCCCGCCGCGGGCTGGGGTACCCGGTTCCTGCCGGCGACCAAGGCCCAGCCGAAGGAGATGCTGCCGCTCGTTGACAAGCCGATCATCCAGTACGCGGTCGAGGAGGCCGTCGCCGCCGGGATCGAGCAGGTCATCATCGTCACCTCGAGCCAGAAACGCGCGATCGAGGACCATTTCGACCTCTCCTACGAGCTCGAGCACCTGCTCGAGGAGAAGGGCGACATCGAGATGCTCCGCCAGGTCCGGGCGATCAGCGACCTCGCCCAGGTGGCCTACGTCCGCCAGAAGGAGCAGCTCGGCCTCGGTCACGCCGTGCTGATGGCCAAGGACCTCATCGGCCACGAGCCGTTCGCGGTCATCCTCCCAGACGACGTGGTCATCGGCGATCGGCCATGCATCGGCCAACTCATCCATGCGTATGAGCAGACGCATGCGTCGGTCATCGCCCTCATGGAGGTCCCGCCCGAGGATGCCAGTCGCTACGGCGTCATCGATTCGGAGCCGACGGACGACCCACTCGATCACGGCCGGCTCCACCGGATCACCAAGCTCGTGGAGAAGCCGACCCAAGAGGAAGCGCCGTCCAACCTCGCGATCATCGGTCGCTACGTGCTGACGCCCAAGATCTTCGACAAGCTGGAGGAGACCCAGCGCGGCGCCGGCGGCGAGATCCAGCTGACCGATGCGATCGCTGCGCTGATGGAGGAGCAGCAGGTCTTCGGCTACGAGTTCGAGGGCATGCGTTACGACGCGGGGACCGTGATGGGCTGGCTCAAGGCGTCGGTGGAGATCGCGCTGTCCCGGCCCGACCTGGGCACCGAATTCCGGGCGTATCTCCAGCAGCTCCAACTCTGAGCGAGGAGGTCGTGCGGTACGATGCCGCCGAGACCGGGCGACCAAACCGATAGATGAGGGGACGATTTGGCGGAGATCGGACAGGTTCTGGGTGGTCGGTATCGACTGATCGAGCTTCTCGGCAGTGGCGGTATGGCGACCATCTATCGAGCCACCGATACCGGACTCGACCGCGACGTCGCCCTCAAGCTCCTCCGCCCCGAGTACCTGCGAGACCCCGACTTCTCCGCCCGGTTCCGGCAGGAGGCCCAGGCGGCCGCCTCGCTCAGCCACCCGAACATCGTCACCGTCTATGACTACGGGGAGGACCCGAGCGGACCGTACATCGTCATGGAGCTGGTCGACGGGCAGGACCTCGCCACGATCCTCCGTCGGAGCGGTCCGCTGCCGCCGCGCCAGGTCGCCCGGATCGGGGCCGGCGTCGCCCGCGCCCTGGCTGCCGCCCATGCCCGGGGCCTGATCCACCGCGACGTCAAGCCCGGCAACGTCCTGATCGGCACGGACGGGCGGGTCAAGGTCGTCGACTTCGGGATCGCCCGGGCGATCGCCGAGGCCCAGGTGACCCTGCCCGGGACGACCCTCGGATCGGTCCACTACTTCAGCCCCGAGCAGGCGCGCGGTGAGACGGCCACGACCTCGTCCGACATCTACAGCCTCGGCATCGTCCTGTACGAGATGCTCACCGGCGTCCGGCCGTGGGAAGGCGATAGCGCGGCGTCGGTCGCGCTCGCTCGACTGACGGGGCCGATCCCCGACCCGATGGCGGTCCGGCCGTCCGTCCCGGCCGATCTCGCCGCGATCACGCGACGGGCCCTCGCCCTCGACCCGGCGGACCGCTGGCCGTCCGCGGCGGTGATGGCCGATGCGCTCGAGGCCACCCTGAGCCAGGGAGCGGGCGCGGGTTCGATCGGGGCTGCGGCGGCGGGCGCGGCGGCGACCGGCGCGACCGTCGTGTCGGCCACGGCGCGACCGAATCCGAGCGGGATCCCGTACGTCGCCGACGCCTACGTCGGTGCCGAGAGCGCACCCTCCTCTGGCGGCGTGCCGCCGCCACTGGTGACCGGGGCCGGGAGCGAGGCGCTGGCGCGGCGTGACGAGGAGAACGGCACGAGTCCCCTCGTCTGGGTCGCCGGCCTGATCGCGATCGCGCTGCTCGCGGCCATCGCCTTCCTGGTCTTCCAGCTTGCGTCCGGGCATGCGACACCGGTCGCGCAAGTGACCGTCCCGAATTTCGTCGGGCAGTCGTCGCAGGCTGCCGCGCAGACCGCGAACCAGCTCGGCATCACCCTCGACCCGACCAACCAGGTCGCCTCGGCCCAGGTGCCCGGGACGATCCTCGCGCAGGATCCGCCGGCCGGCACGCAGGTCGACAAGGGGAGCGCGGTCAAGGTGACCGTCGCGACCGGGTTGGGTTCCACGGCGGTCCCGGACCTGCGCGGAAAGGATGATTCAGGGGCGCTCCAGGCGATCTCGGACGCCCACCTTCGTGTGGGCCTCCGTACCGAGGCCTTCGATCCGACGGTGCCGCTCGGGCTGGTCGTCAGCCAGAGCCCGCTGGCCGGGAGCCTCGTTGTCGAGCAGACGCCGGTCGACTATGTCGTGTCGAAGGGTCCTGAGCCGAGTCCATCACCAACGCCGTCGCCGACGCCCACTCCGACACCGACCCCGACGCCGACCCCGACGCCAACCCCGACGCCGACCCCCACCCCCACGCCGACGCCGACTCCCACGCCGACACCGACACCGACGCCGACGCCGACGCCGACCGCGTCGCCCTGACCCGAGCCCCGATCAGCCGCGCCGGTCGCCGTTCGGGCGCTGGCGGCGGATCTCGACGCCGGCGTAGTCGAGCGGGCCGCCAAGCTTGACCTCGGGCTTGCGGACGCGAACGGCGACCTCGGCGATGTCGAAATCGGTCAGAAGCTCGTGGCTGATCGCTTCGGCCAGTGCCTCGAGCAGGTGGTACGAGGTCGATTCGACGATCTGGCGGACCGCCTCGTAGACCTTGCCGTAGTCGACGGTGAGCGCCAGGTCGTCGTCGACGCCGGCCGGCTGGAGGTTGCGCAGGAGCTCGACGTCGACCTCGAACGGCTGCGGGACGATCTGCTCGTGGCCGTAGTAGCCGTGACGTCCCTGGAAACGCATGTTCGTGAGGAGGATGCGGTCGCTCAGGTTTGGCCTCCTTCCATCGTCGCCGGGGTCCACGTCCCGCGGATGATCGCGTCGCTGATCCGGGCGACCAGGACATTGGGCCGGACATCGTGGATCCGCACGAGGTCCGCGCCGCCGGCGATCGCGAGGGCCGTCGTCGCGAGGGTCGCCTCGAGGCGTTCGGTGGCAGGCAGGTCAAGGACCCGGCCGAGCGTCGACTTGCGGCTCGTGCCGACCAGGATCGGGCGCCCCAGCATGCGCAGTGCCGGAAGGTCGCGCAGGAGCGCGAGGTTGTGCTGGGGCGTCTTGCCGAAGCCGAATCCTGGATCGACGATCAGGTCGTCCCATCGGACCCCGAGCGCGACGGCGCGCTCCAGCGCACGCTGGAGATCGGCGATCACCTCGGGGAGCAACGTCGTGTAGCGGGGCTCGGCCCGGTTGTGCATGACGACCAGCGGGACTCCATGGTCGGCGGCAAGTCGGGCGAGCGTGTCGTCGTCGCCGACGCCCCACACGTCGTTGATGAGGTCGGCGCCGGCGGCGAGGGCCGCCTCGGCCACGGCGGGCTTCGTCGTATCGACGCTCAGTGGCGTGTCGGGGAGGGCCGCACGCAGGGCCGCGATGACGGGCACCACGCGATGGCGCTCCTCGTCCGCGGCGACCGGTTCGTGCCCCGGGCGGGTGGATTCGCCACCGACGTCGAGGATGTCGGCGCCTTCCTCGACCATGCGGCGACCGGCGGCGACGGCGGCCTCGACCGGATCTGCGCGCCCGTCGGGCCCGTTGGGGCGCGCGTCGGCGCCATTCGCGTCGGACGCGAGGAGGCCGTCGCCGGAGAACGAGTCGGGCGTCATGTTCAGGATGCCCATCACGAACGTGCGCGAGCCCCAGGCGAAGGTCGCCGGGCCGATCCGCGTGGACCCGCGGCTGGGGGCCGCGCCTGTGGCCGTGATGTCCGAGGTCGTGCTCATGCGTCCTCGCTGGGCGCGGGATCTCGCAACTCGGGGTCGTCGACGAGATGGGCGCGCGCCGTACCGACAAGATAGAGGGAACCGGCGACGACGACCGGCCCGGAACGGTCGAACGCCCGCTCGAGAGCGACGAGCGGGTCGGGCTCGGCGACGGTCGGTCCGGGGCGTCCCGCCCGCCAGCGGGCCGCGAGCTCGGCCGCCGGCATCGCGCGCGGGACATCGAGGCTCGTCGCCACGACCGTCGCGTCTACCAGCGACCCCGACGCCGCGAGCGCCGCGATGACGCCGTCGACGTCCTTGTCCGCCATCGTCGCGGTCACGAGCGTGATGGGGCCCGGCCCCAGGAACGGCCGCAGGTCGTCCAGGGCGACGGCGAGCGCGGCTGCGCCGGCTGGGTTGTGGGCGCCGTCGAGAAGCACGTCCCGCTCGCGGACTCGGACCAATTCGAGCCGGCCGGGCCAGACGGCGCTCGCGTAGCCGGACCGGCGCGCTTCGGCGGGGACCGTCGCGATCCCAGCCGCCTCGAGCGCGTCGAGGGTCGCATCGGCGATCGCCGTGTTCGCCGCCTGGTGGCGCCCTCGGAGGCCGACGCGGGTCCGCCCGAGTCGGGGCAGTTCGATCTCGATCCCATCGCGGTCCCAGCCGAGCAGCGGGGCTGACCGGACCTCGGTCAGCGGCACGCTCATGCGCCGCGCGCGCCGGCGGATGACCGCCAGCCCGTCACCGCGCGCGCCGGTCACGGCCAGGTCGCCGCGTTCGATGATGGCGGCCTTCTCCCGGGCGATCGCCGTGACCGTGTCACCGAGCCGGTCCATGTGGTCGAGGTCCACGTTCGTCACGACCGCCACGCCGCCGTCCCACGCATGGGTCGCATCGAGACGCCCACCCAGCCCGACCTCGACGAGTGCCAGGTCGGGCCGGACCTCGGCGAAACGCGCGAAGACGACGGCGGTCAGCAGCTCGAATTCGGTCGGCTCGCCATGACGTGGGGCGATACGCTCCGCGGCTTCCAGCACGCGTCCGACCAGCCGGGCGAAGTCGGCCGGCGGGATCGGGTGCGCGTCCACCTCGACCCTCTCGCGATAGGTGACGAGGTGCGGCTTGGGCGTCGAGCCGACCCGATAGCCGGCGGCCCGAAGCGCGGAGAGGGTGAGGGCAAGGACGCTGCCCTTCCCGTTCGTGCCCGCGATCAGCGCCCCACGAACGGCCCGTTCCGGGTGATCGAGCTCGCGCAGCAGCGCTCGTGTCCGGCCGAGCCCGAGACGGATGCCGAATCGGCCTCGCTCGGCCAGTGCCGCGAGCGCCTGCGCGTAGGTGAGCTGGCCCATCACTCGCGGGACAGTTCGTCCTCGTAGAAGACGCACTGGTTGAAGCGCGGCGTGAGGCACACGTCGTTGACGTAGCCCTGCTCCATGTGGACGCCGCCGCGCAGCTGACAACGCGAGGTGTTGTTGTCCTGGCGGATGAGGGCCTTGAGCAGGTGCGGCGCCTGGATCGGGATCGCGCCACGGCTGCCGGTCATGTAGAAATGCGGGCAGACGTTGCGGCGAAGGTTGGGCAGCCCGAATCCCGGACGGAGCATGGCGGGCATGGCTGGCATCGCGCCGGCTCCGGCGTTCGCGGCAGCCGACATAGGCGACGGCGAGACGCGCGCGATGGGGCCCACCCCGAATTCCGGTCGACCTGTCGAACCGGACGCCTTGCGCCCGGATCGCGGATCGCGAGCCTGCACTCAACCCCCCAAGGTTCAGGGCGCCCGCGACGTGGGTCGTCACGCGCGCGACCGCGCCAGAGTACATCGCACCGCACGCGTGAGTACATCTGCGCACCCCTGCCCCGGTCACGCGATCGGTCCCCGTCCGCCGTTCGCGTGCGCTCGTGCGACAATCGCGACGATGACGACCCGTCGCGACCATCGGCCGACGCACGTCCGACCCCGTCCACCGTCCACGGGCCGACCGGCGCCGGTCAAGGTCAAGTCACACGCACCGTCGTCGGCGCGACTGTCGGGCCATCGTCCCGTCAAGCGCAGCCAGGGTCTGCCGCTGATCGTCAAGGTCGGGCTCGTGGCCGGCGTCCTGGCCCTCGGCGCCGTGATCCTGTACGTCGGGGCGCGCGGGGTCGGAGGTGTCCTCGGCGGGATCGGCTCGACGCTCGGCGGGTTCGTCCAGGGCGTGACCTCGACCCCGTCGCCCAGGGCGTCGCTCATCCTCGTCTCGGATGCGCCATCGCTGGCCCAACCCACCGAGCCGTACACCAGCCAGGCCACGGTGGACCTGGTGGTGACCGTCCCGGCTGCGCTCATCGGCGATCGCAACCATCGGATCCGGCTCTACCTGACCCTCCCGAAGCAGGTCGCGACACCGATCCAGGAGGTCGCCATCGCCGATTCGGCCAAGACGATCATCCCGGGGGTCCAGCTGACCGACGGGATCAACGATTTCAGCGTCACGATCATCGGCTCGAGCGGCGAATCCGACCGGTCGGCGGTGGTCCGCTACGTGCTGGATTCCACCGCCCCGAAGCTGACCATCGTGTCGCCCAAGAACAACGGGGTCGTCAACGGCAACGCGGTGACGATCAAGGGCAAGACCCAGGCACGGACGACCCTGCTGGCGCGGAACACGTCCAGCGGGTCCTCGGTCGCGGGGACGGCCGGGTCCGATGGCAACTTCACGCTCAGCCTGGCACTCGCGACCGGCACCAACAAGATCGTCATCTCGGGCACCGACCCGGCGGGCAACCAGGCAGAGACGACCCTGACCGTCCGGCGCGGGACAGGGAAGCTGATGGTCGCCTTGACCGCGTCGGCCTACCAGATCAGGCGATCGAGATTGCCCGAGCCGGTGACGTTGTTCGCGACCGCCACCGACCCCGATGGCCGGGCGCTTGCCGGCGCGGCCTTCACCTTCACCCTGAGCATCCCCGGGATCCCGACCGTCAGCATCGATGGCCAGACCGATGCAAACGGCAAGGCGTCGTTCAAGACGACGATCCCCAAGGGTGCGACCCTGGGCCAGGGGAGCGCGACGGTGCTCATCACGAGCAACGCCTTCGGGTCGACGCAGGACTACACGGTCATCACGATCGTCAGGTAGTCGCCTCGACAGCGGGCGGCGTCGCAGCTACCATTCGGGCATGCCGATGTGGCGCTGTCCGCACTGCGAGACACCCCAGGCCGAGACAGCCAGGTGCTGGGTCTGCCACCGCTCAAGCACCGCCTGCGCCACCTGTCAGCACTTCCGCCGGTCGGTGGCCGCGCAGCTCGGCTACTGCGGGCTCGATCGCGAGCGGCGACCGCTGCGCGGCGACGAGATCCGGGCCTGCTGGGAAGCCTCCACGCTGCCGATCGAGGTCGTGCCGACCCCCGGTGAGCGTCGTGCGACCACCCCACTCCACGTCGTCGAGGACCGAACTCCTGTTCGAAAGCTCGAGTTCGTGGAGGTTGGCTCCGCGCCGGCGGCGCCGCGGCGGCGGAAGGCGGCGGCTCAGGGCGGGACAGGGCCCGAGTCCCCGGTCATCGCGGAGCCCGCGGTCAGCGGCGAGCCCCTCGTGCCGATCGCGCCGAGCGAGCCCCGCTGGAGCCTCTGGAGCGACGCCGAGTCTGAGGAGCGCCGAGGTCTGATCTCGCCGCGCGGATCCCGAGATCAGGCTGGCTGATCAAAACGGCATGTTGCCAGCGTGACCACCCATCGATTCGGTCGCACCCGAGGCGTGGCCGAGCGTGCAGTGAGCCGGTTCGATCAATGAACCTGATGGGAACGCCGAAAGGGCCCGCGGGCTCGGCCGACATTCCGTTCAGTCATGGGAATCGGCTTCAGCGAGGGTGGCCACCCATCAGATCCGCTCAGATCGAGCCGCTCGCCGCACGCTCCAGCACCGATGATCAGGCTGGCTGATCAAAACACCACGTTGCGAGCGTGGCCACCCATCGATCAGGGCGCATCAGGGACTAGGTCGAACGTGCAGAGGGCCGATTCGATCAATGAGCCTGATCGGCCCGCCCCGAGCCCGGCGGATCGGCGGCTCTCGGCCCGCCCCGAGCCCGGCGGATCGGCGGCCCTCGGCCCGCCCGAGCGTCCAGCCGCGTGGCCCATATTCCGCTCAGTAAATGAGAATCGGGCCCAGGTACACGGCCATCCAGCCGATTCGGGGAGATCGAGCGGCGGCCAGGCACGCTCAGCAGTATCCGCATCACCCAGCGGAATATCCCGAGTCAACGGGCCGCGGAGGCGCTGCGCGCTCCGCCGGCGAGGCGCGGCGCGGTCGCCGCCCACTCGCCGCCGCCGGCCCCGCCGCCGGCCCGGCCCGCCCTACAGCCCCGCCGGCCGAGTCCCCAGCGTGACCTTCAGCGTGACGTGCTGACCGGCACGGAGCACGACCACGGTGACCGTGTCGCCCGGTGAGAACTGAGCGAGCGTGGCATCGAGCGGATGCTCCTCGTCGATGGCCTTGCCGTCGATGCTGACGATG
>JBBQDL010000039.1:0-28491 GCA_038319665.1 Candidatus Limnocylindrales bacterium
CATCCTCGAGACCGGCTCCGAGTCGTATCGGCTGCGGGTCAGCCGGACGAAGAGAGGAGGGCCCAGGCCGAGCTGATCACGACCATCGGGTGGGGCCAGATCTGGTCATCACGGTGGGGCCAAATGGGGTTGTCATTCCCAGTGAGCAGAAGAGTCTCGGCATCAAGCTCGATTTGAAGGACGAGTGCCCGTCTAAACAATGCGTCGGCCCATGTCCGCTCGCGTTCGAGCCCGAGATCGCTCCCAGAGGGCCCTCTGCTGGTCACATCACCAAAGACCACGCGATGCAGCGTTCTCAGTTCCGAATTCCGTCGCCCCGAGCCGAGGGATGCCCGGACGTACTCCTTGATGTCCGAGTACTCCCGAATCGTATCCAGCCAGCCAATCGCAGCGTCAGCCGCGGACACCCGTCCGTCATTGCGAGGAGTCGTCATGCCTCGGGCCTCCGATCCAATAACGTACCGATAAGCCATCCAGGCGCGGGCCACTTGGGGCGGTTCGCCTGCTCGAGGGCTCGGCGCTCCGGCTCGAACTCCTCGACCTCATGGAGGCGTAGGGCCACGGCCGCGGCCGCGATCAGCACGCGGGACTGGGATACCCCGGGCTCACCGCTTAAGGCGCCCGTGACCGCCAGATCAAGGACTTGGCGGACCGCGTCCAGAGTGCCGAAGCCATCGAAACCGTGGACGGCCTGGAGGGTCGCTCGCCGGCGACGGTGTTCGCCGCCGAGCCGCCGCGCGTCGGCCGCGAGGTCCGTGGAGTCCGGGTCGTGAAACAGGCAGTACCGACTCTCAAGGAGCGGTGCCGCGCGGCACGGCCCGTCAGGTGTCGCACCGGCGCACATGCGCCTCATGGATGTCGGCCCCGGCTGCCCCGATGGGCTGCCGACGTCAACGACCCGGTCGGGCCCGGGGTTTGTTCCCACGGCCGTCGGGCGGATGTGTCATCGGCCGGCATCGGGCAGCTGCACGGGCGGGTTCTGACCGTCGATTGGATCGGCAGGTCGCAGCGGCCGTCTCCGTGACGCCGGGCTGCCACATCCCGCTTTCGGGCATCGGCGCTTGCAAATTCGAAGGAAGGGGTTCGAGTGTCCACGAGTGCCTCCGAGAGAAAGTCCTGACCAAGGGCTTCCATCGGGAGGGCCGTAATTGCGGCACGCCTCGTGGTTCCATCTTGCGACGCCGGTCGCAACGGAGCGAACCTTAGGACCTCGCGCGGGTCCTGTCAATCGTCACGAGAGACCGCTGCTTTCTCAGTTTGAAATCCGCACGTGGTTACCAACCGAGGGTTGCGGCGATCGGAAGGACCTCCTTGCGCGCGCTCGGGAATGAAGGCCCCGGCTCCGCGATGACGACGGGGGGAGTCGCACCCGGGGGCGGGGCCTCCGGCGGCGAATATACCTTGCTCATGGGCATGGACCCCTTCGCGCCTGGCAAGGGCAGCGGTGCACGCGTGCCATGATCCTGATGGTGGGAACTCGCCACGGGCAGTGGGCTGGCTGGGGCCGACCGGCCGAGCGGCCAGCCTGATCGGAGCGCGAAACTAGAACGTTTGTTCTAATCCCCCCGATGTGTTCGGGCCCTCCTCCTTTCGCGCCCAGGGGCCGAACCACCATGACCACCTCTGCAGGTCAACACGGAATAGTGGTCTCCGCCCCTCGCCAGGCGGTCCGCGGGTGTGGGGGCCGCCGCTCGCGACCTGCCCCCGGCTGGCGGCGGACTCGAGCCTGGCCGGGGGCCGTCGCCCGACTGGCGCGCCCTGATCCGCCGCGCCCATCCGCCGCACCGTCGACTAGCCTCGCCGCAGCGGGCCCAGCCCGGCGCCGTCGTCCACATCCCGCAACCAACGGCGATGATCAGGATCGGGGTTCGTTCGGTTTTCCGCTTTAGCTGGTCTGCTGACTTCTCCAGCCCATCCTGAAACGACGCTGCAACGAGGAGCGCGACTCACCCCGCGCGGCGTCCAGCGGAGCCTGCCGTACGGTTTCCCGAAAAGGAGATCGACCCATGAAGCGACTGCCCGTCGCGCTGTCCGCCCTGGTCTTCCTGCTGGCCGCGCGCGCCGGCACCCCGACCAGTTCCTTGCCGGCGATCCCGAGCGGGGTCACCCCGTCGAGCCTCGCCAGCGCCGCCTCGGACCAGCTGTGCAGCTCCGCGAGCCCGGCCAGCCTGACCACGGTTGCCGGCCAGCTCGACACCGTCGTCGCCAACGCCGACACGACCGCCATCGAGGCGAACCTGGCGACGCTCCTCGCGAACCTCCAATCGTCGGCGGTCAGCGACACCGCCAAACCCGCCCGCGACGCCGCCGCGTCCGCCGTGACGCAGCTCCAGATCTCGATCAAGGATCCCGCCGCCCGCGAAGCCGCCGCGAAGTCGGCCGCCCAGGCGCTGCGAGCGCTCGCGACGGCCGTCTGCTAGCGGTCACGCGCGGCCGACCCCAAAAATACCGGCAGCGGCATCGCCGAAGGAGTAGATTCTGCGTGGCCCCAGGAGGGCCGACCATACGAGGCAGGAAGGGCGCCTGCCTGCCCTCATTGACATCCCCGTCCGTCGGCACTTCCGGACGGGGATGTCATTTGTCCGGGCCGCCTCGGCTACCCCGACCCCTCGACGCGGCGGATGAAGTCGAGGACGCCACCGAACCAGACAGCCTGGTCGTCGTAGATCGCCATGTGGCTACCGTCCGGGCAAAGCAGGTAGGTCCCGCGCGGGAACTGGCCGGCCATCATCTCCATGTACTCGGGATCCATCGTGTCGTGGCGGGCGCCGATCACCAGCGTCGGGACCCCGATCTTCGCCAGGTCGCCGGTCCGATCCCAGTCGAGGAGCTTCCCGCTCGCCCCGAGCTCGCTGGGGCCCTGCATCGGCACGTAGATCTTCGGATTGATGTGGGCAAAGGCCCGGTTCACCGGATCGGGCCACTGGTCGGGCGGCATGCGCAGGACGTGGTGCACGTAATGGTGCTCGACCAGCAGCTCCATGTAGCGCGGATCGTCGAACGCCTCGGCCGCCTCGAGACGCTTGATCTCAGCGAGGGCGTCCTGGTCCATCGCCGGCATCAGCACCTGCTCGGCATAGGCGTTGTACGCGGGGATGCTGCTCATCATGTTCGAGATGATCAGCCCCTTGAGGTGCTGCTGGTACTTGAGCGCGTACTCGGTCGCCAGCGCGCCGCCCCACGACTGGCCGAGGAGATAGAAGTTGCTCGCATCGAGCCCGAGCGCCTCGCGAACCTGCTCGACCTCCTCGACGAAGCGTGGGATCTCCCATAGGTCGGGGTCGTCGGGCTGATCGCTGTAGGCGGATCCGAGCTGGTCGTAGTAGTAGAACTCGACACCGGCCGCGGGGAGCCAGGCATCGGCGGCCTCGAAGTACTCGTGGTTTGCTCCGGGACCGCCGTGCAGGAGGAGGACCTTCACCGTCGGGTTGTTCCCGGTCCGCTTGGTCCAGACCTTGAACTCACCCTTGGGCGTGGTGATCGGGATGAGCTTGACGCCACCCGAGAGAACGTCGTCCCGGCCGGACTGGTCGAAGTAGCTCGGCGATCGTTCCATCGTTCCTGCCCTCGTGTCAGGTCTGTGGCCGCACCATCGGTTCGCCGCGGCGGAGCGCCCGGGAGCGGTTCACCCACATCCGCAGCCGTAACAGCCAGAAGTCGCGCACGGCGCGAAGGACGACCTTCGGCTTCGCTCCGGTCGCCGATCCCGCGGTTCGCGGGTAGTGGGGGACACCGACCTCGACGACCGTACGCCCGGCTGCCCGGAGCTTGATGATCATCTCGGCGGTGAAGAAGGCGCCGCCCGATTCCACTCGAAGCCCCTCGAGCGCTTCGCGCCGGAAGAGCTTGGCGGCGCAGTCGACGTCGGTGATCTCGAGTCCGAAGAAGATGCGATTGGCCAATCGATAGGCACGGGCGTAGGCGATGCGCACGGGCGGGTCGGCGCGCTTGATCCGGAAGCCGACGACGACGTCGGGATGGTCGGCGGCGGCGAGCCGGTTCGTGAGGGTGCCGAGGTCGCTCACCTTGAACTGGCGGTCGCCGTCGGTGTAGGTCACGAGCTCGTATCTGGCCGCCCCGAACCCCGAGCGCAAGGCGGCACCGTAGCCGAGATTGGTCGGGTGGTGGACGACGCGGACGACGTCCGGATTGGCCGCCGCGAGCCGGTCGGCGATCTGGGGTGTGCCGTCTTTCGACCCGTCGTCGACCGCGATGATCTCGAACGTGTCGGCGATGGACGGGAGGGTCGCCAAGGCCTCCTCGACCAGGCCCTCGAGGTTCGGCTCCTCGTTATGGGCCGGGAAGAAGTAGGAGAGCCCCGCGACCCGCGCGGGTGCGTCCGAAGGGTTGGATGCCATGACGGCGATTGTAGGGGCGCGACCGGCTCAGGCTTCGGGTTCGGGGTCGTCGATGATCGCTGACGCGATATCGTCCTGCCGGCCGGCCTCGGCTGCCGCGATCATCTGGGTCCGGTTGATCAGCACGAAGTCGTAGCGGCTGACGATCCGGGTATCGGCCAGCGAGCGTGTCGTGGCATCGGTGACGGGCACGAACCGCGGATCCGTCGAGTCGACGAACGCCGCGAGGTCGGTCTGGCCGAAGACGTGGACCTTGCCGGTGATCGTGTGGCCAGGGGTGAACAGGACGTATTCGCGCGCCTTGCGGCCTTCGATCGGTGTCGAGCCGAAGCTCGGTTCGATGAAGCCGATGGCGGCGCCCGGCGGGGGCGGCGAAGCATCGTGCTGCGCGATGAACGAGATCTCGTCCTGGTCGACCATCAGTTCGGGGAGGACCAGGCTGGTCGGCTCGCCGCTCCGGCGGAGGAGCCTGGCGTCGCGGACGCGGAGGTACCCGCTCGAGGCGTTGATCAGGTCGGTCAGCCGCCCGAATCGGCCGAGGTGGACCTTCCCCGTCATCCGAAGGTTGGTCCCGACGAGTTCGATCGACGTGCTCTCACCGGCGCCGATCGGTCCGATCTCGAGCGAGTCATCCCAACGCATGCCGGTCACCCTACTCGATTTGGAGCGGGACTCGGATCCGCCGACATCGATGACGCTGCGTTCGCGGGATGGGCCGCGAATGCGGTGTCCAGCTGCTCAAGGAACGGTGCGGCTCCGAGCCTCACGAAGGTGGCTCGGGCCAGGGCCGCGGCATTCGCGACGTCGGGATCGGCAGGATCGAGCAGAGTGGCCATGTCGATGGCGCAGAGGGCCTCGTCCCAGGCCAGCCCAAGGTCGCGCCACGCCGTCATGGCCCGGCGATAGCCAGCGATCGCCTCGAGTCTTGCACCCTCGAGTGCGGCGCAACCGGCCAGGATCGTCTCGACATCGGCCGCCAGGGCCGGACCCGAAACGCCCAGCGCCTGGAGCTCGAGGACGGCTTCGCGCGCCCGGCCCGGATCGCGCGCCAGCACCGCGTACCGGCCTGCGAGCGGCAGCAGCCACGACGTGAGGACGCCACTCGCCTTCGCCGCAAAGCATTCGTCCGCAGCCTCGCCGTAGCGAGCGGAGATCGACAAGACGAAGCCCCGGGCCAGCCCGGCGACCGATGCGGCTTGCAGGTCCGGGATCGTCGCCAGGTCGGCTTCGAGTCGCGCCAGCTCCTCGGTGACCGTGGCGCCTCGTGCGGCCTTGAGCAGCATGACCGGAAGAAGGACAGCCGCCCGATCGGCCGGCTCCAATTGCCGGTGATCCACGGTCTCGAGCTCGCCGATCGCCCAATCCCAATCGCCCGTCCGCCGCGCGGCGGAGCCGGCATTGACGAAGAGCGAACTGAAGGCCGTCCGGAGACCCATCCGTCGGGCGGTCGCGATGCCGCGTCCCGCCAGTTCGACGGCGCGCCTCGGATCTCGCGCGACGAGGCCGGAGGAAGCGTTGGTCAGCGCACGCACCTCGGTCCAGACGAGGCCGTTCTCTTCGGCCAGCCGCAGCCCACCCTCGATGAGGCTGAGCCCTTCGTGCCAGCGCCCGAGCTCGGTCAGGACCGTTCCCTTTGTGACGAGCGTGTCCGCCACGATGTCGACGAGATCCAGGCGCTCGGCGAAGCGCAATGCCCGATCCCCGACCTCGATCGACGCCTCCGGCTGGTCGTTCATGAAAAGGGCTCGGGCCAGTTCGGCGTCGAGCGAGGCGAGCGCCCGGTCCGGTTCGAGCCCATCGGTGGACCGTGCCTCAGCGAGCACGGCGACCGCTTCACCAGGATGACCGCTGTTCGTCATCGCACGCCCGAGGAGGGTCGTCCCCCGAACGACTCCGAGGCGGTCGCCGCGGCCCAGGTGCGACGCTGACATGGCTCGGAGATTGCGCTCCGCGTCGTCGTATCGACCGGCCTTCAACGCGGACTCGCCCGCACGCTCGTACATGTCCGCCCGATCGGCGTCATCGGCCGTGACGTCGAGAGCCTGCTCGAAGAAGCTGAGCGCCTGATCATGCGATCCGAGCGCAGCGGCTCGCTCGCCCGCCGCGCGAAGCGCCAACCGCGCCTGGGCGGCGATCGCGTCCGCCTCCGCACCCTCGGGAGCGTTCCGGTAGGCCGCGAGGTAGTGGCCGGCGAGACCGCCGGCGATCTCATCGGTCCCGAGGCTCTCGAAGTACCGCGCTGCGGCGAGGTGCCGATCCTTCCGGTCGCGCCGCGCGAGCGTGTTGTATGCCACTTCGCGGATCAGGGCCTGGACGAACGAGTACTGACCGCGCTCCGGGCTCCGCGGGTCGGTCTCCAGCGACAGGAGCTCTCGGCGGACGAGGCTTCGAAGCCGGGTTTCGAGGTCGGCCTCGGGTGACCGGCTCACGGCCGCGAGACCCGCGAGCGTGAAGCTCTGGCCGAGGACCGCAGCGTCGAAGATGAGCTCGTGGTCCTCGGTCGAGAGGCCGTCAAGCCTGGATGCGATCAGGGCGGTGAGGGTCTCGGGGATCGCGAGGCTGGTCAGATCCCCGGCCGGCACATACACGCCACGATCAAGGGTGAGTCGGCCTTGCGCGAGGAGCATCCGCACGGTCTCGAGGGCGTACAGCGGCACGCCCTCGGCGCGGGCGATGATCGCCTGCTCGACGCTGGCGGGGAGCCCCGGCACCAGACCGGCCAGGAGTTCGCGCATCTCGGCCGTGCTCAGCGGCTCAATGAAGATCGAGGTGAAGCTCCGTTTCCCCGAGGCCCACTCGGGCCGGCGCTCGATCAGCTCCGGACGGGCCAGGGTCACCACGTAGATCGGGACGTCCCGGCTCCATTCGAGGAGGTGATCGACGAAATCGATGAGGCCGCTATCGGCGTAATGGAAGTCTTCGAAGACGAGGACCACCGGCGCCGTCGCCGCGAGACGCTCGAAGAACGTCCGCCAGGCTCCGAACAGTTGCTCGGCTCCGATCGAGCCCGTGTCGATGCCGAGCAGCACAAGGAGGGCCGGCTCGATCCACCGACGCTCGGCTTCGTCGGTCACGTGCTCCGCGACCGTCGCCGCGATCTTGGCCCGCGTCGTGGGTTCATCGTCGGTCTCGGAGAGCCCCGCCCGGCGGCGGACCATCTCGCCCAGGGCCCAGAAGCTGATGCCCTCGCCATATGCCGGCGAGCGCCCATCGTGGAACCAGACCGTCTCGACCAGGCCGTCGACATAGTTGAGGAATTCCCATGCGAGGCGGGTCTTGCCGATCCCCGCCGGGCCCATGACAGACACGAGACGGGGTCGCTGCTCGCGCGTCGTCGTGTGGAAAAGGTCCTTGAGGAGTCGTAGCTCGTCCTCGCGGCCGACGAACGGCGCCTCAAGCGCCTCGGTCCGGTTGCGTCCGCCGACCTGTCCCACGACACGGACCGCGCGCCAGGCGGCGACGGGCTCGGCCTTTCCCTTGAGCGTCTGGATCCCGACCGGCTCGAACAGGATCGCTCGTGACGCCGCTCGTTGGGTCGCTTCGCCGACGAGGACCGTGCCGGGGGCGGCCACAGATTGCAGGCGGCTGGCCGTGTTGACGAGATCGCCGGCGACCATCCCCTGGTCGGGGGCACTGAGCGTCACCGCGGCCTCCCCGGTCAGGACTCCCGCCCGGGCCTGGATGCGCGGCCCGAGCGAACGGACCGCGGCAACGAGCTCGAGGCCGGCCCGGACCGCCCGTTCCGCGTCGTCTTCGTGGGCGACGGGTGCGCCCCACACCGCCATGACCGCGTCGCCGATGAATTTCTCGATCGTGCCGCCGTAGCGGGCGATCACGTCACGGGCGAGGTCGAAGTAACCAGACAGGAGTTCCCGCGTCTCCTCCGCATCGCGGCCCTCCGCGAAGGTGGTGAAGCCGACGAGATCCAGGAAGAGGACGGAGACCAGTCGTCGCTCGGCCGCGGCAACGGCAGGTGCGATGCTCGCCTGTACCCCCGATGCCGATGCGGCCCCGGCACTCAGTGCCGTCGCGCACTCGCCGCAGAACTTCGCGGTCGGCGAGTTCAGGGCGCCGCAGGTCGGACATATGATCGCCAGGCGCGCCGCACACTCCGAGCAGAACTTTCGTCCGGCGTCGTTCTGGGTCCCGCAGTTCGAGCAGATCACGTCACCCTCGCACGCCTGGGAACAGGGATCGCGACTAGCCTAGCGCGAACGGATGCCGCTGGGGACCGAGCGGTCTATCCCTCCCCGGCCGGCTCTCCTGGCAGGGTCAGGCGAAACCGTGCGTTCTGACCTGGGACGATCGGGTCGAGGGCGAGGTCGCCGCTCATCCCGCGCATGAGTGCGCGCGACACGTAGAGACCCAGGCCGCTGCCGTTGCCACTCGTCCGGCCGGCGACGCCACGCTCGAAGCGGCCGAAGAGCCAGGCGCGGTCGCTCTCGTCGAGGCCGTGGCCCTCGTCCGAGATCGTCGCCCACAGGACGCGGCTGCCAAGGTCCGCCCCGATCTCGACGGTGATCGGGCCCTCGCCGTATTTCGCCGCATTGTCGAGCAGTGCCCAGAGCACCTGATCGAGTTGATCGCCGTCGGCGACGGCGAGCCAATCAGACGCGCCATCCCGGACCACCAGGGGTCGGTCGGTAACGCCGAGGGCGTCCCAGGCGCGTTGGATGCGCGGCGCGATGGCAAGAACATCGGCGATCGGACGCGGCGGCTTCGACTCGAGGCGACCCACGAGCAGCAGCTGCTGGACGATGCGCGACAGGCGGTCGGCCTGGTCGGCGATCGCGCTGAGCCTCGGCTCGGGGTCGCGCGCGGTCGCGGCCAGGGCGTCGGCGTTCGAGCGGATCGAGGTCAGCGGGGTCTGGAGGTTGTGACTGACGCCGCGCAGGAAGTCATCCTTGACCTCGCTCAGCTGACGCAGCTGCTGGTTCTGGTCCTGGACCTGGTTGAACAGCTCGGCGTTGCGGATGGCGACACCGATCTCGCTCGCGAACAGGTCGAGGAGGGTCTGGTCCGCGCGTTCCCACGTGCGCGTCGCCGGAAGGCTCGCGATCAGCAGGCCGAGGCGCTCGTCACCGGCGCGGAGCTCAGCCCGGATCGGCACCGAGACGCCTGGGATGCGCTCCTCCTCCTCGACCGAATCGGGGTGGACGAAGAGCAGTTCCGCGCTGATGAACCCGAATGCGTTGCGGGCATCGACCGCGGCTCGTTCGGCCATCGCCTCCACGCCGTCGCGCGGCTCGGCGGATTCGACGGCCTCGAGGATGAGTCCCAGTTGTCGGTTGCGCCGATCGGCGTCGCTCGCCAGGCGGTTGTGGCTCTCAGCGAGCTGCGCGAGCACGTCGCTCCCGACGACCGGGATGGGCTGGCTCATATCGCCTGCCGAGACGCGCGACACGGCCGCGGAGATCTCGCGAAGGGGCGCCACCAGGTCGAGTCCGATCGCCGCCCCGCCGAGGATCCCGAATGCCACGGCGACAGCGAACATGAACAAGAGGAGTCGCGCCCCGAATTGCGGGTCGATCGCGCCGGTGGCGATCAGCAGGAGGCCGAACACGGCGAGCGGGAGGATGGCCGCGGCCAGGATGGTCAGGGTCACGCGCGTCTGGAAGGAGAACGGGACTCGCCGGGTGGATGCCGTGCGGACTGTAACCGTGGTGCCTCTGGGGGTTTCGCGGCGATCGGTTTGGTCGCGGCGGTCGGGTGGGTCGCGGCGGACCGGTGGGTCGCGGCGGTCGGCCCGTGGCTCGGCGGGGTCGGTCATCCCTCGGCGCCGAGCCCTGGAGCCGGGAGCGGGCTCGGAGCCGCGATCGACACCAGCCGATAGCCGACGCCGCGCACGGTCAGGAGGTGGGCCGGATGGTTCGGGTCGACCTCGAGCTTCTGCCGGAGGCGTCGCATGGTGACCCACACGTAGGAGGGCTCGGCATCGTCGGTCTCCGCCCAACCTCGGGTCAGGAGCGCCTCCGTCGTCACGGTCTGACCGAGGTTGGCCGCGAGCGCGAAGAGCAGACGCGATTCGGTCGGGGTGAGCTGGACGGCTTCGCCCCGGACGAGTGCCCGACGCCGATGCAATTCGAGGACCAGATTCGGACCGAGATCGAGACCCTTGCGGGGGACGCCTTCACCGACCCGGCGTAGGACGCGCTGGATCCGGGCGCGCAGCTCCGAGTAGTGATAGGGCTTGGTGATGTAGTCCTCGGCGAACTCGTCGAGGAGGTCGGCCTTGTTGTCGCTGGCGTCGATCGCGGACAGGATAATGATCGGCAGGTCCGCCCGAGCCTTGATCTCGCGGGCGAGGGTCAGGCCGTCCATCCGCGGCATCAACAGATCGATGATCAGCAGGTCGGGCCAGGCCGTGTCGAGGCGCCGCAAGGCTTCCTCGCCGTCGCGCGCGGTCGTGACCTCGAACCCGTCGTAGCGGAGCTGCTCGGCGAGCGGGACGAGCAGCTCGCTGTCGTCGTCCACCAGCAGGATGCGCGGTACCGCCGGCCCGTGGCCCCTCCCCGACATGCCGCCATACATGGGCCGGAGTATAGGCGGGGCCGTTGCCGGTTCCTGGGCCGCACCTTCACTGCGTCCGTCCGATTCGATTTCGGCGTCAGGGCGCCTTGGGATCCACGAAGCGGCAGCGGCTGATGAGGGGGCAGGCGGCGTGGTCGGGGCGCTGGGCGTGGCAGACCTTGCGGCCGTGCTGGATGAGATTGACGTGGGCCTCGTACATCTGGTCGGGCTCGAGCATCGCGAGGAAGAGGTCGTGGGCATCGTCGGCGGAGACCTTGGGGCCGATGAGGCCGACACGCTGCGCGACGCGCTCGACGTGGCGGTCGACAGGCATGAGCGGGAGGCCGAACGAGAAGAGGAGCAGGACGGACGCGGTCTTCTGGCCGATGCCGTCGATGGCGACCAGCCAGTCGCGGGCGGCGAGCGCGGTCATCTCGCCGAGGAACTCGAGGGAGTAGTCGCCGCGTTCCTCACGGATGTGGCGAAGGGTCGACTGGATCCGCGGCGCCTTCTGGTTGGCGAGGCCGCCCGGTCGGATCGTGTCGACCAGCTCGGGGAGAGGCGCGAGTTCCACGGCCGCCCAATCGGGCGCGACCCCGTCGGGGAGGCCGTCGCCGCCCCAGCCGGCACCCGGGTTATGTGCCTGGACCTCGCCTGTCCCCGGGTATCGCGCGCGGAGCGCCTCGAATGCGACCTCGGCGTTGGTGTCGGCGCTGTTCTGGGTCAGGACGGTGAGGATCAGTTCGCTTGTCGGGTCGAGCCGGCGCCGCCACGTGGGCCGCCCGTACCGCTCCGCCAGCGAGTTCAGCACGAACGGGACGAGTCCAGGCCGGTAGCGCCCGAGACGCTTCGCGTACGAGCGGGCAGGATCGGAGAACTTGCGCTTGCGCGGCCGCGCACGAGCCTTCCCGGCCCCAGCCGATCGGGGCGGCTTTGGAGGTGGCGTGCTGGGCATCCCGGGCGAGCTCACCGGGTGGCCGCCTGCATCGGATGGCCGAGCGTCCCCGCTCCGATCGCCACCAGCCGGGCGAGCCGCTCAGCGCACCGTTCCAGCGGCGCCGTTCCCGCGGTCATCGCCTCCTCGACCGATTGCGGATGTTCCACGACCGGAACCGCCACCGCGCCGACCACCGCCAGGGCCGCGATCCCCTCGGGCTCGACGCCACCACCCACGGCAATGCACGGTACGCCGGCCGCGGCTGCGCGCCGAGCCACGCCGAGCGCCGTCTTGCCGAACGCGGTCTGGGCGTCGATCCGGCCTTCGCCAGTAATGACCAGGTCGGCGACGGCCAGGCGTTCGGTGAATCCGGTCGCGTCCATCACGAGGTCGATGCCGGGGCGGAGCGCGAAGGAACGGAAGTGATCGGCGACGGCGAGCAGGCCGAAGCCGACGCCTCCGGCGGCCCCGGCGCCGGGGGTATCGCGGACGCGTATGCCGGTCGCCGCCTCGAGCGCGTCCGCGAACCGCGTGAGTCGCCGATCTAGCTCCGCGACGTCCGCTGTGTCGGCACCTTTCTGGGGACCGTAGACGGCCGCCGTCCCGAACGGCCCGAGCAGCGGGTTCGACACATCGCACGCGACCGCCAGATCGACCTGCGACAGCCGCGGGTCGAGGCCGGTGAGATCGGCCGTGGCAGCGTCGCGATCGGTGGCCGCCCCGAGCGATCGAAGCAGGCCGGCGCCACCATCGGTCGTCGCGCTCCCGCCGATCCCGAGCACGATCGAGCTGGCCCCGGCCGAGATCGCTGCCCGGACCAGGTCGCCGGTCCCGGCCGAGGTCGCCGCCACGGCATCGCGCTGACCGATCTCCACCCGCGACAGACCTGACGCCTCGGCCATCTCCACGACCGCGCGCGCCCCGTCGTCGGACCGCAGCCAGCGCGCCCGGATGGTCCGGCCGAGCGGGTCTGCGACGTCCGCCGACTGCCACTCCCATCCTCCGGCCGCGGCCACGGCCTCGAGCGTTCCCTCCCCGCCGTCGGCAAGAGGGCAGAGGAGGATCGTGTCGTCCGGTCGGGCGCGGGCCCAGCCGTCGGCCAGGCCACGGGCGACCTGCACGGACGTCAGCGAGCCCTTGAACGAATCGGGCGCGATGAGGACGGTCAGCGGCCGCGTCATCATCGACCCATCCCGATGGTCAGGCTGGTTGATCGAAACGCGCTGCTGCCTGGATGGCCACGCCCGCGATCCGACGGAACCTGGATCGGGCCAAGCGTGGAATGGGTCGATCGCATCAATGAGCCTGATACCGGCGCGATTCGGCGCGACACGCCGGTCCTATGAAATGACGCGGCGCCGTCGCGGCGCCGCCACGGCCGCCACCGCGGGCAGGCGCCCGCCGACCACCAACTCCGCGAGCGCGTCCGGCCGGTGTCGCTCGAGGTATTCGGGGATCCGGATCATCGGCGGACGCTCCTGATCGGCGAGCTCGATGACCTCCAGCGACAACCGGCCACGCCCGGACCGCGGCAGCTTCATGGTCGAGCCCATCTCGGCGAACAGCCGGGTCTTGCGGCGCTCCTCGAGCCGCTTCATCACCGCCTGCAGGATCACGAACGACATCCGCGACAGGCCTTCCAGCTCCTGGTTGCGATGGAGCCGGCGCTCGAGGTCGACCTGGCCGAGCCCTTCGATGCCGAGCCGCTCGGTGGCGTCGATCAGGTGCCCGATCTCGACCGCATAGCCGGTGAAGAACGGGATCGATTCGAGCAGCGACCGGCGGCCCGCGTACTCGCCGGCAAGCGGCTGGATCATCCCCGACAGCTCGGGGTAAAAGAGGTTGATCAGCGGTCGGGCCACGAGCTCGGTCACGCGCCCGCCACCGCCCTCGGTCAACACGCCGTGTTCGACGATCGGGCGCTGGTAATAGCCCTTGACGTATTGGAGGCGGGGCTCATGCAGGAGCGGCCCGAGCGTCCCGTAGACCATCCGGTGGTGCCAGTTCTTCACGTCGGTGTCGGCCCACACGATGATGTCGCCGGTCGTCTCGTAGACCGACTTCCAGAGCGCCTCGCCCTTGCCGGTGAACGAGCCGTAGCGCGGCAGGATGTCGGGATGCTGGACGACCCGCGCGCCTTCGGCTTCGGCGATCTCGCGCGTCCGGTCGGTCGACGCGGAGTCGATGACGAGGACTTCGTCGAGCAGCGGCACGCGCCCGACCATCTCGCGCATCGCCTTGCGCACGATCGGCCCGATCGTCTCCTCTTCGTTGAGGGTCGGCAGGACGAGGCTGATCGTCAGCTTCTGCTTCTCCTTGAGCGTGACGAGCCGGCGCAAGTCGCCGAATTCGGCGTGATGGAAGTTCGCCTCGCCGAACCAGCGCTCGACGCGGACCGGCACGGCCCGCGCTTCCTCGGCCGCACGGTCGGCGGCGGCCAGCGTCTCGGCTCGAGCGGCGAGCTGGTCGAAGGTGGTCCGCTCGATCGAATCGCGGGTCTTGACGACCATGACCGTCGGGCGCGCACGCGCAGCGATCGCCTCGGGGAGGGCGCCGAAGAGATACGTCTCGCCGTCGGCGCCGCCCGGCGATGCCGAGGCGCCCATGACCACGAGATCCGCCTTCTCGGCCTCGCGCAGGATCGCGTTGCGGACGTTGGGCGCCTCGCGCAGGAGGGCCTCGCTCTTGCCCGAGATGTGTTGCTTGACGAAGGCCGCGAGCGCACGCTCGGCCTGGGCGCGAACGGCCAGGGTGATGCCGGGCGGGACGAGGTGGAGGACGGTCACCGTCGCGTCGTGATGGCGAGCGACCGCGTCGGCGAAGCGCAACGCGAGCTCCGCGTGGGGCCCGCCGCGGACCGGGACGAGGACGTTCCGGATCGCCTTGGAGCCACGCTGCTTGACCACCGCGATGTCGCACGGCGAGTCGCGCACGACCTCATCGATCGTCGGTGAGAAGACGGTCGGGCCGGTACCATCACGGCCGCCAGTCGCGCGCCCGCCCCAGCCGAAGATAATGAGGTCAGATTCCTGCTCCGCGGACGCCTCGATGATCCCCTCGGCGGCGTGTCGTCCGATGCGGACGATGGGATGGATCGTCGTGCCATCGGGCGCGTAGTCGAGGACGCGTTGGAGGAGCCGCCGGGCGTGGCGTGCGCGCGTGGCGCCTTCGGACAGCGGCATCCCCTCGGGGACCTCGACGATGCCGAGCGCCGACAGCTCCCCGGAGCGCTGGTCGAGCATCGCCGCTCCGAGCTTGATCAGCTCCTCCGCGGTCATCGGGTTGGCGACCGGGATAAGGATGCGGACGGGAAGGGGGACCGCCTTCGCGGCACTCATGGCCGGCCGGCCGCGGACGCCGTGGACCCTGGCGGCCCGGCCGCCGCAGACCCTGCCGCGCCCGCGGTCGCCCCCGCCGCCGCTTCAGCCTCGGACCAGCGGCGTACCAGGTACGGCTTGAGCAGCTCGAACTCACGCGCCTGGCGATCCACACGCTCCTCCGCCTGCTCGGTCGTCACCTGGCGATTCTCGATGATGAAGCTCGCGACGCGCCCGAAGTAGATCGGCACGAGCGACGCGACGAGCGCCTCGAGCGATGGCTGCGGGTCGCGAGCGGCGATGATCATGTCGTAGATGACCCGTGCCCAGAGGTCGTCCGGGAAGTGGAAGGCGGCGACCGCGTCGGCCATCTGGAGGGTCGTTGCCGTGGTCGAGGCCACGTCGCCGCCGACGCCCAGCCGAATCCGCGCGGCGTCCTCGAGCCGGCCGGCCTCGGCGCCGAGCTCGAGGACCGTCTCGAGCGTCGCCGGTGCGAGCATCCGCGCCCACGTTTCGGCGAGCGTCAGCGCGCCCGCGTGGAACTCGGACAGGAGCCGGAGCGTGTTCACCTCGAGCGGTGGCGGCTCGATGATGCGCTCGAAGCCATAGGCCGGTACGTCGTGGCTGCCCTTGATCGACATCCAGTGTTCGGGGTACTTGTTGGCCAGTCGCAGGATCGTGCCGACGACCTGGCGGAACATCGGCCCGAGGTCGGACCCCGGGTCCTTCGGGTCGTGGATCTTGGCCCCCAGCCGCGTCTGGCAGACGGCGAACCCGGCGGTCACCGCGGACGTCGTCATCCAGATATCGATGCCGAAGCGGCTGATGTCGGGCGTCCAATCATCCAGCTCGAGGTAGTGCTTGACGAGATCGCCCGAAACGCCGAAGTCGCCACCGATCGGCTGGCGGATGCGGTGGCCGTAGAGCGCCCGGGTCAGCGGGTAGGTGACCGTGTTGGTGATCGTGCCGTCGTACTTGTAGCGTGCGTAGAGCGGCGCCACGAAGTCGTAGCCGCCCTTGAGGATCGGTCCGGCCAGCAGCTCGATCCACTCGGGGACGATGGAGCGCAGGTCCGAATCGACGACGACCAGGGCCTGGACCTTGAGCGCGGCCGCGATCTCGAAGATCGTGCGCAGGGCGGCGCCCTTACCACCGACCCCGTCGATCTCGGGATAGGTCAGGCTGACCCGCTCGAGCCGGTTCGTCGGGCGGACGAGGAGGATCTGCTCGATGTAGTCGGGCGGTTCGGTCTCGACCACGACGCGACCGGTCCCGTCGGACGACCCGGCGTCCGAATTGACGACGACCGGATGGAGGTCGGGGAAGTACTGGACGAGGCCGGCTTGGGCAGCTCGAACGACATAGCCGATCGTGGTGGCGTTCTTGAAACTCGGAATGCCGACCATGATGTCGGCCCGGCCGACCCGCTCGATCTCGTCGCGGATGGCCGGCGTGAGCGCGGTTTGGGGCATTGGCCCAACCGTACCACCTCAGCGGCGAGGCATCCCGCCGATCACCCACTCGGGGTTCGGCCGGCCCGGCAGATACCGGCTGTTGGCGGCCTTGTACGTGAGCCCGGAGAAGCCCTGGGTGCGCCACGAGGCGATCCAGCTGTCGATCGGCGGGCGGACGAATGCCCCGACCCGGATGACGTCCGATTCGACCAGGGTGGCGTTGAGCAGGCGACGACGTTCGAGGAGCGGGACGTCGAGCAGCTCGGTGTCGTCGAGCCAGAGCAGATCGGTGATCACGAAGCTGACCTCCTCGTCCGCCTCGAACGTCTTGTCGGTGAGCGCGTCCTCCTTGAGGGTCAGCGTGTCCATCGCCCGATTGTTTCGCAGTCCGACCAGCCGACCCATCGTCGGCATCTCGTCGGGCCACAGGATGCCCATGCCCTGGTGGCTCGTCTGCCTGGTGAGGAAGCCGTCGAGCACGACACCGTCCGCCCGGGCCGCCTCGGGGAGCGCGTCGACGATGACCTCCATCCCCTCGATCGGAAACCCGTCGGCATCGACCAGGACAGCGCCTTCGGCGTCCACGGCCGCGAGCGCCCGGATGCCGGTCCACAGCGGTTCGACGAGCGGCTCCTGGATGCCGTGTGGCGCGCCGTTCCCGTAGACCTGCGGTCGGAGCGTTGCCAGAAGGTGGCGGGAGACGGTCGGTGCGGGGAGCTCCTCGCTCGTCATGGCGGCATCCTACCGGCTTGCTGCGCGCGTTGGGCGACGATCATCGGCCGGTGACGATCGCCCGGTCTGTGCGGGTTTTCATCCTCGCGTTTCGCCGTTGCCTCGATGCACCCTTCGCGGGCGGGACTGATGGGTGACCCTTCTGGGCCTCCTTGAATCGGAGTGAATGGCGTCCCCACCAGAGAACGCATTGCCCCTCGCCCCCCTGGCGACTCATACAGGGATCCGGCGAGGGGCACTCTTTGGCCAGCTGGTCGCCGGGCGTCGTCGGAGTGGCGTCAGTCCCCGTAGCCGTCGGGATGTGAGCGCCACCACGCCCAGGCCGAGCCGATCATCTCCTCGAGCGTCGACCGCGCCGGGATCCAGCCCAGGACCTCCTTGGCGCGGGCCGCGCTCGCGACCAGGACTGGCGGATCGCCGGCGCGACGCGGCCCGACCGAGTGGTCGACCGGATGTCCGATCACCTTGCCGGCCGCTCCGAGGACCTCGCGGACCGAGAAACCGCCGCCGCTCCCCAGGTTGAGCGCGAGCGGCTCGTCGGTGCGGGTATCGCCGGCGGCGGTCGCGTCGATCGCCCGGAGGTGCGCGTCGGCCAGGTCCGCCACGTGGATGTAGTCGCGGATGCAGGTTCCGTCCGTCGTCGGGTAGTCGTCACCGAAGATCGTCAACGCCAGGCGTCCATCGGCGGCCTGCAGGATATTCGGGATCAGGTGCGTCTCGGGGTCGTGGTCCTCGCCCCGCGACTCGGTCGCGCCCGCGACGTTGAAATAACGCAGCGTCACGCTGCGCAGACCATAGGCTCGGCCGTACCAGGCCAGCGCGGCCTCGAAGGCGCGCTTCGACTCGCCATATGGATTGATCGGTCGGAGGGGAGCCTCCTCGTCGATCGGCGTGACGTCGGGGATGCCGTAGACCGCGGCGCTCGAGGAGAAGACGAGCCGGCCGACACCGGCGGCGCGCGCCGCCTCGATGAGCCCGATCCCGCCGGCCACGTTCTCGCGGAAGTATTTCGACGGATCCGTGATGGATTCGGCGACGAGCGAGCGGGCGGCGCAATGGAGGATCGCCTCGATCCGCTCCTTCGCGAAGAGCTCAGCGAGGCTCTCCGGTTCCGTGTAGGTGCCGGTCTCGAGCGTCGCCCCGTCTGGCACGGCAGCGCGATGCCCCGTCGAGAGATCGTCGAGGATGACCACCTCGTGACCGGCTGACAGGAATGCCTCGGCCGAGACCGAGCCGACGTAGCCGGCACCGCCGGTGATCAGGATTCGTGTCATACGCGAACCATAGCCGTGGGCACGAAGTAGGGGCGGTCCGCGGTGCGGACCGCCCCTACGTTCGGCCTCAGCGGCCTAGCTGCGTGGACAGGGGTTGGTCCCCAGGTCCCTCTGGAAGTTTTCGTAGAGGTAGGTGACTGTCTTCTTGACGTCCGGGAAGGGCGTCAGCAGCAGGTTCCCGAAGGCGCTCGTCGAACTGCCACCGAAGTCGTTGGTCGTGCCCGGGATATGGTCGCCGCCTTCCTGCCACGTGCAGGTGCCGTTGGCCATCCGGGTCGAGAAGAATGGATAGAACGCGGCCCCCGATGGCGGGTTGACGCAATTGGCACCGGTGGTGCGGTCGCAGAATGGCGCGTTGAGCTGCGAATCGGCAGCCTCGATGCGCGGCAGGTCCGTCTCGAATTGGACATTCGAGTAGTTGGTGGTGCCGTTCGCGAGCGGGCTCGTGAAGAGCACCGAGGAGGGGTGGAGTCTGGCATCGATCGTCGGATCAGGGTTCGTGCCCGGCCAGTCGTTCTTGTACGACGGCCCGTCGAAGTCCCCATCACTCGCGAAGCATCCGTTGATCTTGACAACGGTCGAGTCGGTGCCCGGGACGCAGCCGACGTCGTCGCCGTCGAGCGCACCACCTGCCTCGTCGGCCGCCGAAACGGCGCAGTTGAAGTTCGCATCGAGGGTCAGGCAGTTCTCGAAGTGCCCGATCTCGTCGGAGTAGGCCACGTTGTAGGTGTGCGCCGACCACGTGTTGCCACGTGTGCTGGCCGTGCTGTACTCGGGATGGAAGGCGTACGGCTCGGATCGGCACGCGTGCGCGTGCGGCTTGTAGAGGACGTGCGCGAAGCCGTTGGCGATCGAGGCGGTCATCGAGCCGGACTGGCTCGTGGTCGTGTCGGTCAAGTCGATGCGAAGCCCTTCGGCCGTGTCGTGCATGTGGACGATGATCCGGTCGCCCGGGTTCATCATCAGGTCCTTGGTGTAGTCCGGGTTCACCGCGGCAAAGTTCGGGTTGGCGAACGTACCGGTGAACAGCGGATCGGCCGGTGCCTGGGTGTGGCCGCTCTTGGTGACGTAGGCCCAGTTGATCGGTTCGATGCCGCCGAGGATGTAATTGTCGCAGGCGGCGTTATTGCCGATGTTCTTGTTCTGGTCAAGGCTCAGGCTATCGATGGTCATCGCTGCGCAGTACTGGGTCGCGCTGCAGCCGAAGCCCTCGAACTGCGGGACATAGCCCGGCCCGTAGAACTGGAGCTCCATGTAGGCATTGCCCGGGTGCTTGCCGATGTAGTCGCGCCTCCGCGGGTCCACACCGACGAGGTTGTTCGCATCCGAGTCCGGAGTGCACTTCTTGGTGTACTCCGGCGAGGACTCGGTGTCGCACAGCGTCAGCCCGAACCAGAAGGTCGGCCGCAGCTGGAAGTCCCAGGTCGCTCCGGTGCCGTTGTTCTGTGGCTGCGCTGTGGGGTTCGTCGGGAGCGTGAGGTTGTAGGTGATGTCGTTGCCTGAGCCGGGAACGTTGGACTTGAACAGGACCGACGGTTCGTCGTGTCCGACATAGCTGCCGCGACTCGTATACGGGTCGGCGCACAGCGCCTGGTTGCTCTCACAGAGCGGTTCGTGTGCGCTGTATGGGCTCTTCTTGCTCGCGGCGCTCGCCGGGGCGATCGACGCCCCCAGGATCAGCATCCCAACGACAAGCATGGCAAGCGGCCTGATCCGCTTCACGATCGATCCTTTCGTGGTGGGTCGACCGGCCCGCATCCCCCGCTGGTCATGCGATCCGATATCGCCCGCAGACCCTGGCGCCCGACGGAAAGCGTGCATCCGCCTGGCGAATGGGTTTCGACCTCCCCGATCCACCTCCTCCTGGGCGTTGCCGCCGTGGGCCGCCGGCAGGCTTTGCCAGGGGCATAGACGTCCCGTTGGCTCGGGATTATCAGACGACTTTTCGGCCGGGTCCAGCCCGTGGCCCGCTCTGGCGCCCGAATCCCCTGCTGGGCCGCATCGCCAGGGCGTTTCGTGGTGCGGCGACGCACCGCATGGCGGGCCGCTCGCGAGTCAGGGGAGCGTGCGACGCATCGTCCGGTTGATCGATCGGTTGGTGTAGCCGAGGCCCGCGTTGACCCGCTGCATCGCCTCGTTGGCCTGCTGGGTCCAGGTCGCGATCTCGCGGATGCCGTTCGCGGCGGCCCACACGAGCTGCCGGTGCTTGAGGGCCGTCGCCAGGCCGCGACGGCGCCAGCCGCGGTCGACCACGGTCAGCCCGTTCTGGGCACGCCCATCGTCGCCGTTCCAGACCACGAGCCCGCTGTAACCGACGATCACCCCGTGTTCGAGCGCGACGAAGGACCCGCCCGGCAACGTGGCCTCGTCACGGACCCATTCGTCGATGGAGAGGGTGGCGCGGCCGATCTTGAGCGCCATGGCGGCGTAGCCCTGCTGGGCGAGGGCGAAGGTCCGTTGCAGGAGCTCGGGTCGAGCGGCGACGGTCGCGAAGTCGACGCCGGGGTTGGCCGCCGACCGAATCGAAGCCGTGTTCGACGAGATGGTTCGTCAAGTGCGCCAGGATCGCCGTCCCGACGCCACGCCGTCGGTGGTCAGGAAGAACCCGCGGCGCGACGAATGAGCCGGTCACCTGCGAGCGGTCGGCGAGCCAGCTGCCGACGACCCGACCGCCCGACTCGGCGAGGACCAGGATCCGGTCCGGCCCTTTCTCGGCGCGGAGCATCGCGACGGTCGGTGCGGACTCGTTCGGCATGACCGCGCGCCGGATGCCGATCCAGGCTTCGAGGTCCGCGTCGGTCTCGGCGCGGTGGATCGCGATGTCGGTGCCGATGATCATGCGCGCACGGTACGGCATCGGCTAGCCGACGAAGAGGCCTAGCCTCGGCGGAATAGGCGGTCCAGGAACGATCGCCGGCGGGGCGGCTCGGATTCGGGGGCCACGGGCTCCGGTTCGGCGGAGACAGGATCAGGCTCGGCGGCCACGGTCTCGGGCTCGGCAGGCTCCGGTTGGGATGCGCCTTCGGCATTTGGCGCGGCCTTATCGGCGGCTGGGTCCGCTTCGGGCTCGGCGGGCGCAGGCTCGAATGCGCCTTCCATTTCGGGTTCCGCCGCACTCGCCGCGGTCGAATCGGCCGCGGGTTCGGTCACCCCGGCCGTGCCCGGCTCCGCCAGCTCCGTCGCCGCGGGCTCCACCGGCGGCACCAGCCCGACGGCGTCCATCTCCGCGATGGCCGCCTCTGCCGCGGCACCGCGATAGTTGATGACCTCCTCGAGCCGGGCGATCATCCGTTGCGCGGCGTCGTTCTCGGGATCGATGGTGAGGGCGTCGCGCGCGAGCTCGAGGGCCGCCACTTCGTCGCCACGATCGAGGGTGACCCTGGCCAGCCCGACGACCGCGATCGAGTTGCGCGGGTCGGCCGACGCCACCTGGCGGTAGAGGGTCTCGGCGCGATCGAGGAGGCCGACCGACAGGGCACGTTCGGCCTGGAGCAGCAGCTCGATCATCGATCCTCCGTCAGCAAGGCCTGGGCCAGGAGCAGGAGCGTCGGGCGGTCATTGAGGACCGGATCCACGATGACCCGCTCTAGCAGCTCGTCAAGGATGCGCCCGAGGAGCGGTCCCTGTGTCAGCCCGAGCTCGGACATCAGGTCGGCGCCGTCGATGGCGAGCCCGTGTCGGTCGAACACGACCTCGGCGGCGAGCTCGGCCGCGACCCGCGCCCGAAGCTCATCGAGCCGGCCGGCCGAGCCCGGAAGCCCCGAACCTACGTTATCCGCCTCGCGAAGCGCCAGCGACTCTTCGAGAGCGCCGTCGCCGATGGCCGTCATCTTGCCGATGAACCGGCGCACCGCGGCGTCCGACCAGTTCGATTCGTAGCTGAACATATGGTTGCGGACGAGCTCGACGACCCGGTCGCGAACGGCCCGTGGTTCGTGAAGCCGGTCCAGGAAGGCGCCCGCCAGTTCCGCACCGACGGCGTCGTGGCCGAGGAAGTGGCCCTCCGCGAACGTTGCCGGTTTGCCGATGTCGTGCAGGAGCGCCGCAAGCCGGACGACCGGCCGCTCGGCGGGCGCCGCATCGACCGACCGGAGCGTGTGATCCCACAGATCCTCACCCGGCACCTTGTTCTGGGCGATGCCGCGCTGCGCCGCGAGCTCGGGCGACATCTCGGCCAGCAGACCCGTCCCGGAGAGCAGCCGCAACCCGACCGATGGCGCCGGCGCGACCAGCAGCTTGTCGAGCTCGGCGGCGATCCGCTCGCCCGAAAGGTGGGCGGCCAGTCCGGCGTGCTCTTGGATACCGGCGAGGGTCGCGGCCTCGACCGCGAAGTCGAGTGTCGCCGCGAGCCGGACCGCCCGGATCATCCGGAGTGCGTCCTCCTCGAACCGGGCGCCTGGTTCGCCGACCGCGCGCAGCACCCGGGCCCGGGCATCGAGCCGGCCGCCGTACGGGTCGACCAGCGCAGGCTTATCGCCCGGCGGCGCGCCCCACGCCATCGCGTTGACCGTGAAGTCACGCCGCGCCAGGTCGACATCGATCGTGTCGCCGAACTCGACGCGGTGAGGCCGTCGAAAGTCGGCGTAGTCGTGGTCGGTCCGGAAGGTCGTGATCTGGAATGGCTTGCCGTCGCCCCGGATCGCCACCGTCCCGAACCGATTCTCGTAGACGGCGCTCGGGAAGAGCTCGACCAGGCGCTCAGGGAGCGCGTCCGAGGCGAGGTCCCAGTCGAATGGGCGCCGCTTGAGGACGATGTCGCGCAACGACCCGCCCACGACGTAGCCAGCGTGGCCCGCGTCCCAGAGCGTCCGGAGCAGGTCGCGGACCGCGTCCGGGATGGCAGCCTGGATCGCGGCGGACGCCGCCGGATCGGTCAGTTGCGACCCAGGAAGAGGTACGAGCGCCACGCCTCGTTATGCTCGTCGGCGAGGTACGGCGTGAACAGAGAGTAGATGTCGCTTCGTGGCTCGAACGGCGGTCGGAGGAGACGCAAGCGCGCTTCGTCGAGCAGCTTGCCGCCCTTGCGGTGGTTGCACGCCTTGCATGCTGCGACGAGGTTCTCCCAGGTGTGGCCGCCACCGCGATGGCGGGGGACGATGTGATCGAGGGTCAGGTCGTGGGACTGACGGCCGCAGTACTGGCAGGTGTGCCGATCCCGAGCGAACACCTCGCGGCGGGATAGCTTGACGCGCGGTCGTGGGCGGCGGATCTGGTACTGGAGACGGATCACCGACGGCGCGCGGTATTCGGTCCGCGGCGTCCGGATCACCTGGTGGTCGTATTCGATCACTTCGGCCTTCTCGCCGAAGACGAGACGGAAGGCGCGAGGCAGGTTACAGACGTTGAGCGGCTCGTAATTCTGGTTCAGTACGAGTACGACACCGTTCATTTGGCCGGACGATAGCAGAACGTCCGGAACGTGCCGCGCCTTCTCGCTAAGACCGCCCCGTGGCCGCTCCTGTCGCCGGGTCCCAGCCGCCAGCCTGACCGACCTTGGTGGCCAGCGGCCGGCTCAGCGCGTCCGCGATGAAGCGCGCCGCGACAAGTACGTCGTCGAGTGAGACGCCGCCGGTCTCCCATCCAGATGCGTCCAGGAAATAGACCAGGTCCTCCGTGGCGAGATTGCCGGCCGCACCCGGCGCATACGGACAGCCGCCGGTCCCGCCCGTCGACGAATCGAAGCATCGAATGCCGGCGTCGAGCCCGGCGGCGACGTTCGCGAGCGCCGTCCCACGCGTGTCGTGGAAGTGGTACGCAAGGCTGTCCAGCGCCAGACCGGCCTCCACAGCCAGGCCGGTCAGCTCCGCGACCTGGGCCGGCACCCCGACGCCGATCGTGTCGCCGAAGCAGACCTCGTCAACGCCCAAGTCCTGGAGGCGGAGGGCCACCTCGACGGCGCGCAAGGGCTCGACCCGGCCGGTGTACGGGCACCCGAAGGCAGTCGAGACGTAGCCGCGTCGCCACCACCCGAGTTCGCCGGCGCGGGCAAGGACGGGCTCGAAGGCGGCGAGCGACTCCTCGATGCTCATCCCGATGTTGGCCTGCGTGAAGGCGTCGGTGGCGGCGGTGAAGACCGCGATCGAATCGGCGCCCGCCGCCTCGGCCCGTGCGAGCCCTCGCAGGTTGGGAACGAGGACCGGGTAGCGGACGCCGGGCGCCCGAGCGAGCCCGGCCAGAAGCTCGCCGGCGTCGGCCAGCTGCGGTATGGCATTCGGGGCGACGAAGCTGGTGGCCTCGATCTCGCGCAGGCCCGCCTCGGCAAGCAGTTCGATGAAGCGCGCCTTGGTCGCGATTGGGATCGGCGTCGCCTCGTTCTGGAGGCCGTCGCGTGGGCCGACCTCGTAGATCCGGACGTGGTCATTCATCCCGCGGTCACCAGTCGTGGCGCGCTCGGCCCGTCAGACGAGCGGCGGGTCCATCGCCCGCTCGATGCGAGCGACCTCGACCTCGATCCGGCCGAGAAGGTCGATCGCGGCGACGTGTTCGGGGCTGTTGTGGGCCGCGGCGTTCCGTCGCCGACGGGTCTCGCGGTGGAGGGCGAGGAGCTCGTCGCGCGTCTGGGGAAGCGGCTCGGCGGCTGGCTGTGGGCCGGTCTCGCTCGCGGTGTCATGGGGGGCCATCGGTTCCTCCGGATCGAACGGCCTGAGCGTACCCGAACCGGCGTCGTCAGGGTTCGATCGTCGCGAGACGCTGGCCGCGTGTGACCTGGTCGGCGGGGTGGACCAGGATCTCGCCGACCCGCCCCGCGATCGAAGCCGCCACGACGTGCTCCATCTTCATCGCCTCGAGGGTGACGATCGGGTCGCCGACCCCCACGTCCCCACCGACGCCGACATGAACGGTCAGGACGGCGCCCGGCATCGGAGCGACCACGTCGGCCGGGCCGGTGGCGCCGGGGAGACCATGCGCGACCGCCGCCCGGGCCGCGGCGTCGACATCGGGCGGTTGGGCGAGGCGGAAGGCAACGCTTCGACCGGCGAGGTCAACGTGGACGGTGTCACCCACCGGGACGGACGCCATCGCGGGCGGCGCCTGTGCCGCTGCTGCAGCTTCGCCGTCGACGTCGACGAGCCGCGTGACACGGTCGGCCTCGAGACGGACCGAGCGGGGCGCATTGAGCCGCCAGCCACCGGCCCAGGGATCGCCGCCCTCGGTCGGTATCAGCAGGAGGCCCGCCGCCAGGTTCCACGCCTCGTGCGTGATGGCGGTCCGCGTCGCCCAGTCCTCGGGCGGCCAGATCCGGGTCAGGACATCGGTCCGGGCCTCGCCCGACAGGACGACCGGTTGGCGGACGAGCCAGCGCAGGAACCGCAGGTTCGTGACGACACCGAGCACGACCGTCGTATCGAGCGCGCCCGTCAGGCGCTCGAAGGCGGTGGCGCGATCCGGAGCCCAGGCGATGATCTTTGCCAGCATCGGGTCGAAGCGACCGCCGATCTCGTCGCCACGCTCGATCCCGGCATCGACCCGGATGCCCTCGCCGGCCGGCCACCGAAGCGCCTCGACGCGACCGGTCGCGGGCAGGAACCCATCCTCGGCATCCTCGGCGTAGAGGCGGACTTCGACGGCGTGGCCGCTCGTCACGGGCGCCACGCGGTCCTGGATCGGCGGGTCGAGCCGCTCGAGGGTGGCTCCGGCGGCGATCGCCAACTGGTCGGCGACCAGGTCCCGCCCGGTGACGAGCTCGGTGACCGGGTGCTCGACCTGGAGCCGGGTGTTCATCTCGAGGAATGCGGGCCGCCCGTTCGAGTCCAATAGAAGCTCGCACGTGCCAGCACCCACGTACCCGACCGCGCCCGCGAGGGTCAGGGCGGCCTTCCCGAGCCGTTCGCGAAAGGTAACGTCCACCGCGGGCGATGGCGCCTCCTCGAGGATCTTCTGATGGCGTCGCTGGATCGAGCAGTCGCGTTCGCCAAGCGAGATCCCGTGACCATGGGCGTCGAAGAGGACCTGGATCTCGACGTGGCGGGCGCCGACGACAAGCCGCTCGAGGATGAGCCGGTCGTCGCCGAAGGCTGCGGCCGCTTCGCGTCGGGCGGCGCCGATCCCCTCGATCAGTCGATCGGGCTCGCGGACGGTCCGCATCCCCTTGCCTCCGCCGCCCGCCGCCGGTTTGACCAGGAGTGGAAAGCCGATCCGTTCGGCGGCCGCGACCAGGGCGGCGTCCGACTGGTCCGGTTCGTCGTAACCGGGGAGGACCGGGATGCCAAGGGATACGGCGAGACGCCGGGCGGCGGCCTTGTCGCCCATGGCGCGGATGGCCGCCGGTGGGGGGCCGACCCAGCGAATGCCGGCCGCTTCGACCGCCTCCGCAAAATCAGCATTCTCGGCCAGGAAACCGAAGCCGGGGTGGACGGCGTCGACTCCGACGACCATCGCCGCCGCGACGACGGCCTCGATGTCGAGGAGGTCGAGCGCATCCGGCCCGTCGGTCGGAGGCACCACGGCCCGGATCCCGAGCCGAGCGCACGTCCGCGAGATACGGTTGGCGATCTCGCCGCGGTTCGCGATGAAGAGGGTTCGGATGGGTTGGGTGGGTGCCTCCCTGGCCGCCCCCGGCCCTCCTTCCGATGCCGCCAACGCGTCAATCGCGTCAATCGCGACACGCCACCGCCCGCCGACTCGCCTTGCCGGGAGTCGTCCGCTCGCGATCCAGCGCTGAATGGAGCGCGTGGTCGCCCCGATTCGCTTCGCTGCCTGGCTTGGGGTCAATTCGTCGCGCATCTGTCGCGATCGTCGCATATACGAGGCGCGGGCGTCATGGTCGGCCGCGGACGCTGGTCATGCGCCCGATTATCACGCTGGTTGATCAGATTCGCCTCCAGCGAGCGTGGCCTCCCATGATGTCAGTCGATACGGCGGCATGGAAAAGCGTACAGAGCCCTGAATCGATCAATGACGCTGATAACGAGCCCGGTCGTGAGGCCTGAGCTGTCGGTTCAGTCCGGTTCTGGCGCCCATCCTGGACGACGCTTCTCGCTGAAGGCCCGGAAACCCTCCTGCGCCTCCTCGCTGGTGCGCTGGCGGGCGATCACCCGCGCGGTGTGCCACTTGGCCGAGCCGTGACCCAGACCACGGACTTCGCGGACGATCGCCTTGGCCGCCCGCGCCGCCGTCGGACCGGCGGCCAGCACATCGGCGACAGCCGAGGTCACGGCCGCGTCGAGCGCCTCCTCGCCTTCCATGATCTCGTGCACGAGCCCGATGCGCGCCGCCCTCGTGGCATCGAAGCGCCGGCCGCCCGCGAAGAGCGCCCGGGCGTGGCTTTCGCCGATCTTCGCGATCACGAACGGGCTGATCACCGACGGCAGGATCCCGAGTCGCGTCTCGGTGAACCCGAAGCGCGTCCCAGATTCGGCGATGACCAGGTCCGCGACGGCGCACAGGCCCATCCCACCGCCGAGGGCTGCGCCATGGACGCGCGCGATCACGGGAACAGGGCAGGTGTCGATCGCCTCGAACGTGTCGGCCATGGCCATCGCGTCCTGCTCGTTGCCCTCGACGTCGAGCGACATCGCAGCGCGCATCCAGTCGAGGTCGGCGCCGGCACAGAACGAGGCACCGGCACCGGCCAGGATGACCGCTCGGAGCTGCGTCGGGCCCTCTCGGGCGAGGGAGGCGAATGTGGTCCGCAGCTCGCCCATGAGCCCCGCGTTGAACGCGTTGTGGACCTCGGGTCGATCGAGCGTCACCCGTGCCACGACGCCGCCCGGGCCGGTGCGTTCGACCCGCAGATTGCCGCTCGGCATCGCACTCACTGGTTTCTCCTATGTCAAGCCGCGGTCGCGAGGTCAGTCGACCTGGCGGCCTCGTCCGCTCGCAGGCGCCGGAAGACCTCGTCACTGATCCGACGGCGGAGTGCCCGGATCGCCTCGGTCCGGGTGTCGCCGGCGGCCATCCGGTGGTCGA
>JBBQDL010000040.1:0-25549 GCA_038319665.1 Candidatus Limnocylindrales bacterium
CCCCGGCTGGCCGACCGTGATCGGGCAGACACCTACCGATGAAACGGCCGCGAGGGTCGGTGTGGCCGACGGGATCCTCTCGGAAGGCGTCGGCGGCGAACTGCAACCCGCGGCCAGGATGACGGCCAGCAGGGCGACTACGCTCATGCGGCGGACACCTCCTCCCGAGGGACGTAGCGCGAGTCTAGGCCGCATTGGCCTAGTCAAGCAGCGCCGAGATTTCCTCAAATCCTCTCGTCCCGACCAGAAGGACCTCCTTCTGGTCGGTCCGAAGTGCGGGACCGCGCGGAGCACGGATCGGAGGGCCTTCGCAGGCTCCCGTTTTGGGACGGTCAGAGCTGGGCATCGCCCGGCAACGAGCTCCAGGCACATAGGTGGACGGGAGCCACGATCGAGTCCTTGCGCAACCGAGCCGGTACGCGCAACGTCCCGTTGTCGATGAAGAGGCTCGCGATCGCTCTGCTCGGTGCCTTGCTGGCTGGTTGCGCGACGCCGACGCCGTCTCCAACGCCCAGCGCACTGCCGACGCCAACAACGCCCTTATCGACCCCCACGCCGTCCGCGTCGCCCATCGCTTCGCCTGCGGCGGGCCCGGCGATCATCTGCGTGCCTGAGCAAAGGGTCGTGGCTTCTGGCGAGTCGAGGACGGACGAATGCTCGACCGCGGTCATCGCCTTCGAGGCGGTCGCCGCGCGGCTGGGTGGGATCGCTCGGGTACGGATCGAACCCGGCTACTTCGACTGCGGCGATCTTTGGCCGGGCACCGGCTCAATGCCGTCATGTTTTCCTTTCGGGGGGCTCAGACTGCCCACATCGGCGATGCACGGGTGGACGAGCTTTGAGGGGACCGACGAGGTCGCCGCCATCGCTCTCACACGGAGTCTCATTACCAGCCAGTCGCGATCGACTTCCTTCGGCCCCTGGCAGGGACACGTCGAGGCCTTCGTCGCTCCCCCGGTCGGCTGGGTCATGCCGTAGCGCATGGGCCGAAGTCGCTCGGTTCGGGTGACATTCGGGGACACTGATTGACACGGCCACGCCCTCGCTTGACACTCGCTAGCGTTGTCCCCGATGTCTAGGATCTTGGTGACCGGCATATCAGGAACGGGCAAGTCGGCGGTGCTGGGCGAACTTGGCCGACGCGGTTATCGCGTCGTAGACACTGACGACCAGGGTTGGCGCGAGTACCGCCCGTATCTTGAGCCCATCGACGAGCTGCACCGCGGGGAGTGGCTCTGGGTCGACGAACGGATGACCGCGTTGCTGGACTTCGATGATGGTCGCTCGCTGTTCGTTGGAGGGGGCGCGAGGAACCAGTCGAAGTTCTACGACCGTTTCGACGCGGTTGTCCTGCTCAGCGCGCCAGCTGAAGTGATGCTTGACCGGGTCGCACGCAGAACGACGAACAACTACGGAAAAGCCGCAATGGAACGAGCGGAGATCTTGGCGGACCTCGCCGAGATCGAGCCTCTTCTCAGGCGGAGCTGCACGCATGAGCCGGATGCGAGCCGACCGCTCGATGCAGTCGTCGCCGACTTGATCTCGATTGCGTCGCGCCCGATGACGTCCTGTTAGGCCGCCGCGTTCGATTGACATTTCCGGACACTCGCCGAGCCCACGGTCCCGTCGCCCCTGACCCGCTCCCGGTCCTGGCGTGGTGCGTAGCGGGACGGCCGCCATACCTTGACGGTCACCACTTCTCACGTGCTTACTTGCGACATGGCATTTTGGTGGGTGAACCAGGGGCAGACCTACGCGCAGGAGCGGCGCGCCTCAATGCTGTGGGCGCCTGTCGTGTCTCGCGGCGGGTCTCGAATCAGTCATTGGGAATCCATGACCCTCCTCCGGCCAGGCGACGAGATCCTTCACTACGCGAATGGCTCTGTTCGGGCGTCAAGCACGGTTCTCGGCCTGGCAGAGCTCGTCCCTCGACCGCCCGATCTGCCAGTCACTTGGGAGACCCGAGGGACGATTAGCCCGCGTAGACATGACCGATGCGGAGCCGCCGGTCCGCCTCGACGAAATTCCAATGAGTCTCCGTCTCGGCGAGAGCGGCGCACCGTTCGACCGAAACGGCGAAATCAAGCAGGGCTATCTCTACCCGCTCTCGCCGGAATTTGCCGAGACGTACTCCGGCCTCTTTGGTGTCCGCTTCGATGGCGTGACGACGACCGGCCTTGTCGAACGTGACGAAGATGAGGCTGAAACCGGTGGCGTCCTCCCACAGGACCCCGAGCTGCGGAAGGCAATCGAACGCAGACCTCGCGCTCGACAGCGATCAGGTGTCGGACGACCTCGGCCGGGCCCCACTCCCCGGGCGGGACCGGGTGTCCGTCCGCCGCCCGTGCGGCTGTCGCGAGCCGGTCGGGGAAATCCGCGAACGCCGCGACCACTTCGTCTCGACTCATGCCAGCTTCTCCAGCATCCCCTGGCGCCACGACTCGGTCGCCTCGACGGCGTTGAAGGTGTAGAGGTGGAAGCCGGTGACGCGGGCCGCCGGATCGGCGACCAAGGGCGCCAGGTCCTCCATGAAGCCGGTCGGCTTGTAGAAGCCGCCGGACTTGGCGAGCCCGGTCACGAATCGGAGGTTCTTGACGAGGAACCGTTTGGCGTCCTTGACGCCGATGCGGGCCGCGATCGAGAGCAGCTTCTGCGGGTCGGCGACCCCTGGCACCCCGATGACGATCCCGGGTTCGAAGCCTTCGGCGCGGCGAGCGCGCACCCAACGGGCGATCGCCGCGGCGTCGAAATCCATCTGGGTCGTCACGTGGGCGACGAACGGTGCCTTGTCGACGAGCGCCTGGGCCAATGCCGCATCCGGGATATCTGGGTGGCCCTGGGGATACGCCGGGCAACCGAGCGTCGTGAATGGATGGCCGAGCTCGGTCATCGCCCGAAGCAGCGAGAGCCCGTCGAGGTACTCCCCGGGTTCGTCCGCGTCGCCACCGACCACGAAGGCGCGGGTCAGACGCGCTTCCCGAACCCGCGAGAGCAGTCTCGTGAGCGTCGCGCGATCCGCGATCATCCGCGCCGAGAGGTGCGGGATCGCACGGAAGCCGTCGGCCTGGAGGCGGGCCGCCCAGTCCACGGTCGCATCGATTCCCTTGGCGGGCGAGGCGGTGACCGACACGAGCGCGCCGGGTGGCAGGTGGCCGATCTGTTCGGGCAGGCTCTTGAGCGGGAGGAGCTCGAAGATCGGGTCGGCGAGGACCTCGCGAAGGGCGGCCCGTCCGGCATCGTCGAGCCCGCGCCGGCGGCCGAGCATCGAGGCCATCAGGCCGGTCCGGGCCGGCGCGATCCCGCCATCAGACCTCGGAATCCGGCATCGAGGCCCTGCGCCGGGCGATGAAGTCGAGGAGGGCCTCGTCCACCCCGGGGTCGATGGGGGGCGCCTCATACTCGGCCAGCATCTTCTTCCAGATGACGTTCGCCCGCTGCGCCGCGTCGAGCGAGCCGTCCTCCTGCCACTGCTCGAAGCTGTTGTTGTCGGTGACGTCGGAGCGGTAGAAGGCGGTCTCGAAGTTGGCCAGGGTGTGGGCGCTGCCGAGGTAGTGCGTGCCGGGCTCGTTCGAGCGGATCGCGTCGAGCGCCTGACCGTTGTCCGACATGTCCACGCCGTTGACGAAGACGCCCATCATCCCGCACTGGTCGGCGTCGAGGATGAACTTCTCATAGCCGACGGTCAGCCCGCCCTCGAGCCAGCCGGCGGCATGGAGGACGAAGTTGACGCCGCCGAGGACAGTCGGCACCAGGGTGTTGGCGGACTCGTACGCGGCTTGGGCATCCGCGATCTTCGAGCCGCACAGTGAACCGCCGGAGCGGAACGGCACGCCGAGCCGACGGGCGAGCGAGGCCATCACGTAGAGCACCAGCGCCGGCTCCGGTGTCCCGAACGTGGGCGCGCCAGACTGCATCGACATCGAGGAGGCGAACGACCCGAGCACGACCGGCGCGCCTGGCCGAACGAGCTGGACGAAGGTCATCCCGGCCAGCGCCTCGGCGAGGGTCTGGGCGCACACACCGGCCGCGGTGACCGGCGCCATCGCGCCGGCGAGGATGAATGGCGTCAGGAGGGTCGCCTGGTTGCCCTCCGCGTAGGCCCGCGCCGAGCCGAGCATGATCGAATCCCAGACCAACGGCGAGTTCGCGTTGATCAGCGACAGGATGACCGTGTGGTCCTCGAGGTAGTCCGCACCGAAGGTCAACCGCGCCATCTCGACGGTGTCGCGCGCCCGTTCGGGCGCCGTGACCGAGCCCATGAACGGCTTGTCGCTGTAGCGGATGTGTGAATAGACCATGTCGAGGTGGCGCTTGTTGACCGGCACGTCGACCGGCTCGCACACGGTGCCGCCCGAGTGGTGGAGGTAGGGCGAGGCGTACGTCAGCTTAACGAGGTTTCGGAAGTCCTCGAGCGTCCCGTAGCGGCGGCCGCGGTCCAGGTCGCGGACGAACGGCGAGCCGTAGTTCGGGGCGAAGACCGTGTGCATCCCGCCGATCTCGACGTTGCGCTCCTCGTTCCGGGCGTATTGCGTGAACTCGCGCGGCGCGGTCGCCTGGACGATCTGGCGGCACATCCCGCGCGGGAAGCGGACCCGCGAGCCGTCGATGTCGGCCCCGGCGTCGTGGAGGAGGCTCAGGGCGTCGGGGTCGCCCCGGAATTCGATGCCGACCTCCTCGAGGATCGAGTCGGCGTTGTGCTCGATGAGCGCGAGACCCTCCTCGCCGAGCACCTCGAACGGGGCGAGCTTGCGGGTCAGGAACGGGATGTGCTCGGCATGGGTGGCCAGGCGGAGCGCCTGTCGCGCCGCTCGGCCTCCGCTTCGACGGCGCTGCGGGTCGTCCATCAACGGTCCTCCCTGGTGCCGCTCGCCACCGTGCGCCGGCGTCGTCGTTCGTTCCGGGCCTCCTGGCTGTTGGTCCCGCTCGCGTTCGAGCGTTCTGGCAACGCCACCACCGCTGCCAGGTGCGGGAAGGCCGCGGTCTTGTGCGGGAACGCCATCGCCTCGACGAAATGCTGCTGGAAGCGCGGCTCGACGGCGGTCTCGATCTTCTCGACCCGGCGGACGACCCCTTCGATCTCGGTCCGCGCGGCGCCCGACAGCAGTGCGATGAGCGCGCCGGTCCCGGCGGCATTGCCGGCCGAACGGACATTGGCGAGGTCGCAGTCGGGGATGAGCCCGAGGATCATCGCGTGAACCGGGTCGATCTGGCTCCCGAACGCGCCGGCCAGCCGGATCTCCTCGACCTCGTCGATCGCGAGCTGGTCCATCAACAGCCGGACGCCGGCATAGAGCGCGGCCTTGCCCAGCTGGATCGCCCGGACGTCGTTCTGGGTGATCGCGATGCGCGGACTCGTCCCGGAGCCATCGCCTTCGTGGAGGACGTAGCTGAACGTCCGACCGTCGCTGACGATGCGCGGCGAGCGCGCCGCGAGCGATCCGTCTATCACGCCGTCCTCGGTGACGATCCCGGCCAGGAACATCTCGGCGACGACCTCGATGATCCCCGAGCCGCAGATCCCGCTGATGCCCACCTCGGCGACCCCCGTCGCGAAGTCCGGCTCGTTCGACCAGGCATCGACGCCGATGACTCGGAAGCGCGGCTCGAGCGTCTCCCGGTCGATCCGGACGCGCTCGATGGCGCCGGGCGCGGCGCGCTGTCCGCCCGAGATCTGGGCGCCCTCGAAGGCGGGCCCGGTCGGGCTCGACGCGGCCAGCAACCGGCGCTTGTCGCCCAGAACGATCTCGGCGTTGGTGCCGACGTCGACGACGAGGGTCATTCGCTCGGCCTGGTGCGGCTGCTCCGCCAGGATCACCCCGGCGGTGTCGGCGCCGACGTGGCCGGCGATGCAGGGCAGGACGTAGACCCGTGCTCCCGGGTGCGCGCGCAGCCCCAGTTCCGCCGCGGTCGTGTTGATCGCCCGGTCCGTGGCGAGTGCGAACGGCGCACCACCGAGCGGCGTCGGGTCGATGCCGAGCATCAGGTGGTGCATGATCGGGTTGCCGACGAGGGCCAGCTCGAGGATCTCGACCCGCTTGATGCCCGCCCGCATCGCGAGCGAGGCGATCAGCCCGTCGAGGGCCTTGCGGACCGCCGTGGTCATCTCACCCGCACCCTCGGGATGCATCATCGCGTAGGAGACGCGGCTCATCAGGTCCTCGCCGAAGCGGATCTGCGGGTTCATCACGCCGTTGCTGGCGAGGACCGCGCCATCGGCCAGGTTGGCGAGATGGCCGGCGATGGTCGTCGAACCGATATCGATCGCGACGCCGTAGGCCGTCTCGTGGAGGCCCGGCCAGACCGCGATGACCTGGTGCCCGCCATGGACAGCGACCGTCACGCCGTACTTTCCGGCTTCGAGCGCCGGCTGCAGGGCCCGGATGACCTGCAGGTCGGCCTCGAGCCCGGTCAGTTGCCATTCCCGCTCGAGCGCCTCGAAGAGCCGGGCGAAATCTCCGGTCGGCGAGGCGAGTTCCGGCGGCGTGACCTCGACGTAATGCAGGCGCACGACCGGGTCGACAAGGAAGGTCCTGACGTCGAGGCCCTTGCGCACGACCTGGCGGTGGACCTGGCTCTCGGGCGGGACGTCGATGAGGACGTCGCCGGAGACCTGCGCGGTGCACGACAGGCGCCGGTCCGGGGCCAGCCCCTTCTCCTCGCGGTAGGTCGCCTCCAGCGCGGCAAAGGCCGAGAGATTGCCGGGTTGCGAGGTGATGCCGTGCTTGGGGAACTCGCCGAGACCCTGCGTCACCTGGCAGCGGCCGCAGATGCCGCGTCCGCCGCAGACCGAATCGATGTCCACGCCGAGCGATCGCGCGGCGTCGAGGACCGTCGTCCCCTCCGGGAACCGTCCACGCCGACCCGACGGCGTGAAGATGACGAGCGCGTCGTCGGCCATGGACGGCGCTCGACTAGCCGACCGCGACGGCGCGCCGGTTGACGCGGCGCCGGCTGACCTCGCCCTCGGGGGTGGGGACGCGGTGGGCGAGGATCCAGCGGCCGCAGTCGGGGTCGTGGCCCATCAGGACGTCGGCGGCCATCACGCACGCCTTGACCTCGGGCATCAGCGGATTGGTGATCGCCGAGGTCATCCCGGCCGCCATCGCCATCGGCAGGAAGGCGGCGTTGATGCCCTCGCGGTTCGGCAGGCCGAAGCTGACGTTGCTCGCGCCGCACGTCGTGTTGACCTTGAGCTCCTCGCGCAATCGGCGGACGAGCGCGAAGACCTGCCGGCCCGCCTGCGAGAGGGCACCGATCGGCATCACGAGCGGGTCCACGATGATGTCCGAGCGAGGGATTCCGTGGTCGGCGGCGCGCTCGACGATCCGCTTGGCGACCCCGAAGCGAACGTCCGGGTCCATGCTGATCCCGGTGTCGTCGTTGCTGATCGCCACGACCGCGGCGCCGTACTTGCGCACGAGCGGCAGGACGCGCTCGAGACGCTCTTCCTCGCCCGTCACCGAGTTGAGGAGCGGCTTGCCCTGGTAGACGGCGAGGCCGGCTTCGAGCGCCTCGACGATCGACGAGTCGATCGAAAGCGGCAGGTCGGTCAGGCCCTGGACGAGCTGGATGGTCTTGGCCAGGATGGCCGGCTCGTCGGCAAGCGGGATCCCGGCGTTGATATCGAGCATGTGCGCGCCGGCTTCGACCTGGGCGAGCACGTCGCGCTCGACGCGGCTGAAGTCGCCGGCCTTCATCTCCTCGGCCAGGAGCTTTCGGCCGGTGGGATTGATCCGCTCGCCGATGATGACGAACGGGCGATCGAAGCCGATCACGACCTCGCGTGCGTAGGAGCTGACGATCGTGTCGGTCATGACGGCGAGATCTCCGATGTCGTGGCAGGCGGCAGGACTTCTCCGCCGGCGACGCCGCCGGTCTGGATGAGCTCGGCCAGGTGATGCTTGGTGTATTCGCCCTCGAGTCGGGCGGCCTCGGCCGTGACGACGGCCTCGATGTCGTCGCCGCACTGGACCTGGGTCTTGCGCCACTCGGCGATGTAGCTGTTGTACTCGCGCTTGCCCGCCCGGTTGGCGGCCTTGTCGATGGCGACCTGGAAGCGCGGGTGGAGCACGACCTTGCTCGATCGCCGGGCGTCCTTGGCGACGACCTGGGCGGGGATGTCGCGCCACCAGATGATCGACAGCATGGCCATGTCAGGCGGCTCCTGCTGCGGTATGGGTCGCGCGGCCCGCGGCGGCCGCGTGGACGGACGTTGCCAGGTCGCCATACCCGGTCCGGCGATGCTCGAAGGCGAGGCCGAGACGGCGCGACGCCCGGCGGGCCGCCGTGACGAGCGCGGGATCATCGGTCTGGGCGAGGTAGACGAGACGCGTGTAGTTGCCGAAATAGGTCGACAACAGTTCGGGGTGCCGGTCGAGGCCGAGGCCCCTGATCACGAGCCGGTCGAAGTTGCGGGCCAGGAAGTCGGTCAGGAAGAAGGTCCCGAGCTCCTCGTCGGTGATGGCCGCGAAGGCCTGCGCGCCGGCGTAGAACTCGTAGCAGTGGGCGCCCGGCAAGCGCTCGACGCCCTCGTCGGCCAGCATCGAATCGAGCAGGCCGCCCGTCCCGCAATCGGCATACGCGATGAAGATGTTCCGGTAGCGCGGCCGGGCGGCGCGGATCTTCTCGCGGACGAGTGCCGGGATCCCGCCCGGCCGGTTGTGGAGGGTCGCCGGAAGGCAGGTCAGGTCGACATTGTCGAGACCGGCCTGGTCGATGACCGCGACCAGCTCGCGCGCGAGCGCGCCGCAGCCGATCACGAGGACGCGATCGGGATCAGGGGCCTCGGAGCCGCGCGCGGCGGGCGAGAAGGCGCGCTCAGGCCGCACTGGCGCGGCGCTCGTCGATGAGCCGGCGAGCGGTCTCGGCCGCGACGCCGGCATCGCGGCAGTAGGCGTCCGCCCCGACCGCGGCCCCGAATTCCTCGTTGAGCGGGGCCCCACCGACGAGGACGATGTAGTCCTGCCGGATGCCGCGATCCTTGAGCGTCTGGATGACGACCTTCATGTACGGCATGGTCGTGGTCAGCAGTGCCGACATGCCGAGGATGTCCGGCTTGTGGAGTTCGAGCGCCGCGATGAACTTCTCGGCATCGGTGTTGATGCCGAGGTCGAAGACCTCGAAGCCGGCGCCCTCGAGCATCATCCCGACGAGGTTCTTGCCGATGTCGTGGATGTCGCCCTTGACCGTCCCGATGACGACCTTGCCGACCGGCTCGGCGCCCGTCTCGGCGAGGAGCGGTCGGAGGATGCCCATCCCGGCCTTCATCGCGTTGGCCGCAAGGAGGACCTCCGGCACGAACAGGATGCCGTCGCGGAAGTCGATCCCGACGATCTTCATCCCGGCCACGAGCGCGTCGTCGAGGACCTTCGTCGGCGCCCAGCCGCGCCCGAGCAGGATGTTGGTTCCCTCGACGATCTCGGCGGCCATCCCGTCGTAGAGGTCGTTGTGCATCTGCTCGGTGAGCTCGTCGTCGGAAAGCGCCGCGAGGTCGATCTCCGCGTACTCGTCCTGCGCCATCGGTTGCTCTCCTGGTGTACGGGGGTTCCACATGGTGGAACCGTGCCGTATGATGGAACTCGTTGGATCGAGAATCTAGAGCACAAAGGTACCGATGTCCAGAGTGCAGTCCATCGAGCGGGCCTTCGCGGTCCTCGGCGCGTTGGCCAACGGCCCGATCGGGGTGACCGAGGTGGCCGACCGGGCCGACCTCCCCAAGTCCACGGCGGCCCGCATGCTCGCATCGCTTGCCCGGGAAGGGGTCGTCGAGCAGGTCCCCGGCGACACGCGATACCGACTCGGGCCGCGGCTGGTCACGCTCGCCGCGCGCATCCGGCCGACGCGGACGCTGGCGGCCCTCGCGCGGCCGTCGCTCGAGGAGCTGGCCGATTCGGTCGGCGAGGCGGCGGGCCTGAGCGTTCCCGATGGGGGCATGGTCCACTACATCGAACAGGTGAGCAGCCCGAATCCGGTCTCGGTGCGCGACTGGACCGGCTCGCGGATCCCGTTGCACGCTGTCTCGTCCGGCCAGGTCCTGCTCGCGTACGCACCATCGACGTTCGTCCAGCGCTACCTGGGACGGCCCATGGAGGCGTTCACCGCCCGGACGCTGGTCACCGAGGCGCTCCTCGAACGGATGCGCGCCATCCGCCGCGACGGCTACACGTGGGCGCTCGAGGAATTCGACGAGGGGATCTCGTCGGTCGCGGCACCTGTCGCGGATGCTTCTGGCGAGGTGATCGCCGCGGTGCACCTCCACGGGCCGTCGTACCGATTCCCGACGGCCGGTTCCGAGCGGGTCCTCGCCGATCAGGTGGTGGCGACCGCGGCGCGTATCTCGGGGAACCTCCGCCAGGCCGGTTAGGCGGGCCGGGTCGCTTGGGCCGGGCGGCCAGCAAACTCGTGGCCGGCCCGCGCGGGCATGACGCCCGACCTGACGCCGGCCGATCTCCGCCAAGACGTCCCGCCACGGAACCTTAGGCGCGCTCATCGCCAGTCGCTCGCCTCTCGGCGCGCACCGGAGGGCGGTTTCGATCGTCGACTACGCTCATCGAGCTGGTCACGTGCTCGGATGGCGCCTCATGTGATGGCGGCCGCTCGCCCAAGGTTCGGCCAGGCGCCGTTTTGGCGGACTCGCGACCGCATGCACGGATCGCCCCGCGCTGGTCCGGGCGCGAAGGGTGCGACCGGTCCTTGACGCTCCGCCCGGGCGCGGCCCATCCTCGGTCACCTACTCGCGACATCCGGCTCGAGCGAGGCGATCCGTGCCCAGCCTGTACATCGACGGCGAGTGGGTGGCCGCGGCGGACGGCGCCTGCTCCCCCGTCGTAAATCCGTCCGATGCGACCATCGTCACCGAGGTCGATGTCGCGACCGACGCCCAGGTCCAGGCCGCCATCGCGGCGGCCCGTCGCGCGTTCGACACGACGGACTGGCCGCGCCGGCCCACCAATGAGCGCGCGGCGCTCCTCGATCGCGTCGCCGGGCTCATCGACCGCGACCTCGAGGAGATGGCGCGCCTCGAAACGCTCAACACCGGCAAGGCGATGCGCGAGAGCCGCTGGGACATGGCCGACGTCGCACGCGTCTTCCGGTACTACGCCGACCTCGCCGAGGAGGACGCCGGCCGTATCGTCGACGTGAGCAACCCGGATGCGCTCAGCCGTATCGTCTACGAGCCGGTCGGCGTATGCGGGCTCATCGGGCCGTGGAACTACCCGCTCCTCCAGATGAGCTGGAAGGTCGCGCCTGCGCTGGCCGCCGGCAACACCGTGGTGATGAAACCCGCCCAGGTCACGCCCCTGACCGCGATCCACCTGACCCTTCTGCTCGAGGAGGCCGGGGTGCCGGCCGGGGTCGTCAACCTGGTCCTCGGGCCGGGCGGTCGGGTCGGCCAGGCGCTCGCCGACAGCCCCGACGTCGATCTGATCTCGCTCACGGGCGGTCTAGAAGCGGGGCGAGCGCTGCTGCGCGGCGCCGCGGTCAACCTCAAGAAGGTCGCCCTCGAGATGGGCGGCAAGAGCCCCAACATCGTCTTCGACGACGCCGATTTCGAGACCGCCGTTGACAACGCCCTGACCGCCGCGTTCACCCATTCCGGACAGGTCTGCTCTGCCGGCTGCCGGGCGATCGTCCAGAACACGATCTACGACCGGTTCGTCGCGGAGATCGGCGCGCGGGCCGATCGGATCCGGCTCGGCCACGGGACGGACGACGCGACCGAGGCGGGCGCCCTGATCAGCGCCGACCACCGGGCCAAGGTCGAGCGCCACGTCGCGGACGCGATCGCGGCGGGTGCCCTCTTGGTCGCCGGCGGCCGGCGCCCCGACGAGCCGGAACTGCAGGCCGGTTTCTTCTACCGCCCGACGGTCTTCGCCGACGTCGACCGCGAGATGCGGATCGTACGGGAGGAGGTCTTTGGGCCGGTCCTCACGGTGGAGCGCTTCTCGACCGAGGAGGAGGCCATCGCGCTCGGCAACGACACGACGTACGGGTTGGCCGGCGCGGTATGGACCTCGGACGCGGGGCGAGCGCAGCGGGTGGCCGCTCGGCTGCGCCATGGGACGATCTGGATCAACGACTACAACACGTACCTGCCGGAGGCCGAGTGGGGCGGGTTCAAGCAGTCCGGGATCGGGCGCGAGCTGGGCCCGAGCGGTCTCGACGAGTACCGCGAGGCGAAGCACATCTGGCAGAACACGGCGCCCGGTCCGAGCGGCTGGTTCGGCGGCTGAAGCGATGCGGCGGCGCCGACGAGCCAGACCGAACCCCCGATCTCCGTGGCGAGCCGGTGCCTGCCGGTCCCCATCGGCGACTCGAAGCTGGGCCCGGACACCTATTTTGGGTTCCAGGGCCCGGAACCCGTGTACAACAGGCACCGAACGATCCTCTGGGACAAGCATCGGGGGCCTTGACCCGTTGATGGGGACTGCCAGTCCCGGCCGGGGTCCCTCGAGCCCGCCTGAATCGAGAAGGCGCCTCGGGGGTCCGAGGCGCCTTCGTCGTCTCTGCGAGATCCGTGGCTATTCGGCGGGGATCTCCGAATGGATGGCGTCGAGGTCGACGCCCTGGCTCCGGCGAACCAGCCGAGCCGCGATATAGACGATCGCGGCCAGCCCGTAGAGGGCGCCCAAGAAGACGATCGACGTCGAGTTGCCGGTGCCGATCCCATACAGGTTGTTGGCATCCCACAGCCACGACCAAAGGGTCCAGCCGAGGATGATCGAGGTGATCAAGCCAGCACCGCTCACCACAAGCTTGAGGTGCGCGACCGGCGAGTTGTCGAAGATCCTCGGCTTGTACCAAGGCAGGATCGTGGCGGCGATGGCACTGCCGAGGAAGGTGACCGCGATGACGAGCGTCGCGTCCAGGGTCAGCTTGAAGAAGTCGGTGGAGTAGGCGTAGATGACGCTCAGGACGATCGACGGGATCATGATGTAGAGCAGGGCCATGATCGGCACGGCCCGCCTCTCCGAGACCGCTGCCGCATGGTCGGGCAGGATCCGGTCGAAGGCCGCGGCGAAGATCATCCGGGTCGATGACAGGAACAACGTCCCCGACCAACCCAGGAACCAGACCCCGAACAGCAGCACGAACACGACCTGGAAGATCGTGTTGTTGACCAGGTAGGAGACGATCAGCGGCGGGTAGCTCCAGATCGGGACCGTCGGCGCCACCGTCGAGTAGCTGTACGCGTAGTTGATGTAGTTCACGTTCGTGGCGTTGTAGAACAGCCAGCCGAACGTCCTGGCCGCGAGGACCACGAACACGATCGCCAGCCCGGCCGTCACCCAGATGCCCCCGAGCATCCCTCTCAAAACCTTGCGGAAGTCGCCCGAGCCGCGGACCTCGCCGTAGAGCGTCGAGCCCCAGTTCGGATAGAGGATCCAGAAGAGCATGAAGGGGAGCATCGCTACGGAGGCGGTGACCGTGGCACCGACGTCGGTGCCCATTTGGTCCGGGTTGAGCGAGGTCGTGAACGAGTCGTTGGCGGCGGCGTCGGCGATCGTCTTGTCGTAGGCCCCGGAGACCGCGAACATCGATTGGTTCTGTCGGTCGAAGGCGGCCTTGAAGTCCGCCTTTGACGACACGACCATCAGGACGAACATGATCGCCAGGAGGATCAGGCCGAGGTAGAGGCACCACTTCTGGATGCGGGCGTAGCCGGCCATCCCCAACGCGACAAGGCCCGATGTCAGGACGATGACGACCAGCGAGACGAACAGGGTCCCGGTCTGGGACCCGAAGAAGGTCACCCCGTCACTGCTGCCCAGCAGGGCCGCTAGCGGCTGGAAGAACTCGATCTTGAGGATAAAGCCATAGATCGGCGCCCATAGCGCGAGGATGAACCACCAGCCGGTGGCGGCCAGGACGAACCCGATACCGCCGTTGAGCCAGCCGATCGCTCCGCCGACGATCAGGCCGGCGACCCCGGTCACCAGGGCGAACGTCTGGTCGAAGCCGACCGCGCCGCCCACGAGGTAACCGGTGATGAAGCCGACGACCGCCCCGACGAGCGTGCCGGGGATGCCATCCAGGACGCGGCTCTGCCAGACGTAGTCGCCGCCGGCTCTTGGCATCGCAGCGATGAGGCCCGAATAAGCCACGGCCAGGAACGTCACCGCGACAGCCGCGATGACGATCGACAGGATCGGGTTGGCGCCGGGGACGTAGGCGAAGACCGCCAGGCTGTAGAACATGCCCAGCGTGACCAGGTTGACCGACATGAACGAGTACGTGAACGCGTCGAACCCGGACCAGCCCTTGACCAGTCCGGTGGCGTTCCTGAGGAACAATGACGGTGCCGCGGGTATGCCCGTTGCCATGCTTCCCTCCTTACTCATCGAACCTGGGGATCCGATCAGCCGTTGATCAGTAGATAGCGCTTCACCGTCCCCTTCTTCGTGTCGAGGTCGACGATAGCCGCCTGGAGGATGCCGTCCTCGTACGAGCTGCCGGGGTTGACGGCCAGGGTCGGGCCGAGCTTGACGGCCCCCTTACCCTCGTGGATGTGGCCGTGCAGTGAGAGGGGCGGCCGATACGCGAGGATCGCATCGCGGACCGCGTGCGAGCCGACCGGGATGAGCGCCTGCCCGCCGGAGACGTAGTTCATCTCGGCATCGAGTTTCGGGGCGTTGTCCAGGTTCGACCCGTACGGCGGCGCGTGGAAATTGAAGATCGCGCGGTGGGGGTCGGGGACCTCGGCGACCAGCCTGTCGATCCTCGCCCGGAGCTCGGGCTCGGGCAGCTCGCGATAGGTATTCCAGGGGGTCGTATTGGCATAGCCGGTCGAGACCAGCGTGAAGCCGTCGAGCGCGATGCTGTTGGCCTCACCGAGCTCCACGAGAGCCGCCCGATCGATGATCGGGTCGAGCTCGAAGATGTCGTCGTTGGCCGGCGAGACCACGCACCGGATCCCGGTGCCGGCCAGCCGTTCGTCGGCGAGCGCCATCCAGCGCTCCACGTTGGCCATCATCTCGGCCTTGAAGCGTGTGTCGACCATGACCGGATCGCCGGACCATGCGTCCACCTCCTCGCGGGTCAGCCGGACCGGGTAGTAACCGCGATCGCTGATCCGCTTCTCCATCGCCCGGAGCTCGTCCTCCGAACCGAGGCTGTATTGCTGCCCTTGCAGCTCGAGTTCCCAGTTCGAACCGTTGGCGACGATCGGGACCATCGCCTTGCCGGTCATGTCGCCGCCCATGATCAGGACGTCGGCCTTGTGGAACTTGCCCGCGTTGAGGAACTTGCGCCAGCACATCTCGGAGCCGTGGATGTCGGTGGCGAAGAAGATGCGCATCAGTTGTGTCCCATCTCCTCGGGCTCCTGATACCAGCTCTGGCGCTCGCCGACCCTCGCGCGGAGCTTCCAGCGGGTCGACTTCGGGGCATCGTTGATAGCCTTCCGCAACGCCGCGATCTGGGCCGTCGGGTCGAACAGGATGGCCCGCCCGTTGTTGAGGTCGAGATCCTCGGGCGTCAGCTCCGCGCGGAGGTATTGGTCGAGCACGTCGAGGTTCCCGGTCACCGTCCGCCACCAGCCCCAGTCGTTCGACGTGAACGACAGGATGCGCGGGACGTTGATGGCGCCGAGGCCGACGCGCGAATCGGGCGAGCCGTCGTCCTGGCCGAGCGGGTGCTCGGCGAGCAGGACCAGCGCGTCGAGCACGTCCTTGCGGTTGATCTTGACCACCTGGAGCTTGGACAAAAGGAGCTCGGCGAGGGGGAGCGTGGGGCTCGATGCCGCCAGGCGGTCGCCGAAGGCAAAGCGGTGGCACATCTCCAGGTTGTCCACCAGCACGTCCACGGGCCGATTGCGGGCGACATCCACGAAGTACGCCTGCTTGCCGCCGAACAGCGCGTTATGTCGCTTGTCCGCGGTGTACCCCTCCGAAGCGAGGAGTTCGTAGAAGGCGCCCCGGTCCTTGCCCCGGGTCGCGAAGTCGAGGTCGACCTCGACGCGGCGCGTCCGGGCCGGCCAGTCCGGGGCATGGGCCCGGATCGCCATCCCACCCATCAAACGGACCAGCAGGCCTCGCTTGTCCGCGAGGTCGACGACGCGCAGGGCCTCGGCCAAGGGGTCCTCGAGCGTTCGAGGACCGCCGGATTCGCCTGGGCCAGCGGTCATGGACCCTCACTCCAGCCGAGCTGCTGCCGGGCCGGTCATGGACCGGCTCCCGATGGTCAGCGAGTATAGGTCCGCCGCTGACCCGAGCGGACCGTACCACGCACCGGAAACGTTGCGCGCGCGATGATCCTGCGCTAACGAATCGCACCTATCCTCTTGACGCCCGCCCAGCCGGGCTGTCCAATGCACGCGAAGACCGACAACGGGTCCCGACGTCCGCCACACTGTCAGGCGGTACGCGAGAGGCGGACCCAGCAGGGGAGGAGAGGCCCCGGGTCTTCGCGTGACAGTCAGATCAACGGAGGATGGATCTTGTCTACTCATCGCACAGTGACCCGCCTGGCGGGTTTCCTGGTCGTCGCAGGCTTCGCGTTCGCGGCCTGCTCATCCCCGGGCTCCTCGACCGCCCCATCTGCCGCCGGCTCCGGCGGCTCCGGCGGTTCGGCCAGCATGGACGCCCTCATCGCGGCGGCCAAGGCCGAAGGCGGCCTGAACACGATCGCGCTCCCGCGCGACTGGTGCAACTACGGCGCGATCATCGATGGCTTCACCGCCAAGTACGGCATCCCGATCAACGGGCTCAACCCGGGTGGCGGCTCGAAGGACGAGCTCGCGGCCATCGTCGCCAACAAGACCAACCCGGGGCCGCAGGCGCCGGACGTCGTCGACGTCGGCCTGAGCTACGGCCCCCAGGGCGTGTCGCAGGACCTCTACCAGCCGTACAAGGTCTCGAACTGGGACACCATCCCGGCCTCGGCCAAGGATCCCGCCGGCATGTGGACCGGCGACTACTACGGCGTGCTCTCGTTCGAGGTCAACACGACCGTCGTCAAGACCGTCCCGAAGGATTGGTCGGACCTGCTCAAGCCCGACTACAAGAACTCGGTCGCCCTGGCGGGTGACCCGACCGCGTCCAACCAGGCAACCTCCGGTGTCTGGGCGGCGGGCTTCTCCATGGGTGGCAGCCTCGATGACGCGGCACCCGGCCTGCAGTTCTTCAAGCAGCTCAACGATGCCAAGAACTTCGTGCCGGTCATCGGCAACGCCACAACGGTCGCCTCGGGCGAGACCCCGATCCGCATCGCGTGGACCTACAACGCCCTCGCCGACAAGGTTTCGCTCAAGGGCAATCCCCCGATCGAGGTCGTCGTGCCGACCACGGGTCGCTTCGGTGGCCTCTATGTCCAGGCGATCAGCAAGTTCGCCCCGCATCCGAACGCGGCCAAGCTGTGGCTGGAGTACATCTACTCCGACGTCGGCCAGAACGCATACCTGACGGGGTACTGCGTCCCGGCCCGCCACGAGGACATGCTGACCAACAAGACCGTCGACACGGCGGCCGAAGCCAAGCTGCCCGATACCAAGGGCGTCGTCCTGCCGACACAGGACCAGATCACGAAGGCTACCGACGTGATCACCAAGGGTTGGCCGACCACCGTCAACGTGACGGTCAAGTAGCCCAGCCTCAGACCGACTGACAGCGCCACGACGGTGACTGTCACGACCGCACAGGGCGCGCCAGCGGCGCGCCCTGTCCGCCGTCGCCCAAGCCTGACCTGGGTAGGCCTCCTCCCATTCCTCATCTTCGCGGCGGCCTTCCTGATCATTCCCACCTTCTACCTGGTGGTGGGCAGCTTCCAGGACAAGACCGGCGGCTTCACGCTCCAGAACTACGCCGACTTGTCGGGCGGCGAGATCAGCAACGCCTACATGACCAGCATCGAGATCAGCCTCGTGACGGCCATCCTGGGAGGGGTCATCGGCTTCCTGATGGCCTACGCGGTCATCTCGGGCGGGCTGCCAAGGCCATTCCGCAGCGGGCTGATGACGTTCTCGGGCGTCGCCTCGAACTTCGCCGGCATCCCGCTCGCCCTGGCGTTTGGGTTCACGCTGGGCCGTCTCGGCTTCCTCACGATCTTCGCCAAGGACATCATGGGTGTCGACATCTACGGCAACGGCTTCACGCTCTACTCGAAGATCGGCCTCGAGATCGTCTATCTCTACTTCCAGTTCCCGCTGATGATCCTGATCATCGCGCCGGCCATCGATGGGCTGCGCAAGGAATGGCGTGAGGCCTCGGAGAACATGGGGGCAAGCGGCTTCCAGTACTGGCGTTACATCGCACTGCCGATCCTGATGCCGACCCTGCTGGGGACGATGATCCTGCTGTTCGGGAACTCGTTCGGCGCCCAGGCGACGGCCTATCAGTTGACCGGCGGCACGCTCAACATCGTGACTCTGCTCATCAGCCGCCAGATCCGCGGCGATGTGCTGAACAACGTCCCGCTGGGATACGCGATCGCGATGGGCATGGTCGTGATCATGGGCGTGACGATCCTGGCCTACGTCTGGCTCGGGCGGCGAGCCGCGAGGTGGCAGCGATGAAGCTGACCCGCATCTGGTGGTGGATCGTCTTCATCCTCGGATTCCTGTACTTCTTCCTGCCGCTCGCCGGCACGTTCGAGTTCTCGCTCGGCCACCCGATCGGACCGGTCCACGCCCCGCCGACGCTCGACTTTTACGCCGGGACCCTTGGCACGTCGCAGTTCTGGGACAGCCTCGGGTACTCGTTCATCGTCGGCTTCATCACGATCATCGTGAGCATCGGGTTGATCTTGCCGACCGCCTTCTGGGTCCGCCTGCGGGTCCCCCGGGCACGTCCGTTCATCGAGTTCATCACGCTGCTGCCGTTCGTGATCCCGCCGATCATCCTCGTGTTTGGGCTGCTGAGCACGTACAGCCACCCGCCGTTCCCGTTCACCTACACCGACATCGGGAGCACGGCGCTCCTCGTCGCGGCCTACGTGGTCCTGTCGTTCCCGTACATGTACCGGGCGGTCGACACGGGCCTCCAGTCGATCGACATCCAGACCCTGACCGAGGCCGCCCAGAGCATGGGCGCCAGCTGGACCCGGATCCTCGTCCAAGTCATCCTGCCGAACCTCCGGGTCGCCCTCCTGAGCGGCGCCTTCCTGACCCTGGCGATCGTCATCGGCGAGTTCACCATCGCAACATTCCTCGCCCGCCCGGCCTTCGGGCCCTACCTCTCGCTGCTCGGCCAGAACAAGGCCTACGAACCGGCCGCCGTGTCGCTCATCAGCTTCGGCCTGACCTGGCTCGCCATGATCCTGATCGCCTTCATCGGCCGGGATTCGCGCACCCGGATCACCGTGGCCGGCGCCCGCTAGGAAGACGAGGACGACGATGGGTTTCCTGCAGCTGACCGGGGTCCAGAAGACCTTCCCGGGTGGGGTCGCCGCGGTCGAGGACTTCAACCTCGACGCCGAGCGCGGCGAGTTCGTGTCGTTCCTCGGCCCGTCGGGCTGTGGCAAGACGACGACCCTGCGGATGATCGCCGGCTTCGAGAAGCCGACGGCCGGCACGATCGTCGTGGACGGCACGGACATCACCTACCGCTCCCCGAACCAGCGCAATGTCGGGATGGTCTTCCAGTCGTATGCGCTCTTCCCGAACATGTCCGTCGCCGGCAACATCGGGTTCGGGCTCAAGGTCCGCAAGCGGCCCAAGGCCGCCATCGACAAGCGCGTCGGTGAGCTGCTCGAGCTCATCCACCTCGAGGGACGGGGCGACCGCTTCCCCTACCAGATGTCGGGCGGCCAGCAGCAGCGGGTCGCCCTCGCACGCGCGCTCGCGATCGAGCCCCAGGTCCTGCTCCTCGACGAACCGCTGTCCGCGCTCGACGCCAAGATCCGGATCGTCCTGCGCAAGGAGATCCGGGCGATCCAGCGGCAGCTCGGGATCACCACGGTCTACGTGACCCACGACCAGGAGGAGGCACTTTCGCTGTCCGACCGCGTCGTGGTCATGAGCGACGGTCGGATCGAACAGATCGGTACCCCATCGGAGATCTACAACTTCCCGAGCACGGCCTTCGTGGCGTCGTTCGTGGGCACGCTCAACCTGGTCACCGCGGCTGTCGTGGATGCCGGGGCCGGACGCCTCTCGCTTGACGGCCAGGAGATCCGGACCAGCAAGGTCATCACTGACGTCCCGGCCGATCGCCGGGTCACGCTGGCCGTCCGTCCGGAAGGCATCGCCCTGGGCGAGGCGGCCGGGACCAACCACCTGCGCGGCGAGGTCGACGACATCAACTTCCTCGGCTCGATCGTGCGCATCCGGATCAAGCTCGGCGAAGGGGTCGAGGGCCAGCCGCCGACGGCGATCTCGCTCGATGCGTTCAACGAGCCGCATCTCAAGCTGCCGGCCGTCGGTGAGACGGTCACGATCTCGTTCCCGCCCGAGGCATGCTTCGTGCTCGGGGCAGCACGAGACGGGGCCGCGGCCAGCACGGAGGCCGGCGCCGAGGTGTGACCGTCCCGCTCGACGGCATCGACCTCGTCATCTTCGACAAGGACGGGACGCTCATCGAGTTCGGGCGGATGTGGTCGGGTTGGGCGGTCGCGCTGGCCGACGGCATCCGGGCCTCCACCGGGCGGTCGGTCGAGGCGCCGCTCTACGCGATGCTCGGCTTCGACGCCGCGACCGGGCGGATCCTGCCCGGCGGCGGGCTGGCGTCAACGCCGATGGCTCGCCTGCGCGAGCGGACTCGGGTGGTCCTGCTCGAGGCGGGGCTGAACGAGAGGGCCACGGACCGGGCGCTCGATGCGGCCTGGCACGCGCCGGACCCGGTCGGGCTCGCCCGGCCGCTGACGGACCTGCACGCGCTGTTCGGACGCCTGCACGACGCCGGTCACCTAGTCGCCGTTGCGACGAGTGACGATCGCGAGCCGACGGAACGGACGCTCGAGGCGCTCGGGGTGGCCGGCGTCATCGATGCGCTTGTCTGCGCCGACGACGGCGTCCCGGTCAAGCCCGCCCCCGGGATGGTCACCCACCTGTGCGAGGCGCTCGGGATCCCGGCCTCGCACAGCGCCGTCGTCGGCGATGCGCCAGCGGACCTGCTGATGGCGCGAGCCGCCGGTGCCGGGCTGATCGTCGCTGTCCTGACCGGCGTAGGCGACCGCGACGACCTGGCGCCGCTTGCGGACGTCGTGCTGGGCTCGGTGGCCGAGCTGCTCGAGGCCTAGATCGAGGGGCATCGCCGCGCTCGTCGCGACCCCCGACACAGATGCGTCCGCGCGACCGCCGACCTCTGTCGCTGGTACCGATGGGCTATCGCCGCGACCCTTCTAGCCCCGTACGGTGGTCGTGCGACCCGTTGCCCAGACGGCACGGGCGAATCATGTCTCGGAGGACGCCTCGCACTGATGGTCGTCGCGCACGAACGAGCGAGGGAGGAACCGCCGAACGCGCCCGATTCCGCCCCGACACGCGCCGACGCGCTGCGCCGGATCGCGGCCAAGGTCAGTGGCCGCCTCGACCTCGACGGCCTCTTCCGCGACGTCATCGACCAGTCCTTCGAACTGTTCGGGGTCGACCAGGCCGGCCTGTGGACCTACGACGATTCGCCGACACCCCTCAGCTTGGTCGCCCAGCGCGGTCTCTCGCCCGAGATCCTCGAGATCATCGCGATGCTTCCCCGCGACGCCCGGACGCCGGGCCTCGACGCGCTACGAGAGCGAGACGTCCGGGTGCTCAAGGGCAACTTCGGAACGACCCTGCCGGCGATCCGGGCGATCTACCGTCGGGCGGGGATCCGCACCATCTGCTTCGTCCCGATCATCTTCCGCGACATGCCGCTCGGCCTGCTCGTGCTCTACCACGGCACGGACCGCGCCTGGACCGCCGACGAGACCGAGCTGGTCCGCGCCTTCGCCGACCAGATGGCGACCGCCATCGGCAACGCCCGGCTGGCCGATTCCACCCGGACGATGACCGGGCGATTGCGCGCGATCTCCGAGCTGGCGGGCCGACTCAGCCGGCTCCAGGACGTCAACGGGATCGCCCACGCCATCGTGGCCGAGGCCGGGACGCTCATCGATCACGACACGATCCGGGTCTATCGGGTCGACCACGAAGCCGGGATGTGCGAGCCGATCGCCTTCCAGGGCACCTTCATGGGCGTCAGCGACCCGGATCCGCAGGTCCTGCGGGTCGCGATCGGGACCGGGCTGACCGGTTGGGTCGCGGCCCACGGCGAGACCGTCCGCCTGGGCGATGCCGCAGGCGATCCGCGGACCCTCATCGTCCGCACGAACGACGCTCCCGAGTCGATGCTGCTGGTCCCGATCACCTTCGATCAGACGGTCTACGGCGTGATCGTCGTCTCGAAGGAGGGTCGCGACCGGTTCGATGCCGACGACGAGACGACGCTGGCGATCTTCGCCGGCTACGCGGCGCAAGCACTCGTCAACGCCACGAGCATGGAGCGGCTGCGTGAGCAGCGGGCAGAGCTCGAGCACCAGCTCGATGGCCAACGGCGGCTGCTCGAGGTCAACGAGCGCCTGCTCTCGACGCTCGAACCGGCCGGCGTCCTCGAGCTCATCGCCGATTCGCTCAAGGCGATCGTCCCCTACGATTCGCTCACGATCTACCAGGTCGATCGGGCGGCCGGGGTCCGGCGCGCGGTGGTCGCCCGGGACCGGTTCGCCGACCTGATCATGGCCCACGAGGTCCCGCTCGCCTCGGGTATCAGCGGCTGGGTCGTGGAACACGGCGAGGCCGTGCTCGCCAACCGGGCGCACCTCGACCCGCGGTCGATCCAGGTGCCGGGCACCCCGTTCGAGCCCGAGGCGATGATCGTCGTCCCGCTGCTCGTCAACGGCATCGCGATCGGCACCCTCAACATCGGGCGGATGGGCGACTCGGATGCGGGCTTCAGTGCCAACGAGTTCGAGCTGACCCAGCTCTTCGCCGGCCAGGCTTCGATCGCGCTGCAGAACGCCGAGACGCACGGCGCGGTCCAGACCCGGGCGGACCTCGATGCGCTGACGGGGCTGCGCAACCACGGCTCCTTCCAGCGCGAGCTCGGCGAAGCGGTCGCCGACGGGGGCGGCGGGGCGCCATTCGCGATCGTCATGCTCGACCTCGACGGGTTCAAGGCCTTCAACGATGCGTGCGGCCACCCCGCCGGCGATGCCTTCCTCGGCGGCGTGGCCGTCGCCCTCGCCGGGGCGACACGGGCGGGCGACCGCCTCTACCGCTATGGTGGCGACGAGTTCGTGGTCATCCTGCCGGGGGCCGACCGAACGGTCGCGCACGAGGTCGCGGTCCGGATCCGGCGAGCCGTCGCCGATCTGTCGGGCGCGACCGGCGGGCCGAGCGTCACGATCAGCGCCGGGGTCGGCTGCTTCCCCGACGACGGCCGGACGAAGGACGCGCTCGTGGAAATGGCCGACCGGGCGCTCTACCTGGCCAAGCCCGAGGGCCGTTCCGCGATCGGTGGCGAATCGGCCGGCGATCCTTACTTGCGTGCGCTCGATGAGACCGCGCTCGCCCTGCTCGACCGCCACGACTCGACCGTCCTGCTCGAAACGATCCTGACTCGCGCGACCGCGCTCCTGGGGACCCCGCACGGCTTCATCTATCTCGCCGAGCCCGACGAGACCTCGCTGGTCATCAGCCACGGCAGCGGCATGTTCCAGGATCTGATCGGCCAGCGGATGGGGATCGACCACGGTCTCAGCGGGCAGGTCTTCCGGACCGGCGAGCCGCTTCAAGTCGCCGACTACGAAGCGTTCTCCGGTCGATCGAGCGAGATGCCACAGCGGGAATACGGATCGGTGATGGGCGTCCCGCTGGCCTCGAGCGGGAAGACGGTCGGCGTCATCGGCCTCGCCTCCGGGACGCTCGATCGCGAGTTCGGTCCGCGCGAGTCGCATGCCCTCGTCCGGTTCGCCCAGCTCGCCTCGATCGCGCTCGACAACTCGCGCCTCTTCGCGGCTGCCCAACGGGGCGCACTCCATGACCCCACGACCGGCCTCCCCAACCGCGAGCTCCTGGCCGACCGGATCGCCCACGCGCTCGCCTCGTCGCACTCGGAAGGCGCGGATCCGGTCGCGGTCATCCTGCTCGATCTCGATCGTTTCAAGGTCATCAACGAGAGCGTCGGCCACGCGGTCGGCGACCGCCTGCTGGCGGCCGTCGGCCAGCGCCTGGTCGCCTGTCTCCGGCCGAGCGACACGGTGGCGCGCTTCGGTGGCGATGAGTTCGGGATCATCCTCGACCCGGTCGAGGATGCCGCCGACGCCCGCCGCATCGCCGAGCGGATCGGCAACGAACTGCGCACGCCGTTCCCGATGGGCGGTCGAGAGTGGTTCATCAGCGCATCACTCGGGATCTCGATCGGACGCCCGGGCCGGGCGACGCCCGACGAGATGCTCCGCGAAGCCGAGATCGCGATGGTCCGCGCCAAGAACGACCCATCGACCCGGCACATCCTCTTCGAGGCGTCGATGTCCGACCAGACGATGGATCGCATCGACATGGAGAACGACCTGCGCCGTGCGCTCGAGCGTCACGAGCTGCGCGTCCACTACCAGCCGCTCATCGACCTCGCGACCGACCGGATCGTCGGCTTCGAGGCGCTCGTGCGCTGGCAGCACCCCGTCCGCGGGCTCGTACCGCCCCTCGCCTTCATCCCGCTCGCCGAAGAGACCGGTCTGATCGTCCCGCTCGGTCGCTGGGTGCTCGAGACCGCATGCCGGCAGGCGACGAAGTGGCGCGACGCCCGGCCGGCCGGACCGCGCCTGCTGATGTCGGTCAACCTGTCGGCCCGCCAGTTCGTCCAGCCCGACCTCGTCGATCAGGTCGACGCGATCCTGTCGGAAACGGGGATGGACCACTCGACCCTCGAGCTCGAGATCACCGAGAGCGTCGTCATGGACCAATCCGAGGTCGGGATCCGGGCCCTGAGCCGGTTGCGCGACATGGGCGTCCGGCTCGTGCTCGATGACTTCGGGACCGGCTACTCGTCGCTGGCCTACCTCAAACACCTGCCGCTCGACACGATCAAGATCGACCGGACCTTCGTGGCCGGTCTCGAAAGCGAGGCCGATCGCTCCATCGTCGAGGCGGTCATCGCGCTCGCTCATGGCCTCCGCATCACCGTGGTCGCGGAGGGCATCGAGACCGAGGCGCAGTTCGAGGTCCTGCGAGCGATGGGCTGCGACGTCGGGCAGGGCTACCTGTTCGCGCGGCCGCTGCCCAGTGGCGACGCCGCCCGACTGCTCTCACCGAGCCGCTCGAGCGCCTCGACGCGCGCACTCCCCACGCCCGGGCTTTCGAGCCCGATCAAGGCGGTCCGGTCGGCGGCCCAGCCACGGCCCACGCGGTCGCGCGCCGTGGCCGTCAGCGGCCTGACTCGGCGCCGACGGGGCTGATCGCCTAGTACTTAGTTGCGTAAGTCAGCGTAATGGTGGCTAAGGCTCACCTGGTGTACCTCCCGCTTCTGCCACTCGAATGGTGTGGCGGTCTCGTTGTACCCGCCGACGAACCGGTCGATGGCGCCTCTGACCTGGCGCGGCGAGGTGTGACTTGCCCCGATCAGCGCGCGGCGGCTGAG
>JBBQDL010000041.1:0-24810 GCA_038319665.1 Candidatus Limnocylindrales bacterium
TGATCGGCAAGAAGGTCGCCCGCCTCCGCCACGCCGGTCGCCTGCCGGCCATCGTCTACGGCCACGGCGTCGACTCGGATCCGATCTCGATCGATGCCCACGACTTCGAGCAGCTCCGGCGCCATAGTGGCCCGAACGCGCTCGTGGACCTGTCGGTCGACGGCATGAAGGCTCGCCCGGTGCTCGTCTCCGCGGTCCAGGTCCATCCGGTCAACCGCCGGACCCTCCACGTCGATCTGTTCCTCGTGCGGATGACCGAGGAGCTGACCGTGGACGTGCCGCTCGTGGCGACCGGCGAATCGCCGGCGGTCACGCTCAGCGGCGGCACGCTCCTCCACCCGAGCGAGTCGGTCCGCGTGCGGGCTCTGCCGGATCACCTGCCGCAGGCGATCGAGTACTCGGTCGAGTCGCTGACCGACTTCGACACGACCATCCACGTCCGTGACCTGGTCATCCCGGGCGACGTCACGCTCCTGACCGACGGCGACGAGATCATCGCCAAGGTCCAGGCGCCGCGCGTCGAGGAGGTCGTCGAGGTCCCGGTCGAGGCCGGCGAAGGCGCTCCGGAAGGCGAAGAGGGTGCCGAACCCGCCGAGGGTGCCGAGACGACCACGGGCGCGGCCGACGAAGGCTGACCCGTCCGGGATGGTCGCGGGCCGTTCGAGGGTCGTCAGGTCGAGCGTCGGCCCGAGGCGAATACGATCGGGAACCGCATCGTCATCTGCTCGGATGACAGTGCGGAGAGGCGCTCGCGGAGGGTCGATACCAGACGCCTCCGCAGCGCGGGCTCCAGCTCGTCGAAGAGCGTCTCCTCGTCGAATTCCTTGAGGAAGGCGATGTAGCCCTCGATGCCGAAGCGGTGCGCGACCCAGCCGGCTCGTGCCGTGACGTCGGCGAAGCCGGCCCGACGCAGCTCGCCGGCCGCGCGTTCCACCGATGGCAGATCGCCCGATCGTCCGTCGCCGCCGCGCTCGTCGATGCCGAGATCCTCGAGGACATCATCGAACGTCACGTCGGGCAGGAAGACCCGTTCGTCCTCGAGCCACGTCACGTAGGCGAGGCGTCCGCCCGGGCGCAGGACACGCCTCGCCTCACGCAATGCGCGCGCGCGCCGCGGGACGAGCTGGAAGACGAACGAGGAGAGCGCGGCGTCGAAGGCGCCCTCCTCGAACGGCAACGCGTCGGCGTAGGCCACGGTGGTGCTGAAACGGTGGCGCCCGGGTCCGGGGAGCAGGCGATCGGCCTCGGCGTCGGCGACCGCGCACATCCCGGCCGACGCATCGACCCCCACGACCGACACCTCGGGCCAGCGGGCGATCGCGCCGAGCGCCAGCTGGCCGGTCCCGGTCCCGATATCCACGATCCGAGCCGGGCCTGGTCCGACCGGCTCGAATCCGTCGAGCAGCTCGCCGACGGCCGGGGCGAGGACCGGCGCCCACCAGCGTGCGTATCCGGTGGCGATCTGGTCATAGCGTTCGCCCTGGTCGGTCATCCACCCATCGTGACATGCCCGAAGAGACGGTCGCTCGCTAGCCCTCGCCGACGATCGGAGCCGGTGGCACGGCGCCCGGCACGCGCCGGCCGAACCCGAGCCGGCGAGCGATCCACACCACGAAGACCGCCAGCACGGCGAGGACGAGCAGGAGCGGCAGCCAGACGATGACGAACCAGATCCCGGCCGTCGCCAGGCCCTGGAGGGCGGACACCAGCGTCGCTGCGGCCTCGTCGACGACCGTGGCGGGCTGCCATTCCTTGGCCGCTGCCTGGACCGCGACGATCGGGACGCTGTACTGGACCGTGAGCGTGGCGTAGCCGGCGCGGTCGTTCAGGTCCTTGAGCTGGGCCGTGAGTTCCTCGATCTGGCCGCGCGTCGCCGTCAGCTGGGACTGGACCTCCAGGACGTCGGAGATCTTGGTGGTCTTCTCGGCGATGCCCTGGAGGGCGACCTCGCTGGCTCGCAGGTTCGCGATCCGTGCCTCGAGATCGACGACCTGGCCGGTCACCTCGACCGCCTGCGTGTGTTCGGTGTCGACCTTGGTCGTCAGGCCGTTGAGCCCGCGCAGGGCGTCGAGCGCCTGTTCCCATTTGGCCGCGGGGATCCGATACGTGATCTCGGCCGACGGCTTGTCCCCCTGGCTGTTCGTGGTCGATGCGCCGACGTAGCCACCCAATCCGACGATCGCGTCGCGCGCGACGCCGAGCGCCTTCGGGATGTCGGTGACCTCGAGGGCCATCGTGCCGGTCCGGATGATCTTGGCGTCGTCCACGAGGGCGACCGGGCCGTTCGAGCCGCCTCCGCCTACCGGGTTGGCCTGCGGGACGGTGCCTTCCGCGGTGCCCGCGGCTGGTGCCGGTGCCGCGGCCCCGGTGCCCGAGTTGTCGACGGGTTTGCCGACCGTCGTGAGGTTGGTCGATGCGGCGCCGCTGCATGCGACGACGAGCACCGCGATGGCGATCAAGGAAAGGAGCGAACGGATGGCGCGCATGTTGGACCTCCGTGGCGCGTCGCGACCGTCTGGCCGCAGCGGCACCGCCGAGACGCCAGCCCGACATGGCCGGTTCCCACGGTCGGCCGGACTTGCGAATGAATGAGCTGCGCCACACCACGGCGGCGCGAGCCGTCCAGAGCCTAACCGCCGACCCGCGCCTGCCCGCGCCGACCGCTCGGAGGACGGCCCATTGGACCGAACCATCGCTCGAGATCTGCTGGCCGCCGGCCTCGCCCTCGGACTGCTCGCCGAACTCGTCCTCGACGGCCCGGCCTATGGCGTCAACATCGTCCTGCTCGTGGTCGCGACCCTCGGTGCGGGCTGGCTGCTCCGCCGGCCCGGACGCGCGTCGGATCCCGTCGATGCCTGGCTGCCGATCGCGGCGGTCGCCTTCGCGGCCTTCGTCGCCGTTCGCGGCGATCCGCTCGTCGCCTCGCTCGACACCCTGGCGGCGATGGTCTTCGTGGGCGCGTCGCTCGTCGCGATCTCCGGTCTGGCCGTGACCCGCCGATCTGCGGCGGCGATCGCCGGGCTGGGGGCGTGGACCCTCGAAGCCGCGCTGGTCGGCACGCCGAGGATCGTCCGTGCCGCGCGAGTCGCGTCACCGGCACAGGCTGGCGGGTGGAGCCGTCTCGGCTCGGGCTGGTGGCTGTCGGTCGGCCGCGGTCTCCTGCTCGGGATCCCGCTCGCCATGATCTTTGCGGTCCTGTTCGCCTCGGCCGACCCGATCTTCCGGCGTGGGCTCGACGAGCTGTTCGGCCTGCGAATCGACCTGGGCGGGCTGGGCGGTCGGCTCCTCTTCACGTTGGCGTGTGCGTGGTTCGCGGCGGGTGTCCTGTCGGTGGGGGCGATCGGCATCCCGGCGATGGAACGGGCGTCGCTTGGCGCAGCGGCTCGGAGCGGGATGGTCGCTCCCGGTCGGGTCCTCGGTACGGCCGAGGCGATCGTGATCCTGCTCGTGATCGACCTCGTCGTCGGTCTCTTCGTCGGGCTCCAGGTGGCCTACCTGTTCGGCGGTCTCGACACACTCATCGCAGCCGGGCTCACCTACAGTTCCTACGCCCGCCGCGGGTTCTTCGAACTGGTCGCGGCGGCGTGTCTGGCCGGAGCCGTCGTCGTCGCCCTGGAGACCACCGTCACTCGGCGGACCCGCGTCTACCTCGCCGGCCTCCTCGCCCTGCTCGCGTTGACAGCGGTCGTTCTGGTTTCGGCGACCCTGCGCCTTCGGCTTTACCAGGATGCCTACGGCTGGACCGAGCTTCGCCTATACGTGCTCGTGACGATCGGAGCGCTCGCGGCGGCGCTTGCGGTCATGACCGCGCTTGCCCTGACCGCGCGGATGCACTGGCTAGGACACGGCCTGGTCGTCATCGGCGTGGTCGCCCTGCTCGGGCTCAATGCCGTTGCCCCAGCCGCATACGTCGCTGCGCGCAACGTCGAGCGCGCGATCAACCCGTCCCTCGTTCCCGCCGACGGCCATGTCGGGCTCGACTCCGGGTACCTCGGCGTCCTGCCCGACGATGCCGTGCCGGTGCTGGTCGGGGCGCTGCCGGCGCTTCCCGCCCCCGAACGGCAAGACATGCTGACGCTCCTCGCGACCCGCAAGTCCGAGCTCGCGTCGAATCCGGCCTTCGACAGTCCGGCAGCCTGGAACCTCGGGCGCGAACGGGCCAGAGACTCGCTTTCGACCCTGCCCTGACCGGGCTCCGGGCGGGTATCGTTGGGCCGTGGCGCTCCCCTTCGACCCGCCGATCGAACCGATGCTCGCCAAGGCGAGCGACGCCCTGCCGACCGATGACGGCTGGCTCTTCGAACCCAAGTGGGACGGCTTCCGGGCGCTCGTGTTCCGCGACGGCGACGACGTCTACACGCAGTCGCGCGACCTCAAGCCGCTCGATCGCTACTTCCCGGAGCTGGCCGAGCCGCTCCGCGCCGCGCTCCCGGAGCGCTGCGTCCTCGATGGCGAGGTGGTGATCGCCCGCGACGGCGCGCTCGATTTCGAGGCGCTCCTGCTGCGGATCCACCCGGCGGCATCGCGGGTCAAGCTGCTCGCCGAGCAGTCGCCCGCCTCGTTCGTCGCATGGGACCTCCTCGCCCTCGGCGACGAGGACCTGCGTGCGGTCCCCCAGGGCGAACGACGGGCCCGCCTCGAGTCGATCCTCGGCGCCGCCCGGCCCCCGATCCAACTGACGCCGGCCACGCGGGACCGCGCGACGGCGGTCGACTGGTTCGAGCGGTTCGAGGGAGCCGGGCTCGATGGTGTCGTCGCCAAGCGGCTCGATGCGGCGTACCAGCCCGGCAAGCGAGCGATGCTCAAGATCAAGCACCACCGCACGGCCGATTGCGTCGTCGCCGGCTTCCGATGGCACAAGAACGGCCCGGGCACGCATGTCGGCTCGTTGCTGCTGGGCCTGTTCGACGACGCCGGGACGCTGCACCACGTCGGCATCACGTCGTCGTTCAGCTGGGACCGGCGGGCGGAGCTCGTCGAGGAGCTCGCGCCGCTACGCGAGAACGCGATGGAGGGTCATCCCTGGGGCAACTGGGCCGAATGGGCGGCCGAGGTAGAAGCGTCCAGGCAGCGCGTCCCGGGCGCGACCTCGCGCTGGAACCGCGGCAAGGACCTGTCGTGGGAGCCGCTCCGCGCCGAGCGGGCCGCGGAGGTCGCCTACGATCATCTCCAGGGCGACCGGTTCCGCCACGCGACGACGTTCAAGCGCTGGCGCCCCGACAAGCCGCCCGAAGCCTGTCGCTACGATCAGCTCGAGGAGACGGCGCCGTTCATGCTGGCCGGGATCTTCGGCGAGGGCTGATCCGGCCCGATCCGGGACGATCCGGGCGGGGCTCAGCGCTCCCGCAGCTCGGCCGCCACCTTGAGATGGGCCAAGGCCCGATCCGCGATCAGCAGCGCCAGCGCCACGGCGAGGACGGTCGCGCCGACGACGATCCCGACCGCGACGATCGGGACCGCCGGGTGATCGGCCGGCGGATCGAAGACGCCGGCGAGGATCTGGAGCAAGGCGGCACCCACCACGCCGCCGGTCAGGAGCCCAGCGACGATGCCCGCGCCACCGATCAGCGACGCCTCACCGAGCAGCGTCGCGCGGAGCTGGCCAGGCTCCGCCCCGATGGCGGTCAGCGTCGCCAGCTCGCGGCGGCGCTCGGCGAGGCCGGCCAGCAGGAACAGCGCGACGCCGACCGCCCCGATCAGGAGCGCGAAGGCCACGTCGATCAGGACCAGGCTGCCGAGGTCGACCGAGGTTATGCTGTTGGCCAGTCGCGCCGCGGTGGTGTTCAGGTCGGTCACCTGCCAGCCAGTCCCGACCCGCGTGGTCAGTCGTCTGGCGGCGTCGGCGACGTCACCATCGGCCCTGGCGAGGACGAACGAGATTCGGTCGTTACCAGTCTGAGTCGCGACGTACGACTGGTTGGCGACGAGGAACGCGTCCTTGGGGGCGGTCGGGAACTCGAGCGCGACGCCGACCATCGTGAAGACGACCGTGACCAGCTTGCCGTTCGCGTCGGGGACGCGGATCTTGAGATGGTCGCCGGGAACGATGCTGTAGTCCTTGGCCGTCTCGGCCGAGACGAGGATGGCATCGGGTTTCGCGCGGAGGGCATCGAGGGCGGCCGCCGCGGTGCTGCCCTGGAAGAACCCGTCGGACAGCGGCGCGACCGAACCCAGCGTCGTGGCGTCGATCGCCAGCAGGTCCTGCGCCTCCGGACCCACGTAGACGACCCGATCGACGAACGGCGTCGCGACGGCGATGCCCGGGCCACGCAATCCATCGACGGTCGCGCCGGTAGCCTTGGTGGCCGGCGAGTTCGGCGTCGCCTTGAGGTCAGCGCCCAGGGTCAATCCCGCGTCGACCAACTGCTGCTGACGATATGTAGCGTCAAAGACCAGGACGCTCGTGGCAAAGCTGGTGGCGAGGGCCAGCACGACGATAGCGCGGGAGGCCGCCGGGGCGCGTGCCGAGAGCGAGCGGCCGGCCAGGCCGCCACCGGGCCCAAGGACCCGGCCCAGCGCACCCGACAACCGGTCGCTACGCCGGAGCGCGGCGGTCACGAGGCGGAGGAGGAGCAACGTCCCGCCCGACCAGAACAGCAGCGGCGCGACGAACGAGGTCAAGGCCAGCGTCACCGTCGGGTTGCCCTCGGCGTTCAGGACCGGATGGACACCGGTCCCGCCGGCGATCACGTAGACGACTACGCCGGCGATGAGCGCGATGATGTCGAGATAGGCGCGTTGCCAGAGGGGACCCCGGACGCGCTGGAGCTCCTGCCGTCCCAGCGCGACCTCTTCCTGGAGCTGGCTGCGCAACGGGATGAACGCGGCGCCGCTCGCGAGGAACGTGGTCAGGACGACCGCAATGGCCGCCACGCGAACGATCGAGCCCGCGGGATCCGTGGTCGCGAGGGCGCTCCCGAACAGACCGACGCCCACGAGCGTCCCGACGATAACGCCGACCAGTGAACCCAGCAGGGCGGTGACGACCGCCGCGCCGACGAAGACGAGTCGGAGCTGTCGCGTCGTGGCGCCTCGGGCGCGAAGCAGCGCCGCGTGCCGACGGGTCGTGTCGGCCGTCGCGTCGGCGGCCAGACGTGACAGCGCCAGGGCGAGCGCGATCCCGGGCAGGGCCAGGAAGATGAACAGGATCTGACCCCAGGCGAGGTCGGCCGCGAGGGGCTCGAGCGAGGCGGCGGCATCGTCGACGACCTGGAACGTGCCCGCGCCCTGGCGTTCGAGGCGGCGGCGCACGGTATCGAACCAGCCCTGCGCCGCCACGGGATCTCCCGGGATCTGGGCGTGGTCCAGCTGGATCTGGATCTCACGACGGACGGCGGGATCCGGAGCGAAGACGGGCCCCGTGGCTGGGGGCGCGGAGGCGCTCGGGACGCTCGGGTCGACCGCGGTCGCACCACTCGGGACCTTCGGCAGCACGAGCTGCTCCAGATCGGCGAGGGCCAGCACGGCCACGTTTGCCGGCGGGTTCGCGCCGGCCGCGCGATGGGCGGCATCGATCGGGCCGAGGATCAGGTCTGCACCGACCGTGGAGACGACGCCCGAGACGACCAGGCTGACGGAGCCGCCACCGGGCAGCGTGAAGGCCACCTTGTCGCCCGGAACGGCCCCGAGATTCGAGGCCAGATCCCGGCTGATGAGGATCTGCCCGGGCGCGGCCGCCCCGGACGATGCACCCAGGAGGCCCGTCACGGCGGCATACCCTGGCTCGACCCCGACCAGGACGCCGGAGCTCGTCTGGGTCGCGGTCCCGGCCTTGTCGAGCGCCCCGGCATCGAAATGGACAAGGTCGAACGGCATCGTCGCGTGGACGGCAGGGTCCGCCGCCAGGACGGTGCGCACGGCCGCCGGATCGGCACCGTCCGCCAGGACGACCTGCGCGTCGACCGTGACGCCGGACAGCGCCCGGCGGGTCACGGTCGCGCCCGATGCCGAGCCGAACAGCAGGACGCTCGTCACGAGGGCGGACGCCATCGCGACGCCGACCAGCGCGGCGATGCTCCGGCGTGGCTCCCGAACGACCAAGCGGATGGCGTGGCGGACCAGCGGCATCAGGCGGCGTCCACGGTGAGGCGGCCGTCGAGCATGCGGCATCGTCGGCTCGCCCGTGCCGCGCTTCTTGGGTCGTGCGTGACGAGGACGAGGCTGCAGCCCCGGCGTCGAACGGCGCCGATGAGCAGATCGAGCACCAGGTCGCCGGTGAAGTCATCGAGGCTGCCCGTCGGCTCATCCGCGAGCAGCAGCGAGGGCTCGATCACGAGCGCGCGGGCGACCCCGACTCGCTGGCGCTCCCCACCCGAGAGTTCGTCGACGCGGGCATCGACCGCGTGCCCGAGGCCGACCTCTTCGAGGGCGGCGGTGGCTCGGCTGCGCCGTTCCGCCTCGGGACGGCCTGCGAACGCCAGGGGGAGGGCCACGTTCTCCCCCGCCCGAAGCGAAGGGACCAGCCCGAACGACTGGAACACGATCCCGACCCGCCGCTGGCGCAGTCGCGCACGCTCCGTGGCCGAGAGGCGGGCGAGGTCATGGCCGAGGACCTCGATCTCCCCGTCGTCGGGCGGCTCGAGACCGGCAAGCAGGCCAAGCAGCGTCGTCTTGCCCGAGCCCGATGGACCGACGATCGAGACGAACTCACCGGCCTCGACGTCGAGATCGACACGGTCTACCGCTCGCAGCGGCTCGAGGCCGGGCCGCGCGAAGGTACGGGTCACGCCGTGGCACGCGACGACCGTCACGGGCGGGCCAGGTCGGCGACGATCCGCCCGTCTCGGAGCTCCACGACCCGATCGGCGCGTGCGGCGACGGCGGGATCGTGGGTCGCCAGCACGACGGTCATCCCATCGCTGGCGTGGATCTGCTGGAGGACGTCGAGGAGGCCGCTCGCCGAATGCGAGTCGAGCTCGCCGGTGATCTCGTCGGCGAGAAGGATCGGCGGTCGCGTGACGAGGACTACGGCAAGTGCCGCGCGCTGCTGCTCCCCACCTGACAGTTGCCCCGGGCGGCCGTTGGCCCGCGCGCCGAGACCCACGCGCCCCAGGGCGGCCAACGCAGTCGCCTCGTCGACGGGCCGTCCGGCCAGCGTCGCAGCCAGGCGAACGTTCTCCACCAGGTCCAGGAATGGCACGAGGTTCTGGCTCTGGAAGACGATCCCGACGTGACGGCCGCGGACGGCGGCGCGATCCGCTTCCTCGGCGCGGGCCAGGTCGACCCGATCGACGATGACCTGTCCGGCCGTGGGTCGATCGCTGCCGGCGATCAACTGGAGGAGGGTCGACTTGCCGCTGCCGGACCGACCCATGATCGCCACGATCTCGCCGTGCGAGATCTCGAGGTCGACGCCGCGCAGGGCGATCGTCTCTACGTCGGCTTCTCGGTAGACCCGGAACACGTCGACGAGCCGGATGACGATCGTCGGCGATAGCAGCGGCGCGTCGACGAGCTCGCCGAGCGTCACGACCACCCGAAGCTCTGGATCATCTGGCGGAAGGCGTCGACGTTGTCGACCCCGTCAGGCGTCGACAGGCTGACGATCGCCAGACCATTCGCGCCCGGGACGTAGTAGCGGTCGACCGTCGAGGGGATCGACTTGCCGGTGACGGGATCAGGGGGCGCCGGCATCTTGACCATCACATGGTCGTAGTGGCGGGTCCCGACCGCGATCGCGTCCTGCTTGACGAACTTGTAGCCGGTCTGCGACTGCAGGGACGGCAGGTCGGTCCCCGAGATGTACGCCCCGATGTCGGATGGGAGAGCCACCACGGTGACGCTCTCGCTGCTGTCCTTGTCGCGGACCACCACCCCGTCGGGAGCCGTCGTCACCTGCCAGCCCTCGACGTACTGGATCGAGAACCCGTGGGCTGCGTTCCGATAGGTCAGGAAGACCGCGTTGTCGGGGATATCGCCGGTGGTGGTGCCACCGCCGGTGTCCGGCGCCTGGCTCGGGCCCCCGGGGCCGGCCGCCTGGCTCGCCATGGCGGTCGGCGAGGCTCCCGCGCTCTGGCCCCCCGTTGATGCGGCGCCTGCGCTCGGGACGACCTGGGCGGTCGGGCTGCCGGACGTCGTCGCCCCGCCGCCGCAGGCGGCCAGGAGGGCGCCGGCCAGGAACAGTGGGCCAGCCCATCGTCTGGGTACCAGGTGTCGATGCATCGACGCTTTATGCGGGTTTCAGATGAACCTCACCTGAATCGAGGCAGGCTGAGCCTGAACCGCGACCCTGCGCCGGGCACACTCTCGACGATCAGTCGTCCGCCGCTCCGCTCAGCCAGGCTCTGCGCGAGCGCCAGACCCAGGCCCGTCCCGTCGGGGCTCGCGGCGTCGGCGCGAACGCGGTAGAACGGCTCGAAGATGCGGCCGATATCGGCGGCAGCGATGCCGGGGCCGTCATCCTCGACCTCGAGGATGACCTCGCGCTCGGAGCCGAACGTGGTCAGCCCGATGCGCACCGTCGGACCGCCGTGGCGGGCCGCGTTGTCGAGCAGGTTCGCGAGGATCCCTCGGAGATCGTCCGGATCGGCCGCCACCCGTAGGTCGGGGGTGAGCGCGACCTTCATCTTGACCGCGGAAGGCCAGGTTGCCTGGAATACCTCGATCGCCTCCGCCGCGACGACCGACAGGTCGATCGGTTCGGCGGGGGGCGTGAGCAGACGCTCATCGGTCCGCGCCAGCAGCAGCAGGTCGTTCGTCAGACGGGTCAGTCGATCGGTCGACGAGACCACGAACCGGAGCGCCGTTCGCAGGTCGTCGGGCGAAGTGGCCTCCTCGGCTGCGCTCTCGGCCGTCACCCGGATCGCCGCCAGTGGCGAGCGCATCTCGTGCGAGGCGTCAGCCACGAACCGACGCTGGCGTAGATGCGCCTCGCGGATCGGGCGAAGGGTGCGTGAGGCGAGGATCCAGGCGACGACGCCGGCGACCCCGACCACCAGGATGTTGCCGATGAGCAAGGCGACGCCGACCCGGTCGACCGTCGTCTGGTACGCGAGTTGTGCCGCCTGGAGGCTCGACACCTCGGGGGCGAGGTCGAAATCGGGTCGGAGCGTGATCGTCAGGACGACATAGAAGATGACGCTGAACAGGCCGAAGACCAATGCCAACATGACGATGTAGAGCAACGTCATGCGCAGGCGGGCGCGGGCGAACATCAGTCGGACGCCAGCGGGAGCTCGGGGACCCGCAGCCGATATCCCGCACCCCGGATGGTCTCGATGAGACCGTTCCGGCGGCCGCCATCCACCTTGCGACGAAGGCTCCGGATGTAGACCTCCACGACGTTGGACTCGGCGGCGAACTCGGCGTCCCAGAGCGCATCGATGAGCCGGTCGCGTCCGAAGATCTGGCCTGGGTGACGGGCCAGCAGCTCGAGCAGGGCGAACTCGCGGGCCGTGAGACGGATCGGGCGTCCTGCGCGGTTGACACCGAGTGTGGCCGGGTCGAGCTCGAGGTCGCCGATGACGATGCGGGCCACGCGCTCCGGGGTCGTCCGTCGTCTGAGCGCCCGGATCCGCGCCCGCAGCTCGGTCATCGCGAACGGCTTGGCGAGATAGTCGTCCGCGCCGCGATCGAGACCGGCGACCCGATGCTCGACGCCGTCGAGCGCGGTCAGCATCAGGATCGGTTCGTGAAAGCCGGTCGCCCGGAGTCGGTCGCAGACGACGAGGCCGCTTATCCCCGGCAGGACGATGTCGAGCACGACGAGGTCGTAGTCATACGTGTCGGCCCAAGTGAGCGCCTCGCGCCCATCTGCCACGAGATCGACGGCGTGGCCATCCGCCTGAAGGGCGCTGCGGACCGCCTCGGCGATGGCCGGTTCATCCTCGACGACGAGTACGCGCAGTGGTCCGATCCTCGCTCAGCCGGCCTGGCCGGGACGTTCCGATGGCCGACGTGCTGTATCGACCATCGACATGAGCCTCAGATGATGCCGGTTTCCGAGAACCCGGCATCCCCGGCATCGACGAGCTCGATCCGGTTGCCGAAGGGGTCACGGATGTAGCACCGCCGGACGGCGAGGCCACTGTCGTCCTCCTCGATCAGGACGTTGGCCGCCGTCAACGCCGTCCGGGCCGCGTCGATATCCCGGACGATCAGGGCTGGATGCGCCCGAGCAAGAGGCCGGAGACCAGGCTCGGCCCCGAGGTGGACGGCCACGCCCAAGGCGGAACCCGCGAACCAGCAGCCGCCGCGGCCGGCCAGTCCGGGCGGTTTGGCTACTTCCCGGAGTCCGAGGACGGATCCGTAGAACCGGCGAGCCTCCGCTTCGCCACCCGGCGGCATCGAGAGCTGGACGTGGTCGATGCCGACGAGTTCGATCATGTCGCCGCGTCGGGCTTCTTCGGCTTCGGTGTCGGCTTGCGAGCCCGCGGCCCCGCGGTCGCCGCCTTCCAGGCCTCGATATCCTGGCCCGCCCAGGGATCGAAGTCGGACTCGAGCGGCTCCTGCGCCGGTCGGTCCGCCTCGGGGACGTGGATGAGGTTGACCCTGACACGGGTCGACGTCGTGGACCGGCCTCGCATCGAATCCACCAGGATGTCCGGCGGCTCCAGGAACGGGACGACCTCGGGGTGGCGCGCCTTCCAGCGTTCGAGCCCCTCCAGGGCTTCTGCCTTGTGCTCTGCCCGGGCGATCTCGACGACCGGGATCGAGCTCCTGCGGCGACCTGTCGGGGTCGGCCGGGAGCCGGCCCACTCGGTCGGGAGACCCGCGTTCGCGTCGCCCGCGGCGACCGCGGCCGCGCGCTCGGCGGCGACCTCCGGTGGCGGTCCGCCGGCCCGACCCCGACCCGGGTCGTACTCCGACGGCGGCCGTCGCGCTCGGGATGGCTGGACGCGTGGCGGCTCACCGGCCTGCGTCGCGTAATTCGGCGGCCATGGGGCGTCGCCAAGGCCCTCCGCCTCGTCTCGTGCGCTCAGCTCGAGCAACGCTTCGAGCGACCCGACCGCCTCGTCGATGCCTGCTCCAGGGTCGCCGATGGCGGCGTACCGGGTGGGCACGGTGTCGATCGTGAACGCTTCGGCCTCGACCGTCGGCACCTCGTCCCAGGTCAGCGGCGTCGACACGCGCGCGTCGGGGAGTGGCCGAACGGAGTAGGCACTCGCCACGGTCCGGTCCTTGGCGTTCTGGTTGTAGTCGAGGAAGACGCCGTGCCGCTCCTCTTTCCACCACTTGGAGGTGGCGAGGTCGGGGGCGCGGCGCTCGACGTCCCGGGCGAGCGCGAGGGCCGCGCGACGGACCTCCGGGAACGTCCAGCGGGGCTGGATCCGGACGTTGATGTGGATCCCGCGCGAACCCGAGGTCTTCGGCCAGCCCACCAGCCCAACGGCTTCGAGCGCCTCGCGCGTTGCCAGGGCGACCAACCGGATGTGATCCCACGGCACGCCCGGAACGGGATCCAGGTCCACCCGAAGCTCGTCGGGATGATCGAGGTCCTCGGCCCGCACCGGATGGGGGTTGAGGTCGATGCAGCCAAGGTTGCCTACCCACGCCAGGCCGGCCGCGTCATCGATCACGACCTCGTCGGCCGTCCGCCCGGACGGGAAGGTCAGGGTCGCGGTCCGGATGAAGTCTGGCACGTTCTCGGGCGCCCGCTTCTGGAAGAACGGCTGGCCCGCGGCGCCGTCGACGAACCGCTTCAGTGCCATCGGGCGCCCGCCGGCGCCTCGGAGCGCGCCCGCCGCGACCGCCTGGTAATAGTCGATGAGGTCCAGCTTGGTGTGCCCGGTCTCCGGGAAATACACCTTGCGCGGGTTCGTGACGGTCACCTCGTGCCCGCCGATGCGGAGGACCTCCTTCTCCGTCGCCATGGGTGACACGATAGCGCTCGACAGCCGGGCACGACCGCCCGATGATGCCGGGACGCGCCTGTCGATTCCGTCCGGTTTCGTTCGTCGTGATGGAAACGGCCGTCGACGTCCGGCCGGTGAGCAAGGAGGCATCCCATGCAGTACGCGCTCTTGATCTACACGCCGGAGCCGACCGAAGAGGTTCCCCAGGAACAGGTCGCGGCCGAGTTGCGCGAGTACGACGCATTCGGCGCGCGCCTCCGAGAGAAGAACGCGATGTTGGGCGGCGAAGCGCTCGATTCGACGGCCACCGCCACGACCGTCCGGGTCGTCGACGGCAAGACGATCACGACCGACGGCCCCTTCGCCGAGACCAAGGAGTCGCTGGGCGGGTTCTACGTGGTCGAAGCAGCCGATCTTGACGAGGCGATCTCGTTCGCCGCGATGATCCCGGGCGCCAAGCACGGCTGCATCGAGGTCCGGCCCGTCTGGGATTACGGCGCGGCGGCCGCCCCGGAACCGGCCGCCGCGACGGCGGCCCACTGAGGGGCGAAGCGACCGGGTCGCCTTTGGTCGAGCCCGACGCCGCCCACGACGCCATCGACCGCCTGTTTCGCGAGGAGCAGGGCCGGGCGATCGCGACCCTCATCCGGGTGACGGGCGATTTCGATCTGGCCGAGGAAGCCGTCCAGGACGCGTTCATCAGCGCGCTCGAGACGTGGCCGCAACGCGGTGTGCCCGATAACCCGGGAGCGTGGATCACGACCACCGCCCGCAATCGCGCCATCGATCGGCTGCGCCGCCGGAAGCGACTGATCGAGAAGACCGAATCGCTCGCGCGCGAGACGGCCCTCGAAAGCGACCTGCGCGCCATCGAACCAGGGGTGGCCGAAGACGCCATGCACATCGTCGACGATCAGCTCCGGCTCATCTTCACGTGCTGTCATCCGGCGCTGGCCGTGGACGCCCGGGTCGCCCTCACGTTGCGCACGCTGGGCGGGCTCACGACCCCCGAGATCGCCCGAGCGTTCCTGGTCCCCGAGCCGACGCTCGCCCAACGATTGGTGCGGGCCAAGCGCAAGATCCGCGACGCCGGGATCCCCTATCGGGTGCCGCCGCCCGAGCTCCTGCCCGAACGGCTCGACGGCGTGCTGAGGGTCCTCTACCTGGTGTTCAACGAGGGCTACGCGGCGTCGTCCGGCGACTCGCTGATCCGGCGCGAGCTGTGCGCCGAGGCGATCCGGCTGGCACGGGTCGTCGTTTCGCTGCTCCCCGATGAGCCCGAGGCCACCGGGTTGCTGGCACTCATGCTCCTCCATGACGCCCGCCGCGATGCCCGTGTCGGGTCCGCCGGCGAGTTGATCCTGCTCGACGACCAGGACCGGTCCCGCTGGGACGCCGACCGGATCGTCGAAGGTCGGGCGCTGGTGGCTGGCGCCGGCGCGGCGCGACGCCCGGGGCCGTACCAGGTCCAGGCCGCGATCGCGGCACTCCACGACGAGGCGGCCACACCGGCCGACACGGACTGGGCAGGGATCGCCGCGCTGTACGGGACGCTCCAGCGGATGACGCCGTCGCCGGTCGTCGAGTTGAACCTCGCGGCGGCCATCGCGATGGCCGATGGTCCCGCCGTCGGGTTGGCGATGATGGACGGCATCGCCGCGTCAGGTGAGCTCGAGTCGTATCCGTATCTGCACGCAGCACGCGCGGACCTGCTCCGCCGTCTCGAGCGTTGGTCCGAGGCCGCCACCGCCTACCGACGCGCACTGGCACTCACGACGAACGATCCCGAACGAGCCTTCCTCGACGGCCGTTTACGCGAGATGGAAGGGCGTCGCCGCACGGTCGATTGATCGGGCCTGTGTTGAGTCCTGAGGCATGCCCAGCGGTCTTATCTGGCGAGGATGAGGACCGCTATGGGCCACGTCGAGGAAGACTCCGCTTCAGACCGCGCTCAGGTTGAACGCGTATCCGACGGACGCTTGGCCGTAGTTCGATTCCGTCAAGAGGCGCTTATGGCCACGGTCGTTGATGGCGATTCGCATTACTCAGCGGAATACGCGGGCGGACGGAGCCGCGCCGTCGCGCGGCGCGCTCCCTACTTTTGGATCAGAGGCTCGTCGACCACGTGCTGGGCGATGAACCACACCTGGAGCTCGTGGCGGCGCAGGACGTCGCTCATGAGCAGGTCGTTCGTGCCCCAGTCCTTCGACTTCTCGGTCTTGTCGATCGCCGCGCGCACCTTCTCGAGGATCGTCTCGTGGGCGTTGAGCAGACGATGGATCATCGCAGGAACGTCTTCGGCCCCGTTCGGTGGACGATCGATCGTCGTGAGTTCCGCCGCGTGCCGCGGGTCGCCGACGGAGATGCCGCCGAGGCTCTGGACCCGCTCGGCGACGAGGTCGATCACCTCGGTCTGTTCCTCGGCGTGCTTGTCGAAGAGCAGGTGGAGCTGGTAGAAGGTCGGTCCGCCAACGAGCCAATGGTGCTTCTTGTACATCGCGTAGAGCACCATCGAGTCCGCAAGGATCTCGTTGAGCATCCGGCAGCTGTCGGACCGTGCCTCCTTGGCGAGGGCGATCGGCAGGAGCCGGGTCGTCCCGAAGCGCTGGACTTCCGAGCCGAAGGGGGCCAGTTGTGGCTCCAGTGAGGGCCGCCCCGCTCGCCGCGCCGATGCCCCGTTTCCGCGTTCGGTCTTCGTTCGTTGCGCCATCTCGCCACCTCCATCGGCTGCACATCAGGTCGGGACGGATCGTATCGCGGTAGCGCCTTTCACCGCGTAACAGGGGCATGGCAAATCGGCGCGTGCCCTGGCGTCCTAGCGTGCTTCACGCACCGCCGAGATGATCGCCGGCAGCACCGTGTGGAGATCGCCGATGACGGCGTAGGTCGCGCGGGTGACCATCGGCGCGTCGCGGTCGGTGTTGATGGCGAGGATGGCCTTGGCCGATCGAGCGCCGACCATGTGCTGGATCGCGCCACTGATGCCGCACGCGATGTACAGGTCGGGCGCGATCCGGGTCCCGGTCTGGCCCACCTGCTGGGCGTGCGGCCGCCAGCCCGCCGAGGTCACCACCCGCGAGACACCGACCGTGCCGCCGAGCAGCGCCGCCAGCTCATCGAGCTCCGCGAAGCCCTCGGCGCTCCCGACACCACGTCCGCCACCGACCACGACCCTGGCGTCAGCCAGCGAGATCTTGCCGGCCTCGGCCGGGACGCGCGAGGTGATCCGGACGCGGAGATCGCCATCGGTGAGGTCCGGGGCGAATGGTCGGACCTCGGCCGGTGAGGCGGCCCCGGCGAGGGTCATCGCGGCCGGTTCGACCGCATGCGCCGCAACGGTCAGCAGCCGGATCGGACCATCGAGCCGGGCCTCCTCGAGGAGGCTGCCGCCCCATCGCTGGCGGGTGACCTGCCAGGGCTCGCCGGGCCGGACGTCGGTGCTGTTCGCAGCTAGCGGAAGGCCCGTCCGCGCACCGACATGGGCCATGAGTTCTACGGCGCGATCGCTGCCGCCTCCGATGACGGCGAGCGGGCGCTCGCGCTCGATGAGCTGGGCGAGCCCCTTGCCGATGGCCTCCGGCGCGTAGTCGGTAAGTCGGGGGTCCTCGATCGTGTGGAGGACGGCGACCCCGGCGCCCCGAAGGGGCCCGGCGCCTGCGGCGGCGCCGTCGCCCCAGGCCATCGCGTGGAGCGGGCTGCCCGTCGCCTCCGCCAGTCGACGACCCATCGTCAACGCCTCGCTGGAGAGCCGGTCGGGCATCCCTGCTTCGTGCTCGATCAGGACGAGGATCATGCGATGAGCCCCAGGCGTCGAAACACCTCGACGACCCGCGGGGCGGCCTCGGGGCCCTCGCCGAGGATCTCGACCGCGCTCTCCTTCTCGACCGGGACGCGCAGCCGGATCCGGGCCGGTGAGGCGGCGGCCGGATCGAGCGTCACCCGTTCGATCTCCTTCTTGCGGGCGCGCAGACGGCCCGGCACGGACGGGTAGCGCGGGAGGTTGATGCCCTCCTTGACCGTGACCACCGCGGGGCGCGGGATCTCGTAGACCTCCCAACCGCCGCTGGCCGCCTCGCGGCGGGCGACCACCGCGTCGTCGCGGACCTCGAGACCCTTGGCACCGGTCACGGCCGGCCGGTCGAGCGCGACCGCCACGCGCACGCCGACCTGGTAGTCGCCGGTATCGGCCGCCTCGTTGCCGAGCAGGACGAGGTCGTACGGACCATCGACCGCCTCGCGCGCCCGGATCGCATCGACGATGGCCCCCGCGGTCGCGACCGCGTCCCATTCGCCGCCGTCGGTCTGGAGCAGCATCGCCCGGTCGATGCCGACCGCCATCGCCTCGCGAAGCTGGTCGGTCGCCTCCTCGGGGCCGAGCGTCAGGACCGTGCTCGTCCCGCCCTGCGCCTCGACGATGCGCACGGCCTCCTCGACCGCGCATTCCTCGTGCGGGCTGACCGTGAAGCCGAGATAGCGCGTATCGATCGCCTGCTCGTCGGCGGTCAGGGTGATCTTCCCGGCCGTGGCCGGGACACGCTTGACGCAGACGAGGATGTTCATGTCAGGCCCGGACCCGGTCGTTCTGCGGGTCGAACAAGGGCGTCGACCCCACGACGTCCACCGTCACCGGATAGCGCTCGCCGAAGTACTCGACGAGCAGCTTCGTGCCGACCTTCGCGTATTCCGGCGGCAGGTACGACAGCAGGATGTGCTTCCCGACCGAGGGCCCCGAACCCGCGCTGGTCACGAACGAACGCCGCCCCTTGGCATCGGTGATCGGGCCGCCGTCGGGGGTCAGGATCGGTTCGCGCCCGAGCATGTAGCGCTTGACCCCGCTCGCCGAGGTGTTGTCGTCGACGGTCAGCGTCGACAGCGTGGCGACGGGCGGTCGCGAGCGCTGTTCGAGATAGGCGTCACGCCCGATGAAGTCAGCCTCCTTGACCTTCGGCCGGAGCATGTCCGCCTCGACGAGGTCCCATTCGAGCTCGAGCTCTGCGCCGTGCGCCCGGTAGCCCTTCTCGAGGCGGCCGGTGGTGCCATAGACGCCGATCCCGAACGGGACGATGCCGTGCGGCTGGCCGGCCTCGGCGAGCGTGTCCCACAGGCGGGCGCCCTGCTCCATCGGGACGTACAGCTCCCAGCCGAGCTCGCCGACATACGAGATCCGCGAGGCGAGGACCGGGATCCCGCCGAGTTCGATCATCCGGGCCGTCCCGAACGGGAACCCCTCCCTCGACATGTCGTCCGAGGTCGCCGAGGCCACGACATCACGGGCGCGCGAGCCCCAGATCCCGGCCGTGGCGAGGGTCGAGGTCGCGTCGTAGAGCTGGGCCGACCCATCCTCGGGGAGTTGGTCGCTGAACCACTTGCGATCGCCCATCCCATGCGCGCCGCCGGTGACGACCCGGAACAGGTCGCGCCCGAGCCGCATGATCGTCAAGTCCGACTTGATCCCGCCCGCTTCGTTGAGGAGCGGCGTGTAGACCACGCGCCCGACGGGCACATCCATCTGGGCGACGGCCATCCGCTGGACATGCTCGAGCGCGCCCGGCCCGGTGATATCGAAGATGGCGAAGGCGGACAGGTCGACCATCCCGACCCGGTCGCGCATCGCGAGATGCTCGGCGTTGATGATCGGCGACCACCAGCGCGATTCCCACTCGGCCGCGCGGGGCATGACGCGGTCGCCGTACTCCTCGAGGAGTGGCTTGTTGGAGGCGTACCAGAACGGCCGCTCCCAGCCCGCCGTCTCGAAGAAGACCGCACCGAGTTCGCGCTCCCGCGCGTTGAACGGGCTGAGCCGGACATTCCGGTTGCTCTCCCACTGCTCGGCGGGGTGGACGATCCCGTACGTCTTGTTGAAGCCCTCGGCCGAGCGAGCCTTGACGTGGGTCCGGGCCTTCTGATGGGCGTGGAAGCGGGCGATGTCCGATCCGTGCGGGTCGATCTCGGGCTTCCCGTCGGTCATCCACTCGGCGACCATCCTAGCGATCCCGGGCGCCTCCTTGATCCAGACCGCGGCGGCCGCCCACAGGCCCTTGACCTCGGGCGTCTCGCCCAGGATGGGCATGCCGTCCGGCGTCAGTGACAGCAGGCCGTTGATCGCGTGGCGGATGCCCACCCGCTCGTCACCTAGGATGTCCGGGACCAGTTCGAGCGCCTGTTCCATCTGGAGCTCGAAGTCCTCCTGGGTGAACGGCAGCTCGGTCGGTGACAGCTTCGATTCGGCGATCGATGGGATCTCGTCGGCATCCATCAGGATCGCTCGGTGAGCGTACGAGCCGACCTCGAGGTCGCCGCCGTGCTGGCGCTCGTAGCAGTTGGTATCCATGTCGCGCACGATCGGGTAGGTGATCTCGCCGACCGTGTCCTCGAACATCGGGACGGGGCCGACGCTGATCATCTGGTGGACAGCGGGGGTGAGCGGGATCGCTGCTCCGGCCATCTCGGCGAGCCGGGGGCTCCAGACCCCGGCCGCGATGACGACGATGTCGGCATCGAAGTCGCCCTTGTCGGTGCGGACGCGGGTGACGTGCCCGTCCTCGACATCGATCCCGGTGACCTCCGTCATCGGGGCCAGGGTCAAGGCACCGAGCGCCTGAGCACGCTCCCGCATGATCGTCCCGGCACGCAGCGAATCCACGACGCCGATCCCGGGCGTCGAGAAGCCACCGAGGATGACGTCGGCGCTGACGTACGGGACCAGGGCCTTGACCTCGGCCGGCGTGAGCAACTCGGACTCGATCCCCCACGAGCGCGAGGATGCCATCCGGCGCTTGAGCTCCTCCATCCGCTCGGGGGTGCGGGCGACCTCGATCCCGCCGCTCTGGGTGAAGACGCCCATCTCCTTGTACTGCTCGACGCTATCGGCGGTCAGCGCCGTCATCTCGCGCGAATGGTCGGTCAGGAAGATAAAATTCGAGGCGTGACCGGTCGAGCCGCCCGGGTTCGGAAGCGGCCCCTTCTCGATCTGGGTGATGTGTTTCCAGCCCAGCCGGGCGAGATGGTAGACAAGGCTGTTGCCGACGATGCCGGCGCCGATGACAACGACGCGCGCGGCACCCGGTTGCGTGCTCAATGCGGTCCTCCTCGCGCCGTGTTGCACGGCGGATCGCGACGGCGGTGACGACGGTGTGGGTCGCCATTCTACAGATGCGTTTTGGCGGCATCTCGCGTAGGCTGTCGCCGGTCGGCTCGGACGTTCCCGGTCGACGCTCCGATCAGAGCGGATCCCCGGACAGCTCGATCGGCATATATGGAGTAACAGATGATGGCCAGCCAGCGACTACGTGCGGCCGGAATCGCCGGCGCATTCCTCTTCCTCCTCGGAGCGTGCAGTTCTCCGGCTGCATCGACCGCCCCGTCCATCGCGGCCACGCCCGTGCCGACCGCCGCCGCGTCGACCGAACCGTCGACCACGCCCGCTTCGGTCGCTCCGTCCACGGCGGCGATCGTCGTCCCCGACGCCATCAAGACCGCCGGCAAGCTCGTCTGGTGCGTCGACGTCAGCTACCCGCCCGAAGAGTCGTACAAGGCCGACGGCACCACCGCAGAGGGCAGCGATATCGACATCGCGACCGAGATCGGCAAGCGATTCGGCGTCACCACGACGATCGACAACACCGGCTTCGATGGGATCATCCCCGCCCTGAACGCCAGCAAATGCGATCTCATCATCAGCGGCATGAATGACACTGCCGACCGGGCCAAGCAGGTCGCCTTCGTCGATTACCTGAGGGTCGGCCAAGGCCTCCTCGTTCCCGCCGGCAACCCGAAGGGCATCAAGACGCTCGCGGACCTGTCCGGCAAGGGTGTCGCCGTCGAGCTGGGCACCATCAACAAGGACGTGCTTGACGCCGAGAACAAGACGTTGGTGGCGGCGGGCAAGCCGAAGATCGATATCCAGACCTTCCAGAAGGACACCGACGCCTTCCAGCAGCTCAGCCTCGGCCGGGTCGACGCCTACTCCGGCGACTCTCCCGTGTGCGCCTACTACGCGGCGAAGAGCAACGGCAAATTCGAGGTTGGCGGCTCCCCCATCGCTCCCGCTCCGATCGGCATCGCCATCCGTCTGAGCGACGCGGAACTCAAGACCGCGGTCCAAGCCGCCGTCGACGCGATGTATGCTGACGGTACGATGAAGACGATCATCGACAAGTGGGGCATGACGAACGCGGTCGTCCTGCTCAAGTAATCGTCCTGCTGCTGGGCGAGTTGAGCTCGCCCAGCCGGTCGACCGCTCGAGGGCCCCGATGGACCTCCCCATCCTGGCGGCAGCGGCACAGCCTCACTTCGACCTCGATTTCTTCCTGAAGTTCGTCTTCCAGCCGTCGCCCGCCTTGATCGGCGGGCTTGCGATCACGATCTACGTCTCTATCATCGCCCAGCTAACCGGGGTCATCCTGGGCGTGCTGTCCGCCCTGGCCGGGATGGCTCGCAACCCGATCCTGCGCGGCATCAGCGGCATCTACGTCTGGTTCTTCCGGGGTACGCCGCTGCTTGTCCAGCTCTTCCTGGTGTACTTCGGGACGCCGTACCTGCTCGGCGTCGACCTCTTTCCGAGGGACGTCGTATTGGGCCCCATCGACCTCCGCGGGGCGGTGCTGGCGGGGATCGTCGCCCTATCGATCAACGAGGGCGCCTACATGAGCGAGATCGTGCGGGCCGGCATCCTGTCGGTCGAGCACGGCCAGACCGAGGCGGCCAAGTCGCTCGGGATGACGTACCGACTGACGATGAGCCGGATCGTCCTGCCCCAGGCCCTGCGGGTGATCATCCCGCCGCTCGGCAACGAGTTCAACAACATGCTCAAGACGACCTCGCTCCTGAGTGTGATCGCGGTCGAGGAGATCTTCCGGGTCGCCGATGCCGTCAACTCGGCCACGTTCAAGGCGTTCGAGGCCTATTTCGGGGTGGCCCTCTATTACCTCGGGCTGACCACGATCTGGAGCCTGATCCAGGGCATCATCGAGCGGCGACTCCGAGTCAGCACGGCTCGCACCGACGACCGGCAGGGCATCCTCGCCCGGCTGACGGGGATGCGACGCCAAGCCCCGAGCCGACCGGGCGGCGGCATGCGATGAGCGGCCCGAACATCCTCGATGCGATTGGCGGCGCCCCAGAGACCTCGACCGATCACGTGGTCGTCGCCACCGATGTCCAGAAGTCGTTCGGCCGCCTGCATGTCATCAAGGGTGTCTCGCTGACCGTCGCCCAACGCGAAGTGGTGGTGGTCATCGGCCCGTCGGGCTCGGGCAAGACGACCTTTATCCGCTGCATCAACCACCTCGAGAAGATCCAGGGCGGGCGGATCCTGGTCAACGGCCACCTGATCGGCTACCGCGAGGTGAATGGCAAGCTCGTGGAGGACCGCGAGCAGAACATCGCCCGCCAGCGCCAGGAGATCGGGATGGTCTTCCAGCGCTTCAACCTCTTCCCGCACATGACCGCCCTCGACAACATCCGCGAGGCGCCGATCCGCGTCCGGGGCATCCCGGAGGCCGAGGCGACCAAGACCGCTCGGGCGCTGCTGGCCCGAGTCGGACTCGAGCACAAGGCCGATGTCTACCCGGGTCAGCTGTCGGGCGGCCAGCAGCAGCGCGTCGCGATCGCCCGGGCTCTGGCCATGAAACCCGCCTTGATGCTCTTCGACGAACCGACGAGCGCGCTCGACCCAGAGATGATCGGCGAGGTGCTCGAGGTCATGAAGGAGCTCGCCCGCGAGGGCATGACGATGATCGTCGTCAGTCACGAGATGGGCTTCGCTCGCGAGGTCGCTGACCGGGTCGTGATGATGGACGACGGCCAGATCATCGAGGAAGGGATCCCCGAGCACTTCTTCACCAGCCCGACCCATGAGCGGACCAAGAGCTTCCTTTCAAAGATCCTCTGACGGGTGCCGCGGGAGCGGATGCCTCAGATGCCGACCGGTTCGCGGACCAGCACGACCGTGGTCCGACCCGCCGTCCACACCCCGTCGATCAGCAAGACCTTCTCGAGGACGGTGTCGACGCCCAGGCGCTCGCGGACCTGGGCGTTCTCCCAGGGGAAGACGACGTCCTTGATCCGGCGCAGCGCCGCGTCCAGGTCGGGGACTATCTTCTGGCTGCCAACGATGAGGATCAGCCGGCCGGAACCCATCGCACATGGACCGAGCTGGCTCCCGGTGGCCGATGACCGCGACGATGGTCCCGCCTTCCGTGGTGGCCGCGACGCTGCCGACCATGAAGTGCCGCGCGGCCACGAGCTTGCGGATCTCGCGGCCCTGGGTGGCCCGATCCATCTTGGACATCCGCGGCCGGAGCGCATCGTAGCGGCCCGACTCGGCGAGCTCCGCATAGAGGCCGATCTCCTCGAGCGTCCTCGACTTGCCCGAGTGGACCTCGGCGCCTTCGGGGATCAGCCCGAGGACGAGGTCGCGCGCCTCGGTCCCGGTGGAAACGACCATGGCCTCGACGTTGTGGGCGCGAAGCGTTTCGGCGACCTGCTCGAGGAGCTGGTCGCTGGCGACGGGTCCTCTGGTCATGACGTGGTCCTCACACCGTCTTGTCGCCCGCCGAGGCCGCCGCATCGCGCGGAGGATCTGGCGGGGTGTCGGTGGTCCTGGCAACTCGCTGGCGCCCTCGCTGCGGAACCCGTCGAGCATCAGGCAGACGTAGCGCCGCCACGCGTCGGGCGCCGCGACGCCCGCACCCTGCACGACGCCGGCATTCGCCATCAACAGGAGGACGAGATCCTCGGGGACGACGTCCGGCCGCAGCGACCCCTCGGCCTGGGCGCGCTCGATGAGCCTGACCGACAGCTCGTAGCCGCGCGTCCGGTGCGCCTCTAGATGGATGATCCCCCTTCGGCATGGGTCGCGTCCTGACCCCGCTGTAAAAGTGAAGACGGCGTAGGCTCCGAAGCGGACCTTGGAAGTTCGCACAGGAGACCACGCCGTGGATCGAAGAATAGCCCCCAGCGTCCAGATCGAGGCCGCGATCGAGGCCGCCCTGCTCGAAGGGTTCGAGGAACCTGA
>JBBQDL010000042.1:0-23955 GCA_038319665.1 Candidatus Limnocylindrales bacterium
GATGCCGACCCGCCCGTCAGCACATGGGTTCGGCGCCTGGATGCTGAGATCAATGGCTTGGTCGACCTGCGCGCCATCCCTGCGCCACCGCCACACGAGCGAGGCGACGGTGCCGTCGGAGACGCATCGATCTCGGCCTGACCGCGTTCGTTGCATTGACGGGGAGTCAGCGACCGTCATCGAACGGGCGTTCGACAAGATGTTGGAAACTTGAGGACAAGCCTCATGGGGGATGGCATCAAGCCAGCCTACCCGACCCCGCCATCCGCCGGCTGGATGCGCCTCCGGACTGCTGCGACCAGTCGCAGTGCCTCACGCCAGTGCTCGCGACCGACGAAGACGTTCGTGGCTCCCCGATTTCGCTGGATGAGTGGAGAAGAAGGGGCGGTCCGGATCCCTCGAGCTGATAGCTGAGACGCACCCCGTCTGGGGCCATCAGAAGAGGCACAGGGACCAATCTACCTCGAGCCGGCGACCGGGGTCGGTCCGTCCCAAGGCAGCACGGTTCCACACGATCAACTCATGGTGGGTTCACACCCAGCCCGTTGGTCGGCAATTGGAGGGTGCCATGCCGAGGTACCTGTTCACGGGCGGCTACACACGGCGGAGGGGGCCCGTGGCGTCCTCAATAGATCCGGACATACCACGCCGGTATGATGATCGACGTGCGCCTTGACCATCTCTTCGACGGCGAGCTTCGTTTCAACGAGTACCCGCCCAACGTGTATGGCGGCGACGGCTTTCACGTCCCGACTTACGGCGCAGACGCTGACTGGGTTGGCTACGTCGACGGCGGCGGCACGATCGAGGGCGACAAGGTTCGCGGCACGCTCAGGTGGACGAATCACCCACGCCGGCGCGCAGACGGGGTTTGGCTTCCCGACTTCCAGGGCGTCATCCAGACCGATGACGCTGCCGACATCCTGTTCTCCTTTTCGGGATACAACTACTCGCTCACCGAGCGGTTCGAATACACCCACCGCGCGGTGCTCGCTGCGATCACGTTTCAAACGGCCAACGATCACTACCGCTGGCTCAACGACATCTTCGGCGTCCTCGAGGCGGAAGCTGGCGAAGACGACGCGACGGGGGACGGGATCGAACTCTGGCGGATACGCGTCTACGCCTGCATCTACGAATCCACTGAGCCCGTGAGGCGATCGCCCTCTAACGTCGACCCATGAACGCATTCCGATCGCCCATGCCCGCGTGTGCTCGGCGATCTCGGTCGGGCATTCCACGCACCGCACGGAGCGAGTCGGCCGGTCATATCGCGACGTCGCCGGCCCGCGGGGTGACGAAGGCCACGGCCTCGCCCGCGTTGATCGTCGGGTTCGCGCCTTCGACCTTCATGTTCCAGTGGACTGTCGCGACCGCGGTGACGCCGGGCGCGATCGCGCAACGAACGTCTGCGGCTTGGCTGGCGGCCGCGGTGGTGGCCGCTGCCGGAGTTGGACTCATCGTCTGGCGAGCTGACGGTTCAGGAACGCTGCCGCTGGTGAGTCCGGCGGTGGGGCTGCCCACCGAGCTGCTGCCGCAGGCGGCCAGTGCGAGCACGACGGCGGCTAGACAAGGGAGGTAGGAGCCGCGCCGAACCGCACTGCTCGGTCGGTTTGCGTGCATCAGCAGCTCATCGTGTCAGCAGGGCATCAGGTGTGGGCCGAGTCAGGCTACACGTCGCCTCGATACCGGCGCAAGCCGCACGCCAACTCCCGAGGGTTCATACGAGGTACGGTGACGCCAGCGGAACCGAAGCCTAACTGGGCGTCGTGCAGCCGTCCCGGGCCGGTCGCGGCGGGGATTTGCAACGACCGCGTTGCTGCCATTTCGAGCAGGGCGAGGAAGGGTATGCTGCCGCGAGGATTCCACCTGGGAGTGCGCGCCGTAGCTCCTCGGCAGGCTCACCTAGTCGGCTGTCACTGGGTGATGGAGCCCGCGTCAGCCGGCGGTCCGCGAACCAGTGCGCATTCCGTATCGAGAGACGCCCCGGCGGGCGCATGGTCAGGTCCTTCAATGGGCTCCCTCGCAGGAGTACCGTACCGGAATGGGTATGGCCCGCCCCCTGGCGCCGGCCCACGGCTCGCGCAAGAAGGAGACCGAACCATGGCAGAGCATCCGAACGCGGCGATGGCCCGTCAGATGACGGACGCCCTGAGCCGCGGCGACATGCAGGCGCTCGATGGGTTCCTGGCCGATGACGTCATCTGGCACGAGATCGGCCGAGCGGAACCATTCCGTGGCAAGGCGGCGCTGCGGGCGAGACCCGGAGGCGGCGCCGCCGACTACCAGATCACCGGCTCGCTCCACGACGTGGTGGCCAACGACGACCACACGGTCGCCTTGGTGGATGCGACGGCCACGCGTGGTGGCAAGACCCTCTCGTATCGCACCGCGGAGATCTATCACGTCCGGGACGGCAAGATCGTCGAGCGTTGGGCGTTCTCCGACGACACCGCCGCGATCACCGCGTTCTTCGCCTAGCGGGCGGAGGTTTTCTCGGTGACGGCGGGCGGGCAGTCCGACGACGCATAACCGCCCTCTAGCCTTGGTCGTCGACGAGCATCTTCGCCGAGCGTCCATCGGACACGTCGCGGCCATCGAGGAGCTGCGTCGGTACTCCCAGCTCCAATTCGATCCCGAACTCGTGTCGCTCTTCTGCGATCTCTTCAGCGCCGCACCACCGGTGCCCGATCCGTCATTGCTCATCAGGCCCCCAAGCGGGCTCATCGGCCTCCGTGGGACGCATCGGCAGAGCTCGACGGCATAGCCAGGTGGCGACGCTGCTGCGCGATAGACGCCGCCGCCGCACGGCACAGGACCCGCCGACGGACGAGGTCGATACGACCACCGAGCGCGCGCCCGCTTCCGGGTTAGGCCGGGAGGTCGAGTTCGCCGGCTACGCCGACGACTGTCGAATCTTCGGGTTCATTCGAGTGCGGGCGGACCGGATGTTGGACGCTCTGAACGAAGCGGCCGAGTATTCCCTGACCGATGTGATGCTCGTGGGACTCGACGACGGGCTTGCGCGGCAGGCCTTGGAGCTGGTCGTGCAACGCGACGAGGTCCTCGCGGTTCGAGCTACGGGTCCTCGCGGTGACCCTGCGCGGCGCACTCGTCGGCGTCCATGGCCGGTCACCTTGCAGACCGGGCCGTACGTCATCCACGGATATATCCACGGTCTCCCCGGCGCGGACCCGCTCCAGCAGATCCGCCGGCGGAAGCCCATGGTTCCGCTCACCGAATCCTGGATCGAATATCGTTCCGGCGCCCTCGACCATCGCGCGCGGGTGGGCACCATCCTCGTCAATCATGAGCTGTGGGATTGGATCCGGCTGTCCCATGACGAGGAGGTCGGACTGCCCGATCTCCCCGCGGAGACGAAGCCGGATCCTCGGGCCAAGGACCTCACCGGCCACATCCGGACCAATTCCGGCTAGATCGTACAGCTGACCCGGTCTCGATTCGGGACCGCGACCGGGTATTTGACCGGGGCAAGCGTCGTGACAGCGATCACCGCTCCGGTCGGCGTCGGCCGCCGGCGCCTCAGTCTGTCCGCCCCTCGCCTTCCGGCAGGGGCGGACGGTGCTTGCCGATCCAGCGGCCCGCGGCCTGCCAGTACGCCAGGCCCGACGGCTGTAGACCCTGCCTCGAAGCCTCGGCCGCCCAAGCGGTGATCCAGATGTCCGCCATCTCTGCCTGCATCCCCGATCGGATCAAGGCTGCTCGCAGGATCGCGCGTCGTCGATCGTCGGCTCCTTGGCCGTCAGGCTGGCGAGAGACGGGGTCCGGGGAACCCCTCTCAAGGGAAGCCCGACGCCCGCTGCGCGCCCGCAGGAGCTGGAGGACGACGGCAAACAGTCGTTCCTCGGCGTCCAACGCCTCGTTGTATTCCGGCGTCCCCGGCCGGGCGCGCTCGCGCCTATCGGTCGCAAGTCTGTGTCGTTCGATGGCGAGGGCCAGCTCCTCGCCATCGCGCGCCTCTGGTCGCTCCATGACGCCAGCCTATACGCACCGTCCTGTACATCGATGCAATCGAGGCGGTACCTCTTTCTGCATCCACATGACACACAGGGCCGCGGCCTCGGGATCGAACCGGATGTAGCCGACCTCATCGACGGGTCGTCCGGATCGACCCGCCGCGGGCTGCTCGGGACAAAGGCGCTGCGGCCGTCGCGATAGATCGCGACGGGCAGGCGGTACCTGACGATGACCTGGGCGAGGACGGTCAGATAGCCGGCTGCATCCTCGTGCTCGCGGAAGGTCGCTCCGACGACCTGCCCGGTCGCGTCGTCGATCGCGCCAACCAAAGGTCAGCCAGGGCCCGCGCCCCTGTTCGTGCTCGCGAACCGCAGGATAATCGTCATCTCTTCGCTCGCCACCGTCATGCTCGATGGCCGCTACCCTACACCGCTTAGAGCCTCAAGGCTCCCAAAGCACGTGCGTTGCCAGGCTACGCTACTCCCCGGGCGCCCGACATCGTACTCGGTCGGGAGGCTACGCCTCGGCGATCACGCCGATCGAGATCCGGAACCCCGCACGGCGCTGGAGTGCCGGCATGAGCGTGCCCTGGCCGATCGGGGTCTCGCCCGGGAACCAGCGCACCCACTCCTCGTTGAATGTGTCGAACTCGGTCGGGTCGCGCAGCGACCAGTTGGCCCAGACGACCTTGTCGAGTGACGTCCCCGCCGCCTCGAGCCTCGTCTTCAGGTTCTGCAGGCACTGGCGGGTCTGTTCCTTGATCGCCCCGCTCGTGACCATCCCGGTGACCGGATCGATCGGCCCGATCGAGGAGACGTAGACCATCCCGCCCGCCGCGACCGCGCGCCCGATACCGATCGGCGGTCCGCTGGCCGCGGGCTCCTCCGTCGTCTCGCCGTCGACCCAGCGGCCCTTGCCTCGGCGCATCGAGCCCGGCGGAAGGGACTCGACGGACGGGATCCCGAATTCCCCCGGCGGGAGCTCGATGCCGTTGGCCTTGAACTTGCCCATGAACGTCGGGCGGATGCCCGTCGGCTTGAGTACCCCTTCGACCTTGCCGTCGTGAACGCCGGTCTGCTCGAACGCGAAGACGTCCTGGATCAGGATCTCGTCGTCCTCGATCCCGAAGACCTCGGTGATGTTGACGATCTTGCGCGAGCCGTCCTTGAGTCGCGCCGTGTGGACGATCAGGTCGACGGCGGATGCGATCTGCTCGCGAATCGCCCGCAGGGGCAGCTCGTAACCGGTCATGAGGACCATCGTCTCGAGCCGGCGGAGCATGTCCGACGGGGTATTCGCGTGACCGGTCGAGAGCGAGCCGTCCTGGCCCGTGGTCATGGCCTGGAGCATGTCGAGGGCCTCGCCGCCACGACACTCCCCGACGATGATGCGGTCGGGGCGCATGTGCAGGGCATTGCGTAACAGATCGCGGATCGTGATCTCGCCGCGGCCTTCGAGGTTCGGCGGCCGCGATTCGAGGCGCACCACGTGCGTCTGGCGGAGCTGGAGCTCGGCCGCGTCCTCGATGGTGACGATCCGCTCGTCCTCGGGGACGAACGATGACAGGACATTGAGGGTCGTGGTCTTGCCCGAGCCGGTCCCGCCCGAGACGAAGACGTTGAGTCGTGCCTGGACGCAGGCACTCAGGAAGTCGAACATCTCCTCCGTCGCCGTGCCGAAGCGCTTGAGGTCGTCGACCGTCACCGGCTTGGCCGGGAACTTGCGGACGGTGATCACGGGTCCGACCAGCGAGAGCGGTTCGATGACGGCGTTGACCCGGGAGCCGTCAGGCAGCCGGGCATCCACCCTGGGGCTTGTCGCGTCGATGCGCCGCCCGAGCGGGGTGATGATCCGGTCGATGATGCGAAGGACGTGCTCGTCGTTCAGGAAATAGCTGTCGACGCGCTGGATCTTCCCGGCTCGCTCGATGTACAGGTGGCTCGGGCCATTGACCATGATCTCGGTGATGGACTCGTCCTGGAGCAGGGGGTCGAGTGGGCCGAGCCCGCCGACCTCGCCGACGAGCTCCTCGATCAGGTGGTCTCGTTCGACATGCGTGACCGCGAAGTTGTGCACCCGGAGGATCCGATCGACGATCACCTCGAGCTTTCCGTGAAGGGCACTCGCCTTGGAGTCGTCGAGGATCGAATCGAAGGCGATCATCACCTCTTCCTGGAGGCGGAGCCGGATCTCGCGCATCATCTCCTCGCGCGCGACGCGGCGGTCCGTGGGCGGGGCCGGGGGCGCGACCGGTTCGGGTGCGATGACGCTCGCGCCGTCGGCGGACTGGTTCGCCCGCTCGACCCGCTGGAGCAGCGACATGAAGGTGGCCTCCCCGGTTGCGCGATGAATGCTCGGATGATGCGATCGGGGCTTGCGCCATAGGTACTAGCCCGTCTCGGATGATGTCCGAGGATACCCCCGTCCCGCTATCCGGGATGCCGTGCAGCGAGGTTTCGGTGCGTCAAGGCAACCCAGCGTCGCCCATCGGGGCCTCGATCCACGCTCACGGCCACGCGACCACGGCTGTCATGTCGGTGATACCGAAACCCGATTCGGTGTTCTTGAGCACCAATCGCCAATCCCCGGCACCGATCGGGAACGATCGGTCGACGTTCACCGCGGGGCCCTCGTCGGGGAAGGTGGCGTTGCCCGTCCCGGACGTCTCGTCGACCAGATCGATCTCGTACGGGAACGGGTGACCACCCCAGGACGCGACCAGGTGGAGGTCGCCTGCGGTCCGCGCCGTGACGCGTGCCTGGATCCCGTTCGTGTCCGGGAAACCGGTCCCATCGAAGCGCGCGTGCTCGATCCTGACGGATGGGGCGAGCGCTTGGAAGGTGACGGTCAGGTCCACCACCGGCGCCGCCGCCGCGTTCCCCTCGAGCGTCACCTGCCAGGTCGCGTGGGCCTGGCTCGACTTGCCCGTGAAGGTTCCGGACTTGATGTCGTTGCAGCCGATGACCTTGGTCCCGACCTTGAGACACATGTGCGTGGTGCCCTGCGGTGTCGACGAGGCGAGGTGGGCCGTGATGGTGCCTGGACCGTCGCTGTGGAAGGTGACGATCCGAGGTTGCACGCCCAGAGCCGTGGTCGCATCCAGCTTCAGGCCGATGAAGGTCACCGTCGCCAGCGGGGCGGGCAGTGGCGAGGATGACGCGCCCGCACTCGACGAGCCGATCGGCGTCGGCAGGACCGGGGAGCTCGGAATGGGCGTCGCGGATCCGCCAGCCCCGGACGACGGGCTGCCCGACGCGGCCCCCGTCGACGTGGCCGTCCGTGACGGTGAAGCCGACGGCGTGCCGTTTCGCCCGGCCATGACGAGCAGGATCAAGACGACGACGACCACGAGTGCGCCGAGCATGACCGCGACGAGACTTCGGAGGGTTCGGTCGCTCATTTCGGGCCATCCTACCCCACGACCCGCGTCACGCCGGACTGGGTCGGCCCGTCACAGGGGAAGACGCCGGGCGATCATGGCAGGTTGATCGATCGCCCGGCGTCTCCATGCCCGGCGACCTCATCGGGGTAGACTCGGGACCGAACAGCCGGAGGCACATGGACACCGCGAAGGAGACGAACGCCCGCGTGCAAGCCACCCGGATCCGCCCTGATACGAGGGCCACCGACCTGCGCCGCCTGGCCGCGGCGGGCCTGTCTGCCGTGATCCCAGGGCTCGGTCAGCTGTACAACGGGCGTCGCCGGCTGGCGGCCCTCTTCCTCATCCCGTCGCTCATCCTGATCGTACTCGGGGTCGTCCTCATCCAGACGCAATCCCCCGCCAAGCTCGCTGCATGGGTCGCGTCGCCGCAGGTCCTGGCCGCGATGCTCACGCTCAATCTCCTGGTCCTGATCTGGCGCCTGATGGCGGTCGGGCAGGCGTTCCTCGACACCTCGCGGACCGGGCCGACCGGAAAGCTCGAGCTCGTCGGGCTCGTCGTGATCGCCATCCTGGTCGCCCTCCCGCACATCGCGGTCTACAACTACGGGACGAAACTGGGCGAGACGTTCGGCAAGATCTTCACGGGGTCGACACTCGGCGGCGGCGACCGGGGAACCACGGTCGGGCCGGGCGACGGCCAACGCCTCAACGTCCTGCTGGTCGGCGTCGACGCCACCCGGACCCGGACGGAGACACTGACCGACACGATGATGGTCGCCTCGCTTGACCCGGTCGGTCACACCGCCTCGCTGATCTCCGTCCCGCGCGATCTCATCGACACCCCGCTCGGCAACGGCAACACCTACGGCCCGAAGCTGAACTCGCTGATGTCATTCGCCGACGCGAACCCGAAGACGTTCCCGAAGGGCGGCATGCGAACGCTCGAGGACGCCATCGGGGCGCTGCTCGGCATCCAGATCCATTACTACGCGCGGCTCGATTTCGGCGGCTTCATCAACATGATCGATGCCGTCGGCGGCATCGACATCAACGTCCCGCGCGGGTTCGTCGATCCCACGTACGACGGCTACGGCGCCGGCGCCGGCACGGTCCGGGGCTACTCGATCACGGCGGGCCGACACCACATGAACGGCATCGGGGCGCTCGCGTACGCGCGCTCGCGCAAGGCCCTCGGTGAGAGCGACTTCACGCGACAGGCGCGCCAGCAACAGATCCTGATCGCGCTGCGGGCCAAGGCGACCCAGGGCGGCAGCCTCCTGTTCGAGCTGCCCGCGCTCATGGACGCCGTCGGTCAGGCGATCCGCTCGGACCTGCCGGTCGACCGTCTACCGGCTCTCGCCGCGATCATGGATGAGGTGGGTAAAGGCGGCGTGATGACCGTTGTCATCCGGTCACCGCTGGTGAAGGCCGTGTTGACGCGGTATGGCGACTCGCAGGAACCGAACCTCGTCCGGATCCGGGCCGTCGCCGCAGCCCTGTTCTCGGTGCCAGGGACGCCGCCCCAGCCGTGGCCGACCCCGAAACCGACGCCGACGCCCCGACCGACGAAGGCACCCAAGGCGAGCGCGACACCCGCCTCGTAGGAGAGCTGGCCTGGCCGCCCGAGGCCTTGGAGAAGCGCGCCGTGCCTCAGAACCCGAGCCGTGCGAGCCGCGGCGCCATCTGTCGGGCGGCCCGGGCACGATGCGAGATCGCGTTCTTCTCCGCCGGGGTCCACAGCCCGAGCGTCCGGCCGCCCGGCGGTTCGGTCCTCGGCTCGAAGATCGGGTCGTAACCGAATCCGCCGGTCCCGCGCGGCTCGGTGGCGATCCGGCCGCGACACGTCCCGCGGGCCGTGATGGTCGGTACGCCGCCGCGCGGCCCCGCGACATCGGGGAGCGCCAGCGCGAGCACGCATACGTAGCGGGCGGCACGCCGCTCGGGCGGCAGCCCGCCCAAGGCCGCGAGCAGCTTCCTGTTGTTCGCCTCGTCCGTGGCATCCTCGCCGGCGTATCGCCGCGTCCGGACGCCGGGATGTCCGCCGAGCGCGGCCACCTCGAGCCCCGAATCGTCGGCAAGGGTCGGCAGGCCACTCGCGCGGAGACCGAACCTGGCCTTGATCGCCGCGTTGGTCTCGAACGTCTCGCCGTCCTCGATCGGGTCGCCCTCGATGCCGAGATCGTCGAGCGAGACGAGCTCGGTTCGGTCGAGCGCGAGGAGCTCCCGCAGCTCGCGCAGCTTGTGGATCGAGCGCGTGGCGACCAGGAGGCGCCGCTCGGTCACCGCCGGACGGTCGCCAGGATGGCGGCCTGGGCCTCGAACAACCGGGCCAGGCCGCTGTCGGCGATGTCGAGCAGCGTGTTGGCGCCGGCGCGGTCGAAGGGCAGACCTTCCGCCGTCCCCTGTAGCTCGACGTACGCTCCGGCGTCCGTGCCGACCACGTTGAAGTCGACGTCGGCATGTGAATCCTCGGAGTAGTCGAGGTCCAGCAACGGCGCGCCGTCGACGAGGCCGACCGAGACCGCCGCGACCTTCGCGATCAGGTGCCGCTCCATCCCGTAGGTGATGAGGGCCGCGGCGAGCGCCACGTAGCCGCCGGTGATCGAGGCGGTCCGCGTCCCGCCGTCGGCCTGCAGCACATCGCAGTCGACCGTGATCGTCCGCTCGCCCAGCCGGTGCAGGTCGACGACGCCACGCAACGAGCGCCCGATGAGACGCTGGATCTCGTGCGTCCGGCCGCCGATCCGGCCCTTGACCGATTCGCGGTCAGTGCGTTCCGCCGTCGCCCGAGGCAGCATCGAGTATTCCGCGGTCACCCAGCCGGTCCCCTTGCCGCGCAGGTGCGGGGGGACGCGATCGGCGATCGTGGCCGCGCACAGGACCTCGGTGTCGCCGACCTTGATCCGGCACGACCCTTCAGCCCACTTCTGGACGCCGAGCGTGAAGGTCACCGGTCGGAGATCGTTCGGTCCGCGTCCGTCGGCGCGGACGCTCGGGGGCCGGTTGTCGATGGTCATGTCGTCCTCTCCTCAGCCTTGGCAGCGTCCCACAACGCGTCGAGCGCGGCGAAGTCCAGGTCGCGCAGGGCGACGCCCTGGGCGGCCGCGCCACGCTCCACGCTGGCGAAGCGGCGCCGGAATTTCGTGTTCGCGGCGCGGACAGCGGCTTCGGCTTCGATCCCACGCCGGCGCGCGACGTTGACGAGCACGAACAGGAGGTCGCCGAACTCCTCGGCACGTTCGGCGTCGGACGCGGCTCGGCGCAGTTCGTCGGCTTCCTCGGCGACCTTGTCGAGCACGCCGTCGATGGACGGCCAGTCGTAGCCGAGGTTGGCCGCCCGTTCCTGCATCTCCTGGCTGGCCGCGAGCGCCGGCATGGAGGGACTGATGCCATCGAGCGCGCTCCTGGCGGCGACCGGCGATCCTGAACCCTCGGACCCGCCCGCCCCGCCGTCGGCGTCGGCCACTTCGGCGCGCTCGTCAGCCTTGATCCGCTCCCATTGGCGATTGACGTCCGAGGCGGTCCGCGCGACAGCGTCGCCGAAGACGTGGGGGTGCCGCCGGACGATCTTCGAAGCGATCGCCGCCTGGACGTCGGCGAGGTCGAAGACCCCGGCCTCGGCGGCGAGCTGGGCGTGCAGGACGATCTGCAGCCAGAGGTCACCCAGCTCACCGGCCAGCTCGAGCGTGGCGCCCGCCTCGAGCGCGTCGTAGACCTCGTAGGCCTCCTCGAGCAGATGCTTGCGCAGCGACGTGTGGGTCTGCTCGCGATCCCAGGGGCAGCCGTCGGGCTGGCGCAGGCGAGCCGAGATCCACGGCATCGCCCACGGACCCGCCACGGCCAGCTCGGGCGCGACCGAGCCGAGATAGATCGGGGACCCGAGCGTCGCGTCGTCGAGCGATCCGACCGTTGCGCCATCGTCCGCCCCGAATATCCCGACCGGATGGTCGGCCGGGTAGAGCCGGCGGAGCACCGACAACGGATCGAGCCCGGTGGGTCCCGCGCGCCCCGGCAGCGGCACGGGCGCCTCGCCCGACCCGGCCCGGAGCGTAGCGAGCGGGACGATCAGCACCGGACGCGACGGTTCGATCGGCGTCGCCACGAGTCGCTCGCCGGCGATGACCTGGAGTCCGTCCGCGGGATCGAGCCCCCAGCGGAGCCGCGCCTCCGCGACGAGCGCGTCGAGCACCGGCGCCTCCCGCTAGTTGGTCGTAGTGGTCGGGGGAGTGGTGATGGACGGGTCGCGCGTGATCGTGGCCGCCGACTTCTTAGCGTCGTACCACTTCGAGAAGGCGGTCGAGGTCAGCTGGGCCAACTGCCGGCCCTCGGGCGTCCGGGTTTCCTCGGCGACGACCTTGAACAGGTAGGTCCCGTCGCCGGCGATCGTCACGAGGTCCGAGACCTTGCCGATCGGCGTCGCGAAGATCGCCGCGATGAGCCGGTCGTCGAGCTGGCCCTTGGCGATCCAGCCGAGGTCGCCGCCGATCCCCGCGCTCGACGCGACCGAGTTGTCCCGGGCGAGGATCGCGAAGTCGGAGCCGTTATCGGCCTCGCTCTTGAGGATCGCCATGTGGGCCGCCTCGGTCCCGTGATACATGATCTGGATGACGTGCCAGCCGAACGCTGACTTGACCGGGGCAAGGACGTCTCCGTCCTTGAGGCCAGGCGCCAGGATCGCGGCCTTGAACGCCGCGTCCACCGAGCTCGCGCTGTCGAAGAAGGGCAGCTTGCCGCCGCTCCCGGTCGGGCCCTGCGCCTGTACCTCCTGGCTCTCCTTGCGGGCGACCGCGTCGAAGAGGTTGGGCGAACTCTTGAGCCGGACGTACGTCGCGGTCGCCTCGGCCTGGGCCACGGCCCACGCCGGATCGTTGTCGGGCACGGACGAGGCGTTCGACGGGTCGCCCTTCGGGGAATACAGGATGTGGCGGACCTTGACCGCATCCGGCCCGAGGTTCGGGGCGGGCTCGCTGACGTAGATGTCCGAGACGCGCCGCTGTGGCCCGGGCCCCGTGACATCGGCGACGATCTTGTCCTGCAGCCTCTTGTGCAGGACGTCGCCGGCCACGACGGCACGGTAGAGATCGAGCTTCACCCCGTCGTTCTGGATCTTGGCCTGATAGGCGGTATCGACGCTCACGGCATCGATCTCGGTCGCCTGGCCGATGCGGTAGATGCCGTCGCTACCCTGGATGACCGCGGTCGGCGTGTTGGCGGGCGCCGCGAAGACGGCCTTGACGAAGGCCTCGTCGGCCGTCGAGGTGTCGGCCTGGATCCAGCCCATGTCGCCGCCCTGCGCCGCGGAGGCCGCATCGGTGGAGACCGTCTTGGCGACGTCCGTGAACGCCTTGCCGCCGGTGATGTCCTTGAGCGCCTGATCGGCCGTCGCCTTGGCCGTGGCCTTCTGGGCGTCGGTCGGCGCGATCGCGCCGAGATCGATGACGGGCGCGACCGCGATGACCCAGGCATGCCGACTCTCGGGCGTGGTCGCCTCGACCAGGAGCTGGGCGTCGATGTCGGCCGGCGTGACCGTGACGCCCTCCTGGCCGGCGAGCTTCGCCTGGAGCGTCGTGTCGATGAGCCGCTCGAGCGAGACGGCGGCGATCTGCTGGCGCTGCTGGGTGTTGGTCTGCGTCTGGGTCGTGCCCTGTGCGTCGGTCAGGCGGCCGGCCACGACGGCGGTCCTGATCCGCCGATCCGACTCATTGAGACGCCAGCTGTCGACCGTTACGCGGTCGCGGAGCTGGTCCTTGGAGATGGTCTGGCCGTTCACGGAGCCGACCGACGCGAGGTGGTCGTTGTAGAACGTGAGGCCGCCGGCGATGGCGAGGATGACGACCGCCAGGAGGACGATGAGGCCGAAGCCCACGTTCAGGTAGAGGTTCCGTCGGTCCTGCGCTTCCCACGAAGGTCGGCTTGTGCGCTTGACGACGGGTTTGGCTCGAAAGGTCATGGTTCTGGGTCAGGTCCTGTCGCAAGGCCGGCAGATGCGCCGGGGATGGAGGGCCGCGGTATGGTACACCGAGCCTTCGAAGGACCGTGGCCGCCGTTCTTATCGGCGCCCCGCCGCTTCCCTCAGGTGCGGCACGATGAGCGCGTCGGTGACCCGTTCCGTGGACCGGCCGTCGGCGATCGCGAACGACTCGCGGCGGAAGCGGTCGACCCGCTCGAGATCGAAGACCCCGGCGCGAAGGTAGGCCGCCAGGGCCACCGTCGTCTCGACGATGGGCCCCGGGACCCCCGTGCGGTAATCGAAGTAGAAGCCGCGCTCACGCTCGTAGGCCTCGTAGTCGGGGGCGAAGAAGACCATCGGCCGGTCGAGCAGCGAGAACTCGTAGATCGCGCTCGAGTAGTCGGTCACGAGCACGTCACTCACGAGCATCAATTCGTTGATGTCGGAGTAGTCCGAGACGTCGATCGCGAAGTCGGCGAGCTCCGGCCCGATCGGCGTCCGGGCGCGGACGAACGGGTGGAGCCGGACCAGCAGGACGTGGTCCTCGCCCAGGGCGCGTCGCAGGACGTCGATCTCGAGGTCGTCGGTGGCACGGGCCGAGGTGATCGTGTCACCGCGGAAGGTCGGCGCGTAGAGGATCACCCGCCGGCCGTCGGTCAGTCCGTAGCGCTCGCGGATCGTGGCGCGCGTCCGGGCGAGCCGATCTTCGCCGAAGAAGACGTCCGTGCGCGGGATCCCGAGCCGCCACTCGAAGCGCTCGAGTGGCTGGCCGAACGCCTCCGCGTAGTGCGGCGCCGAGGCCTCCGAGGCCACGAGGCAGACGTCGTAGTTCGAATGGATCCGGACTCGCTGGGTCAGTTCCTCGTCCGCCCCGAACGATTTGCCGATCAGGCTGTAGCCGACCTTCTTGAAGGCGCCGCACGCGTGCCAGGTCTGGATGATCGTCGTCCCGTCGCGCGGTCGGATGACATAGATCGGGAAGAAGTAGTCGTCGACGATGAAGACCCGCGAGGTGGCCAGGTAGTAGCCCGCGGTCAGGGCCTGCCCCAGCGCCGCGATCCGGTCGCGGATGCCGGTCGCCGGCCGGTGCGCGAGGACGACGACGGAGACCGTCGGATGGCGCCGGGAGAGGTCGGCGCGGATCGAGACGAGGTTGCCGGCGAGCCTCGCCGAGTGGGCGGTCGCTAGGACGACCCTCGAACGGAGCGGGAGGTGGCGGGCGATCCCGAACGCGAGCCGCACGGCGAGGATGCGGACGGTCAGGATGAGGCCCTTCACTCGCGGATGATATCCGCTGCGAACGGTCCAGCCGTACCGCGTAGGCTATGGGCCGAACGCCCATCCGAGTCGCAACGTGCTCATCGGAGGAGGCCTTGGCCCACCGGAGGTCCGCATGAAGATCGGGATGATCGTGCTCGCCGGCGGGCTCGGCAAGCGCATCGGGCGCCCGTTCCCCAAGCAGTTCCTCCTGCTCGGTGGCAAGCCGCTTGTCGTCCACGTGCTCGAGAAGGCGCGGGTCATCCCGGAGATCGATCGGGTCGTCATCACCTGCCCGGAGGCGCACCTCGAGGAGACGCGCCGGCTCATCGACAACCACGGGTTCGACGAGGCGCGCTTCTCTTGCATCGTCGGCGGCGCGTCGCGCCAGGAGTCGGTCTACCTCGGGCTGGCGGCGGTCGAGGACTGCGAGTCGGTGATCATCCATGAGGCCGTCCGGCCGCTGGTCACCGCCGCCGAATTCCGCGAGCTGATCGCGGCCTCAGACCCGAACGCGATGTTCGGCATCCCGATCCCGTTCACCGTCCTCAAGGGCCGCGAGTACGTCGAGGATCTGCTCGAGCGCGACGAGCTGGTCAACGTCCAGCTGCCCCAGAAGTTCGACCGGGCGGCGCTGGCCGCGGCGCACGATGCCGCCCGTCGCGACGGCGCGACCTTCACCGAGGACGCCAGCCTCTTCCATCGCTATGCCGAGGCGCCCGTCAGGATCCTCCCGGGCTCCGAACGGAACATCAAGATCACCGTGCCGACCGATATCGTCACCGCCGAGGCGATCTACGCCGACTCCATCGGCCGCGGCGGCTGACGATGGGCAAGGTCTGCGTCATCACGGGTGCCAGCCAGGGCATCGGGCGAGCCGCGGCGATCCGGATGAGCCGCGAACCAGAGGTCAGTGCGCTGGTCCTCATCGCACGGAGCGCGAGCGGTCTCGAAGGCACAGCCGCGGCGATGGAGCGCGGCGGCAAGCAGGTCGAACTGATCCCGTATGACCTGATGGACCTCGACGGCATCCCGGATCTCGTGCGGCAGATCCACGAGCGCTACGGCAGCATCGACGTCCTGCTCAACATCGCGGGTTACGCCGACCCCCAGTCGCTCCTCGACACCGACGTCGACAACATCGTCAAGACCTACACCATCAACGTCTTCGCGATGCTCCTGCTCATCCGCGAGGCCGTCCGCTACATGTACGACCGGCCGGCGAAGATCCTCAACGTGGCCTCGACGGCGGGGATCACCTCGCGGCCCGGCTGGCTGGCCTACGCCTCGTCCAAGGCGGCCGTGGTCTCGCTCTCGGCGACGCTGGCCGACGAGCTGGCCGGCAGCGGCATCAAGGTCTATAGCATCTCGCCCGGGCGGACCGCCACGGAACTGCGTCGCAAGTTGGCGCCCGAGGAGGACCCGACGTCGATCATGCAGCCCGGCCAGGTCGCCGACGTCATCGCCCAGCTGATGAGCGACACGGAGATCACGCTCGACGGGCAGAACATCGTCGTGCGGACGCGGGCCTAAGACGGGCGGATGAACCGGCTCGAATACCTGCTCGCGAGCGCGCTGCTTCGGTTCGTCCGGCTCGTCGTGATGCGGCTGCCGGTGCGTCGCGACCGGGTCGTCCTCGCGACTGCCCGTGTCTCGACCCTCGACGGCAACCTGCTCTATCTCCACCGGGCGATGACCGCGCGCCATCCCGACCGCGACTATGTGCTGTTGCTCGAGCCCTACAGCTATGGCCTGGCCGGCAAGCTCGCTTACCTCGCTCGGCTTATCCGTGGCATGTACCACCTCCAGACCGCCGGGCTGTTCGTGGTCGACAACGCCTACCTGCCGATCCACGTCGCCCCACATCGCCCGAGCACGACCGTCGTCCAGGTGTGGCACGCGGCCGGCGCGCTCAAACGTTTCGGCCTCGACACGCAACGTCCACTCCGTGAACCAGAGCGAACGTTCCTGCATCGCAATTACGACGCCGTCGTGGTCGGCGGCGAGTGGGCGCGCGCGCCGTACGCAGCGGCGCTTCGGACGCCGCTCGAGCGGGTCCTGGCGCTCGGCTCGGCAAGGACCGACTTCTTCTTCGACGAGGCCGCGCTGGCCGCCGCACGCGCCCGGATCCTCGCCGCGCACCCGGCGCTGGCCGGCCGGCGGGTGGTCCTGTATGCACCCACCTTCCGCGGCCGCGGCATCGGGAAGCGTGCGGCCCCGGGGCTGGACGCGGTGCGGCTGCGGGCCGCGCTCCCGGCCGACTACGCCCTCGTCCTCAAGACGCACCCGAACCTCGATCCCGCGGCGACCCCGACCGAGGGCTTCGACGTCGTGGCCGACCCGGCCGGCGAGATCAACGAGATGCTCGCCGCCACCGAGATCCTCATCACCGACTATTCGTCCTCGGTCGTCGAGTTCGCCACGCTCCGCCGGCAGATCATCCTGCTCGTCGGCGACCTCGCCGAGTACGAGGTCGACCCGGGGCTCTACCTCGACTACCGGACCGAGATGATCGGAACGCAGGTCATCGACACCGACGGGGTGATCGAGGCGATCAAGGCCGGCCGGTTCGACACCTCCGGGTACGACGCCTTCATCGAACGGCAGCTGGGGCCGTCTCGGGGCGGGGCGAGCGAGCGCGTCGTCGAGCACTTCCTGGGGGGCCGCCGGGCGTCCGGGGAGCGAGATGGTACCCTTCCGCCCGATGTCCGTCACGAGTGAGATCCCGGCAGCGTTCCACCATGCCGCCGGCAACCGGGGCCCCCTCACCCTGGTCAGGGAGGGCATCGCCGACATCCGGTCGCGCAGGCGCCTCGTCCGCTACCTCGTCCAGGCCGACGCCCACAAGCGCGGCGCGGACACGCTCCTGGGCAACATCTGGTGGGTCCTCGACCCGCTCCTCCAGATGCTTGTCTACCTCGTCTTCGTCTCGATCATCTTGCCCCGGCCGACGCCTGACTATCCGCTCTTCATCTTCTCGGCGATCCTGCCCTGGAAGTGGTTCTCGGCCTCGATCACCGACGCTACGACATCGATCGTCAGCCAGGATCAGCTGATCAAGCAGATCCAGTTTCCCAAGATCGTCCTGCCGGTCGCGGCGGTGACGGCCGGGGTGGTCAGTTTCGCGTTCGGGACGATCGCGCTTGGGCTTGTGATGATCTTCTTTCCGCACCGGATCAGCGCGTACTTGTTGTTCATCCCGGTCATCGCCGCGGTGCAGTACGTGTTCACGCTTGCCTGCGCCTTACTCGTCGCGGCGGGCAACGTCTTCTTTCGCGACCTCGGCAACGTCGTGGGCCACGTCCTGCGCCTGTGGTGGTTTCTCTCGCCTGGGCTGTACAGCCTCGCCAACCTCGACCAGATCCATTTCTTCAAGGCCAACCCCATCATCGCGACGCTCGCCAACGCCAACCCGTTCGCGATCCTGTTCGAGTCCTACCGCGCGGTCATCTACGGCACGCCGGAGACACCTCCGAACGGACCCCCGAACTTCGGTTCGCTGGCGGTCCTCCTGGTCGCCAGCACCGTGTTCCTCGCGCTCACCACCATCGTCTTCAAGCGGCTCGAGCCGAACTTCGCCAAGATCATCTGATGCCCACCTTCCGGCGACCGCCGAGCTATGAAGCGAGCGCCGACCATGCGATCGGCGCTTCCGACCTGGGGGTCCGGTACGACCTCCGGTTCACCAAGAAGACGACGATCCGCAGCTCGATCGGCGAGATGCTCGGGCGCGGCCAGGTCGAGCAGTTCTGGGCGCTGCGGCACGTCAACCTCCAGGTCCAGCGCGGCGAGTCGCTGGCGGTCATCGGCCCCAATGGCGCGGGCAAGAGCACGCTCCTGCAGGTCCTGGCCGGGATCATCCGGCCGTCGGAGGGCGCCGTCGACGTCTTTGGCCACGTCTCGGGCCTGCTGTCGCTCGGCGCGGGCTTCGACAAGGAGCTGACCGGCCGCGACAACATTCTTCTCGGCGGCGCCTTCCTCGGGCTCGACGACGCGATCACCCGCGAGCTCCTGCCGTCGATCATCGCGTACGCCGAGCTCGGCGACTTCATCGATGCGCCGATCCGGACCTATTCGGCCGGTATGAAGGCCCGCCTCGGCTTCGCGATCGCGACCTCGGTCGACCCGGACATCCTGCTCCTCGACGAGGTGCTCGCCACGGGCGACGCGAACTTCCGCGCGAAGTCCAAGGCCCGCGTCCTCGAGATCGTCGCGGCGGCGAAGGCGGTCGTCCTGGTCACCCACGACATGAACTGGGTGACCGAGTACTGCAATCGCGCGATCCTCATCGAGCGCGGCGAGATGGTGGCGGAGGGCGAGCCGGCCGACGTCGTCGACCTCCACCAGCGCCACACCGAAGAGGCGCGAGCCCGAAGCATCGAGGCGGCCCACGCCGCAGGCGTCGATCCCAGGATCGTCCCCGTCCGCTAGGTCAGCGCCGGCGGAAGACCGCCACGGCCACCCCGACGACTCCAGCCACCACGACCGCGCCGCGCCAGTCGAACAGGGTCCTGACGTCGCCGTCCACGCGTCGGGCGATGACGACGCCCGCGAAGTTCTGACGGCGGAAGGTGACCCGTTGCGCAAGCACGCTCCAGGCAGCGCTCCGCTCGAGCTCGACCTCACGCGCGAACAGGCCCCGCACGAACGATCGGCTGACCCGTGCCTTGCCGGCGATCGAGATGGCGAGGCCGCTCATCTCCGCCGAGATCCGATCGGCGCGTGCGATCGCGATGCCACCCATGCTGACCGAGACCTCCTTGGCTTCGACCCGGCTGATGCCTCCCTGGCGGACGTTGACACGGGTCGCCTTGGCGACATTGATGCCACCGTTCTGGACGTTCAGGACGTCGACACCCACGTCACCGGGCGCGGCGGCAGGCATGACGACGACGCCGTCGCTGACCGGGATGGGTGCGATGGCCAGCGCCGGCGCGAGCCTCGTTGACGGGGATGCCGGAGTCGCGGTGGCCGGCTTGGGACCCGGTCCGGCCTGGGCCGCGGCCGGCCTCGTGGCGGCGGCTCTGGGGGCCGCGGCCGATCTGGGGGCCGCGGCGGATCTCGCGCTGGCGGGCTTCGCCGCGGGGCCCGATGCGCGGGCGCCTGCCGGCGTGCCGACGGTGGTGGTGCGAGCGCGCGTTACCTTCGGCTTCGTGGTGGGAGGCTTGGGCGCCGCGGTCGGTTCTTCGTTCGTCGGTCGATCGGTCATCCGCCTAGCCTATCGCGCCCATCGAGGGATGGCGAGGAACGTCACCCGACCCTTCCGGCGAACGTCCGCTATCCTGCGCGATGCCACGACATCGGTCCCGTCAGCCGAGCCGTGGGATCGCGGCGATCCGCGCCACGCCTAGAGGGGTCATCGTGAACCGCAAACCTGCCGTCGGCATCGCCGGCATCATCGCCGCGTCGGTCCTCGTGGTCGTGGTGGCTGCCAACTCGCTCGGCTCGCCGAAACCGAGTGGGCCGGTCGCCCAGGCGACCGCGCCGCCCACGGCGACGCTCGCACCGACCGGAACCCCAGTGCTCACGGCCACGCCGACCGCGACGCCAAGCCCGACCCCCACGCCCGCCCCGACACCGGTGACCGTACCCGCGCCGCTGACCGGCCGGCTGGTCGCACCGGCCGTCGCCGCGCGGCACCCCATCGCCGTGATGATCGACGACCTCGGCCCGGCCCGGCCGCAGTCGGGACTCTCGTCGGCGTCGATCGTCTGGCAGGCACCGGCCGAAGGCGGGATCCCGCGCTACATGGCCATCTTCCAGGAGAACCTGCCCGCATCGATCGGGCCGGTCCGGAGCTCGCGCTATTACTACATCGCGTGGGCTGCGGAGTGGCGGGCACTTTATGCCCACTCGGGTGGCTCGCCGCAGGCGCTCCAGACGCTGCGGGCGAAGGGCAGTGGCCAATACGTGTTCAACGGCGATGAGTTCCGCTACAGCGGCACCTTCCACCGCGTGTTCACACGGTTCGCGCCGCACAACCTGTACACCTCCGGCGCCAAGCTGCGCGCGCTCGGCAAGCGGCTGGGCGCCACTGACAAGCTCGCGAACCCCGTCTGGCGTTTCGCCGCCGACGCCCCGCTCGATGCCCGACCCTATGGCGGCACGATCACCGTCGGCTATCCCCAGAACCTGATCAAGTACACCTACGACCGGACGACGAACACGTACCTGCGCTCGGTCACGGGCGAGAAGAAGGAGACCGACGCGGGGACCAGGACCCGCATCGCACCCAAGAACGTGATCGTCATGCGGATGGTCTTCGGGCCACTCAACGACGGGCATCCCGGTGCGCCGCGGCTGGAGGCCAACGTGGTCGGCAGCGGGACGGCCTGGATCTCAACCAACGGCCGGACGATCAAGGGGACCTGGAAGAAGACCGGCATCACCAAGCCGACCAGGTTCTACGACGCCAGTGGCAACCAGGTGACCCTCACCGTCGGCCAGACCTTCATCCAGGTCCTGACCACGAGCACGAGCCTCTATCCGGCCTCCTTCAAGGCCGGATCGGACCAGCCACCCGCGACGCCGACACCCTCCGCCTCGTCATCGGGCGGCTGACCCTGGCTCAGGATCCGGCCGGACGCCTACCTCGGCGTAGATGGTCCGGGTCTCGCGAGCGACGTCGGCCCATGACCGGTCGTCGGTCCGGGCCCGCCCGCGGGCGACGTCGGCGATCCCGTGGTGGACGCCGTCGTCCGTCCAGATCGTCGCCAGCGCGACGGCCAGCCGACCGGCATCGCCCGGTTCGACCAGGAGGCCGGCCCGGCCGATCAGCTCGGGGATCGGGCCGACCGCCGAAGCGACGACCGGAGTACCCGCCGCTATGGCCTCGACGACAGGCAGCCCGGCCGCCTCCGAGACCACGGGGAGGATCACGGCGCGGGCGCCGCGCACGAGACCGACCAGATCCTCGACGGGAAGCGCCGGCGCATACGCGAGGGCCTCGCCGATCCCCTTCCGTGCGGCCAACCTGGCGAGCGAGGCACGGTCGTCGGGACTGGCCCCGATCAGGAGGACTCGAGGCGGCCAGGCCACATCGTCGGCCAGGCCGGCGGGCCGGCCGGACGCCGCGAGCGAGGCCAGGGCGTCGAGGAGGGTCGTGAGATCGAGCCGGGCGTCGAAGCGGCCGGTGAAGACGAGGTACCGTGCGCCGAGACCGAGCCGTCCGCGCAGCTCCGCCGCGGCGGCCCCCTCACCGGGTGTCGAAGCGGCAGCGAAGGCGGGCCGGGGCGCCAGGCGCACCACCCGCAGCCGGTCGCGTCGGACCCGCAGGAGCTGCCTCGCTGCCTTCGCGGTCGCGTCGCTTCCGACGATGATGGCCGCCGCCTCGCGCAGGAGCTGGCCGCGGAGCCGCTGTCCGAACCGGCTGGCCATCGAGCGCTGGAACGTCCCCGGCAGCTCCCACGGGGCAAGATCGAGGAGCGTCACCACCACCGGCAGGTCCGAGGCGATGGGCAGCGGTCCGCCACCGACCGCGTGGTAGACCGCGCCGGCGGCGCCGCGACGTTCGGCGCGCCAGGCCGCCCCCAGGGCCGCGCCCCGCAGGACGAACGGATCGACGGTCATCGCCGCCGAGCGCAGGAGGCGGGTGGGTGGCAACTGGCGTCGGCCGACCACGTCGAGGTGCCCGAAGCGCCCGGTCGGGTCGTCGAGGTCCGAGCCGAGCAGGAACGCGAATGATTCGCCGGGCTGCGGCTCGTCGTCGTAAGCGTCGAGCAGCGCCTCGAGGTAGGCGGCCGCGAGCGGCGCCCGGTCGGGCGCCTGGAGCGGACGCGCGTCGAGGACGACCCGGACGCCCGCCGGAGGCGCGCTCGATCCTCGGCCGAGACGGCCGTCGGTCGAGACTGTCATGAGCCGATCACGCGTCGCTGGGTCGGTCAACGCTCACGCCCCGCGGCGATGGCCCGTGAGACGGCCGAGGAGCTCCTCGGCCCGGAGCTGGACGACGACCACCAGCGCCTCGACCACGATCCGCCGGGTCATCTTGGATCGGCCGACGCGGCGGTCGCGGAAGGTGATCGGGACCTCTCGGATCCGCGCCCCACCCCGGCTGGCGCGGTACGTCATCTCGATCTGGAAGACATACCCGCCAGCGTGGACGCCATCGAATGGCACGGCGGCCAGGGTCGACGCTCGCCATGCCTTGAAGCCGCCCGTCAGGTCGTTCTGGCGCAGCCCGAGGACGGCGCGGGCGAAGCGGCTCCCGCCGCGCGAGACGAGCCGTCGACCGAGACCCCAGTCGACCACCGAGCCGCCCTTCGTGTAGCGTGAACCGATCACCAGGTCGACGTCGCCCGCGGCGATCGGGGCGAGCAGGGCGGGCAGCGCGGCCGGATCGTGGCTGAAGTCGGCGTCCATCTGGACGACCGTCGTCGCGCCACCCGTGAGGGCCACCCCGAACCCGTCGAGATACGCCCGGCCGAGTCCCTGTTTGACCGGCCGGTGGCGAACGCGGACCCGCGGGTCGGTGGCGGCGAGCGCGTCGGCCAGACGTCCGGTCCCGTCGGGCGATTCGTCGTCGACCACGAGCAGGATGGCCTCGGGAAGGCACTCGAGGATGGCCGTGGTGATGGGGCCGAGATTCTCGGCCTCGTTGTAGGTCGGCAGGACGATCCAGGCGCCGACGCCGGTGGCGAACGACGGTTGCGCGGCGCTCGCAGTCTCGGTCGTGGTCGGGTCGGACATCGCTGGCCAGTCTAGTCGGGGCGCGCCGGCCTACGGTGTCTTGACGACGATGCTCCGGGCGAAAGCCGACGATCCGATCCAGATCCTGGCCGTCACCACCACGCGATAGGTCCCGGGGGCGACGAGGACGCCGGCCCCGTTCCGGCCATCCCAGGTCCAGCCGAACGCTCCGGCGGCCAGCGCCCGATCAGCCCAGATCCGGCGGATGAGCGTCGGGCCGCGGTAGATCGAGACGGTCACGCTTGCCTGCCGCCGGAGCGCGAAGGCGAGGCGGGCCTTCTGACCCCTCCCGGGGATGAACGACGAGCGCGACCAGGTCACGGACGTGATGGTCCGATCGACGTTGACGGTCGCCTTGCTCACGCTCGAATTGGAGGCCCGGTCACGCCCCGTGACGAGCAAGGTGTACCTGTCGTCGGGGACGAGGTTGCCGGCCGTGTTCCGTCCGTTCCAGATCCACGATCGCACTGTCGAAGGCAGGAATGACCACTTGCGCACCGTCGCGCCGTGCCGGTCGATCAGCCGAGCCGTCCCGCCGAACGCCTCGCTCGCTCGCATCCCGAGCGTCACCGTATCGTTGTGGCCGTCGCCGTTCGGCGAGAGGAAGCCCGAGGTCATCGGCAGGCTCACCGTGGCCGGTCGCCGGTCCACCGTGACGAACTTCTGCACCGAGGCGCGATTGTTCGAGGCATCGGCCGTC
>JBBQDL010000043.1:0-21825 GCA_038319665.1 Candidatus Limnocylindrales bacterium
CGACGCTGCCCGGCCGATCTCGTCGAGGACGACGTCCTGGCCACCATCGCCCGCGGGGTGCTCCCGGCCCCGGTCATCGACGCCGCGCGGGCTGAGCTGCGTCGACTCCTTGAGACGCCCGAGGTCGCGGTCGCCGGCCGCCAGCGGGCGCGGCTGCTGACCCGCCTCGAGCAGCTCAAGAAGCAGCATGCCTGGGGCGATCTCACCGACGGCGAGTACGAGGCCGAACGGGATGCGACCCGTGCCACCCTCGGGAACCTACCGGACGGCGACCGGATCACGGCATTCGACGCCTATCGGGCGCGCGTCCTCGCTCTGCCCGATGCGATCGAGGCGGCTTCGCCTGCGCGCCGGGAGGAACTCAGCCGGATCGTGGTCCAGCGGGTCGTCGTGCGCGACCGGCGGCTGGAAGCGATCGAGTGGACGCCCGCGGCGAGGCCCTTCTTCGAAAGACAGCAGGAGTACCCCCAAGGGGATTCGAACCCCTGATCTCCACCTTGAAAGGGTGGCGTCCTAGGCCTCTAGACGATGGGGGCGTGGGACGGCCGGAGTCTAGCAGAGGGGTCCTGAGCCCCCGGCGGCGTACCTCGGCGCGCGCCCGATCCCGCGCCCGCTCAGCCGGTCGGCGGCTGCGAGAGCAGGAACAGGATGATCGCCCCGGCCATGCAGCCGGCCCCGATGATCGCGGCGATCCCGCCCCCGAAGCCCAGGGCTAACGCCCGTCCATTCCGCTCCTCGATCCCGGCCCGCCAGGTCGAACGCAACGTGTACGCCGCGAGCGCCAGGAACACGATCCCGAGCACGACACCGCCCGCCGCGAGCAGCGGGATCTGCGAGGCATCGCGCACGGTCACCGCATACAGGACGAAGACGAGCGACCCGATCAATGCGATCGCAAGGAACACCACACCCGGCGTGATGGAAAGGCGTCGGGTCGGAGCTCCGGTCGACATCAACTGGCCCCCAGGGTTCGGTGGTAGACGGCCACGTTATACGACAGACGCGGCCGCTTCATCCCGGCCGCCACGGCCCGTCCAACCGCGCCGAACGCTTCCTCGAGGAAGTGATGCGCCTCCTCGAGCGATTCGAATGTCCAGAACGCGTGCACCACCCGGACCTTGAACCCGCCCCGCAAGAAATGCCCGTCGCGCCGGCTCCACAGCCCGTATTCGGGCATGTCGCCACGCAAGCGCGAGACGTCGTCGCGGCCATAGTCGAGCACCACGAGGAGCCGGCCGCCCTGGCGCAACACCCTCGAGGCAGCGACGACGTCCGACGCGAAGCCGTCACGGAACGAGGTCCAGAGGCTGACCAGGACGTCGGCCGAGGCCTCGGGCGCCTCGAAGCCCGCCGGTCCGTCCGCCTTCGCGAACTGTACCCGCGCCCCGAGCTCGGTCAGTTGTCGGGCACGGATCCCGTCAGCGCCATCGAGCAACAGCACGTCGCGCCCCCCGACCGGCCCCAGTGCTTCCAGCGTCCTTGGGATCTTCGCCTCGACATCGAGGATGCGGGCCAGTCGCTCGGCAAGCTCGCCCCCGAGGTCGATCGGTAGATCTGCCACAGGACGCGGAGTATGACCGAATCGCGGCAGATGCTCGCCTTGATGCGCTAGACGGTAGTGGGTCAGTTTGATTCGAGAAGTCGGCAGATTTCCTCGACCGTCCAGCAATGGTCGGACAGGCCAGCCGCCATCGCAGGGGTCACGTTCCGCCCGAGCGTCTTGTGAGGCCGAGCGAAGTTGTAGTACATGAAGTTCACGGCCATCGCGGCGCTCAGGTTTTCGAGCTTTTTTGAGAAGCCATTGGTGAGGCGGGTCAGGCGTCGCATCCCCATGCGCATCGTGAGGTTGGAGCGCTCGACGTAGCTCGTGCTGATCTTCTCTTCATTCGGTGCGCCCTCGATGACCCGGACGTACTCGCTGCGGACCACTGGCGGGCTGAACCGGCGCGATTCGCTAGTGTCCACGCCGTAGTCCTTGATGAGCATGGCGTAATCGACCTTGGTGCCAAACGCATCCCCGATGGCCTCGATGTAGGCGGGGTAGCCGTCTGTGGTGATCTGAACCCGGTTGGCGAGCCGTGAAGCGAGGTCGGCAATGAAGGCGTCGCACGAGTCCGACGACCGATCCGCCACGAGCCAACTGCACATGAGCTTGGAGTCTGGATCGAGTGCGGTCCAAGTCCAGGCATCCCCGATGCCGTGCTCGCCGCGTCGTTCCTCGGGGATGCTCTTGTCTTTCATCCCGACGAAGCCCCAAATCTCGTCGCATTCGATCCGCGTCGCTGGGAGATTGCGAAGCGCGTCGTTCTGGTAGGCAGCGCAAGCGGCACCAAGCTCGACCAGAAGCTTGATCACGGTGTTCTTAGCGAAGCCGGTGATGCGCACGGTCGAACGGATCGAGTTGCCTTCGACAAGGCAACGGATGATTTGTGCGCGTTCCCAACTCTGCAGCCGGTTCATGTTGCTATTGTACGCCTGTTGTGCGTACAGTCAAGTGCTAGGCTTGCATTTGTCCGCACAGTGGGCGTACACTATCGGCATGGCAAAGGACGACCGTCTCTACATCCGGCTAACCGATCCGGAGAAGCAGGGCTTCCAGATGGCGGCGGACCTCGCGGGCATCCCTCTGTCATCGTGGGTTCGAGAGCGTTTGCGACAGGCCGCCATGCGTGATCTTGAACAAGCGGGTCAAAGGGCTCCGTTCATTCGGCCCGTTCCGCTGGTAGCACGGGATGGCTGACACGACGACCTCGGCCATCCAGTTTCGCGAGTACGGGATCGGCGAGATCTTCCTGAGCTACCAGGTCCAAGTCCCGCCCAATCAGCGCGACTACGCGTGGAAGCGCGAACAGGTCACCACGCTGTACAGCGACTTCGACGCGGCCATGTCGGACGAAGGCCCCTACTTTGTCGGGACGATCGTCACGATTGACCGCGGACAGGACGTTCTCGAAGTTGTCGATGGCCAGCAACGTCTGGCGACGACAGCGATCCTGATCGCCGCGATCCGCGACTACCTCCGCGAACAGGGCGACTCAGAGGCGGTCGACTCGATCGATCGCGACTACCTCGCCAAGTTCAATCTCGCCAAGCGCGACCGCATCGACAAGATGGCGTTGAACGTCGTTGACAAAGACCTCTTCCACAAGATTATCGACGGCACGGACGTGCCGAAGAGCGCGACGCGTCAGTCCCAAAAGCGACTTTTGGACGCGCGAGCCACCGCCCGACAGCACGTCCGACACGTCCTATCGTCCCTCGTGAACCCGGCATCTCATCCAGATCGGTTGATCGAGTGGATCGAGTTCATCAGGAAACGGGCACAGGTCGTTCTGCTCCAAGTTCCGACGGACGCCGACGCCTATCGGATGTTCGAAACGCTGAACGATCGGGGGCTGCGCGTCTCCCAAGCGGACCTCGTTAAGAACCACCTGTTCGCGCGGGCGGGCAACGACCGGATGGTCCAGGTGCAGCACCTATGGTCAGGGATGACGTCGACACTCGAAGCGGCGACGAATGACCCAGATGTCACGATCGACTTCATCCGGCACTACCTGATCATGCGGCACGGGCACACGCGGGAAGTCGAGGTCTTCAAGAAGCTCCAGTTGACGGTTCGCGGAGCTACCAGCGTGGTTGACTTCGCGACGAGTCTCGACGCGCTCGCAGCCGTGTACGTGGCCACCTTCAACGCCGACCACGAGCGTTGGGTGCCCTTCGGCGAGCGTGCTAGGCGGGCGATCGAAGTGCTCCACCTATTCGACGTCAAGCCGATGCGGCCGATCGTCATGGCTGTCGCATACAGCTTCGCCAAAGGCGAGATTGTCCCGACGCTGGAGTACCTATCGATCCTCGGCGTCCGGCTAGTAGCGACCTCGGCGACGCGCAGCGCCGTTGTGGAGATTCCTCTCGCCACGGCAGCTAAGAAAATTGCCGATCGCACCATCACGACAGCGGCGCAACTGCGAACGGAGTTGGCAGGGGTCGTACCGTCTGACTCGACGCTCCGGGACGCAGTCAGGACGCTGACCGTCTCCAACACGCGACTGGCCAAGTACTACTTGCGGAGCCTCCAAACGACGGCGGATTCACGCGACGAGAGAGCGTGGTGGATGCCGAACATGGCCGACATGAGCCTCGAACACGTGCTACCGCAGAAGCCCGAAGGAAACTGGCCACAGTTCACTGATGAGCAACACGGCGATTTCGTGAATCGCTTGGGCAACCTCGCGCTGATGTTGGCGGCCGACAACGCGGGCTTGCGCAGCGAGCCGTTCGAGTCGAAGCGACCGACCTACGAGAAGGCGTTCTTTACGCTAACGAGCCAGATCGCCGAGGCGGACGATTGGACGCCCGAGGCGATCGAGCAGAGACAAACCACGCTGGCGCAATACGCCGCCGACACGTGGCCGATCAAGCCGGCTGTCAAGCCGCCGCGTCCACCCCGACCGAAGCGGCCCCGTGCCGAGTCTCAAGACGAGGACTGGGCCCAGGCGGCGAACCGCACGATGCGCAAGGCGGCGGGCATCTAGGCCCGGCCCGCATCCTGAAACTGACCGTTACGCTGTTACCCATGTCTGTTGAGCGTTGGCGCGGTGTCGGTCGTATCGTCATCGGCTTGGTCGCAGTGATGGTTGGAGTTCTCAGCCAGCTCACCCATCCTGTCTATCTCGCTGGTGACTGGCGTGCCGACCCAACACTCTGGACATCCGTGAACGTTGGCACTGCAGTGTTTGGCCTAATCCTGATCTTCTCGGGACTCGTGCCATTCGCGCGTCGTCCGCCTGGTTGAGCGCACTCGTCGCGGATCGCGAAACTGACCCACTACCCGCTAGACGATGCGGAGCACGACGCCGGCGCGCGGGGCGAGCCCGATCGTAGCCCGGCCATCGACGATGTGCGCCTCCTCGATGCTGTCGAAGCCCGGCAACTCGACCGACGCCAGGTGCCCGCCGGCGCCGCTTGGCGCATCCGCGAACTCGAGCCCGAGACGCGCCTCCGAATCTCCAGCGTTGACAGCGATCACGAAGCGCGACGCCCCTGACCCGCGCTCCAATGCGACGGCCGATCCATCCGCCCCCGCCACGCGCAAAGGGGCGTCGCGCAGGGCAGGTTCGGAGGCGCGAAGCCGGAGCAGTCCCCGGACGGCCTCGCGGAGGCCCGGTTCCCAGCGAGCCTCGTCCCACGGAAAGCCGCGGCGACAATCCGGATCGTGGCCGCCCTCGAGCCCGACCTCGTCGCCGTAGTAGATGCACGGCGCGCCCGGCAGCGTCGCGTGGATGAGCATCGCCAGCTTGACGCCGGCCGCGTCGCCGCCCAGGACGGTCCGCAGCCGGGGCGTGTCGTGGGAGCCGAGCACGTTGAACTGGACCGCGGTGGTATCGGGCTCATAGGCGGTCGCGAGTTCCATGATGCGTCCCGCGAAGGCCGGGCCGTCAAGCGGCCGAACCGTGAGCCGGTATTGGTCGTGGCTGGCGACGACCGCCCCATCGAGGTGCGAACCGGCCGCGAACCCCAGGATCGCCTCATCGAGCGGGTAGTTCATCAGGGCATCGAACCGATCGCCGCGGACCCAGTCGGGCGCGACTTGCCAGACCTCGCCTACCAGGTAGGCGTCGGGCCGGACCGCTCGACAGCGTTGCCGGAACTCCTGCCAGAAGGCCTCGTCCTTGATCTCCTCGGGGACGTCGAGGCGCCAGCCGTCGGCGCCGAAACGAAGCCAGTGCTCGGCGACCGTGAAGAGGTACTCGCGCGCCTCGGGGTCGTCCGTGTTCAGCTTGGGGAGCGCCGGCAGGCCCCACCACGCCGTGTACCCGAACGCCTCCAGGGGCGTCCCGGGCGGCGGATAGGCGAGCAGCGGTTGACCCGAATCCAGCCGTGCTTGGTCGATGCGGAACCAGCCGCGGTAGGGCGAATCGGCGCCCGTCTCGAGGATGTGGTGGAACGCCCAGAAGCCGCGGCCGGTGTGGTTGAAGACGCCATCGAGGATGACCCGCATCCCGCGTTCATGGGCCGCATCGAGCATCTCGCGAAGCGCTTCGTCGCCACCAAGCAGCGGGTCGACCGTGAAGTAGTCGTACGTGTGGTAGCGGTGGTTCGAGGCGGACTGGAAGACCGGGTTGAGGTAGAGCGCATTGATCCCCAGGTCCTCGAGGTAGCCGAGGTGCTCGGTGACACCGCGCAGGTCGCCGCCCTTGAAGCCATCGAGCGTCGGCGGATCGTCCCATGGCTGCAGGCGGCCGGGTTTGTGGACGCGATCGCTCGACGCGAACCGGTCGGGAAAGATCTGGTAGAAGATCGCCTCGCGGACCCATGCCGGAGTGTCGGCGCTCACCGGGCGGACGGTACGGGGGCCCGTGCAGCGGTGTCAAGGCAGCCGGCACGCTCACCGAGGTCGATGTTAATCACTGAACCTGACATATCCGGCGACGAACCACGCCGCGGACCGTCCCACGGCGCTCCGGTAGGATGCACGCGGCATGGTTTCCCGAGTGCGCGAGATGCCAGGCGGCATCCGACTGTTCCTGGTCTACGCCTTCCTGATCCTGGCCGGCATCGGGCTCATCCTGCGCACCGTCGTGGACATGGCGATCTCTACGCCGGTCAGCTTCGAAGGCCTGATCGTCATGATCCTCCTCGCCTACACGATCTTCACGACGACCCTGGTCATCCAGCGGAAGCAGGCAGCCCTTGCCCTTGCCCTCGGTCTTGCTAGCTTGACCATCCCGCTCGTGCCGCTCCTCCTGTTGAGCCGGCTGATCGTCGAGGGGATCTTCGTCGCGACGCTCAGCCTCCTGCTTTTCCGCGGCCTCCTGCGCCCCGAGGTCCGCGACTACCTGAACGAGACTTGACCCCCGCGGGCACGATCGAGCCTCGGGACGGTACCCTCAACACTGCGCGCGGCTCCACGGACGTGGCCGCGCCGACCACCTGAACTCTTCCGACCGACTTCCCGACACTCGAGGCAGCCACGTGAGCAAATCGAACCGCCGCCGTCAGCGGCCGGGCTATCAATCGCCCTCGACCCGTGGGTCTGGGACTTCGGGGCCGGCCCCGAGCCGCCCGAATACTCCCGCGTCGGGCACGTCCGGGACGACAGGCACTACCAGGACGACAGGCGGGGCCGGCATGGCTGGCGCGTCGGGAGCCGGCGGAGCGGCCGGGGCCACTGCGGCCGCCGCCACAGGTACTCCTCGGGCGACCGGCACGACGTCACGCCCGACCGCGACCGCGGCCCGCCACGGCCGCCGCGAGCGCCAGCGTGCCGCCTACAAGCCGTCGTTCATGGAGCGTTACCGGACGGCCATCGTGGTGGCCGTGGCGGTCGCCGGCGTGGTCCTGCTGTCGGGCTTCGTCTTCCTCTCAGCCTCGCAGCCGGCCTACGCCTGCTCGACGATCTTCACGCCTGCACCGACACCGTCCCCGGCTCCGGGCGCGACCCCGATCCTGGGCTACGTCCAACCCGACATGGGCAACTCGCACGTCGCGGTCGGGCAAAAGGTCACCTACTCCTACTGTGCCCCGGCCTCGGGCAGCCACTACAACGCGTCCGGCCGCGGCCCGATCCCTGCCCGCGTCTACGCCCCGACCGACAACGTGCCGCCGGAGGGCTGGGTCCATAACCTCGAGCACGGCGCCCTCGTGATCCTCTATCAGGGCAACAGTGCGGGCGCCACGACGGACGGCCAGGCCGCCTTCAAAGCCTTCTACGACAGCTTCCCGAACAGCCCCAGGTGCGGGCTGCAGAAGGGCCAGCTCGGCCCGGTGATCGCACCCTTCGATGACATGGCGACGCCCTTCGAGGCGATCATCTGGGACCGCGTCCTGCCGCTGCAAACCTTCGACCAGGCCCAGATCCTGGCCTTCTTCCACCAGTCCGGGGAGCGGACCAACCCCGAGGATCAGTGCCCGTCGATCCCGAGAAAACCGGTGACCAGCGCTGCACCGGGGAGTTCCGCCTCCTCGGCCACCAGCGCGGCGCCGAGCTCGACCGCCGCCCCGAGCACCACGACCGCCGCCCCGAGCGCCAGCGCCGCGCCCTCCAGTTGACCGGGAGGCCCCGTCGATGCGCTTGGTCTCGTATCTCGGTCCCGATGACGTCGGGACCGCCGTCCTTGTCGACGGCCGGCTGATCCCGGTCATGGATGGCTTCCTGACCGGCCCGGACCTCGAACCGGAGGCACTCGACGATCTCCGTCACCGGGCGACGACGTTGGCCGGCGCCGTCGGGGTCGCCCTCGAAGACGTCCGGGCGATCGCGCCGATCCCGATCCCGGGCAAGGTCGTCTGTGTCGGGCTCAACTACCGCGAGCACGCGGCCGAAGGTGGCCGGCCACGCCCTGTGCGACCGGTGCTCTTCTCGAAATTCGCCAACACCGTCATCGCCGACGGCGAGCCGATCGTCCGACCCGAAGGCACGCACGCCCTCGATCTCGAGGTCGAGCTCGGCGTCGTCATCGGCACGACGGCCCATCGCGTCCTGAGCGCCAGGGCGCTCGACCACGTCGCGGGCTACGTCGTCCTCAACGACGTCAGCGCCCGGGACTGGCAGGGCTTCGCTCCGGCGCTGGCCGAGGGCGAGGTCGGTGACGGTCAGTGGCTGCGCGCCAAGGGCTCGGACACCTTCCTGCCGATGGGCCCGGTCTTCGTGACGGCCGATGAGATCTCCGACCCGCAGACCCTCCGCCTTCGCTCGTGGCGCGTCCCCGGCGACGGCCCGGACGCGGGCCGCGAGATCCCGATGCAGGACAGCACGACCGCCGACATGATCTGGCCGGTCGCCGAGCTGATCGAGATCATCAGCCGGTCGATCACCCTGGAACCGGGCGACGTCATCGCCACCGGTACGCCGTCGGGCGTCGGGGTCTTCCGCGACCCGCCGGTCTTCCTCGTGCCGGGTGATCGGGTGCGCTGCGAGGTCGAGGGAATCGGCTCGGTGGAGAACCCGGTCATCGACTGGTCCGAGGACGTCGACGAGGCCGACGAGGCCGACATCGAGGGCGAGGCCGACCTCGACGACATCGATCCCGACTGAGCGTCACGGAGGCACTGAACGGGATGTTTGCCCTGGTCAAGACCGGCCCCGGACCGGGCCTCGAGCTGCGCGATATGCCCGTCCCGGTCATCGGCATCAACGACGTCCTAATCCGAGTCAAGAAGACGGGGATCTGCGGCACCGATCTCCACATCGAATCGTGGGATCCGTGGGCCGCCCGGACCATCCATCCGCCGCTCATCGTCGGCCACGAGTTCGTGGGCGAGATCGTCGAGGTCGGGAGCAACGTGGCCGCGGCCGATTTCACCCCGGGCGAGCTCGTCTCGGGTGAGGGTCACGTGGTCTGCGGCCAATGCCGGCACTGTCTCGCCGGTCGCCGCGAACTGTGTGCCAAGGCGATCGGCCTGGGCGTCGGCCGCGACGGCGCCTTTGCCGAGTTCGTGGCGCTGCCGATGACCAACGTGTGGCACCACTGGTCCGGCATCGACGAGGAGGTCGCCGCGATCTTCGACCCATTCGGCAACGCGGTCCACACCGCGCTCGCCTTCTCGGTCCTCGGCGAGGACGTCCTCGTCAGCGGGGCCGGGCCGATTGGGCTGATGGCGACGGCGGTCGCGCGGCACGCCGGGGCACGTCACGTGGTGGTCAGCGAGCCCAATGCCTACCGCCGCGAGCTGGCGTCGAAGATGGGCGCCACGCTCACTATCGACCCTCGCGAGCGCCCCCTCGAATCGATCTTCGCCGAACTCGACATGGTCGAAGGGTTCGATGTCGCGCTCGAGATGTCGGGCAACGCCACGGCGCTTCGGGCCGCGATCGGTTCGATGGCCCACGGCGGCGGGATCGCCATCCTAGGCATCCCGAGCGAGGAGATCGCCATCGATGTCAACGCGATCGTGTTCAAGCAGCTGACCCTGCGCGGGATCTACGGTCGCGAGATGTACGAGACCTGGTACAAGATGACCGTCATGCTCCAGTCGGGGCTCGATATCACGCCGGTCATCACCAACCGGTTCGGGTTCCGCGACTTCGAGGCCGCGTTCGCCGCGGCACGCGCCGGCGACTCCGGCAAGGTCATCATGGATTGGACGACATGACCGCCTCGATGCCCGGCCGCCCCGACCCCCTTGCCTTCCTCGATGACGAGGTCGCCGCGCTGCGCGAGCGCCACCTCTATCGGCCCTTGCGGGTCATGTCGTCGGCGCAGGGCCCGATCGTTTCGGTCGACAACCGCCGGCTTATCAGCCTCTCATCCAACGATTACCTGGGACTTACCAACCACCCGCGGGTGTGCGACGCCGCCGCGGCCGCGGTTCGCGAGTTCGGGGCGGGGAGCGGCGCGGTCCGGACGATCGCGGGCACGATGGCGATCCACGAGGCGCTCGAAGCCGAACTAGCCGAATTCAAGGGCACGCCCGCGGTCCTGACCTTCCAATCGGGCTTCACGGCGAATACGGGGGTCATCCCGACCATCACCGGCGAGACCGACCTCATCGTCTCGGACGCGCTCAACCACGCCTCGATCATCGATGGGATGCGGCTCTCGAAGGCGCCGCGGAAGATCTATCCCCACGCCGATGTCGAGGGCCTGCGCGACGTCCTCCGCGAGGCACGCGCCACGGGCCGGCCCGGCGGCGGGGAGTGGCGGCTGATCGTGGTGATCACGGACGGGGTCTTCTCGATGGATGGCGACATCGCGCCACTCCCCGGGATCGTCGAGGCGGCCGAGGAGTTCGGTGCAGCCGTGATGGTCGATGACGCCCATGCGAGCGGCGTCCTGGGGCGGCAGGGTCGCGGGTCGGTCGATCACTTCGGCCTGCACGGCCGCGTCGCGATCCAGGTCGGCACGCTGTCCAAAGCCGTCGGGTCGCTCGGGGGGTACGTCGCGGGCTCGCAGGCGCTCCGCGAGATCCTGACCCAGCGCGCAAGGCCGTTCCTGTTCTCGACGTCCCATCCCCCGGCTGTCGTGGCCGCCTGCCGCGAGGCCATCCGCGTGATGCAGGACGAGCCCGAGCTGCAGGAGCGCCTCTGGGCGAACACCAAGTACTTCAAGGCCGAACTGACCCGTCTCGGGTTCGACACCGGCCATTCCGAAACGCCGATCACCCCGGTCATGATGGGCGACCCCGACACCGCCGGGCGTTTCAGCGACCGACTCATCGAGGAGGGCGTCTTCGCCCAGCCCGTCGTCTTCCCGACCGTCGCCATCGACAAGTCGCGGCTGCGAACGATCGTGACCGCCGCCCTGGCCAACGAGCAGCTCGACATCGCCCTCGCCGCGTTTGACAGGGTAGGGCATGAGCTCGGCCTCATCGCGGGTTGATGCTTGATCTCGCTGGCCCTTGGTGGCCCGTTCCGGCCGGGCCTGTTTCGATCGACGCCAGATCGGACAACCCGATGCCTTTGATGCCACTCGAGAGCATCAAACAGGGTCGGGGCGTCAAGCGGGCCAGGTCGGCAACGCCCAGATGATTTCGCTTGATCGGAACTATCCAAAAACGGCGTCCGAGGGCAGGGCGCGCCGGCCGGCGCCTCGGGACGGTCGCCCGTGACGGATCGCCAGGCGCGAGACCTGCCGCTGGATGCGCACATGCACACGGACCTGTCGCCCGATAGCAGTGTCCCGATCGACCGGTACGCGCAGGCCGCCATCGAGCGCGGGATCGCCGAGATCGCCATCACCGACCATGTCGACTTCGAGCCGGGGGCGCCCGCCTTCGCCTATTCGACCTTCGGGGACCGCGAACGGATCGTGCGCGACGCCGCCGAACGTTGGGGTCCGCAGGGCGTCCTGATCCGGTTCGGGGTCGAACTGACCTACGACCGCTCGTGGGAAGACGACATCCGCGATCACCTGGCGCACCATGTCTACGACTTCACCATCGGTTCGGTACACGACCGCGTCGAGTCGCCCTACCACCCCGGGCGGGTCGGGGCCTGGGTCCAGGGCCGCTCACTGGCGGAGATCGTCGCACCCTCCTTCGACGAGACCGTGGCGGCGGCCCGGTCGGGCCTGTTCGACGCGATCGGTCACATCGACGTTGTCAAGCGCTACCTCTACCCACACGTCAAGCCGGCCGCCCTGGAGGCACAGCCCGAGCTGTATGAGCCGATCCTGCGGGCGCTGGTGGAGAGCGGCACGGCCCTCGAGGTCAACACCAGCGGCCTTCGCTACCCCACCGCGGTGACCTTCCCGCACCCGGCGATCGTGGCGCGCTTCCGCGAGCTCGGTGGCCGCGCGGTCACGGTCGGTTCTGACGCGCATCGCGCGGACCAGTTGAGCTGGGGCCTTGCCGACGGCTACGCGATCGCGGCCGAGGCCGGCTTCGACGCCCTGACCTTCCGGCGCGGCCCCGGCGCGGCGCGGATCGAGGTGCCGATCCCAGTGCGCGCGAGGACCTAGCGCGATCGTAGGCGTTGTGCGTGCCGGGCCCCGGTCGCCGGGCAGGGCCCTGCCGCGGCCGTGCCCGGACGGGCCCCTCTCCGCGCAAGGGCCCTGCCGCGGCCGTGCCGGGACGGGCCCCTCTCTGCGCAAGGCCCCTCCCGGGCCCGTGCCGGGGCTGTGCCGAGGGGCCGGATATTCGGCTGATTGATACGGACACGGCTCAACGAGCGTGGCCAGGTGCTCGGGTCGACCGAAACCGGGTGTGGCCAAGCGTGCTGAGGCCCGATCTCATCACTGTGACGAATATTCCGGTGCCGGGCGCGGTGCGAGGCGCGCCCTCGGTTGCGGGCCGCGGCGCGGCCTCGGCCCCGGGCGGAACGGACGGCCGGCCACGGCCGCGGTGCCGATCCCGGTGCGCGCGAGCACCTAGCGCAGTCGATACACGTCGTAGGATGTGCCGCACATGACCTGCCCGACGACAGCCGGACCTAACGCCGCCCCGGACGATTCGTTGTGAGCTTCGACGACGCCGCGATCGAAAGGCTCGTGGGAGATGCCCAGGCCGGGGATGCCTGGGCATTCGGTCGCCTGTTCGACCACTTCCACCAGCCGATCCATCGATACGTCGCCAGCCGCGTTCGCCGCCCGAGCGACGCGGAGGATCTGACGCAGCTCGTCTTCGTCAAGGCACTGGAAGCGTTGCCCCGCTACGAGTCGCGGGGGATCCCGTTCGGGGCGTGGTTGTTCCGCCTGGCACGGAACGCGGTCATCGACTTCATCAGAACGAGGCACGAGCACGCCGACCTCGCCCAGTCGGCCGATCGGGCCGGCGCAGACGCCGGACCGGACGAACTGGTGGTCACCCGCCAGGAGATCGATGCGGTCGGCGCCGCGCTATCGACCCTGACCGAGGACCAGCGTGACGCCATCACGCTCCGCTTCTTCGCCGGCCTCACGGCTCGCGAGGCCGCCGCGGTGATGGGCAAGCACGAAGGGACGGTTCGCGGACTGCAGTTCCGGGCGATCGCCGCGTTGCGGCGACAACTGGGCATCGAGGAGGCGGAACTCCTCGAGAGGACCGGGACGCTCGATCGTCCGGGGATGATCTGATGGACGACGACATGATCGAATCGACCGATCACGGCTACTTCGAGCTCGCGCGGCGGCTCGAGGCCTATGCGGACCAGCGCCTCTCCCCGAGCGTGGCGGCCACGACCCGGATGCGAGCGGCCGTGATGACCGCCGGGCACCGTCGTGCCGCGCTGATCAAAGCGGACGCCACGTTCGACGCGGCCGGGACGACCACCTCGGCCCGTGCCGCCGAGCTGCTCGCCGCCAAGGCCGCCATCGCCAACCAATGCCCGTGGCGGCGGCCGGTCGCGGCGGTCATGGCCGGCTGCCTGACCCTCGCCCTCCTTGCCGGCACCGCCCTGGCGGCCGAACCGGGCGGCCCGCTCTACGCTGTCCGGATCTGGACCGAGATGGCCAACCTGCCGACCAACCCTGCCGACCGCGCTCGGGCCGAGATCGGGCGGCTCCGCGACCGGCTCGATGAAGCCCAGCGGGCGTCGGCTGCGGGCGATGTCTTCGGCGCCCAGGCCGCCCTGGCCGCGTACTCGACGATCGTGGCCGAGGCGGCCGACGGGAGCGGCGGCGATCCCGCCGCCAGCGCCGTGATCGCCTCCGACATCAAGGATCAGATGGCTACCCTGACACTCATGCTGAAGGACTTGCCGGGACCGGCTCGCGCGGCCGTCCAGGCTGCCCTTTCGTCGAGCACGAAGGCGCTCGACGCCGTGGGCGGACCGAATGGCGATGGCGGCGGCCGGAACGTCGGCGTCCCAGGCCCGGGTCCGACTCCCAGCCCGCGACCCGATAAGTCCGCCGCCGGCAACCCCAGCCCGAATCCCGGCGGCTCGGGCAACGGCAGCGGACCGGCGAAGACCCCGCCGCCGGCGAAGCCGGCCCCGCCAAAGGTCGACAAGCCGGTCAAGGACCACCAGCCGGCCAGCCCGAGCCCGCACCCCAGCGGTGGTCACGGTGGCGGCGGGGGCCAGCCCGTGCGGAGCCGCCCCTGACGATGCGGCTCGATGTGATCGGCGCCGGCCCCGCTTATACCGACCGACCGGGGGCCATCGGCGCGTCGTACCTCCTTCGCCACGATGGTTCGAGCCTGGTGCTCGACCTCGGCCAGGGGACGTTCGCCGGGCTGGCGGGCCTTCTCGACCCGGGGACCCTCGATGCGGTCGTCATCAGCCATCTCCATCCGGATCACTTCATCGACCTTGTCGGGTTGCGTCACTACCTGCGCTGGGAGCAACCGCGTCGGCGGGTCCGGGTGCTGGCGCCGGCCGGCCTCGATCAGCGCCTCGACGCCCTCCACGACGAGCCGGGCTTCGCCGCCGCCGCCCTCGACATCGAGCCGATCGACGACGGGACGATCGGGGTCGGCCCATTCCAGATCGATATCCGCCACGTCCGGCACACGGACTCGAGCTTCGGTTTCCGGGTCTCCACCGGCGCGCGCGGTCTCGTCTATTCGGGCGATTGTGGCCGGGCCGAGGATCTCGACCCCCTGGTCCGACCCGGCGACACCCTGCTGAGCGAGGTCTCGTTCGGGCCCGGCCCGGTCGCGCCCGGCGCCGAGCACCTCGATGGGCCCGCGGTGGGGGAGCTCGCCCGTCGGGTCGGTGCGGGCCGACTGTTGCTGACGCACATCCAGATGGGCTTCGATCGGGCCGCCACCGTCGACAGCGTCCGCGCCCGGTTCGACGGCCCCGTTGAGCTCGTCGATCCCGGCTTCGAGACCACCATCGAGGACTGATCCGCCACGCCGATACGGCGCGCGCCTCTATCCGAGCGCCGTGATGCTTGATTTCGGCGTGTCAGGACACTCCCCGCGGTGATGCCCATAGGCTGCATCAAGCCGATACGGATCGCGACCAGATCCAGCGCCGGTCATCGGGTGTGCCGATCCTCGGCTGTGCCGATCCTCGGGTGTGATGCCACTGTCACCCATAGGCATCACCGCTATGACCCCTGCGGCAGGCGGCATTTCAAGCATCACCTGACTGCGGCAGGATCGCCGGCATCAGAGGCGGCGGGGGCCGCCGCGCGTATGCCACTCGCGAGCATGTGGGGTCCGTTCGCCACAGCTCCCGCGCCAACGAGCTTCCCGCCGAGGCGGGCTGGCGATGGGACCGCTGGACGTGCCCCATCGCTCGGCGCCAAGGTGTTCGCGCCGGGCGCTAATCCCTACCTGCCGGCCTCCCGCCGGACTCCTGGTCGACCCCACGGCCGACGCCCGCACCGTATCGGGGGCTGTGCCTGCTGAGCAAGCGAAGTTCTCTTGACGGCGGCTCCGCCGCCTCGGCCTCGATGCTTTGGTCCGACGGCTATTCCTCGCCCGTCATGCTGGTCACGTGACAGCAACACACGCTCGCTGACGGCGCATTCGAGACACCAGGTAATGCTTGATCCGCGCACACTCGACTGGGTGGCCCGCGCCGTCGGCGAAGGCGCACGCGTCGTCGGGGGGCGCCGCCTCACCGGCGGCATCACATCGTCGATTCATGGGTTGACCGTCAAGACGCGGACCGGTGTCCGACAGCAGGTGGTCCTGCGGCGGTGGACGCCCGGCGCTAGGGACGACACAGCTGACGCGCCGCTATTCGTCGAGCGCGAACGTCACGTGCTCGGCCGCCTTGAGGCGACCGACGTTCCCGCTCCGCGATTCCTCGCCGCCGACCCGATGGGCGAGTCCACGGGTGTGCCGGCGCTGCTGATGAGCCGCGTCGCCGGACGAATGGATCTGGCACCCGATGACCCGAAGACTTGGCTGCGGCAGATCGCGGCGATGGCGGTTCGCATCCACGAGTTGGACGTCGACGCCCCGCCGTATCGGTGGGAGGCGCGGGCCGTGCCGGTTCCGGCATGGGCGAGCAAGCCGGCCGACTGGCGCGCGGCCGCCGAGCTGGTCCGCGGACCCGCGCCCGACCACGACATCCGCTTCTCGCACGGTGACTACCAGCACTTCAACTTCCTGTGGCAGCGAGGGCGCCTCACCGGTGTGGTCGACTGGGTCTTCGCGTGCCGTGGGCCGTCCGACGTCGATGTCGGCCACTGCCGGCTCAATCTCGCAGTCCTCTACTCGGCCGAGCTGGCCGCCGACTTTCTGGCGGCCTACGAGGCTGAAGCGGGCCGGCGCGTGGATCCGTACTGGGACATCCGGTGCGCGACCGCGCCCGCTTTCGAAGACTGGACCCAGTTCATCCCGATCCAGGTTGATGGCCGCGCGCCGTTCGATCGGGCCGGTATGACGACGCGGGTCGACGAGTTGCTCAGCGCCGCGCTGCGGCGGCTCTAGCGGCACGGACCATGTGACATTCGCCGACGCTGACTGAAGCGCACTTGTGCGCAAGGGGCGCGCACTTGTGCGCAAGGGGCGCGCGCTTGCGGGCAAGGGGCCCGGACAACCCCCCCGGAGGCAAAAAGCGACCGAGGCACCCCACCGAAGTGGAGCGCCCCGGTCGACGACCGCTCGGGGTCGCGGTCGCATGAATGGGGAGGCGGTGGGAACCGCTCGGGTGATGGGCCCTAGCGGCGGTCCTTCTTGCGGCGGCGGACCACTGCCGGGACCGGTGTCACGACCATCACGCCCGCGACCAGCGCACCGAGCACCGCGAGGAGAAGCGTCAGGCTGACGCCTGGATCGCTCGGCTCGGTCGGTGCCAGCGTGTCGGTCGGAGGAGGCGTCGAATGCGGCGTCGGTTTGAAGGTCTCGCCCAGTGGCGGGGCCGGGACGAAGACGTCCGACGAGTCGCTGTCAGCCGGGGTCTGATCCGACTTGATGGCGGCGACATTCTCGAGCGGTTGCGGCAGCACGTTGGCGCGGACATCGACGGTGGCCTTGTAGGTCACGTTGCCGCTGGCAGACACGCTCGCAGCATCCCAGGTCAGCGTCCGGGTGGCGGAGTCGTAGGAGTCGAAGGTGAACTGGGCGCCGTCGGTCGCGGAGTCGGGCACGTATGTCAAGCCATTTGGCAGGACGTCGGAGATCTGCCCGTTGGTGACCGGGTCGCCACTGAAGGTGAAGTGCAGGGTGAAGGTGACGGTGTCGCCCGGATCGGCTGTCGGAAGATCGGCCTTGGAGCCGTCCGGCAGGTCGAGGGTCTGGATCGGCGCGTCGTTCGACTTGGAGATGACCAGGCGGTGGGTCAGGCCGGGGGAGGGTGTCGCGGCGGCCGTCGGGCTAGGCGCCGGGGTTGGCGCCGTCGCTGTAGGCGTCGAGGTGGGGGCCGACGATTCCGCGAAGGCGGCGACCGGCAGGAGCAGGGACAAGGCGAAAAGCGACGCCCACGACAGGGCAAATCCCTTGCTGGTCCGCGCGCCGACTGCGATCACGATCCCCCGTTCATGTATCGATGGCCTCGAAGAGAGGTACCAACCCGTCCCAGGACCATTGGCGGCGATCCTACGCGGCGGCGGCAGCCGATGATACTGACCGCAACCCCACCTGAATAGCCCCGATCCACGCAGACAGCACCGGACCGGAGCACGCTGACCGTCCAATCCGGTGCACGTCCGCACCTTCAAGTCCAGGACCCGGCCCGCGATCGCAGGTGCCAGCACGCACCGCAATGAGCCTTACAAGTGCGATTGGCGCCGGTTTTGTGATGTTGCAGATGCGTGACAACGTAGTACTGTTGGCTGTCCCAACGGGGCGTGGGTCCTATCACTCGACCTGCGACAGACGGAATAACGTGCCCACCGATCGGTCCGAGGGACCCAGGGTTCGCGGTCGAGCTAGATCACCCAGCACTCATCTTTTCGATTCTTTCGAAACGACCGCACTCCCAAGGCTCCGGCCACCGCCGTATCCCGGTTTTGGGGTCGGCGTATTCGAGTCTCCGGACGACTCCGCGACTCTCCGATCTGGGCACAGAGAAGCGAGGGTCTCTGGTGCACAGTACGTCGCGGGAGCGGACATTCCGGCTCCTCGTCCTCCTGCAGGTCTTCCTGCTGGTCATGGCGCTCTTCGCGCCGATCCCCGCTGCGGCGGCCGATCCGAGCGCGGCCCCGAGTCCGACGGCGACGACGCCGCCGGTGAGTCCCGATCCGAGCGCAGCGCCGAGTCCTGACCCAAGCGCTGCCCCCACGGATACGCCGGCTCCGACCGACACTCCGGCTCCAACCGACACCCCGGCTCCGACCGATACCCCGGCTCCGACCGATACCCCGGCTCCGACCGCGACCCCTGCACCGGTTGCGACGAGCCCCTACATCGTCACCTTCGCGGCCGGCACCTCGCCGCTGACCCAGAACGGCATCCTCGCTGCCGCCGGCGCCAGCGTCACCGATTCGATCGCCGCGCTGGGCATCACCTTCATCAACGTCGCCGATGGTTCGACCACGGTCGCCGATCTGCGCGCCGACGGGAACGTCGCCCGCGTCGAGGCCGACCGGGTCCGTGTCGCCGAAGCAAGCCCGAGTGATAGCGGGTATGCCGATCAGTGGTCCCTCGCCAAGATCGGTTGGAACAACGTCTTCGGTAGCGTCACCCCGAGTGGCAGCGCCGTCGTCGCGGTCCTCGACACCGGCGTCGATGGCTCGCACAGCGACCTTGCCGGTCAGCTCGTTCCGGGCACCAGCATCCTCGATGGTTCCGCCGGCACGACCGACCCCAACGGCCACGGCACCGCCATGGCCGGCATCATCGCCGCCGCGACCGACAACGGCCAGGGCATCGCGGGCGTCGGCTACGCCGGCGTCAAGGTCATGCCGATCACCGTCCTCAACGCGGCCGGCCAGGGCCAGGACAGCGACATCATCCTCGGCGTCATGTGGGCCGTCGACCACGGCGCCGACGTCATCAACATGTCCTTCTCGAACCCCGGCTACTCGTCGGCCCTCCAGGCCGCGATCGACTACGCCTGGGCGCACAACGTCGTCGTCGTCGCCGCGACCGGCAATGACGCGTCGAGCACCCCGGCCTTCCCGGCCGGCGACCGCGGCGTCATCGGCGTCTCGAATACCGACCAGAACGACGCCCTCAATGCGGCGAGCAACTACGGCGCCGACACCTTCCTGGGCGCGCCAGGCACCGACATCACGACCCTCAACAGCGGCGGCGGCCTGACGACCGTCACCGGTACATCTGCCTCATCGGCCGAAGTCGCGGCTGCGGCCGCGCTGCTGCGCGCCAACGATCCGACTGCCTCGAACGGCGTCATCGTCGGGCGCCTGGGCCGGACCGCGGATGCGGCCGGCACGGTCGATCAGACCGGGAACGGGCGGCTCAACCTCGAGCGGGCCATCGCGGATACCGGCACGGACGTTGTCCAGCCGGCCGGAGCGGCTCCGGTGGGGAATGGCGGGCCGATCGTTGGGCCCTATGTGGCGGCGTCGTCGGTTGCCGCGACGAAGGCGGGCCCCTCAACGACCACGGCTGGGGCATCGTTTTCCTACACAGTCGTCGTAGATGGCAACGGAAGTCAGGGCACGATCACCGTCACCGACTCGGTTCCCGCGGCTCTGACGATCGGCACGGTGACAGGCAGCAGCAACAACGGCGGATCGTCTGTCTGCGGCAAGGTCGGCAACAACGTCACATGCACACTCACCGGGGCCGGGAATAACACCCACTACACGGTCACAATTCCCGTCACCGTGCCGGGCGGCGCCACGCCGGGCACGATCTATTCGAATCAGGCCTCCGCCACATGTTCTGGGGGGGGATGCGGGGCTGTTTCCTCGAACACGGTCAATACGACCGTCGTCGTAAACGTAGATCTGGCCGTCACCAAGACCGCCAGCCCGAACCCGGTCGTCGCCGGCTCGAACCTGACCTACACGGTCACGGTCACCAACAACGGACCCGCGAACGTCACGGGCGCGACCGTTACCGACACCTTCGACACGACCAACCTCGGCCCGAACGCTTCGATCATATGGACCTGCGCGATCACCGGAACCGGCAGCTGCAACGGCGCCACCGGGACCGGCGACATCTCACGCTTGATCAACCTCAACAACGGGGCGGTTGCGACGTTCGTCGTCACTGCTCCGGTCCTCGCGAACGCCATAGGCTCGATCAACAACACCGCCTCGGCTTCGGTGCCGTCCGGCTTCGTCGACACCAACTCAGCAAACAATTCGGCCACGGTGACGACGACTGTCACGGGCCGCGCCGACATCGGCATCACCAAGACCGCGGCAGCCACGATCGTCGCCGGCAACAACCTGACCTACACGATCACGGTCACCAACAACAGCACGGCCTCGACCGGCACGGCGGCGACCGGAATCAGCGTCAGCGACACGATCCCGGCGGGCACGACATTTGTCTCCGCCACGGGGACCGGGTGGGTCTGCTCCGGCACGACGACCATCACCTGCACGCGGGCTGCCTCACTTGCTGTGGCCACGGCAGCGCCGGCGATCACGCTCATCGTGACCGTCGCCGCGAACACGGCAGACGGAGCGACGGTCTCCAACACCGCGACGGCCACGACGACGACCTTTGACCCGACGACCCCCGACACCGCGACGGCGAACACGACCGTCACCGGTCGCGCCGACATCGGCATCACCAAGACCGCCGCGGCCACGGTCAACGCCGGCTCGAACCTGACCTACACGGTCACCGTCACCAACAACAGCACCGCCTCGACCGGCACGACCGCGGCCGGTGTCACCGTCAGCGACACGCTCCCCGCCGGCACGACCTTCGTCTCGGCCACTCCGAGCCAGGGCGGGCCCTGTACCGGCAGTACCACCGTGTCCTGCCCGCTCGGCAGCCTCGCGGTCGGCGCCAGCGCGACCGTCACCATCGTCGTGACCGTCGCCGCCAACACTACCGGCGGAACCGTCATCTCCAATACGGCGACCGCCACCACGTCGACCTTTGACCCGACGACCCCCGACACCGCGACGGCGACGACGACCGTCACCGGCGTCGCTGACGTCTCGATTACCAAGACCGACAGCCCAGACCCGGTCAATGCCGGCTCGAACCTGACCTACACCATCACGGTCACCAACAACAGCACCGCCTCGACCGGCTCGTCGGCGACGGGTATCAGCGTCAGCGACACGATCCCCGCCGGCACGACCTTCGTCTCGTCCTCCGGTACGGGTTGGTCGTGCTCGGGCTCGCCGACCGTCACATGCACGCGCGCCGCGACCCTTGGAGTTGGAACGGCTACGCCCGCACTCGCGATCGTGGTAACCCCGGCCGCCAACACCGCGAACGGGACGGTCCTCTCGAATACGGCGACCGTCACGACGACGACATTCGATCCGAACGCTGCCGACAACACCGCGACGGCGAACACGACCGTCACCGGTCGCGCCGACATCGGCATCACCAAGACCGCCGCGGCCACGGTCAACGCCGGCTCGAACCTGACCTACACGGTCACCGTCACCAACAACAGCACCGCCT
>JBBQDL010000044.1:0-20942 GCA_038319665.1 Candidatus Limnocylindrales bacterium
CCCCGGACCCCCCGCGGCGAGGCTCGCGGCCAGGGCGATCGCTCTCGGGATGGCCGCTCTCGCGGCCGCCAGGCGGGCGGAGGCGCGGCCGTCGGTCAGGTCCAGCGCGATACGCGTCAATTCGGCGCGGATGAGGACCGCTTCCGGAGCGCGCGCGTAGGCGAGCGCGAGCCCGGGCCGGCCCCCGGCCAGGCGACCGAGCCGGGCCGCGGTCGGCGGGTCGGCCAGCCGGTGGTCCTCCACGATCCGCTCGATGTCACGCGCGCTGACCAGCCCGAGCCGGACGCGGAAACTGCGCGAACGGACGGTGGGGAGAAGCCGGGCCTCCTGGTCGGCGCAGAGCACGATGGTCACCCCTGCCGGTGGTTCCTCGAGTGTCTTGAGCAACGCCGACTGTGCATCCTCGTTCATCCGGTCGGCGCCCTCGATGATGGCGACCCGGGCTCCACCTTCGACGGGCATGAGGAAGAGTTCGCCGATCAGATCCTTGACGCCGCGGAACCTCGCATCGGGGCCGCCGATCACGACCTGGCGACCGGGGCCGACGGGTCCCAGCCGATGGAGGTCGGGATGACCGCCGCCGTCGACGAGACGGCAGGCACGGCAGACCCGGCAGGGCCTGTCGACCGGCGCGGCGGTGCACAGCAGCCCGGCGGCGAGGTCCATCGCGAGCGTCGTCTTGCCGACCCCGTCCGAACCCACGAACAGGACGGCATGCGGCGCCGGACCCCGGATCATCGCGGTCACCGCGGTGAGCGCCGCGGCCTGTCCCCGGGTCCGGGCACCGTCCATGGCCGCGGTCAGGCGGATTCGGTCGGCGCCGTCTTGCGCGGACTGCGTCGCTTCGGCGGCGCGGAGGCCGGAGTCTCGCCCACGGCCTCCGCGTCGGCCGTGGAGACCTTCGCCGCCGCGGACTTTCGGGTCGCGCGTGGTTTCGCGGCAGCGGCCGGCGGAGTGGCTGGCTCGACGGCCGAGTCTGCCGCCAAGACGGGCTCCGGGGCGGCGGCCGATGCCGGCGCCGTCCTGCGACTCGCCCGCGGCTTGGCCGGGGCACTCCCGGCTGCGGTCGTGGCCGAAGCCGGCTTGCGTACGGCACGAGGCTTGGGTGCTGCCTTGGCCGGCTGGGCGTCGGCCGCATCCGTCGCCGACGATCCCTCGGTCGGCTCCTCGGTCGGGGCGGTGGGCGTCGACGCCCCACGGCTCGGTGCCGGCTTCTGGGCGACCTGGGCTCGAAGGAGCGCTTCGAGCTCGGGCGGGACGTCGCTCCACGGTTCGTTCGAGTTGCGCGGCACGGGCGCGGCCGCCGGTCGGTCGCCCCCACGGCCGTAGCCTCGATCCTCGCGAGGTGGGAGGGTCGAGCGCGTCCGGCCGCTCACATCCGGGTAGCGGTTGATCCCGCCGCCTCCACCCCCGACGCCGCCGCCCGCACCGCCGCGGCCGTACCGCTCGCGATCCATGGCCGACTGGTACGCGCCGCGACCGCCGCGGACGCCGCGAGCACCGCCGCCACCCGCACCACGGGCGCCACCCTGACGTCGCTCGGCGATCAGGTACTCGGGGATCTCGGGTTCCTCGAAGTCCTCCTCATCGACCAGCGGCGCACGCGGGGCGGCGGATGCCGCCGCCGGGGTCCCGATCTGGGAGTCCCAGACGGAGCCGAACGGCGTCGTCCGGGGACCACGGGGCGCCGGGACGATCTCGACGTCCTCGTCCTCGTCCTCGTCAGTGTCCGCGATGGGACGGGTCGGGGCCGCGGCACTCCGGGCCGGGAGCGCGGGCGCGTCCTCGACGCCTGCTTCTTCTCCGCGACCACGGCCACGCCCACGGCCACGACCGCCACGTCGACGGCGACGACGCGGCTCCGAGCCGTCATCAGGGCGTACGTCCTCGCCGTCCGGGGTGTCGCCGGCGGCCTCGGCCGCCGCGTCGGTCGCGGCATCATCGAGGTCGTCGAGGGTGAAGACCTCGGCCCGCGCCAGGTCGGCCTCCGAGAGCGATCCTGCGGCACGCGCCAGGCGCTCGCCGGGGAGGGCCACCAGGCCGGCCCCGTCGCCACTCGGGAGCGCGCTCGGCTCGGCACTCAGCGGGCGGGCACGCACGCGCGTCCGGCTTGCTGCGGCCACGGGCTCGGCTTCGCGACCACGACCGCGGCCGCGACCACGGCCACGACCGGCGCCGGTCCCCTCGGTCTGCTTGTCGGGGACCTCGGTCATCGACAGGTCCGCATCGTCGTCGGCGACACGGCGGCCCGAGCGGGTCCCCTTCTCGACGCGCGCCAGCTGGACGATGTCGGTGAACTGGTCGGCGACCTCGATGAGGTCCGAGCTGGTGTTGCCACGGAAGCTGATGACCTCGACGCGAACGCCCTGCTCCTGGACGGCGCGGATGGCCGGGGCGAAGTCGCCGTCGCCAGACACGACGATCGCGATGTCGAGGTTCCGTGCGGTCTTCATCATGTCGACTACGAGCTCGATGTCGAGGTTCGCCTTGACCTTGCCGTCGCCGTACTTGCGGATGTCCTTGCTGACGACCTTGTAGTTGCTCCGGCGCAGGAACTCATGGAAATTGCGCTGGTTCTCGTTGTCCGGGTCGAGGCCCGTGTATGCGTACGCGCGCACGAGGTCACGGCCTGCCGAGGCCGCCTTGAGAAGCGTGACGTAATCGATGTCCACGCCCGCGGCCTTGGCCGCATAAAAGATGTTCGCCACGTCCACGAAGACGGCGACGTTCTTGCCCACGATGACTCCTTGGGTCTACGGATTCGTCCCGCCGGCGCGATCTCGCTGCGCGGCGGGGATGTTCATATCGTGCGGCGCGCGGCGGATCCCGCCGCGGCCACGGTTCGAGAGATGCGCGGCCCGGCTTCACTGAAGCCCTGCCGTTGCCAGCGCGCCAGGGTCGCGTCGTCGTCGGGCCGCTCGGCTTCAACGACGGTACAGCCCTTGTTGCTGGCCGATCTGACGAGTTCCTCCAGGAGCGCTTCGGTGATGCGTTCAACGTCGTACTCGGGGTCGACGACCAGAAGGTCGATCGTGCCGACGTAGCCCCCGGCACGAACCGAGGGCCGAAGCGCGAGGATCGCGCCTCCGACCACGACGCGTCGTGCTTCCGCGACGACGATGCTGGCCTGCGGAAGATAGACCAGTTGGCGCATGAGATCGGTGGCCCCGAGCGGACTCTCGCCACGGCCCATCCGCACCTCGTCGTCGCTCAAGGCGATCACTCGGTCGATGTCCGTGACTCGGGCCGCTCGGACCAGGTATTCCACGCCGACGGGTCCAACCTCGCAGGGTTCGGCGACCAAGGCCCGCGATCGGGTTCGACCGAGGCTGAGCACCGGGGCCCGCGATCCGCTCGGCGGCTGCGAAGCGTCTTTCGTCGCTCGCGGCACGCTGCCAGGGATGCGGCCGACCGGTGTTGCATTCAGGTCGCCGGTGGGTAATATACGGCATCGCTTCGGCGGCCACCTGCGCGCCGCCCGAATGTGGGTCCCGAACCGTCATCGCAACGCACCTGTAGCCCGCCTCCCGATCGCGCTCCACGAGGGATGCGACCGGGATGGACCGGCTGACGGGGCGCCGATGGCGCTAGAGAGACGCAACCGGGTGGGGACGGGTCGTCCGACCGGGATCGTCCGCCACCAGGCGGACGCGAGATGAGGAGGAGTCATACATGAAGCTCGCCAAGATCGGCGCGCTCGCGGCGACAGCGGTCCTTGTGATCGCCGGTTGCTCGAACACCCCTGCGGGATCCGGCGGCGCCTCGGGCGCGACTGGCGGCAAGACTATCAAGATCGGGACCGAGTTCCCGATGAGCGGGGCCGAGACGGCCAACGGTGAGCCTTCCGCGAACGGCGTCAAGCTGGCCATCAAGCAGGCCAACGCCAAGAACGCGGTCGCGGGCTACACCATCGACATCAACGTCCAGGACGACGCCGTCAACGGTGTTCACAATCCGCAGCAGGGCGCCACGAACCTGCACACCCTCGTCGCCGATACGGCGGTCGTCGGCGTGGTCGGGCCGTTCAACTCGAGCGTCGCCCAGGCGGAGATCCCGATCGGCAACGCCGCGGGCCTGCTCCAGTGCAGCCCTGCCAACACGAACACCGGCCTGACGTACCCGCCCGATTCGGCGCAGTACCGGCCGACCAACCCCGACAAGATCAACTACATCCGGCTCGCCGCCCCGGACAGCATCCAGGGCCCGGCCGGCGCCGACTACACCTACAATGACCTGAAGGCCACCACGGTCTACATCCTCGACGACACCGAGACCTTCGGCGTCGGTGTCGGGAACTCCTTCTCTGACCAGTTCAAGAAGGACGGCGGCACGGTCACCAAGCGCGATAGCGCGCCGAAGACGACCACCGACTACACCCCGCTCTTCACCGCAGCGGCCGCGGCCAAGCCCGCCGCCGTCTATCTCGCGGGAACGACCCCGACCGGCATGGGCCTCGCGCTCAAGCAGGGTCGCACCGTCCCCGGCTTCGAAACCATCCCGTTCATGGGCCCGGACGGCGTTGCCGACCTCGGCCCGGGTGGCACCACGGGTGCGACCATCACGGTCGCCGGCTCGGCGGCCCATGACGTCTCCGGCACCGTCGCGGGCATCCACGACCTGCCGAGCGGTTCCACCTTCGTCGCCGACTACACCGCCGCGTACGGCAAGGCCCCTGGCGCCTATAGCGCCGCGAGCTACGCCTGTGCCCAGGTGATCATCGCCGGCATGGCGAAGGCCGTTGCCGCAGGCACGACCGACCTGGCCGCGATCCGCGAGGCGGTCCGCGCCGGTTCGACCGTCGCCGGCAACACGTTCGACACCGTCGTGGGTCCTGTGGGCTTCGACAAGAACGGCGACATCACGACGCCGTACATGTCGTTCTACAAGACCGACCTGACCGCCGCCGGCGGCAAGGGCGACTGGGTCTATGTGAAGCAGCAGGCCTTCACGGACCCGAACAAGTAGAGCTCGCGTAGCTGAGGCCGGGGAGCCAAAGAACTCCCCGGCCTCTCTTTACACTCTCGCGCGTTCGGTCAACGGTGCGGAGGCCATGAAGAGTCGACGGATACCCGTCCCGCGTTTTGCGGTGATCGTCGTGGTCGCGTTGGTCTTCGCGTTCTTTTCCCTCGGCGTCCAGCAGTTCCAGAACTTCCTGACGCTGGGCGCCGTCTTCGCGCTCATCGCCCTTGGCTACACGATGGTCTACGGGATCATCGAGCTCATCAACTTCGCCCACGGCGACGTCTTCATGGTCGGGGCCTTCGCGTCGATGTGGCTCCTGACCGGCCCGCTCGGCCTCCCGGACAAGCCGATCGATGATCCGATCCGGCTGACCGGCGTCCTTGTCGTCGTCATGTTCGTCACGATGGTGTTCATGGGGATGGTCGGCGTGATCATCGAACGCTTCGCCTATCGACCCCTGCGTCACGCCCCCCGCCTGGCCCCGCTCATCACGGCGATCGGGGTCTCGTTCATCCTCCAGAACGTCATCCAGGCGCTCTTCTCGTCATCGCCGTACGCCACGCCCCAGATCTTCCCGAAGTTCAAGCTCGAGCTTCTCGGCGGCAGCATCGGCGCGCTGAACCTCTTCATGGTCGCCATCGCGGTCGGGCTGATGCTCGCGCTCGCGCTCTTCGTCGGCCGGACTCGGCTCGGTCGTGCGATGCGCTCGACGGCGATGGACCGCGAAGCCGCGGAGCTGATGGGCGTCGACATCAACCAGACGATCGCGATCACCTTCTTCATCGCGGCGGCGCTGGCCGGGGCGGCCGGCGTGATCCAGGGTCTCTACTTCGGCAGCATCCAGTACAACCTCGGCTTCAACGCGGGCTTGTTCGCGTTCACGGCGGCGGTCCTGGGCGGGATCGGCAACACAACGGGCGCCGCAGTCGGCGGGTTCGCCATCGCCTACATCGAGGTCAGCGCCGCCCAGCTCGGGTATTCGCGCTGGTCCGAGGTCGCCGTCTTCTCGGTCCTCGTCCTCGTCCTCGTCTTCCGCCCCAGCGGGCTCTTCGGCCAAGCCCTGGGCGAGCGGGCATGAGCAGCGCACGCCAGCGGCTCGCCGAGAGAGCCGCCAACCACCAGTCGATCACCATCCTGATCGGCTGGGCGCTGATCGGGGCGCTCCTGCCGGTCGTCATCCAGCTCCCGCCATTCAGCACGTTCCAGACGTCGAGCAGCTGGGTTGACGGATTCGCGAATGCGGGCGGATTCATCCTGCTGGCGATGGGCCTCAACATCGTCGTCGGCCTGGCCGGCCTGCTCGACCTCGGCTATGCGGCATTCTTCGCCATCGGGTCGTACGTCTACGCCTTCGGCGCCTCGTCGTTCACCGGCCTTCACGTCCCGTTCTGGCCGATGCTGTTCGTGGGCGCCCTTGTGGCCGCGAGCTTCGGGATCCTCCTGGGAGCCCCGACCCTGCGACTTCGCGGCGACTACCTCGCGATCGTCACCCTCGGCTTCGGCGAGATCGTGCCTGCCGTCTTCCTCAACGCCGACACATATACGCGCGGCACCAACGGGATCGGTGGCGTCGCCCAGCCGGAGCTCCTCGGTCTGAAGTTCGACTTCAGCAACCCCGTGCCGTTCTACGTCACGATGGTGGTGATCCTCGCGTTCGTGATGGTCGCGATCTATCGACTCCAGGGCTCAAGACTCGGTCGGGCCTGGATGGCGATCCGCGAGGACGAGTTGGCAGCAGCCAGCGCCGGCGTGAACACCGTGACGACGAAGCTCCTCGCCTTCGCCCTCGGTGCCTCGACCGCAGGGTTCGCCGGCGTCTTCGTCACCTCGAAGCTTGGCCTCGTCAGCCCGGACCAATTCGGGTTCACGGTGTCATTCACCGTCCTCGCCATGGTCGTCCTCGGCGGGATGGGCAACACCTGGGGCGTCGCCGCCGGCGCGTTCATCCTGTACGAGATCCAGAGCGTCCTGCTCAAGCAGCTCAACCAGTTCTTCCAGGGCCTGCATGTCCCGGTCCTCCAGAACATCGACTTCGTCCAGTACCAGTTCCTGCTCTACGGCCTGGCCCTGGTCGGGATGATGCTGCTGCGGCCCGAAGGCCTCTTCCCGAATCGCCGACGACAGCTCGAGTTACATGGGGCGACCGACGATGTCGCCGACATCCCGCCGCCGACCGCGGCTTTGGGCGACTGATGGCCGCATCGGCGCCGGCCGCATCGGCGCCGGCCGCGGAGGCGCCGGACCTGATCCTCCACGCCCGAAAGGTGACGAAGGCGTTCGGCGGCCTAGTCGCCGTCAAGGAGGTCGATCTCGAGATCCCGCGCGGGGCGATCATCAGCCTGATCGGGCCGAATGGGGCCGGCAAGACGACCTTCTTCAACGTCATCGTCGGTATCCTCGATCCGACCGCCGGCGACGTCCGCATCTCTGGCCGCCGGATGATCGGCCGGCCGGTCCGGGCCTGGCTGGAGCCAGTGCTCTGGGTGGCGCCATCGGTCGTGATCGCTCTCCTGACCGGACTCCTGTTCTTCGCCACGAGCTCGACGGCGGTCGCCGCCCTGGGCGCCACGATCGCGCTCTTCGTGCTCGCCGGGATGTTCCTGTCTGCCATCATCCGGCCCGCCTTCTACATCCGCCTCCTCCATCGGGCCGGCATCTTCCGCAGTGCCAAGCCCAACGAGATGGCCCATACGGGGATCGGCCGGACGTTCCAGAACATTCGCCTCTTCGCCAACATGACCGCGCTCGAGAACGTCATGGTCGGGATGCACCTCAAGCTCCGCGCGAATGCCGCCGATGCGCTCCTGAGCACCGGCAAGGCCCGCAAGGAAGAGGTTTGGGCGCGGGTCCGCGCGGCCGAGCTGCTGGCGCTGGTGGGCCTCGCCGGACGCGGCGAGGTCGTGGCCCGGAACCTGCCATACGGAGACCAGCGGCGCCTGGAGATCGCCCGCGCGCTCGGCGGCGATCCAACGTTGCTTCTGCTCGACGAGCCGACCGCAGGCATGAACCCGAACGAGACCGTCGCCATGATGGCGCTCATCAGGAAGCTACGGTCCGAGCTCGGTCTCTCGATCCTGCTCATCGAGCACGACATGCGCCTGGTCATGGGCATCAGCGACCGGATCTGCGTCCTCGACCACGGCGAGCGAATCGCCGAGGGAACGCCCGACGAGATCCAAAAGAACCCCAAGGTCATCGAGGCTTACCTCGGGAAGCCGCCGGAATGACGATGACCGAAGCCACCCCCGTCGCGACGGCCCCGGCTGCCGAAATGCTCCTCGAGCTGCAGGACGTCCACACCTACTACGGGCGCATCCACGCCCTGCAGGGCATCTCGCTCGAGGTGCATCGAGGCGAGATCGTGACGCTGATCGGCGCCAACGGCGCGGGCAAGACGACGATCCTCAAGACCATCTCGGGTCTCCTCCATGCGCGAGAGGGCAAGGTCCTCTTCAAGGGCGCCGATATCACGCAGCGTCCGGCCCATGCGCTCGTCAGGCAGGGGATCGGCCACGCCCCGGAAGGCCGCCGGATCTTCTCGCGGCTGACGGTCCTGGAGAACCTCCAGATGGGCGCATTCACCCGCCCCCAGGCCGAAGCACGAGAAGACATCGAACGGGTCTATGGGCTCTTCCCGAGGCTCAAGGAGCGAGCTGGCCAACGCGGCGGGTCGCTCTCCGGCGGCGAGCAGCAGATGCTCGCGGTCGGCCGCGCTCTGATGAGCCGGCCCAGCGTCCTCTTGCTCGACGAGCCGTCGCTCGGGCTGTCGCCGATCCTCGTCCAGGAGATCTTCAGCATCATCACCCAGATCAATCAGCGGGGCACGACGATCCTTCTCGTCGAGCAGAACGCGCTCCAGGCGCTCCACGTCGCCCACCGCGGCTACGTTCTTCAGACCGGTCGTGTGATCCTGGCCGACCGGGCCGACCGGCTCGCCGAGAACCAGGACGTTCGGCGGGCGTACCTCGGCGAGATCTGACCAGCCCGGGTCCACGCGGATGCCGATGCGTCAGGCAGCAGGTAGCGGGGTGGATCATCAGCAGGACGTCGTCCGGGTGCGGACCCGCTTCGAGCGCCGCCGCGGCCCCTCCGTCGTCGTGGGCGGCATCGCCGTCTTCCTGCTCATCGCGTTGATCAAGCCATGGTCGTTCGGTGACGATGGATCCGCCGACGGCCGACCGGGCACCGGTCCGATCGCCGCCTCGAGCGCCGGCGCCACCCCGGCGCCGGCGACGCCATCACCGCCCGCGACGCCATCCCCCATCCCGGATCCGAACGCGATGGCCTGCCTGACTGACGACACCGAGCAGGTCGTGCTCATCGAACGCTGGGCCGGGAACGAGGTGCGGAGCTGGGTCGCGTCGACGGACCTCATCGTGCCCGGCCCGCTTGACCCGCGGCTCACGCCGATCAATATCTTCTCGAGCCACGTGATCGGGCTCGGCGTTTGCGCACCGAGGGCACCGATCGGCGCCCAGCGACCGGCCGCGACGCTGCTCGATGTCCAATCGATCGTCCAGGCCGCCGACGGCCCCCAGGCCATCGATCTCGGCCGGCCCGAGCCGATCACCCAACGACCGAGCGGTCCGGAACCCGCCGTGCTGTACGGCCCGCCGGCGGCATCTGCACCGCCCGAGCCCACTCGCACGACGGCGCTATCGGGCTCGCCCGCCGCGATCGGCGGCACGCCGGCACCGGCCGGTACCTGGCCGTCCTGGCCGACAGGTTCCTACGCCATCGCCTTCAAGTTCGCGTCCGACGGGCCGAACGTCGTACGGTGGTTGCGCGTCGACCTCGTCAAGGGGGCCGGCGGAGCCGGATGACCCGGACAGCCACGGAGGCCGCGCGAGCATGGACCTTGGACTGAACGGCGCCCGGGCGCTGATCGGCGGCGGCAGCGGCGGGCTCGGTGGCGCGGTGGCCGAGACCCTCCGCGCCGAGGGGGCCAGGATCGGGTTGGTCGCCCGGCCCGGCGAACGTCTCGATGCCGAGGCGGTCCGGCTCGACGGTTTGGCCATCCCCGCCGACCTGGCGTCGCCAGACGGACCGGCGAGCGCCGTGGCCGCGGCCGTCCAGGCCTTCGGGGGCGTGGATCTTCTGCTGGTCAACTCGGGCGGGCCCCCGCCCGGCCGGTTCGAGGACCTCGACGAAGCGACATGGCAGGCCGCCATCGATGGCACCCTGTGGAGCACCGTTCGCCTCCTTCGCGCCGCGCTGCCCTACCTGCGCGAAGGTCGGGACCCCGCGATCCTCGTCATCCTGTCGAGCTCCGCACGTCAGCCGATCCCGGGCCTCACCACGTCCAACCTGCTGCGCCCGGGTCTGGCGGGCCTCATCAAGTCGCTGGTCGAGGAGATCGTCCCGGTGCGGATCAATGGCCTCGCCCCTGGCCGCTTCGCGACCGACCGGATCGCCGAGCTCGACAGCAGGCGGGCACGGGTCGACGGCGTCGACGTCGAGGAGGTCAGGCGGCGAACGATCGCGACGATCCCGCTCGGACGTTACGGCGACCCGCTCGAGCTTGGCCGGTTGGGAGCGTTCCTGCTGTCGCCGGCGGCGTCGTACGTGACCGGGGCGATCGTCCCGGTCGATGGCGGGATGATCCGGGCGCTGCCCTAGCGGTAGGTCGGCTCGCGCGACATCGTCCAACAGGCGCGCGAGAGCATCGCTAGGCCGATCGCGGCGATCCACAGGCCGGGCCCGTGGGTGACGACCTGTTCGGGCGAACGGAACTGGAAGGCGCCGATGGACGCCAGCTCGACCACCCGCCAGCCGAACCCGATCCAGCCGGCCGTCGCGAGCAGGGCGAACGACAACCAGCGATCGATCCCGACCGGCCGGTCGCCTGCGGCATAGGGGAGCGCGACGAGCGCCATCGTCGCGATCCCGACCAGGAAGACCAGGATCGCGCTGCCCGCCAGACCATTGCCCGACTCGGCGGTGATCCCGGGCGTCCCGCCGACCAGCCACCAGGGCAGGACGCAGCCGATGACCATGAGCGCCCCGCCCAGGGCAGCCAGCGTTCGACCGCGACCGAGCGGGCGGCGATGCATGGTCACCCGCCGGTGATCTCGGACTGGACCTCGGGACGGATCTCCGTGTAGACCTCGGGCTTCAGGACACCGACGTAGCGCAGATTGCGATAGAGCTCGCCATAGTCGAGCCCGTAGCCCACTACGAACTGGTCCGGGATCGTGAAGCCGGTGTAGTCGACCGGGATCTCGACCAGCCGCCGCGCGGGCTTGTCGAGGAGCGTGCAGATCTTGAGCGAGGCCGGGGCCTTGCCGCGGAGGTAGCGGATCAGGTAGTTGAGCGTCAGGCCGGTGTCGATGATGTCCTCCACGATGAGCACATCCTCGTCGGCGATGCTCGCGGACAGGTCCTTGAGGATGCGCACGAGGCCCGACGATTCGGTCGCGGCGCCGCCGTACGAGCTGACTTCCATCAGGTCGATCCGGACGGGGATCTCGATCGCTCGCATCAGGTCGGCCATGAACGGCAGCGAGCCCTTGAGCACCGAGACGAGGGTCAGGCGGCGGCCGCCGTAGTCGGCGCTGATGCGGGCCCCGAGCTCACGCACCTTGGCCGAGATCTCCTCCTCGGTCAAGAGGATCTCGGCGACGTCGCCGTGGAGGCTGCCCCGGTCACTCACGCGTGCGCCGCTGGCCCGTTCGTGGTGGTGGTGGTCGGCTCAGCGGCGGGTCGGCGGCGGCGGCTCGGTACCGGGCTGACCGGCAGCTCCGGCACGAAGGCAGCGTCGGCCACGACGGCGTCGGTGAGGTCGATCGCAACGGCCGACGGGCCGTACGGCTCGGCGACCTGGCCGGAGGTCCCCGACAAGCCCTCGTGCAGCGCGAGCTTGCCGTATTTGAGCATGAGCGCCCGGAAGTCACGCGCATAGAACAGCTTCACGTTGAGATCCGGGTAGAGCTCGCGCAGGCGGCGGAGCTTCCGGTTCTTCTTCCGGACGAGCCGCTGGCGAAGCGTCGTCATCTCGAGATAGAGGTCGAGATCGGGGAGATAGAAGTCCGGCGAGAAGCTCTCGACGACGTTGCCCTGGAGGTTCCAGAGGATCGGGAAGGTGTGTGGCTCGTACTCCCAGCGGACGGCATAGAAGTCGAGGATGCGCGACATCTCGGCTTCGCTGGCGTGCGCGAATGGGGCCGTCACCGATCCACGACCGATCCGTGGCGGCCGTCACCATCGGGGAGGCCGACGAAGGCCAGGTCATCGCGTCGGGCGAAGATGCGGATGGCCCCGATCGGGACGGGCGCCCCGCAGGCGGTGCACGCGGCGCCGTCGGGGAGTGGGCGAGGACGATCGCGGGGACCCATCGGCGGCCAGTCTACCGGAGCGCGGCTCGATGTGAGAAGACGACCCGGCCGGTCATACCCCTGGGGAGTATCATGGCGGGCGGGCGCCGAGTCGGCGCCCACGAGACGAGGTTCCCGACCGCATGACCGCCACCGAGGGGCGCCGAGCCGCTCCCCCAGCCGACCCGAGCCACTTCCGCCACAGCTACTCCAAGGATAAGGCCCAGCTCGTCCGCCGCCTCTCGCGGATGGAGGGCCAGGTCCGCGGCATCGCCCGGATGATCGAACGCGAGGAATATTGCGTCGACATCCTCCAGCAGACGGCCGCGCTCCGGGCCGCGGTCGATTCCCTCTCGATCATGGTCCTCGAGGACCACGTCAGCGGATGTGTGAGGACAGCCGCCGAGCAGGGCAAGGCCGACGAATACATCGACGAGGTCATCGACGTCGTGCGCCGGACGCTCGGTCGTCCGGTCCGCGGCACCGGCCGCTCGACCTGACAAGTCCCCCGGTTGTCCACGAGTCGACTCCCGCGTCGCCGTTTCGTGGATAACCCCGTTGACTCGGTCCTGCGAGACCTTTACCGTCCGGCATCCGCACTGGGGCAGACGCGAGGGTAACGCGGTCCGCGAGGGGTTCGGGGAGACCCGGCCGTGAACCGGATGGACGGCGGAAGACCGAAGCCGAGCCTGCGGTGCGAGACGATGCCGACGCCGGGAGCGGCGCCGTGCGGAGGGATGGCACGCGAACCCACAGGAGGCGTGTCATGGACCGACCGCGCGAGCCGCTCCCGACGCATGTCGAGGACACCCCGGACCTGCCAGCCGCGTATCACGCCGCGCTCGACGCAGGGCTCGCGGCCCTCGGGCTCACCCTGACACCAGTTGCTCGGGCCGCGATCGACGGGCACGCGCGGCTGCTCCTGGCCTGGACCTCGGCCATCAACCTGACCGCCATCCGCGATCCGGCCGCGCTGGCCGTCGCCCACGTCATCGACAGCCTGACCGCGGTGACGCTCCTCCGCGACCGAAGCGTCGATCGGCTGCTCGACCTGGGCTCGGGCGGCGGCTATCCGGGTCTGCCGCTCGCGGCAACGCTTCCGGCGGCCCGGGCCCTCCTCATCGAGCCGGTGGCAAAGAAATCCAACTTCCTCGCAGTGACGGCCACAGCGACCGGTCTCGCGGACGTCGTCGAGGCCGCCCCGGTCCGGGCCGAGGCACTGGCGGCCGATCCCCGCCATCGCGGCCGTTGGCCGGCGGTGACGGTGCGGGCAGTAGCGGGTCTCGCGGACCTCGTCGAGCTGGCCTTCCCGCTCCTGGCACCCGGCGGTTGTCTCGTGGCCTGGAAACGGGGCGATCTCGGGGCCGAGCTGGCCGCCGCGGAACGGGCGATCGATGCGCTCGGCGGCGGGTCGCTCGTGGTTCGAACTGTGGATATCTCAGGCCTCGATGGTCATCGCCTCGTGGCCGCGACATGCCGCGGACGCGTGCCGTCGGGCTATCCGCGCGATCCGGCGGCGCGCAAGCGACGGCCATGGTGAGCGGCACGCTGCTAGATTTGAACGCGTGCGAATCGCCGTGGTCTCCGACATCCACAGCAACATCGTCGCCCTCGATGCCGTGCTCGCCAAAATCGGCGCGGTCGACGCGATCTGGCACCTCGGGGACGTCGTCGGTTACGGCCCGGAACCGGACGCGGTCGTCGACCGGCTGACCGGGCTCGGAGCGGTCGGGGTGCGCGGCAACCACGACGCGGCGGCCGCGGGCGGAAACGAGATCGACTGGTTCAACCCCGACGCGCGCGCCGCGATGGACTGGACCCGGACGGCGATCTCGGAGACGACCCGGGCCTGGCTCGCGGCGCTCCCGCTGCGCCGGATGGAATCGGACTTCACGCTCGTCCATGGCAGCCCACGCGACCCGATCTGGGAGTACGTGACCTCCGCCGCCCTCGCCCGGGCCGGTCTGTCGGCCATCTCCACCGAACATGGCCTGCACGGTCACACCCATGTCCCGATCGCCTTCACGATGGTCGACGGGCGGATGCGGACGCTCGTCCCGCGACCCGGCAACACGGTCGCGCTCGGAGAAGGCCGGACCCTCCTCAACCCGGGCTCCGTCGGCCAGCCTCGCGACCACGATCCGCGGGCGAGCTACCTCGTCCTCGACGCCGCCGCGGGGACGGCGACGTGGGGACGCGTCGCCTACGATTTCGAGGCCGTCGGGGCCGCGATGCGCGCCGCGGGGCTGCCGACCCGGCTGGCCGACCGGTTGCGCATCGGCGCTTGATGATCGGCGGACGGCGGCAACATCAAACCCATCGCGCATGAGGCGCTGCTCACCGTCGCCCTGCCCGGGTCCGTCATCCGACATCGGTCCGGCCGGTTGCTGTATAACCAGACCGCCAAACGGCTCAACACCGCGCTTCTCGGGCGCGAGCCTACGGTCATCGCCGACGTGCGCCACCGGCGCGGCCCCTGACGTCGGGAAGTACCGGCCACCGAGCAGCACACGGAGCCCCAGTTGATCGGAGGACGGCGCCCGCTACAGGGTCGCAAGCCTGCGGACCGGCGTGTCCGGGTCGAACGCCCGCACGCCCCGTATTTCCGGTACATGGGTCCGAACCAGCTCGTCGCGAAGCCCGCGGCGAACCTCGCCCTGACGCCCAGTGGCCGCCTGGTCGGCCGGATCCGGGCGATCGTCTTCGGGCGGCCCCTCTCCACCGAGGAGGAGATCGGCGAGCGCCTGACCAAGACCAAGGCGCTGGCCATCTTCAGCTCGGACGCCATCAGCTCATCGGCCTACGCGACCGAGGAGATCCTGCGCGTCCTCTTGCTGGCCGGCGCCAGCGCGCTCTTCCTGTCGCTCGAGGTGGCGATCGCCATCACGATCCTGCTCGCAGTCGTCTCGATCTCGTACCGCCAGGTCTGCCGCGCTTACCCCGGCGGCGGGGGCGCGTACATCGTGGCCAAGACCAATCTGGCGCCGATCTTCGGCCTCATCGCCGCCGCGGCCCTGCTCATCGACTACGTCATGACGGTCGCGGTCTCGACGGCCGCCGCCATCGCCCAGATCCAGTCGGTCATCCCGGCTGCATACGATGTCCGGATCGGGATCGCGTTCCTCTCGATCTCGCTCATCACGATCGCGAATCTCCGTGGGTTGCGTGAGTCGGGAAACATCTTCGCGGTGCCGACCTACCTGTTCGTCGGGCTGGCACTCACCATCGTTGCCATCGGCCTCATCAACATCATCGGCGGGACCGTCCACCCCGTCCCCCCGGTCAAGGCCGTGCCATTCCCCGACCATCTCGAGCCGATCGGGATCCTGCTCCTGCTCAAGGCCTTCGCCGGCGGCTCGGTGGCACTGACCGGCGTCGAGGCCATCGCCAACGGGGTCCCGGCATTCAAGCCGCCCGAGGCGAAGAACGCCGCGAACACGATGACCGCGATGTCGATCCTGCTCGCGATCCTGTTCGTCGGCCTGACCCTCTTCGCGGTCCAGTACGGCCTCCGACCGACGAACCCGGGTGGCCCCTCGATCGTGGCCCTCGCGGCCCAGGCGGCGTTCGGCGACGGTTCGATCCTGTTCGTCACCTTCGCCGCGAGCACGGCACTGATCCTGTTCCTCGCCGCGAACACCAGCTTCAACGCCTTCCCGCGCCTGGCCGCGATCCTGGCCGAGGACGGCTACATGCCACGCCAGTTCTCGTTCCGTGGCGACCGCCTGGCCTATTCGTGGGGGATCGTGCTGCTGGCGGCCGTCGCCTTCGGATTGCTGGCGGCGTTCGGTGGCGACACGCACGCGCTGATCCCGCTCTACTCGGTCGGCGTCTTCGTGTGCTTCACGTTGAGCCAGATCGGGATGGTCCGACACTGGCAGCAGGACCACATCAGCGGTTGGCGCTGGCGGATGGCGGTCAACGCGGCCGGCGCGGTCCTGACCGCGGTCGTCCTGCTCGTCGTGGTCTCGGAGAAGTTCCGCGACGGCGCGTACCTCGTTGTCATCCTGGTGCCGCTGCTGGTCGCGATGATGCTCTTCATCCACCGGCAGTACGAGCGGGCGAAGCGCGAGGTCGCGGTCTCACCGAACTTGATCGTGAGCGCCCCGCATCGCGAGGAACGGGTCGTCGTGCCCATCCCGGGGCTCAATCGCGCGGTCGTCCAGGCGATCAATGTCGGGCGCTCGATCAGCGACGACGTCCGGGCGGTCTACATCACCGACGACCCGGAAGAGGCCGCTCGACTGCGTGGCGAATTCGAGCGCCAGGTGCCGGGCGTCCCGCTGGTGGTCGTCGAGTCGCCGTATCGGACGCTGGTCGGACCGCTACTCGCCTATCTCGACGTGCTCGACGCCGCCTGGCCGCCCGACAAGACGGCCCCGATCACCTTCGTCGCCATCCCCGAGTACGTGGCGCGGAGCTGGTGGGAACGGATCCTCTACAACCAGTCGGCCAAGCGGCTGCGGACGGTCCTGCTCGGCCGTCCGCACACGGTCGTCGTCGCCGTCCCATACCGTCGCGAGGATCCGACGCTCTTCGAGGCCGCGCTGGGTGGCGAGCGCCGTGAACGGATCGAACCGCAGCGCGAGCCCCCGGATCCGCCTTCGGGACCACCTCCGGGACCGCCCCGGATCCCACCTGGGGACAGCGAAGGCCCGACCCCGAAGGCGGGGCGCTGACCCTCCCACGTGCCGGTGGTATCGTGACTGGCCATGTCAGATGCCCACGCCCCGGCGTTCCGCCGCGCGGTCCTCGCCCTGAACGGCGGCCCGAGCGACGCCCGGATCGTCAAACTCGTCGCAGGGTACGCCAAGCACACCAAGGCCGAGCTCGTCGCGGTCCATGTCGTCGAGATCGACTGGACGCTCCCGCTCGATGCCGACATCGCAGGCCGATCCGAAGCAGTGCAGCGGATCCTCGACACCGCCGAATCGGTCGCCGAGGAGTACCGGGTCACGCTCGAGCCGGTCCTCCTCCAGGCGCGTGACGTGGGTGCCGCGATCGTCGATGAGACGTCCGAGCGCGAGGCCGACCTGCTGGTCGTCGGACTGCCATATCGAAAGCGGTTTGGTGGCGAGTTCGCCATCGGTCGCACCATCCCGTACATCCTCCAGAACGCACCGTCCGCGGTGTGGGTGGTGCGGGATCCCATGAACGAGGAGTCAGCGTGAAGATCGTCATCGTCGGATGTGGCCGGGTCGGCGCGTCCGTCGCCGATGCCTATGACCGGAGCGGACACGACGTGCTCGTGCTCGACAGTTCCACCGCGGCCTTCGACCGGCTGCCATCGACCTTCGGCGGCGTCGCCCTCCGCGGCGACGGGACGGATGAGGACGTCCTCGAGCGGGCGGGGGCCAGAGGCGCGGATGTCTTCCTCGCCCTGACCGAAGGCGACAACCGGAACGTGATGGCGGCGCAACTGGCCGCCGAGGCGCTCGGCATCGAGAAGGTCGTGGCCAAGATCAACGATCCGCTCCGGGCCACGGCGTATGCCGAGCTCGGCATCGGCACGCTCTGCCGGACGGGACTGATGGTCGACGCCATCGACGAATACCTCGGCCTGCCCGAATCGGGGCTGCCGGGGATGCTCGCGCCGACGGGCCATCACGACGCCACTCATGGACCACTCGCCGGCGCCGCGGCGCCTGCCTCGACTCCGCCAACGACCCAGGAGGTCTGATCATGTTCGTGCTCGTCGTCGGCGGGGGGAAGGTCGGCTACTACCTCGCCAAGGAACTCATCGAATCGGGCCATGAGGTCGCGCTCATGGAGAAGGACCGCGACCGCGCGGCGCAGATTGCCGACGAGATCGGCTCGATCGTCATCAGCCACGACGGCTGCGAAGGCAAGTACCTTGCCGAGGCCGGTTGCAATCGCGCCGACGTGGTCGCCGCCGTCACCGGCGACGACGAGGACAATCTCGTCATCTGCCAGATGGCCAAACACCACTTCGACGTGCCACGGACGATCGCTCGCGTCAACAACCCCAAGAACGAGGGGCTCTTCCGCCACCTCGGCGTGGACGAGCTCATCAGCCCGACCCGGATGATCCTCGGCTCGATCGAGCAGGACATCCCGGTCCACGAACTCCTGCACCTGGCGGCCCTCGGCGAGGGCGAGCTCGAGCTGATCGAGGCGCACCTCCAGGCGGGCTCGCCGGCGATCGGTCGCGCCCCGAAGGATCTGTCGATCCCGGACGGCTGTTCGCTCTTCGCGGTGATCCGGGACGGCATCGCGACCCCGCTCCGCCCGGACACGGTCATGCTCGAAGGCGACAAGATCATCGCCATCGGCAAGACCGAATGCCAGACCCTGCTCCACGACCAGCTGATCGGGGCGCCGGAGGCGACAGCGGCACAAGCCGGCTGACCGCTCGGGCGACCGACCCGGGCTGCATCGGCGGTCGCCGGCCACGCACGATCCGCGAATCTCAACGCAAAGAACTCGCAACACTCTTGACAACGGTATTGTCAAGGTTCTAGCATCCCGTCATGTCACAGTTGCGACCGGAGCGAGATCCCGAGCGGCCGGTCTACGTCATCAGCGTGGCGGCGACGCTCGTCAGCGCGCATCCGCGAACCCTTCGGATCTACGAGGACGAGGGGTTGCTGTGTCCCGCCCGGACGCCATCCAACATCCGTCTCTACAGCGAGAACGACATCCGGCGGATCACGTGGATCCGGCACTTGACCCGGGAACGAGGCGTCAACCTCGCCGGGATCAAGCTCCTGTTCGAACTCGAAGAGCGCCTCGGCGCTCGCATCCTCGAAGCCCTTTATGCCGAACGGACCGTCGATGAGGGGGCGCCCGACGCTCCCGAACCGGTCCCGACGACGCCAACCAAGATCTAGGAGAACCAGAGATGGCCAAGCGACCGTCCACCCCGGTCGAAGAGCAGCCCACGACCCCGTCCTCAGGGACGCGCGAGCTTCCCCTCGTCGCGCTTCGAGAGACAGTCATCTTTCCCGAGATGATCGTCCCGCTCCAGGTCGGCCGTGACAAGAGCGTCAACGCGCTCAACGCCGCGGTCGCCGACGGCGGCCCCATCGCGCTCGTCACGCAGCGCCACGCCGAGCAGGAGGATATCGACGATCCGTCCGAGCTCTACAGCATCGGCACCCTGGCCAAGATCGCCCAGGTCGTACAGCTCCAGGACGGAACGGTCCGCGCGATCGTCCAGGGCCAGGGCCGGCTGCGCGTCCTCGGCTTCTCCGAGACCGAGCCATACCTGCGGGCCACCATCGAGGAACTCCCCGACGAGAGCCCGGACGGCCTCGAGGTCCAGGCGCTCATGCGGACGGTCCAGGCCCAGATCGAGCAGTACGTCGCCAACGGGGCCCCGGTCCCGCCCGAGGCGGCCGTTGCGGCGCGCAATATCAGCGAGCCCGGTTTGCTGGCCGACATGGTCGCCTACAGCCCGGATATGTCGACCGAGCAGCGCCAGGAGATGCTCGAGACGATCGACGTCACCGAGCGTCTCAAGCTCGTTTCGAACTTCCTCGCGCACCAGATCGAGATCCTCGAACTGAAGGGTCGGATCCAGTCCGAGGTCAAGTCCGAGATGGACAAGACCCAGCGTGAATACATCCTGCGCGAGCAGCTCAAGGCTATCCAGCGCGAGCTCGGCGAGGACGATCCCCAGCAGGCCGAGATCAACGAGCTTCGCGAGAAGGTCGAGGCGGCGGGGATGCCCGACGAGATCAAGGCCCGTGCGATCAAGGAGGTCGACCGGATGAGCCGGATCCCCTCTGCGTCGCCCGAGGTCGGGGTCATCCGGACCTACGTCGACTGGCTCATCAGCCTGCCCTGGGACGTCGCCACCGACGACCAGCTCGATATCAAGGAGGCCGCCCGCATCCTCGACGAGGATCACTACGGCCTGGAGAAGATCAAGGAACGGATCCTCGAGTACCTCGCCGTGCGAACCCTCGCCGACGAGATCCGCAGCCCGATCCTCGCCTTCGTCGGACCACCCGGCGTGGGCAAGACCAGCCTGGGCAAGAGCATCGCCCGCGCGATGAACCGCAAGTTCGTGCGGATGAGCCTGGGCGGCATCCACGACGAGGCTGAGATCCGCGGGCATCGCCGGACCTACATCGGCGCGCTTCCCGGCCGGATCATCCAGAGCATCAAGACCGCCGGTTCGAACAACCCCGTCTTCATGCTCGACGAGGTCGACAAGATCGGGATGGACTTCCGGGGCGACCCCAGCTCGGCCCTCCTCGAGGTGCTGGACCCGGAGCAGAACAACACCTTCCAGGACAACTACCTCGAGGTCCCGTTCGACCTCAGCAAGGTCCTCTTCGTGGCGACCGCCAACCTGCTCGATCCGATCCCGCCGGCCCTCCGCGACCGGATGGAGATCGTGCAGTTGCCCGGCTACACCGAGATGGAGAAGATCGGGATCGGCAAGCGATTCCTGATCCCCAAGCAGATGAAGAATCACGGCCTCAAGCCAAAGCACATCGAGATCACGGATGAGGCGATGACCGAGCTCGTCCGCTCGTACACGCACGAGGCCGGCGTCCGTAACCTCGAGCGTGAGCTCGCCAACGTCATGCGCAAGGTCGCCCGCCAGGTGGCAGAGGGCCGCAAGCGCAAGACGGTCATCGACCCCAAGAAGCTGGCCGAGCTGCTCGGCCCGCAGCGCTTCGAATACGGTGAGCT
>JBBQDL010000045.1:0-20222 GCA_038319665.1 Candidatus Limnocylindrales bacterium
CTTCGGTCGTCGGCGCGCCCGGGGTGGTGCCGGAGCGCGGGGCTGCCTCCGGGTCGGTCGGGGTAGCGGTGTCCGGCGTGGTGGCGGAAGGCGCGTCTGGCGCCGGGTCGGTCGGGGTCGCGGTGGCTTCGGTCGTGCCCGTCGGAGTGGCGGTCGCCTCCTCTGTCGGGGTCGCGGTGGCTTCGGTCGTGCCCGTCGGGGTCGACGTGGCCTCCGTCGGCGTCGGCGTAGAGGTCTCAGTCGGGCCGCAGAAGATGATGTGACTGATCCCCTTGTCGCCGGTGTCGAAGATGCCGTCGCCGTTGCTGTCGGCCCAGACGGTCTGTCCGCTCTTGGCGTTCGCGAACAGCGTGTTCACGTGCCCGGGGGCTGAGCTCTCGGAGCCGGCCTTGACGATGACGAGGTCCCAGTTCTGATCCAGGACGAACGTTGACCCGAGATTCTCGGAGTCGTTCTTGGTGCAGTCCTTGCCCCAACTGTCCTCGTGGTTGTTGTCCGACGTCCCGGGTGCGTAGCCGGTGACCGTGGCCCAAGTCACCGCGGGTGACGCGAATGTCGTCGGGACCAGGACGGCGACGAGGGCCGCGCCCGCGATCAACGCGAGCCATCTGGCGCTTGACCTTGCGCTCGTCCCTGTGCTTCGAGCGATGCTCTTGCCGTTCATCGATTTGATCTCCCCGAGCGTGGATCTGGTGGTGGACGTGAATATGAATGCGCCCCCCAGCGGGGGAGACGCCAATATGCGGGTGGTACCACCGGCTGTCTAGTACGTATGTCGGCGTATCAACGTGCCAAACCTCACAAAACCATATCGGTCTGCACGGACGGTCTGGCGAAACTGGTGCCCGTCGTCAACGTGGACCAGGACGCCCCTAGTACCATCGCGCCGGATCGGACTCGGTGCGTCTCAAACGGACCGGGTCGCTACCATCGTCGACATGCCCAAGACGCCCATCGGGGCCCGTCCCATCCGCACGCAGGTCCGCGCCGCCGTCGAGCGGGCGTGGGAGCGAGCGGTCGAGACGGGCGCGCTGCCCATCTGGCCCGAGGGTTCCGTTCGGCCGGCGGTCGAGGTCGAGCGCCCCGCTGACCCGGCCCACGGCGACTTCGCGAGCACCCTGGCGATGAAGCTCGCCCGGCCGTATCGCATGGCGCCGTCAGCCATCGCGGGGGCTCTCGCGGACGAGCTGACCGCCGAAGCCACAGCCGGCGAATCGACGAGCGACGATGGCTCGTCCCCGGTCGCCTCGGCCGAGGTGGCGGCGCCCGGCTTCCTGAACATGCGTCTCCAGGATGTCGCCCTCGAGTCGACGATCGCCGGGATCCTGGCCGATCCGACGGCGTGGGGACGGGTGGCGCCGATCCGTCCACGTTCGGTCAATGTGGAGTTCGTGTCGGCCAACCCGACCGGGCCCCTCCACGTCGGCAATGCGCGCGGTGCGTTCATCGGGGACCTGCTGAGCCGTGTCCTCGAGGCGGGCGGTCAGCGGGTGACGCGCGAGTACTACTTCAACGACGTCGGCGGCCAGATCCCGAACCTTGGTGCCTCGATCTCGGCCATCCGACGGGGCGAGGAAGTCCCGGCCGACGGCTATCACGGCGCGTACGTCCCGGAGCTGGCGGCGGCCGTCCCGGATGAGGTCTGGTCGGAGGCCTCCGCAGCGGGAGCCGACACGAACGGCATCCTCGGACATTGGGCAGCCCTGCGCGTTCGCGAGGGCATCGAGCAGAGCCTCGCCGGGCTCGGCGTCCGCTTCGACGTCTGGACCACGGAGGCATCGCTTCACGAAGGCGGTTGGGTCGATCGGGCCATCGAACGACTGCGCGCGGGAGGCTACATCTACGAGCAGGACGGCGCCACCTGGTTCCGCTCGACCGATTTCGGCGACGACAAGGACCGGGTGATCATCAGGTCCAACGGTGAGCCCACCTATTTCGCCGCCGACATCGGCTACGTCACCGAGAAGTTCAGCCGGGGGTTCGATCACCTCATCTACATCTGGGGTGCGGATCATCATGGGACCGTCGCACGCGTCCGCAATGCGGCCGAGGCGATGGGCTACGACCGCGAGGCCGTCCAGGTCCTGCTCTACTCGTGGGTCCGCTTCGTGCGCGACGGCCAGGAAGTCTCGATGAGCAAACGGGCCGGCGAGTTCATCACGCTCGATGAATTGCTCGCCGAGGTCGGCGTCGATGCCGCGCGATGGTTCTTCGCCTCACGCGCGGTGACCACCGAGATCGACTTCGACATCGAACTGGCTAAGAAGCAGTCGAGCGAGAACCCCGTCTACTACGTCCAGTACGCGCACGCGCGGATCGCCTCGATCCTGCGCAAGGCGGCCGGATCCGGGCTCGCCCCGGCGACCACGGTGCCCGGCGGGCTCGCGGGGGCGCCCGAGGCGAAGCTGGCCCGGGCGGTGGTCCGCTTCCCGGAGATCGTGGAGGATGCGGTCCTGGCCGAGGAGACCCTCGGGATCACGGCCTACGCGACCGAGCTGGCCACCACGTTCCACGGCTTCTACCGCGACGCGCGGGTCGTGGATCCCGACGCCCCGGAGCGGTCGGCGGCCCGACTCGCCCTGGCCGAGGCGGCGCGGATCACGCTCGCCAACGCGCTCGGTCTGTTGGGGATCTCCGCGCCCGAGTCGATGTAGGCCGTCAGGGCCGACGGGCAGTGCGTTCTGATCGAGGCCATCAAGTCTTCCGAGTGCCGCGCCGAGGTAACCGATTAGGACATCCCTTCGCGGCCACCCTATCCCGCCATGAGCGGCGGAACAATCCGGGCTTGGCTCTCGGCTGGGATCGATTGCGCCGCGCCTACGCGAACGCCAGGTGCTGCCAGCGGAGTCCGTGTGGCTCGAATCCTGCGAAGTCCGCGTCTCGGCTCACCCAGGTGCACCCTTCGGAGATCGCCAGCGCGGCGTGCTGCGCGTCGGCCACCAGCTTGCCGGTTGCGCCGACGGCGCGGCAGAGACGAGCGACGTCGTCAAGATGGCCAGCGCCGGGCGTGGCGAGCCGGCACCGCGGATGAGCCACCAGTTGCTCAATGACCGCGAGCGCAACGGGAAGCGGCGTCGGATCCTCGAAGATCCTCTCGTTCGTGACGATTCTGATGAAGCCCACCGCCACGAGGACGCTCAGCGCGAACGGCTCCGGCCCGTCAACGACCTCCTTCAACCAGCCTGCGTATTGGTCGTGCCATGCTTCGTCCTGCCGATGGGCGTAGACGAGAACGTTGACGTCCGGCATCAGCATTGTCAGCGCAGACGGCTCCGGTCCTCGTCCTCGAGTTCCGCCGCGAAGTCGGACGGTTCGTGACGAATGCGGCGACCGGCCCTGCCGAACGTGGTCATCGAAAACGGCCGAGCAGGCGCCACGGGGCGACCAAAGGAATCTCGCAGCGCTTCGTTGACAACGTCGCTCACCGTGAGACTACGCTCAGCCGCCCGGCGCCTCGCCTGTCGAAGAAGCGCGTCGTCGAGCACAAGCGTTGTTCGCATACAGGTGATCATACGTGTGCAGATGTAGCGACGTCAATCGTTTGTACTCTTCAAGGCTCCGCTCCCGCTTTCACGCGAGGCAGGCTCCCGTTTTGCCACACACAGTCCGACAGCGCGGCGGTGCAGCCAGTAACGCCAAGCTGGCCCCATCGGCGAGATCGGCCGCGGTGGCCGCCCGCTTGGTCGAATCGCCAGCATGCTTCGATCACGCCGTTTGCCGAGTCGAGTCATTCGGGGCTGAGACCGCCTTCTGCCGGCAGAAGCTCAAGCGCGACCACATGAGCGGGCCGTACCGCCCGGAAATGGCGCTGATCGAGCGTGGCGACTTTGGGCTCATCAAGGCGCTCGGCGAGCGCCATGACACTGGCGTCGACGACTCCCAGGGCGAGGTCGCGATAACGGGCCTGCAAGTCGCGGCAGCGAGACAGGTCGGCCGCGGTCGGGGGCTCGACGCGGTATGCGCCTGCCAGCACGTCGTCGAGGAAGACCAGCCAGGTGTCCGACGAGAGCCGACGGGCACACCAGTAGTCGAGCTCTGCCAACACGAGCGCCGGCACCACGAGGTCTTCGACGCTGCCCGTTAGGAGCCGCGCGCACCGTTCGTGGTCCGGATCCGCGGTATCGAGCGCTGCGAGAAGCGGACCCGTATCGAGGATGAGCGCCACTCAGCGCGGCTCTTCCGCGACTGGGTCGCCGGTGACCTCGGCAGCACTCGCGCCGTCGGTCGAGCGCCCGACGCCGACATGCGGCCGGCGGCTCGCCCGGAGCGCACGTGCCTTCTCCTCGACGGCCTCGCGGAGCAGCGCCGAAACCGGGATGCCGCGCCGCTGCGCCTCCGCCTCGAGGGTCCCGAGGGCTGCGCTCGACGCACTGACCGTCGTTCGGCGAATCTTCACCATGATGCGCGATGCTAGCATCAATGCTTCCAAGGGCTGCAAGCTGAGCTGCGGACGGCGTCTCGCGACTCTCGGGATTGGCGGCTAGCCTCCGAGGCCGAGCGCGGCCTCGACGCGGCTCATCGTCGCCGCCTGATCGGCGATCACGATCCAGCGGCTCCTGGCGCCGGCTCCCGCCAACACGTTTGCGACGCCGCCTGCCTTCTTGATCGCCAGTCTGGCCGCCGCCTCGAATTCGGTGGCGTCGACCGGGGTGTCCCATTCGGTGTGGAGCGCGACCGCCCAGGTCCCGCCAGGACCCTTCATCACGGCCAGTCGGTCGCCGCCCCAACCCGCGGCGGCGGTCGTCGCGTCGGCGGCGGCGACACCGGCCTCGCGCAGCCAGATCCCGATCTGGAACTCGCCGAACGTGTCCTGGAGCGGGACGGTCCACCCGGATCCCAGGCGCGTCGCCAGGTCCGCCGGCAGGGTCACCGCGACCGGGGCTTCGCCGGCCAGATACTTCTCGGGATGCATGATCTGCTCGGTCGACTTGGGCATCTTCGTGAAGTACGCGTTCACAGAGGGCCAGCCGCCCGTCGACTGGATGTTGGTGACGTACGAGAAGCCGACGGTGTAGGGAAATGTCAGGGTTTCCCGGAGGATGGCCGGTGCGGCCGCCATGGCGGTCTGGGCAGCGGGATCGGAGCCGGCGGCGACTACTTGCAGGAGTTCCGCTGGACTCAGGTTCGCGGCGGCCCATTGCGTCATCAGCAGCGTCGCGTCCCCCTCATAGATGGACTGGCGCGCTAGCAGCTCGTCGCTCTGGTCGAGGACCTTGTCGAAGTCCTTGAAGATGGTGGAGTTCTGGTCCTGGAGCGAATGATCGAATTCGTGCGAGAAGTAGAAGCGCTCGACGGGTCCGGCTCCGCCGCCCTTCGAGACGACATAGAGCTTGCTCTGGTCGCTGCGATAGAAGGCGGCGACCCCAACACTCAGCAGGTCGAGGCTCAGCGTTCGCAGGCTGATCCCGGCGGGGATCAGACCGAGCGCTTGGTAGAGCTGCTCAGTGCCGGCGATGTAGCTCGGTGGGGTGTCCTGGTCGAACATCTGGGTCAGGAGTGTCCGGAGCTCGGCCTGGTCGATGAACTGGCGCGCGACGGGCCGCTTGGGCTGGAGGCCGCGGATGGCGACGACCTGCGACTCGACGGCGTCGTAGATCGCGTTGAGATCGCCGTTGGCGCTCGACGACGGCGCCCCGCCCGAGCTGGAGGCGGCCGGCGGCGGGCTCGAGGGGACCGTGGTGGGCGCCGCGGACGAGGCCGCCGATGGGCTCGCGGATGGGCCGGCGGGACCGCAGGCGGCGGCCAGCAACACCAGGGAGATCGCGATCGCCGCGACGGCCGATCGTGGCCGACGGCGGGACCGATCGGTCGGGGACATGGGCCGGATTGTCGCACGCGAACCGGGACCGCCCGATTCTCCGAAGCCCGATATCGCTTTCTTAATCGGTTGCCGTCTCGACCCTGAATCCGCGCACCGTAGGGTTCGGATTGGACGAACCCGCAACGGTTCTATCCCTCCCTCCCTCGACCGGGAGCGCCGATTGGGCAGGCGCTCCCGGTCTTTCTGTTTCCGCGGCGCACCGGATCGGCGGACTTCGGCCGGTCGGCGATACGGTTTGATAGCTGCCTTGCAAGGTAGGCATCGGAGACTTCGATCGATGCACACGCCATCGCGCCGGTCGGCCATGCTCCTCGCCAGCATCGTCGCCGCGCTGGCCATCGCCATCCCGGCGTTCGCGGCGTCGCCGACGCCGGCCGCGAACCCGTCGGGGCAGTCGCAGCCAGCCAAGACAGCCGAATCGAACGAGACCGCTGAACCGGCCGAGACGAACGAACCCGCCGACACGAACGAACCAGCCGAGACGGGAAAACCGGACAAGGCCGGGAAGCCGGCCGAGGCTCCTGAAGTCGCCGTCACGGCTCACGGCACGGTCAAGGCGACCATGGACGCCAAGGGCCGCTCGAGTTACACGCTCACCGACGGCGCGAAGACCTGGGATCTGTCGGACGGCCCGCCCTGGTTCTGGGGCGACAAGGACCCGCTCAAGGCCTTCGTCGGCAAGACCGTCGCGGTCGCTGGCACGACCGAAACCGGTGGGACCGAGATCGACGTCGAGATGGTCGACGGCAACGCGATCCGAGCCCCCGGCAAGCCACCCTGGGCCGGCGGACCCAAGGTGGTCGGACCGAAGCATCCGGGTTGGAAATCTTCCAAGGACGATACCCCCGGCGGTTGATCGCGCCGTAAGCGCCGATGGAGCGCCGGTCGAGTCGGCTGTGTCAGAATCGGGCGGATGGAACTCACTTGGTACGGTCGGACGTGTGTCCGGATCCGGGGCCGGGACGCGGTCGTGGTCAGCGATCCATTCCAGTCGGTCGTGGGGCCGACCGGTCGCGGGATCAGCGGCGACATCGTCACCTTCAGCCACCCGGACGATCGACCGATGCCAAGGGCCAAAGGCAAGCCATCGCGTGACGGTCGGACGCTCCTGCCATCCAGCCTCGACGACGCGTTCGTGCTCGACGGCCCCGGTGAGTACGAGGTCAAGGAGGTCCTGATCACGGGCGTCCGGACCTTTCGGGACGACGCACGGGGCGCCGAGACCGGCAAGCAAGTGGTGTTCGCGGTCGAGGTCGACGGCGTCCACACGATCCACCTGGGCGACATCGGGCACCTGCTGTCCGAGGAGAAGCTCGGCGACATCGGCTCGGTCGACATCGCGTGCGTCCCGATCGGAGGCTCGCTGACGCCGACCCAGGCGGCCGCCCTGATCGCCCAGCTCGATCCCCGGATCGTCGTGCCGATGCCGATCTGCGAGGACGAAGCCGACTGCGCCGACGCCCTCAAGCGCTTCTTCCACGAGATGGGCGCCGAAGCGACGACCCAGCCGAAGCTCTCCGTCACGGCGACCAGCCTCCCGCTCGAGACGACAACCGTCCTGCTCGAATCGCGCGGCAAACAGGTCTGACCCCGGCGGGTCAGCCTCGGTCGAAGACCACCCTGCCCCGTTTCACGACGATCCGAGCGAGGTCGGCGGCAGGCCAGTACGGGATCTGGGTCGAGGTCGGGACGCGCCAGACGACGAGATCGGCGCTCTTGCCGGGTTCGAGCGAGCCGACCTCCTCCTCGAGGCCGATGGCCCATGCGGCGTTGATCGTCACAGCCGATAGGGCCTCGTCGGGCGTCATCCGAAGCTCGAGACAGGCAACGGTCATCGCCAGCGGAAGGCTCGCCGTGGGGGACGTTCCCGGGTTGAAGTCGGTGCCGAGGGCGACCGGGATGCCGCGCTCGATAAAGGTTCGGGCGGGCGCCCCATGGTCCTTCATGAGGAACCAAGTCGTCGCAGGGAGAACGGTCGCCACCACCGGTCGAGCGCCCGCGGCGGCACCGGCGAGGGCCGCGATCCCGTCCTCGGATGGCGTCGCCAGATGGTCGGCGGAGAAGGCCCCCAGTTCCGCGGCGAGTTCCGCGCCACCCGAGGGCGCGAGTTCATCGGCGTGGAGCCGGAGAGCCATGCCGTAGCCCGCGGCTGTCTCGAGGATCCGGCGCGACTGGGCCGGGTCGAACACCCCGCCCTCGCAGAAGACGTCGCAGAACCGCGCCCGGCCGTGGGCGGCGACTCCGGGGAGCTGCTCGTCGACGAGCGAGCGGACGTACGCTTCAGTACCGTCGGGTCGCGACCGGAATTCGGGCGGGACGGCATGCGCCCCGAGATAGGTCGGGACGATGTCGATCGGCCCCTCCTCGCCCAGCCGGTACGCGGTCTCGATGAGCCGGATCTCGTTCTCGAGGTCGAGGCCGTAGCCGGACTTGGCCTCGATCGTCGTGACACCGTGGCTGAGCATCTCATCGAGCCAGCGCCGGCCGTGCGCGAGGAGCTCGTCGGTGGTGGCGGCCCGTGTCGCCGCGACCGTCGAGAGGATCCCGCCGCCCGCGCCAAGGATCTCGAGGTAGCCGGCACCGCGCTGGCGCATCAACCACTCGTCCGTGCGCGACCCGCCGAACAGCAGGTGGGTGTGCGGGTCCACGAGTCCGGGCGTCACCGTCCCGCCACCGGCATCGAGCCGGGCGAAGCGGCCCAGCGGGTAGCCCTCCGCCTCGAGCGCAGCCTCGGTGGCGGCCCGCGGCCCGACCGCGACGATCCGCCCCTCCCAGCAGGCCACGACCGGGGCGTTCGGCCCGTTCGGGCCGTTCGGGCCAGCCGCATCGGCCGCCGCCAGGCGCCCGACCTCCGCCTGGCGCTCGCCCATCCGGATGCCGCCGGCCATCGTGACGACCTCCGCCGCCCCGACGATGAGCAGCCCCGGCGTCGGGTCGTCGCTCCGACCACCGCGGATCAACCGGAACGGGCCGCCGCTCATGCCGCGGGGTCGTCGATCACCGAGCCGCCGGGTCGCCCGCGCGGGCCGCTTCCAGCCGGAGTTCGAGGGCCTGCATCGGCGAGAAGTCGCGAAGCCGGAGGAAGTCGGCCGCGGCCGCTAGGCGTCGCTCGACCGGGTCATCGGCCGGCGCATCAGCGCGATCGGCGACGTCCAGGAACGCTGCCAGCGGCGCGAGCCCGATCAGCTCCGATTCCGCGAGCTCGATCCCGTCCGCGGCGGCGACATCGCGGACCGTCTCCCAGACCACCCAGAGGGGTGTCGTGGTGAAGTCGAGGACGTTCATCGAGACCTGCGCCCGGTCGAGCTCCTCGATGAAGAACCCGTTCGCCTGGACCTTCGGGAGGCCGCCGCCCGACTCGCGTACCCGCCGGGCGATCCGCTTCGCGAGCTCGACGTCCGGCGATGCGAGGTTGATGTTGTAGGCGATGAGGAACGGCCGCGCCCCGACGGCGACCGCCCCGGCCGAAGGGTGGAGGCGAGCCGGTCCGAAGTCGGGCTCTCGACCGTGATCGACGATCTCGCCCTTCAGCCCCTCGTACTGGCCACGCCGGACATCGGCCAGCTTGACCCGCTCGGGCCGGCTCGCGGCCGCCGCATAGAGATAGACCGGCAGTTCGAACCGCCTGGCGATGCGCTGGCCGAAGGCTCGGGCGAGCTCCACGCAGTCATCGAGGGTGGTAGAGGCGAGGGGCACGAACGGGATGACGTCGACGGCGCCGATCCGCGGGTGCTCGCCGCTGTGCGTGTCCATGTCGATCTCGTCGATCGAGATGGCGACGAGGCGCTCGAGCGCGTCGGCGACCGCAACGTGCTCGCCCGCCAGCGTGAATACCGAGCGGTTGTGGCTCGCGTCGCTCGTTCGGTCGAGGAGATAGACCGAATCGCGAGAGCCCGCGACGATCGCATGGGCCATCCGGTCGACGACGTCCAGACGACGACCCTCGGAAACGTTCGGGACCGATTCGATCAGCACGCGACGATGCTAATCCGCGCGCCGGTGGCCCGAGGGCTCGTCGCGCGCAGGCGCTTAGTCGGTCGGGTCGTCCAGCATCGGGACTCGGATCCCGCGCTCCTCGGCTACCTCGATCGCCCGGTCGTAGCCCGCATCGACGTGACGGAGGACGCCCATCGCCGGGTCGGTGGTGAGGACGCGTTCCAGCTTCTGGGCCGCGAGCGGCGTCCCGTCCGCGACTACGACCATCCCGGCGTGCTGCGAATACCCGATCCCAACCCCACCGCCGTGGTGGATCGAGACCCACGAGGCCCCCGCCGCCGTGTTGACCAGGGCGTTGAGGAGCGGCCAATCGGCGACCGCATCCGACCCATCGAGCATCGCCTCGGTCTCGCGGTTGGGGGAGGCGACCGAGCCCGCGTCGAGGTGGTCGCGCCCGATGACGATGGGGGCGCTGACCTCGCCGGTCCGGACCAGCTCGTTGAACGCCAGACCGGCCTTGGCGCGCTCGCCGTAACCAAGCCAGCAGATCCGGGCCGGCAGGCCCTGGAACGGCACGCGCTCCTGCGCCATCGCGATCCACCGGTGAAGCCCCGCATCGTCGGGGAAGAGCTCGAGGACGGCACGATCCGTCCGGGCGATGTCGGCCGGGTCGCCGGAGAGGGCGGCCCAGCGGAACGGGCCCCGACCCTCGCAGAACTGGGGCCGGATGAAGGCGGGGACGAAGCCCGGGTAATCGAATGCATTCGCGACGCCCGCCTCCTCAGCCTGCGCGCGGAGGTTGTTGCCGTAGTCGAAGACGACCGCGCCTGCACGCTGGAATTCGAGCATCGCCCGGACGTGGGCGGCCATCGCGCGCCGGGAGCGCCGCTGGTACTCGTCGGGGAGCACGCCACGCAGCTCGAGCGCATCCGCGTGGGTCATCTCGTCCGGGACATAGCCGCCGAGCGCGTCGTGCGCCGACGTCTGGTCCGTGACGATGTCGAAGGCCTCGCCGCCGGCCGCCCAGGCGGGTTCGATCTCTGCTGCGTTGCCCACCAGCGCGATGCTCAGGGCCTTGCCAGTCGCGGCCGCCTCGCGCGCCCAACGGAGCGCCTCGGCGGGGTCGTCAGTCAGACGATCCACGTAGCCGATATCGAGCCGCCGCCTGGCACGCGCCTCGTCGACCTCGATCGCGATGCACACGCCCTCGTTCATGGTCACCGCCAGCGGCTGCGCGCCGCCCATCCCGCCGAGGCCCGCGGTCAGGGTCACCGTCCCGCGCAACGACCCGCCGAAGTGCTGGCGGGCCGCCTCCGCGAACGTCTCGTAGGTCCCTTGCAGGATCCCCTGCGTCCCGATGTAGATCCACGAGCCGGCGGTCATCTGGCCGTACATCATCAGCCCCTGGCGTTCGAGCTCGCGGAAGACCTCCCACGTGGCCCATTTCCCCACGAGGTTCGAATTTGCGATGAGGACCCGCGGCGCCCACGGATGGGTCCGGACCACACCGACCGGTTTGCCCGACTGGACCAGGAGCGTCTCGTCACCTTCGAGTCGGCGGAGCTCGCGGACGATCGCGTCGAAGGCGGCCCAGGAGCGTGCCGCGCGACCGGTCCCGCCGTAGACGACGAGATGATCGGGGTCCTCGGCGACCTCGGGATCGAGGTTGTTCATGAGCATGCGGAGCGCGGCTTCCTGTTCCCAGCCGCGGCAGGTCAGCTCACTGCCGCGCGGGGCACGGACGGGACGTGCGCCGACGGAGCTCATGGTCTCGGGCATCGTCGGGTCAGGTTACTGCCGGAGGCCGGCCATGACGAGGTCGACCGCGGCCGCCAGGGATGCCCGGCCGCCGCGCATCTCAGACCAGCTCGCGGCGCATGACGGGGAACCGTTCGTCGTCGATGGCGCGGGCGAAGCCGACCGATTCCCAGAAACCGGGCGTGGCCGCGCTCGTCGCGTCCGGGTGCGCGCCGATCTCGGGATAGCTCTCGACCGCCGTGAAGCCTCGACGGGCGAGGTCCTCGCACACGGCCGCAACCAGCGTCCGGGCATGGCCGGCGCCCCGGGCCTCGGCCGTCGTCGCGATGCAGGTGATCACCGCCGGCAACGGCGCGTCGGGGAGTGACGGGTAGAGGTCGCGAGTCCGCTGGGCGCGCGGGTACGCGGTCAGCGGACCGAACTGCGCATAGGCACTCGCGACGTCGTCGGTCAGGAGGACCTTGGCATAGCTGCCCGCGACGCCCAGGCCACGACCCAGCAGCACGAGCTTGCGCGGGGCGTCAGAGCCAACAGTCGGTCGGGCCACGGGTCGCGGGGCGAACGGGTTCTGGACCGGGCCGACGTCGTCCTCGCCGGGGGTCAGGAAGGGGTTCGCGGGGCGGGCCGTGGCGAATGGGTTGGCCGTCGGCGCGGCAGCTTCGAGATCGGCCAGGAAGGGGTTCGCGGGTCGCTGGCGTGGGGCGGGCGGGTCAGGCTCGGGCGAACCCGCCGCCGGTGTCAGCCACGAAAGACGGGCGGCCTTCGAGCCACGGGCCTCGTCCTCCCAGTAGTCGCACGAACGGTGGTCGAACCCGGGATCCGCGCACGGAGGGATCCGTCCGAAGGTGGCGGGGTCGGTGACGTCGAGGATCCGGATCGTGGCCATGGGCCTCGAAGTCTAGGTCCGACCGCCCGCGCGAAGTCGGCGGCTCAGCCGGCCAGATCGGCGAGCGCCCCCGAGTGGACCATCGCCGTGGCCGCGGCGAGATCCGGCCCCGGCTCGCGATCGCCATCGAGATGGCGGACCCGCTCGCGGACCCGGCCCAATGCCTCGGCGACCCCGGCGCCGGGCGCCGCGGCATCCGCGCCAGCCAGCCGCAGGTCGAGCGCCTGGGCCGCGACCAGGAGCTCGATGGCGAGCACGGCCTCGACGTTGGCCAGGACCGCCCGGGCGTGCCTCGCCGAGATCGAGCCCATCGAGACGTGATCTTCCTGGTTGGCGCTCGTGGGGATGGAGTCGACCGAGGCCGGATGGGCAAGGACCTTGTTTTCCGACACGAGGGCCGCCGCGGTGTACTGGTAGATCATCATCCCCGAATCGATCCCGGACCCCGCGGCCAGGAAGGGCGGCAGACCGCCGTTGAGCCGCGGGTCCACGAGCAGCGCGGTCCGCCGCTCGCTGATGGAACCGAGCTCGGCGAGGGCGATCTTGGCGAAGTCGAGCGCGAGCGCGATGGGCTCGCCGTGGAAGTTGCCGCCGCTGATCACGCGCCCGCCGCCGGTTGCGATGGTGTCCTCGTCGGCAACCCCGCCGCCGGGGAAGACGAGCGGGTTGTCGGTCGCCGAGTTGAGCTCGATGTCGAGGACCCGGCGGAGGTGATCGAGCGTGTCGCGGACGGCACCATGGACCTGCGGGACACAGCGCAGCGAGTACGGGTCCTGGACCTTATGGGCGTGCCCGTGATGGCCGGTCTGGAGGCCGCTGTCGCGCAGCAGATGGCGGAGCTCGGCCGCGACGGCGACCTGGCCAGGGTGCGGCCGGGCGAGCTGGTACGCCGCCGCGAACGCCACGTCCGTCCCGAGCAGCGCCTCGACGCTCATCGCGGCCACGACGCTGCCGGTCCGGGTGAGCCGGTCCGCATCCGCGAGCAACAGGGCCCCGATCGCGCTCATCATCTGCGTCCCGTTGAGGAGGGCCAGCCCCTCCTTGGCCTCGAGCGTGAGCGGCTCGAGCCCGGCCTCGCGCAGCGCGATAAGCGACGGCACCTCGGCGCCCTTGAACTCCACCCGTCCACGACCGATCAGGGGCAGCGCAAGGTGGGCGAGTGGGGCCAAGTCGCCCGACGCTCCGACGCTCCCTTGCTCGGGGACGACCGGGTGGATCCCCACGCGAAGGAGCTCGAGCAGCCGGTCCACGAGCAGCGGGCGGCACCCGCTGTGACCGAGCGCCAGGGTATTGGCGCGGAGCAGGAGCATCGCCCGGACGACCTCGCGCGGGAAGGCGGGGCCGACGCCCGCCGCGTGACTCATCAGGAGGTTTTCCTGGAGCCGCCCGGCATCGGCCGGGGCGACGACGGTCGAGGCGAGCGCCCCGAACCCGGTCGTCACGCCATAGACCACCGCGCCTTGTGCGACCAGCGATTCGATGAGGTCGCGCGCCTCCTGCATCCGCTCGCGGGCGTGGCTGTCGAGCGCGACGTCGGCGCCACCGCGGGCGACCGCTTCGACATCGGCGATGGTCAGGTCGGCGCCGGTCAGGACGACGGTCGACGAGTCGCCGGCTCCGGACTCGCGCGGCGCGGCCGGGCCGCGTTCGGGATAGAAATGCGGGACGTCCGACTCGCTCACCGTGCCGAGGATAGTCGGCTATGCTGCCGGGCGCCCACCCTCGCAGCCACGAGGTCCGCGTGCTCGCATTCATCGACAAGATCGTCATCCCGTTCCTCAACACCCTCTACGGGGCCGTCGGCTATGCCGGTGTGACCTTGGCGATGGCCATCGAATCGGCGATGATCCCGCTCCCGTCGGAGCTGATCCTCCCCTATGCCGGCTTCCTCGTCTCGGACCCGAGACAGCTCGAGCCGTTGACTGGCCAACCCTGGAACCTGTGGATCGTGGTCGTGGTCGCGACCCTCGGGAACACGCTGGGGTCGCTGGTCGCCTACGCCATCGGCGCGTACGGCGGCCGGCCGTTCCTTACGCGATACGGGCGGTACCTGCTCATCCGTCCGCACGAGATCGAGATCGCCGATTCGTTCTTCGCCCAGCATGGCGGCGCGACCGTCTTCATCGGCCGCCTGCTCCCCATCGTCCGGACCTTCATCAGCTTCCCGGCTGGGGTCGTCCGGATGCCGGTCGGCCGGTTCATCGTCTATTCGACCGCCGGTGCCTTCATCTGGTCGCTCCTGCTCGTCTACGCAGGCACGGTCCTCGGCGCGAACTGGACCCGGATCCGCGAGGTGCTCCAGCCGTTCGACCTGCTCATCGCGGTCGCGGCCGTGGTCGCCGTCGTCCTGTTCGTCTGGTGGCGGCTCGGGATGCCGGGTCGGCCTGGCCGGCCAGGCAGTGAGCGTCCGCCGACCGACAGCACCGCCGGCTGAGCGCGGCCTAGTCGCGTCGCTCTTCGGGCGGCTTGACGTTCCGGAACGACTGGTAGATCAGCAGGTCGTACAGGATCTTGAACCCGCCGGCCAGGTAGAACGGCAGCGCCGCGTAGCTGGCGTTCGCGACCAGCACGGACGAGATCGACGGGGAGATGGCCGCGCCCGTCGTTCGGGCGATGCCGGTCACCCCGGCCGCGGCGGATCGCTCGTCCGGGTCCACGACCGCCATGACGTACGACTGCCTGGTCGGGACGTCCATCTGGCTCAGGCTGAAGCGAAGCAGCAACATCGTGACGGCCAGCGGCAGGTTCGGCATGAGCGGCACGAGGATGAGCAGGACGTTCGATGGCAGGTGGCTGACGATCATCGTGTTAAGCAGGCCGATCCGGGCGGCGATCCGCGCCGCCGAGAGCGACGAGACCGCGGCCAGCATGTTCGCCCCGAAGAAGATGGCGCCGAGCGCCGCCGGTTCGACTCCGTACTGGAGGTGGAACCAATAGGCCATCAGGCTCTGCGGGATGAAGCCGCCACCGAACGCGTCGATCGAGAAGAGGAGCGATAGCCGGAGGACGACGCCTTGCGATCGACCGAGCCCGAAACGGCGCCTGATCCCGTCCGTGGCGGCGGCCGCGGGCGGTGCCTCGATGGCCTCGGTCAGTCGCGCGAAGCCGATCGCCATGACGACCCCGATGAGGGCATAGCCGATGACGATCGCCCGGTACGCATCGAGCGGCGCGGCACCACGGTCGAGAAGCACCTGGCTGAGCAGGCCGGCGCCGAGCGCACCCATCGCCGTCGCGACGTAGCCGACCAGGTTGTACCAGGCGAACGTCGAGGTCCGACGCGTGCTCGGGATCGTCTGGGTCAGGCCCGCCTGCTCGATCGCGAGGAACGGTCCGACCTCGTTGCCGGTCGGCGAGACGACCCCGATCGCGCCGGCCAGGATGAGGAGCGGCAGCCAGGTCGTGAACGCGAAGACGATGCCGGCGACCACCATGAGCCCGGCCCCGACGACGAGGACCCGTCGGCGCCCCAGCCGGTCGGCGTTGGTCGTCAGCCAGAACGAGATGACGGTGTCACCGAGGAGGGTGAGCGACAGGACGAGCCCGATCCCCAGGGGGTCCAGCCCGGCCGCGGCGAGATACAGGACGAGGACGACCGCGAGGAAGCCATAGCCGAACATCCGTAGCGTTCGCATCGCGAACAGGAGCCGGCCGTCGCGGTCCAGGCCACGCAGGCTCGCGATCAGGCTGGGATCGGGTGTGGGATGCGGAGCCGTCACGGCGCCGAGTCTAGTCGGCGCGCGGGGTGGCAGAATGGCCCGCGGAGGTTCGAGACGAGACGATGAGCGCTGACCAGCACGACGCCGATGCGCCCGGCCATCCGGGAGCCGTCGCCCACCATCTGACCGACGACCACGGCGACGACCACGGCCATGACGACCATGCGCACGGCGAGGAACCGCTCGGTCCGATCGACGTGGCGGCATGGGGCGCGGGCGTCCTCGGGGCGCTCATCGGGCTTGTGATCGTCCTCTGTTTCTACCTCGCGACCGCGCCATTCGGCTGAGATTCCGGGTCGCGGCCGAGGCGCGAGGTCGCCTAGAAGAGCCCGACGATGTTCCCGTCGGCGTCGATGTCGATCTTCTCGCCGCCAGGTCGTGAGGGCAGGCCCGGCATCGTCCGCATCTCCCCGCAGATCGGCGTGATGAACCCGGCGCCGGCCGACAGGCGGACCTCCCGGATCGGCACGGTGAAGCCGGTCGGGCGGCCCTTGAGCGATGCGTCGTGGCTCAGCGAGTACTGGGTCTTGGCCATGCAGGCCGGCAGTCCCCCATAGCCGAGATCCTCGAACTGCTTGAGTGACTTGCGGGCGGCCGGCAGGAATTCGACACCCGCAGCGCCGTAGATCTCGGTGGCGATCGTCTCGATCTTGAGCGCGAGCGGCATGTCGTCCGGGTAGAGCAGCTGGAATTTGGCATCGCCCCGCTCGCACGCGGCCCAGACCGCCTCGGCGAGGGCCATCGCGCCCTTCCCGCCGTCGACGAAATGGGTGGCGACGACCGCGTCGACCGCGCCGGCGGCGAGCGCGACCTCGCGGATCGCTTCCACCTCGGCCGGGGTGTCGGTCGGGAATGCGTTGATGGCCACGACGGCCGGGACCCCGAAGCGGCGGACGATCCCGATGTGCGCGGCGAGGTTCGCGGCGCCATTCCGGACCGCGTCGACGTTCTCCTCGAGCAGCGCGGGATCGAGCGGCTTCCCGGCCACGATCTTGCCGACCCCACCGTGCATCTTGAGCGCCCGGACCGTGGCGACCACGACGGCCGCATCGGGCGCCAGGCCGGACGCGCGGCACTTGATGTCGAAGAATTTCTCGGCACCCATGTCGGCACCGAAGCCGGCCTCGGTGCACACGATCTCATTGGTCACCAGCGCAAGCCGGTCGGCGATGATCGAGTTGTTGCCGTGGGCGATATTGCCGAACGGCCCGCAGTGCACGAAGGCCGGCCCGCCCTCCAGGGTCTGGAGCAGGTTCGGCTTGATCGCGTCGCGGAGGAGGACGGTCATCGAGCCGGCCACCCCGAGGTCCTCGGCCGTGATCGGTTTGTCGTCCATGGTCGTGGCCAGAACCATCCTGGCCAGACGAGCCCGCAGGTCGAACAGGTCGGTGGCCAGCGCCAGGACCGCCATCACCTCCGAGGCGACGGTGATCACGAACTCGGTCTCGCGCGGGATCCCGTCCTCTCGACCCCCGAGTCCCATGACGACGTGGCGCAGCGCCCGGTCGCTGATGTCCAGGACGCGCGGCCAGAGGATCCCGTGGATGTCGATCCCGAGCGGGTTCTTGTGGTGGAGGCTGTTGTCGAGGAACGCCCCGGCCAGGTTGTGCGCGGCCCCGATGGCATGGACGTCGCCGGTGAGGTGGAGGTTGAAGTCCTCCATCGGGATGACCTGGCTGTAGCCGCCGCCGGCGGCGCCGCCCTTGATCCCGAAGACCGGACCGAGCGACGGCTGGCGGATGTTGACCGACGCCCGGCGCCCGATCTTGTTGAGGCCCTGCGCGAGCCCGACCGTCGTCGTCGACTTGCCTTCGCCGAGCGGCGTCGGGGTGATCGCGGTGACGACCACGTACTTGCCTCGGGGGCGCTCCGCCTCGAGCCGGCGGATGGCCTCGAGCGTGACCTTCGCCTTGGTCGGTCCGTACAGCTCCAGCTCGTCGTCGCCGATGCCCAGGTCGTGGGCCACGTCGATGATCGGGCGCGGGGTGACCGCGCGGGCGATCTCCAGATCGGATGGGAAGCTCATCGGTCTCCTCGGAGTGCGGCGGACGGTTGGGGTCGGGTCGGCGCGCCTCGGTCGGTAGCCGCGCGTTCGGTGGCCTCGCGTTCCGTGGCCTGGCGCTCGGCGGCGCGGATCAGGTGGGTCAGGAGGAGCGCGTTGGTCAGGGGGCCGATCCCGCCCGGGACCGGCGTGATGGCCGAGGCGACGCCGACCGCCGATGCGAAGTCGACGTCGCCGACGACGCGTCCGTCAACGACGTTGATCCCGACATCGACGACGACCGCACCGGGCTTGAGCATGTTCCCGGTGACCAGGCCCGGATGGCCCGCGGCGACGACCACGATGTCGGCGCGGGCGACATGGCCGGCCAGGTCGCGCGTCCGCGAATGGCAGACGGTGACGGTCGCGTCCTCTTTCACCAGCAGGAATGCGGCGGGCATCCCGACCACGGCCGAGCGGCCGATGACGACCGCGTCGCGTCCGGCGATCTGGATCCCGGACCGGCGCAGGATCTCGACGGATGCGTGTGCGGTCGCGGGCAGGAAGCCGTCGTAGCCGAGGCGGAGGAGGCCGGCGTTGAGCGGGTGGATCCCGTCGATGTCCTTGGCCGGGTCGATCGCGTCGATGATCTCGCGCAGTCGGATCGTCGGCGGGAGCGGCATCTGGACGATCACGCCATCGACCGCCGGGTCGGCGTTGAGCGCCCGAAGCGTCGAGACGACCCGCTTCTCGGTGACCTCGCCTTCGAGCTCGACGAACTCGGCCGCGATCCCGACCTTGGCGCAGCCGCGCAGGATCTGCCCGAGATAGACGGCCGATGGGGCGTCCCGGCCGACGATGAGGACGGCAAGGCCGGGCGGCCGACCCTGGGACGCGGTGAAGGTGAGGACGTCCTCGGCCACCGCGGTCCGGATCTCGTTCGCGATCGGCCCACCCTCGAGGAGGCGCGCGCCCGACGGCGTCAACGGATCAGGCTTCGGAGGCGGTGGGCATCGCCTCACGCGGATCGCCGCCAACCGCCTCGTGGGTGGCCGCGGCCAGGCGCTCGATCTCGGCGATCAGCTCGATGACCCTGGCCATCATCGCTCCCTCGATGTCGGTGTCCGCGATCGAGGGCAGGTTGATCATCACGTTGGCCGCGGCACCGCGCGCCGCGGCCTCGGCCAGGAGCGCGGCGACGTTGAGGTCGCTCGCGGCATTGACGTTGCTCCGCCCGGCCAGCGCTTCGGCCACCGAGACGAGCTCGAGGCACGCCTCGACACACAACATGGGGACTTCGGACGCATGCCTGGCGGCCGCTTGCAGGGCCGCCGATCGAGCGGCCTGCTCGTCCTCCGACTCGCGGGGCAGCTTCATGGCGGCGGCGTACTTGGCGTAGGCGGCCGCATCCTCGTCCGCCAGGGCGAGGAACCGATCGGTGAGGGTGGTCCCCATCTTGCCCGCCCAAGCGTGGAGAGCCGCGTGCTCGGCGTACTTGGGGCGGCCCGTCGACAATGACGCGACCATGGCCACCAGGGCGGCTGCGAGGCTGGCCGCCACCGCCGAGGCGCTGCCACCGCCCGGTACCGGCGCCGACGACGCGAGCTCAGCGACGAACGTGTCGAGCGTCAGGTCGCGGAAACGGATGGAGGGGGTCGATTCCACGGTCCGATTGTACGGTTGCGGCCCGCGTCTGGTGGCTCACGATGTCGAGCGGCGGAGCCGGCCCAAGGTCTGGGAACCATCCGATCGGTCGAGGCGGGCGCGATATGGGCCGCGCGCGATGGCCGCCGGGCACGCGATATCAACCTGGTTGATCAAAATGGGTCCCAGCGCGCTCGGCCATCCACCCGGATCGGCAGAACCCGCGCCCCGTCACGCTCAGTGCGGTCAAATGTGATCAATGAGCCTGATATCGGCGCGCTTCGACCGCCGACCGCCTCGGGCGGAGCAAGGGCCCGCGCTTGGGTGAGCGCACTAAGCTTGCAATTAAACCCGTGCGGCTGAGGTCAGCCCCAGTCCTCGGCTGACTCGGCGATGTCGAGCGACAGCGCCTCGAGCTCGCTCGTCAGGCTCCGGATCCGCCTGGCGTTCGCGAACCAGCTCGCGTAGCGCGCCATC
>JBBQDL010000046.1:0-19980 GCA_038319665.1 Candidatus Limnocylindrales bacterium
TCAAGCACGGCCATCCTGTCCTCGGCCATCGTGGTGGTCCTCCGTGTCGTGGGTTCTCAAGTCCAACGACGCGAGGATGACGCGGTGGCCGTTGTTCTTCACGGCCTACCCGCTGTTACACCAAGTCTGGGGACACGACCCGCCAAAACGTGTTCGTGCGGAGCGTGGGGCGGCGGCGCAAGTCCACCGGAACCTTGGCGGCCTCCAGATTCGCCTCGCTCGTTCTCCTCGACGACGCCGAATGCTCGACAAACGTGGCGGATGGCGGAGAATCAGCCGGTGCTCGCGACCGCGCGCGAGGACCTGGACAGATATCCGTGGAGAGACTGGTAGTCACGGATCGCGGGCGGTCCGAAAGCCTGACCGTGTATTTCGCTGGCCCAGCGAGCGTGGCGCTGGCGCCAAACCGCTGGTGCATTCCTCCGACCGGTGACGACCCGTCGTAGCACGAATATCTGGCCAACGAGGAGCCGCGCATGTGTCAGATATTCACGTGACGGGTAGATGGTCCGGCGAAACGCTGTTGCCGTCGCGGGCCGCCCACCGAGCCCCGGTTCAGCCCTCGCGGAAGGCCGCGAGATCGACGTTCTGCAGTCGGGGCGAATCGGTCAGACCGGGGATGCGGCCGCGCTTGGCGATCGGCTTGCCCTCGATCTCCTTGATGTCGCCGGTGAAATCCAGCGGCGTCGCGCCGCTGATGTACGACCCGACGGCATACGAGTCGACCGGGGCACCCGCCTCCTTGAAGTACCGGATCCGGTCGGGGTTGAGCCCGCCCGAGACGGTGATCTTCACGTGGCCGAAGCCCGCCTGGTCGAGCCGGGCCCGGACCTCGTGGACGAGGTCGGCTGTGACCCGGCCACGCTCGGACGGGGTGTCGAGGCGGACACCGTAGAGTCGGTCGCCCAGGGCGTGGGCGACGCGCAGCGCCTCTTCGGCCTCGTCCTTGAACGTGTCGACGAGGACGATCCGCGGCACGTCCGGCGCCACGTGACGGTCGAACGCGAGGGCCGCCTCGACCGTGTCGCCGAAGATCAGCACCAGCGAGTGGGGCATCGTGCCCGTCGGCGCGAGCCCGGCCAGCCTGGCCCCCGCCGGGGTCGAGGCGCCCACGCAACCGCCGACGATCGCCGCGTAGTCGAGGACGTCGGTGATGTCCGGGTGGATGTGACGTGCCCCGAAGCTGATGACCGGCTCGGGCGCCGCAACGTCGACGCAGGCTCGGGCGGCGGTCGCCCAACCGGTCGACTGGGCGAGCATCCCGAGGAATGCTGTCTCGTACAGCCCGAACTGTCGATAGCGCGCCCGGATCCGGAGCACGATCTCCTTCGGCCCGATCACGTCGCCGTCGGAGAGCGCCTCGAGGCGCGTCTCGGCCGGGTCCGCTCGGGCAAGGACGTGGCCCAGCAGGTTGCGCGCCTCATCGATCCCACACAGGACGGCGTCTTCGCGGGTGAAGACCTCCATCGTCACCAGCGGGTCGCGTCCCTCCTTGGCGAGGATGGCCTCGGCGCGCGCGAAGTAGACGTCGGCCGAGTCGCCGGACAGAATCTCGTGCGACGGCCGGGAGCGCGTCAGCCCCATCTGTCCGGTCCCGCGCCTCCCGCGCCATCGTCTCCGACCTCGACCGGGTCGACCGGGTCCGGAGTGGCGGCGAGTGTAGCGTACGGCCCCTGCGCGACGACAGCCGTCGCCCGGCGGCGTCGGCGACCGCGCAGCCAGCCGGTGAGCAGGATCAGCCCGAACACGAACGCGAGCGCGAGCAACCCGATGCTGACGAGCCGGCCACGGCCGACGTCCTCGGCACCCACCCAGGCCGATCCGGCGGAGGCCGCCGCGGTGGCCGCGCCGGCCGAGTCGCCCGTCGCGAAGAGCGTCCGCGACCGGTCCAGATCGGCCGCGGGAGAGGTGCCCAACAGGCCGACCGACTGAAGCATGTCCGGCGTGCCGAGGCGCACCGCGACCGCGGCCCCATAGTGGGCGATCGCCGCGAGCTCGGCCGTCGCCTCGAGCGCCGCGCTGGCGAACCCGTCGGGACGTTCGAACGCGGTTCGGAGGGCGTCGGGTGCGGTCAGGCCGGCGGTGGCCGCCTCGGTCGCGATCGTCGCCCGCTGGTCGAGGATCGCTTTCGCCTCGATCAGGAGGGCGTCGGCCTGGGTGAACTGCCATGCGCGCATGGCATCCCGGACCGGGCGCGGCAACTGCCAGTCGCCGGCCGCTGTCGCCGCCGCGACGACCGCGTCATATCGCGACCGAGCCTCGGCGCGCGCGTCGAGGAGCGGCAGGTCGCTGTCGCGTGCGACCCAGGTCCGCCACAGGTCGGCGTAGGACGCTGAGGTCTTCGCCTCGAGCAGGTCGAGCAGGCCGCGCCAGTCGGGCGGCGCGTCGACCGTCTCGGGCGAGGCGGTCGTCCCACCCACCGCCGAGGTGGCGCCACCGCTCGGGGGCGGTGGTTGGTAGGCGCCGATCTTGCCTGCGGCATCGGCCCAGACTGCCTTGAGCCCGGCCGGACCGGCGCGATCGGCGATGGCGCGAGCCAGGCTCAGCGTTGCGGCATAGGCGTAGTCCTCGGTCGCGCTCGATCCGCTGCCCACCGAGCCCCAGGCGTTGAGGGGGATGCGCGCGGCCCCTAGGGCCGGCGTCAGGGCGTCGCCCGTGGCCTTGACCTTGAGGGCCGAAGCAATGTCGAGCCCGTAGTACGAGGCGAACGCCTCGTTCGCCCAGCGGTCGACGAGCAGTCCCCCGTTGAACCAGGCATGGGCGGCTTCATGGAGGACCACGAAGTCGCCCGCGTAATACGCGACATCGATCTGATCCAGCGACGGGTCGAACAACCCCGCGTAGCCACCGGTCGTCCGGCTGATCGCCTCGTGGACGATCAGGCCTCCCGGGCGCGGCCAGGCGAGCCCGATCCGTTCCGAGAGGAGCGGCAGGGCACGGGCCACCAGGCCCCCGACCCGATCGGACCAGGCCGCGTCGTCGGCCCACGAGCGGATCGAGAGCTCGATCGGGGTCCCGCCCACCGTCGTCGTCGTCTTCCGCTCGACGTACGTCGCGGGCCGATCGCCGACGAGGTAGGCGAAGAACGTCAGCGGCGTGCCGAGCGCCCCGGTCTGGAAGATGGTCGTGCCGTCGGCCGCGGTGGTCGGCTTCGGGATGTCGCCGGACTGGACCTCGACCGTGTAGCCCGCCGGGAAGACGACCCGGACGGTGCTGCCTGGTGTCGCGTCGGTGGCGTACGCCCAGACCGGGAACGAGACGAGGGATCCGCCGACGCGGATATCCCGGCTCGCGGCGCCGCCCTTGTCGACCAGGTCGAAGACGAGCCGGTACGACGCCGACTTGCCGCTGTACAGCCGGCCCGCGAGATCGAGCTGGAGGAGCGTATAGGTGGCGGTCGCCTTCGAGACCTTGACGTGCGGCGTCCCCGAACCCGTCGTCAGCGTGAAGCCGGACGAGCCGGGCAGGACGGAGAGGAAGGCACGGTCGAAGTAGTACCGCTTCGTCGTCGTGTCGCGGAGGTGGTTGACCAGCGTCATGTCGAGTGTCACGCGGATCCGGTGCTGCGCCGGCTGGACGTCGTAGCGCGCGGCGCTGACGATGGTCAGCCCGGGCGCCGCGGCTCGGACCTCCGGGACCTGCGTGACCCCGACCGGTGCGGCCAGCAGTCCGACCGCGGCCCCGACCGCCAGCACGAGTCCCGCGAGGCGGCGGGTCATGGTTCGAGGAGTTCCGGCAGCCGCGTCGTGTAGCGATCCAGGAACGCCCGATTGCCCGAGGTCCGGTCGCCCTGGTCGGGCATCGGTCCGCCATGCCACAGCCAGTCGCCCGATTCATCGAGCAGGCGATCGGCGATACCCAGGATCCGGGCGATGGCCAGCCCGAGGGCATCGGCCGATGCCTCAGCGATCGCGACCTCGACCGCGAGGAGCGGCCGTTCGTCCTCGGCGACCGAGAACTTGGCGAACGGGAACTCGTCGTTCCAGCGCAGCAGGCGTCGATACGACTTGCGGAACATGTCGCTGATCGGCGGAGCGTATTGCGCCCAGCAGATGACCGCGAGGGCGGGATCGAGGATGACCGTCATGCGGAGGTCGAAGCGGCGGCGTCCGTCGAGGACGAGATCCCAGCTGGCGATCCCGTCGCGGTCGGCTCGCTCGGCGGGCGTCAGTCCCAGCTGTGTGAACCAGTCTTCGACATCGGCCGGGCGCACCCTGGGGGCGCCCATCTCGGCGGATGACATGGCTCGGGGAGTCTAGCCGAGATCGACCGTCAGGACGGGCACAGCCAGGCGCGACCGCCGTGCGATCAGCAGTCGCCGGCGCTCCGCTTGCCCCGGACGCCCGCACCGCCGACGACGGCTGCGACGGCGGGTCGCGGCGGCGGGGCCTTCGCCGCGGGCGCGGCACCGACTCGAGCGCGCGAAGCCCGGGCGGACTTCCTGGGCTCGACAGACTCGCCGCTCTTGATGATCCGGCCGCTGAAGTCCGATGAGCGGACATCGGACGCGACCTTGACGTTCCGGCCGATCCGCGCGCCACGCGGCACGACGGCCCGCTTGCCGACGACCGTGATCCCGGTGTTGAGCCGCCCCGGCTCCTGCTTGTTCGGGCGGTCGTCGTAGGGTCCCTCGCCGACGATGGCGCCCTGGCCGATGACGACCTCCTTGTCGAGGATGGCCCGATCGACGACGGCGCCCGACCGGATGACCGAGTCGAACATGACGATCGAATCGCGCACGACCGCGCCGACGTCGACCCGAACGCCCGGCGAGAGGACCGAGTTCACGACGGTCCCCGCGATCACGCAGCCGTGGCTGATCAGGCTGCGGTGGACCTGCGCGGTCGGGCCGACCTTGGCCGGTGCCCGTTCCTCGGAGCGGGTATGGATGACCCACTCGTTGTCGTACAGGTCGAGATCCGGGTCGTCGTCGAGCAGCCGCATGTTGGCTTCCCAGAACGACTGGATCGTCCCGACGTCCTGCCAGTAGCCGTTGTAGCGATAGCCGAAGACGCGGGCGCCGGCCTCGAGCATCGCCGGGATCACGTGAGCGCCGAAGTCGACCCGGTCCTCCGACAGCCAGCGGCGGAGCGTCTTCTTCGAGAACACGTAGACGCCCATCGACGCAAGGTCGCGCTTGGGCTGCTTGGGCTTCTCCTGCCACTCGACGACCCGGTCGTTCTCGTCGAGCGCGAGGATCCCCATCCGGGTCGCTTCGGCGAGCGGGACGCGCCGGACCGCGATGGTGACGTCGGCGCGGTGGCGGCGATGGGCGGCCACGAACGGCGCGTAGTCCATCTTGTAGATGTGGTCGCCGGCGAGGATGAGGATGATGTCGGCTGAATCGTGCTCGATGACGTCGATGTTGCGCAGGACCGCGTCGGCCGTCCCGCGATACCACTCGGCGAGCTTGCCACGCTCGATGTAGGGCTGCAGCAGCTTCACCCCGCCGCGGTTCCGGTCGAGGTCCCACGGCCGGCCCAGACCGATATGGTCGTTGAGCGATCGGGGGTTGTACTGGGTCAGCACGACGACGTCGTCGATGTCCGAATTGACGCAGTTCGAGAGCGTGAAATCGATGATCCGGTACTTGCCGCCGAAGGGCACAGCCGGCTTGGCACGCTCCTGCGAGAGGATCGACAGGCGTTCGCCCTCGCCCCCGGCCAGGATCACCGCCATCGTCCGTTTCACGCCCTCGATGCTAGCACGTGACGTGCCTGCCGGCGGGTGAACGACGAGTGAACGACGGGTGAACGACGGGTGAACTAGAGGAAGAGCCGCGGGTTGACGAAGGTGCCATTGAGCATGACCGCCCAGTGGAGATGCGCACCGGTCGAATGGCCGGTGTTCCCCTCGTAGCCGATCACCTGGCCGGCCGACACGTGGCTGCCGTTGGAGATCCCGCCGGGGTGCTGCGGCGACATGTGGGCGTACCAGGTCTGGAGGCCCTGGCTGTGGGCGATGATGACGATCCAGGCGGGGTCCGGGCCGTCGGCATAGTTCCAGCCGATGTAGACGATAGTGCCGTCACCGGACGCGTGGACCGGCGTGCCCTGCGGGGCGACGATGTCGATGCCCTGGTGGAAGTGCGAGCACCCCCCGTACGGCGGCTCCCAGGAGAACCCAGTGCACCCGAAGGGCTGCGTCACGGCGCCGGCCATCGGCCACTGCAGGGTGCCGTTATAGGCGGACGGGATGTTGCCCGTGTTCAGCTGCTTGCGGATGATCGCGGCGACCTGCGCCTGGAGCCGCTTCTGGGCTGCGGCGGCCCTGGCCAATGCCACCTTCGCGGCCGCCTTGTTGTGCTGGATCGTGGCGTAGGCACGCTTCTGCACGGCGAGTGCCGTGGCAGTCCGCTTCTCGAGGAGCTTCAGTTGGGCCTTCGCATCGTTGAGGGCGGCCAGGCTCTTGTCGAGGGCACGTTTCTGGGCCGCCGTCTGCTGGCGAAGGTCGTCGACCCGGGTACGCGTGTCCTGGGTCGTCGCGTGGAGCGACGCGAGCGTCTCCTGGTCGACCGTGATCTGCGCCGCCAGCGCCTGGTCCTGCTCACCCACATCGATGAAGTTGCTCACCTCGGCGAGCAGGTCGGTGAAGGTCCCACCCGACAGGAATGACTCGAGGAGGGAGGTGCGATCGGTGTCGTAGGCGCTCCGGACGCGTTCGGCGAGGAGCGCCTTGCGCTCGGCCAGCTGGGTACGCTTGGCGACCTCCTGGGCCTCCACCACGACGAGCTGCGCATCGAGGCTCTTGACCTCGACGACGAGGGCGTTGTAGTCGGCCCGGACGGCGTCGATCTTGCTCTGCATCGTGACGATCTTGTTCTTGACCGCGGAGAGGTCGGCGTTGATCCCGCGGAGCTCGATCGCCGTGTTCTGGATGTCCTGCGCGAGGCCACTCTGGAGCGCGCTCAGCTTGGCGATCTCCGCCTTCTGGGCGGCTACGTCCTTCTTGGCCTGGGCCGCACGCGCTCGTGCGTCAGAGAGCTCGTCCGCGTGAACGCTGGGGGGAGAGGCGGGCGCCCCGAGCATGCCCAACACGAGTGGGAGCATCAGGAGCACGGATCCGAACTTGCGGCCGAGCCGCCGTCGGGGGGAGACTGGTCGGGGGGTCGAACTCCATCCGCTTGCGGACGGTTCAGTCACGCGATCGGTCTGGCTGCGCTTCACGTAGGCGAGGTCATCGTGCGAGTGTGCTCCGTGATGGTTCCGGTTTCCCCGCCGGAAACGTCTGACGGCAACGCTCGCCGGTGAGTCGCCGTCCGAGCAGGCACTGACTCAGGACGACACCGGCTTTCCGGGGGGCATGATACTCGTCAATGCTAAGTCGTGTGACGCGACCTGCCGAGTGACCCGATGGTCCCGGTCCGACCATGAACCACTACAGGCCCGATCGGGGACATAAAGGCTGCATCTCAATTGCGCAGCAGGACCGCCCAGAGCGCCCCCGCGATGAAGAACGGCCCGAACGGGATGTAGCTGCGGCGCCCGATACGGCGGGCGGCGAGCAGGACGACGAGGACGAGGCCCGCTACGAGCAGGGCGACGAAGACGGACCCGAGCGCCCGACTGCCACCGGCCAGCAATCCGACCCCGGCCAGCAGCTTCACGTCGCCGAGGCCGAACGCTCCGGCACCGAACGGGATGGACGGCAGGTAGAGGACAGCCGGGATGGCCACGGCGGCCACCAGGGCCGGGACGACACCGTGCCCGACGAGCGGGTTGGCGCCACTCAGGGAGTAGACGAGGGCGACCGGGATGACCGGCAAGGTCAGGAGGTCGGGCAGGATCCGCTGGTCGAGGTCCGTCGCGAGCCCGACGATGAGGGTCACGAACCAGGCGCCGAAGATCGCGAACGCGAGCGGGTCCGATCCGAACCGCTGCGGCAGGAGCCCGAGTGCCAGTGCGCCGACGAGCGCCACGACCGCGGTCCGCCAGTCGACGGCCCGCCCGGGTGGGTGCTCCTCGTCGTGCTCCGGCCAGCGCGTGGCGAGGCGGTCAGAGGCGAGGCCCAGGATGAACCCCGAAGCCCCGAGCAGCGCGGCGAGCGGCTCCATCGGTCGGTCGAGGGTGGGTCCGCTTCGCGCGGTGTCAGCCGGCCCGTGCGCCGGCGAGCGCGAGTTCGACCAGGGTCGCGTGCGAGACGCCGGTCGCTCCACGCGGGGCGAAGGGCAGCGGCTTGCGGTAATACGCCGTGCCCGCGATATCGAGATGGACCCATGGCACGGTCACGAACTGCTGGAGGAAGAGACCGCTCTTCACCAGCGAGCCCTCGGGTGAGCCTGAGTTCTGGATGTCGCCATACCAGCTGTCCATCTCGTGGACGTAATCCTCGATCAGTGGCAGCTGCCAGTAGCGCTCACCCGCCCGATCACCGGCGGCGACGACCTGGTCGTAGAAGTCCTGGGGCGTCCCGAAGGCGCCGGTCACCAGGTGGCCGAGCGCGCGCGAGACCGCACCGGTGAGGGTCGCGACGTCCACGACGTGGGTCGCCCCGATCCGTTCGGCGTAGGTCATCGCGTCGCCCAGGATCAGCCGGCCCTCGGCGTCGGTGTTCGTGATGTCGACCTTCTTGCCGTTGAGCGCGGTGACGATGTCGCCGGGTCGCGTCGAGTGCGGCCCGGGCATGTTCTCGACCGCCGGTGCGACCGCGAGGAGCGGCGTCCCGGGGGCCAGTCGCGCCACCGTGGCGATGGCCGCGATGACGGTGCAGGCACCGGTCTTGTCCATCTTCATCTCGTCCATGCGGGGTGCCGGCTTGATGCTGATCCCGCCCGAGTCGAAGCAGACGCCCTTGCCGACGATCGCGAGGTGACGGCCAAGCGAATCGCGCTCCCCTTCCCCACCCGAGCGCATGACGATCATCCGCGGCGGGTTGTCGCTGCCCCGGCCGACGGCCATGAACATGCCCATCCCCATCTCGGTGGCCTGCTGCGGCCCGATGACGTCGATCGACAGGCCGTGCTGCTCGGCGATCGCTCTCGCCTCGTCGGCGAGGACCGCCGGGCTCACGTCGTTGGAGGCGCGGTTCGAGAGGGTCCGTGCGATGTTCGCGCCCTCGGCGATCACGATCCCGCGCTCGGCCGCCTTGGTGAGCGCGGTGGCGTCCCCGCCGGGGGCGATCAGGATCAGCTCATCGAGCACCGGCGGAGCCGTGGGGACCTCGTCGCGGTAGATCGTCCGTGGGTCGTACGACCCTTCAACCACGCCACGCGCGACGTGCGCGGCGACGGTCGCCGCGTCGCCATCGAGGGCGTCGATGAGCGGGGTGATCCAGATCGCGAGCCGCTTGACCGTGCGGCCACCCAGGCGGCGCTCGGCCGAGGCCGCGACCCGGAGGATCGACTCCCGGTCGAGGGTCGTCGCATCGCCCAGCCCGACCACCAGCAGCCGGCCGCTGGACGCTTCACCAGCCGAGCTGATCGCGCTGGCATAGCGCTTGCCCGTGACCTCACCGAACGCGACGAGCGTCTGGAGCTCACCGCCCGCGCGCCGGTCGAGCTCGAGGAGCGGGCCCTCGAACGCCGGCTTGGCGGCGATGGGGACGACGAGGACGTCCGCAGGGACGTCCCACGGCTGATCGGTGACGACGCGAAGCTGCACGGGTCGTGGGCCCTCCGGAAGAGCGCAGCCGAGGACCGCGGCGGGTCGCTCGCTGGATGGTGGGTGTGGGCCTCCAGTGTAGACGGCGGCCCGCGGTCAGGGCACGTCGCTGGGTGTGGGCTCGTCGCTGGGGGCCGGCGTCGCGGCATCGATGGCGCTGCTCAGCTTGGCGCGCGCATCCTCGATCGCGATGACCGCTCCGGTCATCCCTCCCCGTCCGATGTCGGCCATGATGATCACCAGCCCGCGGGTGTCCGGTGGGAGGCGGGCACGCGCGACCGCCTCCGCCTTCACGGCGGCCCGGGTCGCAGCGGTCACCGTCTTGCCGACCTTCGAGATCGCCACGTACAGGTTTCGTAGCGCGACGTCGTAGTCGGCGTTCCGCTTGATCCACTGATCGAGCACCGAGACATCGACGGTGTTGACCAGCTGGTCGCGCACGCCGCGAGCGAGCGCGAGCTGCGTGCTGGCCTGGGCGAGCAGCTTGAGGGCGGCCGCGTATTTGGCATGGACGCCCCGGTCGGCGGCCTGGGCGACCAAGCGATCGTGCTGGGCGAGCGCGACGCTCATCCTGGTCGCCGCCACGGACCCGATCGACAGACGCGCCCAGGAGAAGTCGAGACCGTCCGTCGCGTCGAGCGCGGCCGCGAGCGCCGCATGGCGGGCCATGACCGAGTCGGAGATCGTCAGACCGGCCGACGGCGTCCCGACGTAGGGGACCGCGGCGAGGTCGCGGCGGAGCGCCGCTGTCCGCGACGCCACGTCGGCCACGATCGCGTCGCCTCGGGCGATGGCCGCATCGCTGATCGAGGCATCGGCACCGTTGAGTGCGGCAAGCGCGCCACGTGCCTGGACCCCGAGCGCATCGACCTGGCCGGCGAGTGCCGAGAGGTCCGCCTGGGCCGCATCCAGCATGGGGGTCACTCGGGCGTCGCCGGCGGCCGTGACGTCGGCTCGGCCGGTGCCGCCCGGCGCCTGATCCATGGCGGCCACGATGCCGGCCGCTCCGAGGGCGATGACGACGATGATGGCGACCCAGACAAGGGTTCCGAGCAGCGAGCGCAGCCCGTTCACGGCACGTCCGCCGAGCTGCGTTTCATGCGGGCTCGACGAGCCGGTCGAGCTGGTTCCGTTGTTTCGTCCGGAGATAGCCCAGCGCGCCCTCCATCTGACGCGGAGCGAACCCGAACCGCGACGGGATGAGGTCAAGCGGGCCGATGTTGTCGAAGCGGAGCTGGCGGAGCTGGTCGGTGGCGACGGGGAATGGGATGTGGACGCGCTCCGCGGTCCCGGCCACCAGCCGGATGAGTGGGAGCGGGACCGGCACGATCGCCCGCATCTTGCCGAGCGCCGCCGCGACCTCGCGGGTGATCTCTCGATAGGTCCAGTAGCGCGGCCCCCCGAGCTCGAAGGCGTCACCGATGGTCGTCGGGTCGCCCACGGCCAGCACGACGATCGACGACACGTCAGCGACGTGGATCGGCTGAAAACGGGCCGAGCCATCGCCCGGGACGGGGACCAGACCGGGCGAGATCCGGACGAGCCCCGCGATGATGTTGAAGAAACCGTCGCCCTCGCCGAACTGGATCGACGGCTTGAGGATCGTCCAGTCCAGGCCGGAAGCGCGGACGCATGCCTCGGCTTTCGCCTTGCTGCTCGCGTAGTGGAGGCTCGGGTCGTCCACGACGCCCAGGGCACCCATGTGGACCAGGCGCCGGACGCCCGCCTCGCTCATCGCCGCGATGACGGCGCGCGTCCCATCCGTGTTGACGAGGCGCAGGTCGGCTCCACCGCTCGCGTCGCGCGGGATCGCGACGAGATGGACGACGCCATCCACACCGGCCATCGCCGGGCGGAGGGTCTCGGGCCGGGTGACGTCGCCGATCCGGATCTCCACCGCCGCCCGCTGCGCCGATGCAAGTCGTCCCAGGACCATCTCGCCCGCCGTCGGCGTGCGTACCATGGCGACGACGCGTTGCCCGGCGGCGACCAGGGCCGGAACGGTGTGACCGCCGACGAACCCGCTGGCGCCGGTCACAAGGGTGGTGGACATCGCCCGGGAATCGTAGCATCGAAGGTATGCACGACCTTTCCACGGCTCCCCTGACCGGCTCACCACTCCGTCGACTCATCCAGGCGATGCCCAAGGCGGAGCTCCACCTCCACCTCGACGGATCGCTCCGGGTGGAGACGGCGCTCGATCTCGCGCGCACGCGGGACATCGATGCTCCGCGCGATTGGGCGGGGATGTCGAGGGCCCTCATCGCACCGATGCCGTGCGCGGATCAGGCCGAGCTGTTACTTGCCTTCGACCTGCCCATCGCCCTGCTGCAGGACGCCGAGGCGCTCGAGCGGGTCGCATCTGAGCTGGTCGAGACCAAGGCCGCCGATGGCGTCCGCTACGTCGAGATCCGCTGGGGCCCGCTCCTCCACCTCGCCGGCGGCCTGTCACTGGCGGATGCGATCGCGGCGGTCTGTCGGGGTGCGCAGGATGCCGCGCACCGGACCGGGACCGTCGTCCGGCTCATCTCGACCGCGCTGCGCTCGCACGATCCCGAGGCGAACGTGACGCTGGCCGAGACCGCCGCGCGCTTCCGCGACCAGGGCCTGACCGGCTGGGACCTGGCCGGCCCCGAGGGGGCCTTCCCCGACCCGACGGTCCATGCCGCTGCCTTCGAGGCCGCCCGGGCCGGCGGCCTGCGGATCACCCTTCACGCCGGCGAGTGGGGCGGCGCGGCACAGGTCCAGCGCGCCCTCGTGCTCGAGCCCGAGCGGATCGCGCACGGTCCTGGAGCGGCCGACGACCCCGAGCTCTGTGCCGAGCTCATCGCCCGGCGGGTGACCCTCGACCTGTGTCCCACCTCCAACTGGCAGGCCGGGATCGTGCCCTCGCTGGCATCGCATCCGCTGGCCCGGCTCGAACGCGTCGGCGTCTCCGTCACCCTCAGCACCGACGACACGACCGTCTCCGACGTGACGCTCTCCGAGGAATACCTGAACGCCGTCGAGACCATCGGTCTCACGGTCCCGGAGCTGTGGGAGATCGATCGACACGCGCTCAACGTCGCATTCGCCGACGAGCGGGACCTCATCCCGCTGCGGGCCTCGTTCGCCGCGTGGGGCGAGCGGATCCCTGAGCTCCAGGAGGACGGGATCACGGAGTCCGAGGGCGGCTGAGGATCGGAGGCGTCGAGTCGGGCTTGGTCGACCGACTCGGCGCGGCGGTTACCGGCTGACGTTCCGGCCGATGTCGACCTACTTGGCTGGGGCGTCCGCCCCGAGCCGCTCCAGGGCCGCCGCGAGCTCGTCGGCGCCGGCGGCGATCGCGGTCGGCTGCTGGTCGGCCGGGAGTGCCTCGACCTCGGCCCGTGTCGACACCCCGGTGAGCATCAGGATGCAGCGAGCGCCCACGACGCGAGCCGCCGCCAGATCCGTGGCGATCCCGTCGCCGATCATGATGGCCTCGGCCGGCTCGCGGCCAACGGCGTGCGCGGCCGCCTCCAGCAGGTACGGCGCGGGCTTTCCGATGGAGATCGGCACGACCCCGGAAGCGGCCTCCACCGCGACGACGACCGAGCCGGCTCCCGGCCTGACGCCGCGCTCGGTCGGGTAGACCGGGTCCAGGTTCGTGGCGATGAAGTGGGCGCCGGCACGGACGCAGTCCGACGCCACGGCGAGCCGCGCATAGGTGAGGTTAGGGTCGAGGCCCACCACGACCGCATCCGGGTTCCCGGCGGCCGCGAAGCCCTCGATGACCTCCTGGCTCATCCGCGTCGCGGCCGCGCCCGACGTGACGACGTCGAACCCTTCGTCGCGCAGCTCCCGCTCGAGACCCCCGGCGCCCAGGACCAGGACGCGGCGGATGTCCGGGTCGTGCTCCTTGAGGTAGGCGGCGGTCGCCCGGGCCGACGAGACCACCGTCTCGGGCCTCACCGGGGCGCCCATCGCCGCGAGCCGCGCCTGGTAGTCGGCTCGGTAGTGCATCGAATTGTTGGTGACGTAGACGACGTCGTCACCACGGGCCGCGCGATCGGCCAGGACCGCGGCCACGCCCGGGACCGGGTCCGCGCCGCGATAGACGACGCCATCGAGATCGACCAGCAGCAGCAAGCCCATGCGCCCGATCGTAGCCGGGCATCCTCCGACGCGTACGATGGGGCCGATGCCCCATCCCGACCGCGACCCGCTGGCCTCGACACGGCGCCTGCTGATCGACGGCAACAACCTGCTCCACGCCCTGTCGAAGACCGCGACGGCTGCTCCGGCCTCGGCGCTGATCGGCCGGCTGCGCGGCGTCATCCCGGCCGCGGTGACCATCGAACTCGTGTTCGACGGACCGCCCGAGCGCGGCCTCCGGAACGAACGGATCGCGGCGGGGGTCGTCGTCCGCTACAGCGGCGGCCGAACCGCTGATTCGGTGATCATCACGATGATCGAGGACGTCCGGCTCCTCGACGGCGTCGATGGCAGCACGACCCTGCTCGTCGTCACCGACGACCGCGATCTTCGCCACGGCGCGAGGCTCCGTGGCGCGCGGACGGCCGGCTCGGCATGGCTGCTCGGCCGGCTCGGGAGCGGGCGGCTGGCGTCGCCGTCGGTCGGCAACCCGCGCCCCGCCCGGCCGCGTCGGACGGCCGCCGCGGCCCCTCCGGCGAACTCGTCGGACGGCGATCCCGAGGAAGAAGCCCAGGCTCGCTGGTCGCCCGGGCGCGGCGCGACGACCAAGAAGGGGAACCCCCGGCGGGCGCCCAGATCCGGTGGCCGCACAGGCGGCCCGACCGACGGTCCGGCGGGCGGCTGAAACCGTCGGACTGGTAGGATGCCGGCGTGAGTCTCATCGACGTCCTGAACCAGATCTGGACGCAGATCCTCAACGTCATGGCCATCTTCGTGACGCCCGATTGGGGGCTGCTTATCAGCCTCCTTCCGGTCATCGTCGTCCTCGGGCTCCTCGCCCCGTTCCTGACCGGGCTGATGATGGGCTCGGTGCTGTACCTGCTCCGCCGGCCTCGCGTGAAGCTGGCCTACGTCGAGGGTCCGGAGCCGGCCCAGATCGGTCCCGGCGGCGAACCGGTCTTCCCAGTCGGTCTCCCCTACTGCCGACGCGACGCGCTCGTCTATCCGTCCGGGACGCTCCGGTGCGAGCGCGATCACGACGAACTTGCCGTCATCTGCCCGATGTGCGGGCTCGGCCGCTCGGCGCTCATCGATACGTGCTCCAATTGTGGCCTGGTCCTGAAGGTCAAGACCCGAGCCGTGGCCGTCCGATCGACGGCCGGACCCAAACCCGGCGGCGCCGCCGTCGCATGAACCACGCTCGCTCCGCGGGGAGCGAGCACCTCGACCCGTCCCGTGCGTCACTGAGGCGATGACCATGGCCAGTCTCTCGAGCATCCTCTTCTCACTCGGCGTGATCCTGGTCGCGCTGGGCTTCGCCGCCCACGTCGGGCACGCGGTGATGCTGGCCAATGGCCGCCGCCTGCTGCCGAGCCTGGCGACCTCGCGCCAGCCCGCCTACGCCGGCGTCGTGACCGGGTCATTCGTCGACGAACAGCAGGCCCGCGCGACATCGACCGGCTTCGACGCCTTCGCATCGCCGAGCCCGATGTCGAGCGCGGCGCTCGGCCTGACCTTCGTGGCCTGGCTGGCGCTGGGCGGGGCGATGCTGGCGCGGGCGATCGTCGTCGGTCGTGGGCCGTGGGGCAGCCTGTACGAGTTCAGCGTCGCCTTCGGCTTCTCGATGATCGGTGGCTACCTCTTCCTCCAGCGCCGCTATCCGATCCGCTCGATCGGGTTCATCCCGGTCGGGGTCGCGCTCGCGATCCTGCTGTACGCCTCGAGCCTGCCCGGTGAGATCCAGCCGCTCGTGCCGGCCCTCCAGAACGCGCCGCTCCTGACGATCCACGTCGGGATGGCCGTCATCAGCTACGGCATCTTCGCCACCAGCTTCGCGGCCGGAGTCGCCTACCTCGTCCAGGGCCAGAACGACCGGTTCGCCTGGCTGCCATCCCACAAGGTCCTCGACGAGGTCGCCTATCGGGCGGTGATCATCGGCTTCCCGCTCTTCGCGACGATGATCATCCTCGGGTCCTGGTGGGCCTCGATCGCCTGGTCGCGCTACTGGGGCTGGGATCCCAAGGAGACCGCGGCGCTCGTGACCTGGCTTACGTACGCGATCTATCTGCATGCTCGTAACCAGCGCTCGTGGGCCGGCCGGCCGGCCGCGCTCCTGCTCGTGGTCGGGTTCGGGATGGTGCTCGTCACCTACTCCGGCTCGCTCTGGTTCAGCGGCCTGCACGCCTACAGCGGGCTCTAGTCCCGACAGCGCCGGAGCGTCAGGTCGTGCGCGTCACCTTGCGGAGGTTGCGCGGACGCTCCGGATCGAGGTCGCGCGCGCGGGTGAGATGGAGCGCGTGGAGCTGGCCGACGACGATCGAGACGATCGGTCCGAGCCATTCCGGCGTCCCGGACGGGAGTGAGACCGGCCACGTCGCGTGACCGAGGGCCTCGACATCGTCCGAGGCGACCATCAGCTCCGCGCCGAGATCCTCTCGGAGACGTGCCAGGAGGGTGACGAGATCCGCCTCGGGGGCGCCCGCCCGGGCGATCGCGATGACCGGGACCCCGGGTTCGACGAGCGCCAGCGGGCCGTGCTGGAAGTCGGCCGAGGAGTACGGGTCGGCGAAGACCCGGGCGAGTTCCTTCAGCTTCAGCGCCCATTCGCGCGCGGTGGCGTACTCGTAGCCTCGGGCGATGACGAGCGCCCGATTGGCGGCCGCCTGGTCCGCGGCGATCCGCTCGATCTCGGGTTCGAGAGCGAGTGCGCGGGCGAGGGTCGCCGGGATGGCCGCCACGGCCGCACGGTCCGCCGGGTCGTCGGCGAGGGCGGCCGACAGGAGCGCGATCGCGAGCAGTTCGGCGGTATACGTCTTGGTCGCCGCGACGGCGACCTCGGGGCCGGCCCCGAGGTCGATCGTCCGGTCTGCGGCTGCGGCCAGCAGCGAATCGGGCTCGTTGGTGATGGCGATGGTTGGGGCGCCCTGGGCTCGCGCCGCGTCGACGACCGCGACGATGTCCGGTGATGCGCCCGACTGGCTGATCCCGATCACGAGCGCGTCGCGGACGTCCGGGGCCGCGCCGTAGAGCGAGACGATCGACGGCGTTCCGAGACCGACCGTGAGCCGGTGCCGCACACCCAACACGTATTGCGCGTAGACCGCCGCGTGATCCGAGGTGCCGCGCGCCGCGATGACGACATGACCGACGGGCCGCTCGCGCAGCGACGCAGCGATCCGTTCGATGTTGTCGGCCTGGGCGGCGAGGAGGCGTCGCGCCACCTCGGGCTGCTCGAGGATCTCGCTGTGGAGGGTCATCGGGCACATCTCCGCCAATGTGCATCGCAGCCGAACCTTGGGCGGCGAGGAGGGCCGTTCACCGACCTCTCAGGACCCTCATTGCCGAGTTCCAAGCTTAGTCCACGCGTCCCAACGGAGGTTTGTCCGACTACCGCTCCGTGGCGCTCCGTTTTGGCGGAGTTCAATGGCAACCGACGCGTCCGGGCGACCCACGCGATGTCGAAACCCGCACTCGGCGGCGTGACGCGACGCTCCGCAACGACCCTGATCCAGCCGATGGGATCGCCGGCCAGATCGACAGCGCCGCGACCGCCGTCGCTGGCTCACAGAGCCAGGCCCGCATCGCTCGACCGTCATCCGGGTACGCGGCCCGGAGCGTCGACCGGAATGCGGCGACACGGCGCTCGTTGGTTCGACCACCGGCGATGATGATCCGCGCCGAGACGGTTGCCGGATCCCAGCCCCGCTCGGCGGCGATCGTGGAGGCGAGTCGCCGCTTGCGATCCATCGTGCCGAGCATCTCGCCGACATCGACCAACGCGGTCTTGAGCTCGATCACCAGCAGTGCGCGCCGGCCGGGGTGCCAGGCCAGCAGATCCACGACGCCGCATTCACCCCAAATGGAGAACGACACCTCGGGCATCACTTGCCATTCCGGCGAGTCGCGCCTCAGGGCTTGGATGACGGACTCCGCCAGCGCCGAATGACGGCCGCTCAGCATCCGATCAAGATCCCCGCCCCGCCACCTCGGGACCAGGTCGACACGGATCTCTAGTTCCGCACATACCCGTCGGAGGGCCCCGACCTGGATCGAGTCCAGGTGACCGTGCTCGATGAGGCCGATCTTTCTGCGCGGGACGTGCGTCAGGGTTGAAAGGTCGTCCTGACGGAGACCACGCCGGATGCGGATCGACCTGACCGTGGTCCCAAACCGAACGTCTTCCATCGTCCAGACCGTACCGTGAAGGGCTTATCGGTCACGTATCTGGTGCGCGCCTACCTCGAGCTTTCCGCCAGAACGTCACGCCGGTAAGCGTTAGGCGGGGCCCCGCGCGAGGAATCGAGGCGGGCAGGGCCCTTGGGTCGATCCCTGAGCACGAACGGAAGGTGGCCGAGGGGCTGCCCGACCGAATCGACCGGTCCCGCCGCATCGAAGGTCGCCTACGGTCCGCCCGCGAGACCTTTTGGCGGAAAAGGCCGCCTCGCTGCCGCCCCCCCACCCCGCTCAGCGGCCCGCAAACCGACCACCCGTTCACTTCGGCCGCGGTGGACGACCGGTGGACAACCCCTCCCCACCCGGTGGGACAACCCGGGGTCCGACGTGGACGACACCGCCCTGAGCGTGGACGATCCGGCCCTGAGCGTGGATTATGCCAAACACCACATGTAGCGATACGATGGCGCAACCAACCACTACATCTTGTGGTTTTGGGCTTGACTCTGCCTATCGGACGGCGTAGAGTTCATCAGGTCGCCAGATCGACCGAGACGCCCAACACGCTCATCCGCCGGCACCGTCCGCCGGCCCGATGTGCGGGCCCCCAGCCCCTCGGAACACCGGCGACTTCGAACAGGTGGCAGCTACTGTCACCGACCCGTCTCGCGGAGGAGAACGCACGATGGCAGTCAACGGCGAGGCCACCCCGGTCATGGAACGTCAGACACCCAAGACCAGGAAGGCAGCGTCCACGGCCGCGGCCGGCGCGACGGCCGGGGCAACGGCCACAGCCCCAGCCAGCACAGACCGCCACCTCGCCGGCCCTTACGGCGCCAGCTTCACGGGCGACGACACCCGCGGCCTGACGTTCGAGCGCCGCTGGACCCGCCCGGGCGTCCATCCCTATGACGAGATCACCTGGGAGTACCGGACGGCCGGCATCGCCAACGAATCGGGCAAGTCGGTCTTCGAGCAGAAGGACGTCGAGGTCCCCGACTTCTGGAGCCAGCTCGCCACCAACGTCGTGGTCAGCAAGTACTTCCGCGGCCACCTCGGAACCCCGGAACGAGAAACCTCCGTCCGCCAGCTGATCGACCGCGTGGTCAACACGATCACGGCCTGGGCCGAGACCCAGCACTACTTCGCGACCGACGCGGACCTGCTCACCTTCAAGGCCGAGCTGACCCACCTGATCGTCTACCAGAAGATGGCCTTCAACTCGCCGGTCTGGTTCAACGTGGGGATCGAAGCCCGCCCGAAGTGCAGCGCCTGCTTCATCAACTCGGTCGACGACACGATGTCCTCGATCATGGATCTCGCCAAGACCGAGGCGATGCTCTTCAAGTTCGGCTCGGGCGCCGGCTCCAACCTGTCCACCATCCGCTCCTCCCGCGAGAAGATGGCCGGCGGCGGCACCGCCTCAGGCCCAGTGAGCTTCATGAAGGGCTACGACGCCTTCGCCGGTGTCGTGAAGTCGGGCGGCAAGACCCGCCGCGCGGCCAAGATGGTCATCCTCGATGCCGGTCACCCGGACGTCCTCGAGTTCATCGAGTCGAAGGCGCACGAGGAGCAGAAGGCCTGGGCGCTCATCGAGGCCGGCTACGACCCCTCCTTCACGGGCGAGGCCTACGGCAGCGTCTTCTTCCAGAACGCCAACCACTCGGTCCGCGTGACCGACGAGTTCATGCAGGCCGTCGTGGACGACAAGGAGTGGCAGACCCACGCGGTCGTCGCCCCGCACGAGGTGATGGACACCTACAAGGCCCGCGTCGTCTTCCACAAGATGGCCGAGGCCGCCCACCTCTGCGGCGACCCCGGGATCCAGTACGACACGACCATCAACGAGTGGCACACCTCGGCGGTCACGGACCGGATCCACGCGTCCAACCCGTGCGTGACTGGCGACACCCTCGTCGCGACCGACCAAGGTTGGCAGACTATCGAATCGCTCGTCGGCAGCTCGGCGAACGTCATCGGCGCAGACGGCCGGGCCCACCCGGTGACGAGCATCTTCCCAACCGGGGAGAAGCCTGTCTTCGAACTCAAGACCAAGGCCGGGTATCGCGTTCGGATCACCGCGGATCACCAG
>JBBQDL010000047.1:0-19914 GCA_038319665.1 Candidatus Limnocylindrales bacterium
CTCGTCGGTCGCGTACCCGCCGACGACCGGGGCCGGCCCGGACGGCAGGTCGGGGACGAGGCGCTTCGGTGGCCGCGGCGCCGCGCCCGGTGGCCGCTCATCGAGCGCCTCCCGTCCCGCCGCCAGGACCCGGTTGGCGAATCCGAGCACCTCGGGCGTCGAGCGGTAGTTGGTCTCCAGGCGAACGATCCGCGCGGTCGGGTAGCGGGTCTCGAAGCCGATCAGGTAGTCGCTCGTCGCCCCGGTGAACGTGTAGATCGTCTGGTCCTCGTCGCCGACCACGGCCAGGTCCTCGCGACCACCCAGCCACGCATCGAGCAGCGCCGCCTGGAGGGGGTTGGTGTCCTGGTACTCATCGACCGAGAACCAGCGATAGCGGTCACGGACCTGCGCGGCGATCGCCGGGTCGGACTCGATCAGGCCGATCGTCAGCTCGAGCATGTCCTCGAAATCGATCCGGCCGGCGCGTGTCTTGGCCGTTTCGTAGCGTCGGTAGAGGTTGGCCAGCAGGTCAGGCGGGAGCGACGCGTCACGATCGTCCTCGATGGCGCGCACCTCGTACTCGGCGGGCTCGATCCGGCGCGCCTTCGCCCATTCGATCTCCGACGCCAGGTCGCGCACGGCGAGGTAGCGATAGCCGCCCGGAAGGCCGGCCGCCAACGGCGCGAGGATCGGCACCTTCGACTCGAGGATCGATGGCGGATCGCTGCCGTGGACGAGCGGCCAGAAATGGCGGAGCTGTCGGAGCGCGGCGGCATGGAACGTCGAGGCCGCCACGCCGCGATGGCCAAGCGTGGCGAGTCGAGCGCGCATCTCCCCCGCGGCCTTGTCGGTGAACGTGACGACCAGGACGTCGCGCGGCCGGACGACGTCCGTGGCGAGCGCGTATGCCACGCGGCGGGAGATCACGCGAGTCTTGCCGCTCCCGGCACCGGCGAGGATGCACAGCGGACCCGAGGTGGTCGTCACTGCTTCGCGCTGGGCCGGATCGAGGTCGGCGAGGAGCGCGTCGGGGCCGGCGTCGGGCATGGAGCCATCGTAGCCGGGAGCCCTGCACCGCCGGTCATCGGGTAGGCTCGGTCGGATGGAGCTGCGTGGCCGTCAGGTCAACCTTCGTTCGACGACACCCGATGACGGGCCGGCCCTGGCCGCGATCCTCGCCCAGCCGGAGGTCGCTCGCTGGTGGGGCGACTTCGACCTCGCTCGGGTCATGGCCGACCTCGTTGCAGGCGGTCCAGGGGAGGACCCGTTCGTCATCGAGCACGACGGCCAGGTCGTCGGCTACATCCAGGCCGTCGAGGAACAGGAACCAGACTTCCGACACGCCGGGATCGACCTCTTCCTGCGCACCGAGTCCCAGGGCTACGGTCTCGGGCCGGATGCCATCCGGACGCTCGCCATCGAGCTCATCGACGCCCGCGGCCACCACCGCCTCACGATCGACCCGGCGGCCGATAACCGTCGGGCCATCGCGGCCTATGCCAAGCTCGGATTCCGTCCCGTCGGCGTGATGCGGCGGTATCAGCGGCTCCGCGACGGCCGCTGGGTCGACGCGTTGTTGATGGATCTGCTGGCCGACGAGCTGGTGCGCTGACGCCGGGACGCGCGCGAGAACAGGGTTGTCAGCGCGGTCCGGGTCGCTAGGATGGGTTCGGACCCGAGGGCGGCGGGACGTGAACCGACCCGGATCTTGATCGATGGAGGCACAGCCACATGACCGATCCGACCGATCCGACGCCTGCCGATCCTGCCGCGCCGATGGCACCCGCGGATCCCACGCCGCCGCCCGCCTGGACACCGCCGCCGGCTGCGGCGACGCCCCCACCGCCCGCAGCACCGACCACCTGGACGCCACCGGCGAGTGCCAGCGGTGCGGCAGCTGCTCCCATTGCAGGCCCCGGCGCGTCGATGGTCTACGCAGATCTCCCGAACCGGATCATCGCCTACATCGTCGATGTCATCGTGCTCGCGATCATCAACGTCGTCGTCGTCATCGTCCTCGCGGCCGTCGGCCTCGCCGCCGTGAGCGGCACGGGCCTGAACGTATCGACGAACTGGTTCGCTTCGATCATCTTGGCCATCATCGGCCTGGCGATCAGCGCCGCCTACTTCATCTATTCCTGGACGAACCAGCGTGCCACGGTCGGGATGAAGGCGCTTGGTTTGCAGATCGGCACATTCCCAGGTGGCACGACGATCACGATGGATCAGGCCGTGCGGCGCTGGCTGGCCCTGGGTGCGATCTTCAGCATCGCCCAGCTTCTGAACCCGATTCCGTTCATCGGGTTCCTCCTAGGCCTGGCCGCCCTCGCCTGGGTGCTCTTCCTGCTCTACACGACGTGGAAAAGCCCCACCAAGCAGGGCTGGCACGATGTCTTCGCGCAGACGGCCATCGTGAAGGCGAGCAAGGCCGCCGTCTGATTCCTCCAGCCTCGCCCCTGACCCTCAGAACGGCGTTCAGCCGGGTTCTTCGTCACCCGCGGAATCCTTCTTCCAACCGAGGTGCTTGCGCAGCCAGCCGACCGAGGCGAGATGGTAGGTTGCCGTCTCCTCGTACGCCGGCAAAGCATCTAGGTCCGCCCGCGTCAGAGAGATGCGGACCTCGGTCGCCGATAGGCTCGTGACCCCGTCGGACGGGACGAGCACGTCGCGGTGCCCGTCCCGGAGCGCCACGCGGATTCCGTGGAAGATGTCGTCCGCGTCGGAACCGAGCATCTCCCGGACCTCGCCGATCCGGTCTCCGTCACTCGAAACGACGGGCGACCCGTAGACGACCGACCGCCACGCGATGGGCTGGATCTCTGACACGTTGGTCTCCTTGTGGGTAGCGGGACGCCGTCGGCCATCCCATCGTGGGCTGACCTTCAGAACGGCGGCCAGGGGATGGCCGGCCAGTCCGGGGAGGGGAACGGGAAGCAACCGGCCGCGAGCAGGGCGTCGGTCCGGAGCGCGGTGGCGCGGACTTCGGGTCGCGATAGCAGGCTGCCCAACGCCTGACCGAGCTCGCCGTCGAGGGCCGCCCGGATCCGTTCGAGCCCCTCGATCTCGTCGGCCGCGAGCGGCTCGCCGCGCCAGCCCCAAAGGACGGTCCGAAGCTTGGGCATCGGCGAGAACGTCACGCCGTGGTCCACGCCGTAAACGTGGCGGCCGCCGTCGACGGGCAGGATATGACCGCCTTTGCGATCCGTGTTGTTCATGACCGCGTCGAGGACCGCCATCCGGCGCAGCCTCGGGTCGTCCTCGACCACCATGGCCACCACGTCGACCTCTTGGTCGGCTTCGACGAAGGCCTGGACCATCCCCTCGCCGAATGGCCCGTCACGAAGGATCGTGGGCGGGACGATGCCCCAGCCGCTCGCCTCCGAGACGTGCCAGGCCGCCACCTCGCGGCGTGCCAGCGTCCCGTCGGGGAAGTCGTCGAGCGGCCGCTCGCCGAGCGTCGGCTTGTATATCGCGTCGACGACGAGGGGCGGCTCGACGGGATCGGGGCAGACGCGCGTCACCGAGACGAGCATCGCGTTGTTCGACGAGGCCACGATCCGCCCGATGACATCGATCTCGCCGTCACGCAGGGCTTCGAGCGTGCTTCCCTGATCGATCACGGATGCGCCCGAAGCTAGTTGACGTAGTGGCCGTTGCGCCGCGGGCAGATGTGGCCCTGCGGGTCGAGCGGGGCGCCGCATAGCGGGCACGGCGGCCGCCCGGAGGCGACGATGCGGGCCGCGCGCGCCACGAATGAGCGGGCGGCGTCGGCGGTCATCCGGATGCGAAGGAGGTCGGGGCCGTCCTCGTCCTCGTCGTCGTCCTCGTCGGGATCGATCTCCTCACCATCCTCGGACTGGGCCCGCGCCTCGACGAGGACGCGTTCCGCGTCGCCATCCCAGCCGAGGGTCAGCGATCCGGCGCGGAAGGCCTCGTTGAGCGGCTCGTCGAGCGGACCGGTGTCCTCGCCAGGGGTCTCCGGGCCGGCGGCCTGGGCTTCGGCGGCTTGGGCGGCGGCGACCGCGGCCTCGGGACCGCGCCGCTCGAGCTCGGAAAGAAGCTCGCCGAGCCGGTCGGCAAGGACCGCGACCTGGACCTTCTCAAGGACGACGCTCACGACCCGAGGGCCATCCCGAGCCTGGAGGAAGAAGGTGCGGTCACCGGGCCGGCCGACGGTGCCCGCCACGAAGCGTTCGGGTGGGTCGAAGAGATATCGGCGACGGGACATGACCTGACTCTATACCGTTTCGCGGGGGTGGCCGGCGAGGGCCCTCGTCTCAGCCGACGTGGACGTTGATGGTGTGCCAGCCGCGGGCGCCATCCGGGGCGGGCGGCGACGGTTGCTCGGGCTGGACCGTTCCCTTCCCATCCGTCGCCCGGACCTGGATCGCGTGATCGCCCGGAACGGCCGCCCACTGCACGACCCATTGCACCCAGGTCGCGTCGGAGATCGGCATCGACAGTTTGGCGTCGCGCCAGACGCCATCGATGGAGACCTCGACGCGCGAGATGCCGCGGTCGGGCGCCCATGCGATGCCGGCGATGGCGACCTGCCCGGCCGAGACGCCGCCGCGTGGCGTGTCGATCCGGGACTGGGTCAGGATCGGCCCCTCCTTGGCCCAACCGAGCCGGATCCAGTAGCCGTCGAACGCCTCGAGCGTGGTGAGCTCGAGGTCCGTGAGCCACTTCGTGGCCGAGACGTAGCCATAGAGGCCCGGGATGATGAGCCGGGCCGGGTACCCATGGCTGGGCGGCAGCGGGGCATCGTTCATCTTGACCGCGATCATCGGGTCTCGAGACGGGTCCATGACCCACGCGGTCGGCATCCCGGCGCTGAAGTCGCTCGCCGAGGACCGACCCACCAGCTGCGTCGCGCCGGACTGGACCCCCGCGATGGCGAGGACGTCGCGGAGCCGCACGCCCGTCCATTTCGCGTTGCCGACGAGGTTCCCACCGACCTCGTTGCTGACGCACGAGATCGTCACGTATTGCTCGAACATCGGCAGCGCGATGAGTTGCGCCCAGGTCAGGGTCGTCTCCCGGTCGACCAGGCCGTGGATCCGCAGGGTCCAGCCGGCCGTGTCGAGGACCGGCGTGAGCAGCGACGTATCGATCCGATAGAAGGAATCGTTGGGCATGACGATCGGCGTCAGACCGGGTACGGTGGCCACCAGGTCCTGCGTGGCATCGAGCGCTGGGACCGTCACCGACGCCGGCGGGATCGCCGGTCCGTTGCCGACCGGCGCCACGCGCTGTCGCTCGAGGAGGGCCCGTCCGAGCGTCCCAGCCGCCACGGCACCGACACCCACGCCGCCGGCCCGGATGAGGAACGATCGGCGCGACCAGTCGGGCATCTGCGGGGCCGACCGAGCTCGGATGCGGACGCCCGTGGTCGCGCGACCCACCGGGTCCGTGGCTGCGTCGGGCGACGTGGCCGTCGGGCGTGAATGATCGAGCAGCCAACCCAGGACCCACAATCCGGCACCGACCGTGATGGCCGCCGCGGCCGCGGCGATCGCGGGATTGGTGAGCGGGTCCTGCTGCGACGCGATGAAGCCCACGATCCCGAACGCGATGAAGGCCACCGCCGCGACTTCGAACCAGCGTCGCGCCAGGAGGCCCAGGCCGGCGCCGATGATGAGGGCGACCCCGACGATGAAGAGTTCGAGTGCGAGCTTGTCGTTCGTGCCGAAGAGCGACACGACGACGTCCTTGGCGCCCGGCGGCTGGAGGTCGATGACGACCTGTCCGACCGCCGCCACGAGCGAGGTCGCGCCTGGCAGGAGCCCGGCCAGGAGCTCCGAGACGCCGAGAGCGAGGGCGCTCGCGGCGATCCCCGCGAGCGCCGCGCGACCATCACGCAGGTCGGACGGACCGGGCCGTCGGGCGGCAGGGGATGTCCCCGTGGCGGTGCTCACGCTGACATCATGGCCGCTCCGTGTGACGTTCGCGTGTCGCGGTCAGCCTCGTCCCGGCGCGGTAGTCAGGAAGGCGCCGGCGGCGCCGCCGACACCGCGGCGGCAGGCGGCAACGACACCGCAGGGGTCGGCGTCGGGGTCGGCGGGATCGGCGTCGGCTTTGGGGTCACGACCGGTGTCGGCGTGGCTGTCGGTGGCGGTGGCAGGCTGGGGAGCAGCGACGGCTCGATCGAGGGTGCGACCGGCGACGCGGTCGGGCTGGGAGTCGGGCAGGGGAGCGCGGCCGGCCCCGAGCCCGATGGCGTTGGGATGGCGAACGACGGGACCACGCCTCCGGCATCGGGTGTCGGTACCGGGAAGCAGGTCGGGGACGGCGAGGGCGCCGCGCAGCTGCCACCGACGACGGGGCCCCAGGTGGACCCGTACGGGTGGAAGGCGCCGTTGTAGAAGTAGGCGGTCCGGTCGCGGGTCGGCCCGCCCACGGTGCCTGGGCCCTTGGCAGCGCGGGCCAGCCAGTCGCGGTCGGCTGCCATCCACGAGGCGAAACGGGTCTCGACCTGCACGCGATTGACGACGTCGATCCCGCAGGTATTGGCGGGGAGACTGCTGGTGGGCTCGGTCCCGGAGAGGAACCACTCGTTGACGGGGTTCCTTGTCGAGCCGGTCGCGAGGAGGCCCGTGAACGGGTCGATCTTGGCCTGGACGAGGCCGTCGGCCGGTTGCGTGAAGTCGGTCACCGGCCACTTGGCGCTTGCTTCCTGGAGGAAGCCCTGCCACTCGTAGGTGGCGACGTCGATCGAGAAGAGCGGCGCGCTCGCGGTCGAGACCAGGCTGTTGTCGGAGTTGCCGTCCCACACGCCCACGGCAAGGGCGTACGCGCCGGCGGTTCGGCCAGCGTCGGTCGGCGGCGCGATGAAGCCATAGGCGTTGAGGTCCTTGGCGTCGTTGTTGGTCCCGGTCTTGAGCGTCGCGGGCCGCCGGCGATCTGGCCCCGTGATCGAGAACTTGCCCCAGAAGGGATTGATGTTCCGGTTGGTGTTGCCGGCCAGGATGTCGGTCACGATGAAGGCGGTCTGCGGGCTGACGACCTGCGTGCCGGCCGGCGGGACATAGGCCGGGGCCGCGTCGATCCCGTTGGCATCCTTGATCGTCAGGATCGTCGTGTGGGGGATCTCCTTCCCCCCGTTGGCGATCGTCCCGTAGCCGGTCACGAGATCGACCGGCCGGACTTCCTGGACCCCGAGCGCCAGGGCGAGCTCGGCGGTTCGCGGACCGGCGAAGGTCAGGCCGAACTTCTGCGCCTCGGTGAAGACGTGATCCGGTCCATTGAGGGCCATCGTCTTGACTGCCGGGATGTTGAGCGAGAACTGGAGGGCGGTGCGGACGCGGACGGGGCCGCGTTCGAGGTTGTCGGCATCGCTGGGCTTGTAGTTGGCCCCGAAGTCCGTGCCGACGTCCATCAGCATCGTCCCGGCGGTGACCTTCTTGTCGTTGATGGCGACGGCATAGTTGATCGGCTTGAAGGCCGAACCCGGCTGGCGGAAGCCCTTGCCGGCGACGTCGTACTGCGGCTGGAACGCCGGCTTGGTCGAGGTCGCGTAGTAGTCCGCGCTGCCCACGTACGCCACGAGCTCGCCGGTCGTGTAGTCGACTGCGACAAGGGCGCTGTTCCGCAACTGCTTGCTGCGCAGGTTGGCCATCCATGCCGGGAGCGACTTGAAACCGAGCGCCTTGGCGGCGGCCGTCGGGTCCTTGGCGTGCGGCACGAGGGCGGTGGCCTTGACCCACTTCTCGGCGATCCGCTGGAGATTCGCGTCGAGGGTCGTCGTGACACGGAACCCGCCGTTGTCGAGCGCGGTGCAGGTCGGCGTGTCGGCGCCACACAGCTTGGTCGCGAGCTCATCGCGGACGGCCCAGACGAAATGCGGAGCGATCCAGCGCGGCGCGACCTGGTTGGCCAGCTTGACTTGCTCGTTCTTCGCTGAGTCGAAGTCCGAGGACGAGAACTGGGTCCCCGACATCGGCGTCCGTCCGCCGGCCAGCAAGTCGAGGATGGCGTTCCGCCGCAGGACGATCTGACTCGTCGGGTCGACGATCAAGTCGCCCTTGGGGCAGTCGGCGCCCTCGGCGACGACCGTCTGGCAGACCTCGGTGGCGTTCCGCACGAGATCGTAGATGGACGGCGACTTGGGCAGGCCGGCGATGATCGCGGCCTGGGCCGGATCGATCTGGGAGAGGTCGATCCCGAAGTACGACTTGATGGCTGCCTTCACCCCATAGCTCTGGTTGCCGTAATAGTTCTGGTTGAGGTAGGCGGTGATGATGTCTTGCTTGCCCTTCTCACCGGGGAATGCCTCGGTGACCCGGATCGACTGGATGATCTCCTTGAGCTTGCGCTCGGCGGTCCGGTGCGGGTCCTGGACGAGCGCGGGGTCGAGAAGACGCGCCCGAACGAGCTGCTGGGTGATGGTCGAGGCGCCACGGCTGTCACCTCGGAGCGAGCCCAACGCGGCCGAGAAGATCGCCACGGGATCGAAGCCGGCGTTGTCCCAGAAGGTCTTGTCCTCGACCGCGGTCGTCGCATCGAGGAGGACCTTGGGGATCTGGTCGAAGGTGACGACCTCGCGCTTGGCGTCACCGAAGCGGGCCAGCTCGATCTTCCCAGTCCGGTCGTAGATGATCGACTCTTGGGGAAGGACGTAGGTCGTGAGCGCGCTCGGTGGCTTGAGATCGCTGGCGAGGGCGTTGTAAACGCCGATCGCCGCGATGGCCGCGATGGCGCCGATCCCGGCGAGGAAGACGAACAGGATGATGGCGATCCAGCCGACGGTCGTCGGTTGCGTTCGGGCGCGGCGGGGACTGGCGGCGGTTCGAGCGGATGACATTGGGAGGGACGGACTCCGTGAGTAGGTGCGGACGCGGTCGGCTTGCGATCCGGCTAAGGATGCCGTAGGTCGGAGAAACGCGACGTTACGGCGCAGGCGCGGAACGTGACGGACACGTTCGGCCGGCGAAAAGACGACCGGCGGCGCGCCGATGTTTCGTGCGCTGGGTGGGGCTACGCGCCCGGGCATCGTTCCGCCAAAACGTCGCGTGGCGGAGCGTTAGGCGCTCATTGACCCCCCTGTCACGGGTCACGCCCGACGGAATTCGGCTCGATGTCGGGAATCAAGGCTCAGCGGTCGGCGCAAGTCCTGTCGCTGGCCGCTGAGCGAGCCGATCGACCCCGCGTGACTGTCTACCGCTCGGCGGCGAAGCGTTTTGGCGGAGAAGCGACCGCGACCGCGAGGGCGACCAGCATCGACCGAGCGCCGTCGCAGTACCGTACCGCTGACCCGCACGTCGCGGAGCCCGTCGGTCGGGATCACAGGGAGACGGTCATGAGGGGCACTCGCCCGGCGCGCGCTCGGTATCGGCACCCGGTCAACCAGAAGCTCATGGATGAGGCGCCGCTCGGCGCCCGGGTCGCGGATCGCGTGACCGGCTTCATGGGCAGCTGGAAGTTCATCGTCATCCAGACGGTCCTCGTGTCGATCTGGATCGCCGTCAACGTCGGGATCCTCGCGGGTCTCATCAAGTTCGACCCGTATCCGTTCATCCTGCTCAACCTCGCGTTCAGCACGCAGGCGGCCTACGCGGCACCGCTCATCCTGCTGGCCAGCAACCGGACGGCGCAGTCGGACCGCATGACCCTCGAGCACGCGGCGAGCGTGGGCGACATCGAGGAGAAGCAGAACGTGGAGCTGCTCCGCGGCAACACCGAGATCCTCAAGCGCATCGTCGCGCTCGAGGAGCAGATCCTGACTCTCGAGAAGACGATCGTCGGGCTGCTGAAAGCCAGTCCCGGCGCGGATCACGCGCCCTGATGGTCGACTTCGGGATCCACCTCACGTCGATCCCCGACTCGGAGGCCGGGCAGAGCCCCGCGACCTCCTCGAACAGCACCGGCGCTGGCTCCACGAGGGCGAGGGGGCGCTTTCGAGCGCGTGGGTCTCCGACCACCTCCAGAGCGGCGATCGACCGCTCCTCGAGGGCTGGACGATCCTGACCTATCTCGCGGCCCTGGCACCCAGCTATCGGGTCGGACACCTGGTCCTCGCGCAGGGCTTCCGGAATCCCGCGCTGTTGGCCAGGATGGCGGCGACGCTCCAGCATCTGTCTCACGGCCGATTCGTCCTCGGGTTGGGCGCCGGCTGGCGCGAGGAGGAGTACGCGGCGTACGACTACCCGTTCCCCTCGGCCGGGACACGGATCGAGGAGCTCGGTGAGGCGATCGACCTCATCCGGGCGATGTGGGCGTCCTCGCCCGCAACCTATGCAGGGACGCATTACCGGGTCACCGAGGCGAACAGCCTGCCGCTCCCCGAACCGCCGCACAGGATCCTGATCGGGGGCCAGGGACCCAAGCTCATGGCGCTTGCGGCGGCGAAGGCCGACATGTGGGTCTGGGACATGCCGATGGAGGTCTACCACGTCCCATACGAGCGCCTCGTTCGGGCCTGCGAGGAGATCGGACGCGACGTGTCGGAGATTCGCCTCGTGTGCGAGACCGACGTGAACTTTCCCTCCGACCCGGGGGACTTTCCCGAGCCGTACTGGAGCGGCTATCAGGACTTCACGTCGACACCGCTGGGCCCGACCCCCGAGGACGCGATCGCGCAGCTGACGCCGATGATCGAGCTTGGAGTCGCCGAGGTGATCCTCGGCTTCGAGGACTTCCCGACGCTCGAGCTCTTCGTCGACCGGGTCGTCCCGGCGTTCAGGTAGGAGGACGATTCGGGCGTTTGGTGGCGTATGTACCATGACGACGACACGCCGGGGAGTCACGAGGCGGTCGCTCCTCGATGAACCCTCGCCCGCCGCCCCGCAGCCGACCTACCCTGCCGTCTATATCGCATGACTTTCCCTTCGTGCTCGCCGCGACCTTCGTCGGCGCGCAGGTCGCGGATGCTCTCAGCGCTCTCGTCGTATCGCGAGAGCTGAACCCCATCATCGGCACCGCGTCGCCGGCGGTGTCGATCGCCCTGAAGATCACCCTGGTCTGCTTCGTCCTGGCGGTCGTCCAGGTCATCCGGCGGGAGCGACCGCTCCTAGCGCGAGTGGTCCTCGTGGTTGGGGTCGTTGCGGGGCTCGTGGGAACAATCAGCAACACGGACCTAACACCCTTCCGGGTCTGATCTCTGCCTGGCATACGCCTCCTGCTAGCACGCGGCCGATGAGGAACCTCCAACGCTTGTGCCGACCATGGGGCATCGGGGTTCTCGTCGCCTGGTCGCTCTTCATGGTCGTCTTCAGCATGTTCAACGGCAGCAGCGTTGGCAGCCTTGGGTGCGCTCTGACACCAAGAGAGCCGGTCGGTCAATCCGGGCCGGATCACTTTTTGTAGCTTCGCGGCGGTTACGTCGACGTACCGCAGAGGCGTGACCACCACATCGGGCAACTTCACGCCGGTCGAGTGGTCCGGGCAGTAACCCCGCGGGTTCTCAGACAGGTCAGCGTATTGCTGAGGAGGCTACCGGCGGCGCTCGCGCTGCATCTTCGAGACTGCCCGTCCGGCGATGGCCACGACGAGCCCGACGAGCCAGGTGAGGGGAACGCCGAGAAACGCGAAGGTCAGAAGCCCCATCCTCCAATCCTGTCCATCTGGGCAGGCGACCGACGGGTACCCGATGAAGCACGCATCCTGAGCGTCAACGAGACTCGCGGCCGCAAAGACGGCAAGCCCGATTGCGACGACCAACAGGGCGAGCGTCCAGAGCACGACCCCCCGCGCCCACCTGCTTCGTAACGGTCCCATCTCAACTGGATAGTGCCCTGAGCCACCCGAGGTCGCAAGGGCATCATCCAGCCAGTCCGTGATGTCACCCCCAGCGTCGGAGTCGGTTCCTATCCGGCCTGATGTCGAAGCGTCGGATTAGTCGAGGTACCGCAACGGCGTGACGTCGAAGTCATCCGGCAGCTTCACGCCGGTCGAGTGGTTCGGGCAGTAGCCCCGGGGGTTCTTGTCGAGATACTGCTGGTGGTAGTCCTCGGCGTAGTAGAACGAGCCGGCCGGGACGATCTCGGTGGTGATGGCCTTGTAGCCCGCGGCGGAGAGCGTGGCCTGGTAAGCATCGCGGGTCGCTTCCGCGGTCGCGCGCTGCTCGTCGTCCGCGGTCAGGATGGTCGAGCGGTACTGGGTGCCCATGTCGTTGCCCTGGCGCAGGCCCTGGGTCGGGTCGTGGTCCTCCCAGAAGGTCTTGAGGAGCTGCTCGTAGGTGATCCGATTGGGGTCGTAGGCGACCAGCACGACCTCGGCGTGGCCCGTTTTGCCGGAGCACGCCTCGTTGTAGGTCGGATGCGGGGTCGAGCCTCCGGCGTACCCAACGGCCGTCGTGACGACGCCGGGGAGCTGCCAGAAGGCCTTCTCGGCGCCCCAGAAACAGCCCAGGCCGAAGATCGCGGTCTTCGTGCCTTCGGGCCAGGGTCCGGCGAGCGGGGTGCCGAGGATGGTGTGGGTGCCGGGGGTCACGATCGGCTCGGCGCGACCGGGAAGGGCTTCAGCGGGGGAGGGGACGGCCTGGGGCTTGGAGTTGAGGAACCACATGCCCGAATCCTACGCGCTCCCCGTGACGATGCCATGACGATGGGCGACGTACGCGGTCATCGGCCCGCGGCCCTTGAGCTCGACCGGACCGCGACGGTCGGCCTCCACCGCCCCGTCCAGGCGCAACCCGGTGACCTCGCTCATCTGGACCGCCCCGATGACGCCGTTCGACTCCAGCCGGCTCGCCACGTTGACCGTGTCGCCCCAAAGGTCGTAGATGAACTTGTGCGTCCCGATCACGCCGGCCACAAGCGGTCCCGTGTGGACGCCGATGCGCAGGTCGAGCGGCCGCCCGACCTCGGCGGCAACGCTTGCGGCCGCGTCGAGCATATCGAGCCCCATCGCCACCACGCGGCCCGGGTGGTCGGTGCAGACGTCCGGGACACCCCCGACCGCCATATACGCATCGCCGATCGTCTTGATCTTCTCGAGGCCGTGACGCTCGGCCAGGGTGTCGAACGTCGAGAACAGGCGATCGAGCAGCCCGACCGTCGCCGCCGGGCCGAGGCTCGCCGCGAGCGGGGTGAAGCCGACCAGGTCGGCGAACAGGACCGTGGCATCCTCGTAGTCGTCTGCGATCGTCGTCTCGCCACCCTTGAGCCGTTCGGCGACCGACTCGGGCAGGACGTTGAGGAGGAGGCGCTCGGAGGTCGCGTGCGCCTCGGCCAGTTCGGCAGCCTGGGCCTCGATGAGGCGGCGCTGCGCGAAGACGTCGCGGGCGCCGCGTTCGAGGAGGTACGTCGCGCTGAGGCCGGCGAGGATCGCGGCCCCGACCAGGAAGATGTCGAGCGCGGTTCCCCGGCCCGGTCCGGTCTGGATGACAACGACGTACCCGATCAGGTAGGTCCCGGCTGCGGGCAGGGCGTACACGAACCGCAGCCGGATCACGACGAACGCGAAGATCGCGATCAGAAGGAGCGCCGGGGCGGCGTACCGGTAGGTCGTCCCGGACGCCTCGATCAGCTCCAGGACGGCAAGCCCAGCCAGCCCGTTGAGCGCGAAGCCGATGAGCTGCTGTCGATCGAGCGTCGTCGCCCAGCGCGATGCGACGACGCCGACCAGATTCGCGGCCGCCATCCCGACGCAGATCGTCGTCACGACGCCGCGATCGATGTCGATGACCGCGGGGATGATCAGCGCGGCGACGAGCCACAACCCGACGGCGATCGCCGCGCCGACCCGGGCCTGTGAACCATTCGTGGCGGCCATCTCGGCCTGGAAGTCGCGTTCGAGCCCGGGGTCGAGAAACCGTAGCGTCAGGGGGGCCCGCGTCGGCGTTTGCGTTGAGCGCCCGTTGCCCACCATCGATCGAAGCCTACGCGACGGCCCGGCCGCAGGATCAGCTCGGGCGCGTGACCCGGATATCGTCGAGCTCGACCTCGAGCAGGTTGTTCGGTCCGCCATCGGTCGCTTCGAAGCTCAGGTGCACGGGCTGACCCGCGAAGGCATCCATCGAGATCGACGCCGTATGCCACGCCCCGTCGACATCGACCGGTCGCCCGACGAGCTTGAAGACCACGACCTTGCTCCCGTCAGCACGTTCGACGACGGCGCGCAAGGTATCGACGAAGGTGGAGGCCGCGCTGTGCGCGAAGACGTAGGCGAATGTCAGCCGCTGTCCGGGCGTCGGGGCAAGCGCGATTGATGGCGACCGGATCGTGGTCCGCCCGTCGAGGTCGTTGGCGTTGGCCGAGGTGCCTGCCGCGGCGCCGGTCACGAAGGCTTTCGTCCCGGACGGTGTCGTCCCGAGTTGTTGCGGCCCGTTGCTCGAGGTCGACGCCGGGTCGCTCCGGACGAATCGGGCGTTGGCGGGCGCGGTGTCCGTGTGGTCGGGATCGAACGTCCATCCGCGGTTGACCTCGAGATCGTCGTCGAAGGCCCCGCAGCGCGCGGTCCGGACCGTGGTCCCCAGCACCGAGAGCGGGCACCATGCCCGTTCCATGAGGTAGAGGACCGCCTCCTTGTTGCGACCGGTCTCGGATGCGATGAGCGAGTCGTCCGGGTACGCCACCACGGACATCTCGAAGGTGTAGCTGAAGATCCGGTAGACCCCGTACTGGTAGTCGCGCGACGTCCCGGAGCTGACGTAGAGGTCGCTCGCCTGTTCGGGGCGGTAGTGGTTGGTCGCCGCCATGTGCTTGCCGATGATCGCCAGCGCGGCGTGGTCCTGGGTCGTCATGTCGTAGGGGACGTCGGTCAGCGTGTAGCCGTACGGCCACATCACGAGGCGGCCGGATTCGTGGAAGGTGATGGCGGCCCGGATCTGCTGGCGCCCGTTGACGACGCGGCTGGCCATGAAGTCGCGCATCGCGCGGTCCTCCGGCGTCGAGAAGGCCGCGACACCCCGATAGACGATGGACGTCGGGTCGGCGCTGGTCCGCCCGCCCAAGCCCCAGTGATAGCTGTAGTTGCGGTTGAGGTCCGTCCCGATGGCGGAGATGCCGGGCATTGGCTGTCGGTTCTTCCGCCACGAGTGGAATCGGCCGCCCGAGATGTCGTATTCGGCGCCGTCGGGGTTGACCACGAAGACGATCCAGATCTCGCGCGTGTCGACGATGGAGGTGATGCGCGGATCGACGCCGTAGCCGTCAACCAGCCAATGGAGGATGTGGAGCGTCATCTCGGTGGCCATGTGCTCGTCCGCGTGGTGCGTCCCGTCGAACATGACCTCTGGCTCGGCCTCGTCCACGTTGACGTTGTCCGACACCTTGACCGCCCAGATGTCGCGGCCCTGGTAGCTCTTGCCGACCGAGAGGCGCCTGACGATGTCGGGGTGGGCGGCCGCGACGGCCGCCACCTCGGCGGCCACTTCGGTGTAGCTGTGGTAGCCCGTCTGCCCGGCGGGGAACTCGGTGGCCGTGGTGACCGGCGCGGTCACCACCAGGAGGATCGCGGACAGGATCGTCGTTGCGGCGGTCGTCCGTGGACCGGGGCGGTGTCGCATCGGCCCAGCATGCGCGGCGCTGGCGATCCGAGCATCCATCGGACGGACCAGCGCGCGCTCGGCAGATGTCCGGTCCGAGGCCGTCAGGCTAGGCTTTGGCGATGACAGGCCTGGAGGGCGCGATCGCCGCGATCGACCGGTGGGGCGCGGATCACGCGTCGGTCGCGGTCATCGGGGCCCACGGGGTCCTCGCGACACACGGCGACCGGGCCTATCGCTACCGCTGGGCATCGGTCACCAAGCTTGCGACCGCTTGGGCCGTCCTGTCGGCGCGCGACCGCGGCCTGCTCGTGCTCGACGAGCCGGCCGGTCCGCCCGGTTCGACCGTCCGCCATCTCCTGTCCCACGCCTCCGGGCTGCCATTCAACGGCGAGGCGACGCTGGCGGCTCCCGGGAAGCGGCGCATCTACTCCAACTCCGGGTTCGACATCCTCGGCGCCCTGGTCGAGGAGCGGGCGGGCGCTCCCTTCGCGGCGGCGCTCGAATCGTGGGTGCTCGAGCCGCTCGCGATGGGCGGGACGGTCCTGCTCGACCGGCCGTCGCAGGGCCTCCACGGCTCCCTGGACGATCTCATGGCGCTTGCCGGTGAGCTCCTCCGGCCGACAATCATCACGAAGGAGAGCGCCGCCGAGGCGGTCAGCGTCGCGTTCCCCGGGCTCGTGGGGGTCGTCCCGGGTGTCGGCCGGTTCGACCCTTGCGATTGGGGCCTTGGCCCGGAGCTGCACGACGGCAAGACGCCCCACTGGATGGCGGAGGAGAACAGCCCGGCCACGTTCGGACACACCGGCGGCTCGGGGACGTTCGTGTGGGCCGACCCGCGCGCCGGCCTCGCGCTCGTGGTCGCGACCGACCGCGAATTCGGACCCTGGGCACTCGAGGCCTGGCCCGGCTCTCGACCGCCGTCCTCGCCTCGGGGGTGGGATAGCCTTCCGGGATGGAGATCGCGCCCGGGATCCGACGGATGGGCGATGGCCTGGTGAACTCGTACCTGGTCGAGGCCGACGGCGAGGTCACGATCGTCGACGCCGGAGCGCCGTCCTACTGGGGCGACCTGCCGGCCGAGCTCGCCGCGACGGGTCGTTCGCTCGACGACGTCCGGTCGGTGGTCCTCACCCACGGGCACTCCGACCACATCGGCTTCGCCGAGCGGATCCGGCGCGAGCGCGGGACGCCGATCCTCGTCCACGAGCTCGATGCCGCACTGGCCCGCGGCGAGGTTCCCAACCCGGCGCAAGGCCTCGGCCCGTTCAAGCTCCGACCGCTCCTGGCCTTTCTCCTCTTCTCGGCCACCCATGGCCTGCTTCGGATCCCCAGGATCGTCGAGGTCTCGACGTTCGGGGACGACGCGACGCTCGATGTCCCCGGCTCACCGACGGTCATCCTCATGCCCGGCCACACGCCCGGAAGTGCCGCGCTTCGGTTCGCCGGCCACGAGGCGCTGCTGATCGGCGATGCCATCGCGACCCACGGCGTCACGACCGGGATCGACCGCCCGAGGATCGCGCCGTTCACGGCCGATGCGGTCCAGGCCGTCGCCTCGCTGTCCCGGCTGGACGGCCTCGAAGCGCGGTACGTCCTGCCTGGGCACGGCCAGCCGTGGACCCACGGTCTTGCGGCCGCGCTTGCCGAGGTCCGCGCCGCCGCCGCTGCCTCCGCGCGGGCCGGGAGGTAGCACCTTGGTCGCCTGAGGGGGTCGGGCGCCAGTCGGCTAGGTGGCGCCGAGCGTGTTGATCGCTCGGGCGGCGATGATGATGACCGTCACGAACGAGATCGTGGCCTGGATCATCATCAGGATCTTGGCCCGTCGCGAGAGGACGAGCGTATCGGTCGGGCTGAACGCCGTGCTCGCGTTGAACGCGACGAACAAGTAATCGAGGAACGTCGGCCACCAGCCGTGGCTCGAGGTCCCGTCGCCGACCTGGAGTTGCGGGAAGAGGAAATCGGTGCTGATGTGTCCGTCACGGCGGCGCTTGCTAGGCCCACCACCGTCGATCTCCCAGTACCACAGCGCGAACGTGCCGAGGTTCGCGGCCCACAGGGCGGCCGCCCCGGTCAGGAGCGATGGAGCAGTGATCTTGCCGCTGATGAGCTGGTACACGAGGTAGATCACGCTGGCCGCCACCGTCGCGGTCACTGTGGCAAGCGCGATCGTGCCGAGCGCCCGCCGCCAGGCGTGGGACTCGCGTTGGATGGCGATGAGCAAGGGGATGGCCACCACGATGACCACTGCCAGCGGCAGCAGGGACGGACCGAACGCGAGCTGGTTCGAGACGAAGGCCAGGAGGAGCGAGATCACGACGAGGGCGACGAACGCTGGCCAGCGGGGGACGCCGATCGGCGGAGTGACGCGTGCGCCGGCGTTCGGGGTGCTCACCGCGGCATAGTGTGACCCCTTCCCGGTCGGTGGATGTCGCACGCGCGCTGCGACCCGCGACCCACTACCATCGCCTCGTGGACTATGGCATCGCGCTTCCGAATTTCCCCGACGGCGCATCCCCGGAAGCCATCGAAGCCGCCGCCTACGTCGCCGACCGACTCGGCTGGTCGACCGTCTGGACGACCGATCACGTCCTCGTCCCGAATGCCGACCGCGGTGACTACGGCCGGATCTACGAGGCGATCCTGACCCTGGCGTGGGTCGGTGCCCGGCATCCGAAGCTCCGTCTCGGCACAAGCGTCATCGTCGTCCCGCAGCGCAACGCGGTCATCCTCGCCAAGGAGCTGGCCACGCTCGATTCCCTGAGCGGCGGGCGGGTCGAGGCCGGCGTCGGGATCGGCTGGAACCGGGTGGAATACGCCAACCTTGGCGTCGCCGACATGTTCCAGGTCCGCGGCGCCTACCTCGACGAGACGATCCGGCTCTGGCGTCACCTGTGGTCGGGCTCGACCGAGCCGTTCCTCGGCCGTTTCCACACCATCGAAGACTTTGCGTTCGGGCCGCTGCCAGCCCAGCCGAACCTGCCGATCGTGATCGGCGGACGGGCCGAGCGAGCGCTGCGACGGGCCGGCGAGCTCGCGGACGGCTATCAGGCGACCTCGACGTCGCCGGCGACGTACGCGGAGCGCACGCCGATCATCGCCGCGGCGGCCGACGCCGCCGGCCGGCCGACGCCATCGCTCGGCGCGCGGGTCCGGGTCGAGTTCGATGCCGCCACGGGTTCGTCGTATGCGATGCGTGGTTCGCCCGACGAGATCGCGGCCGAGGTCCGGGCGTTCGCACAGGTCGGCGTGACGCACCTCGCGCTTCATTTCGCGACCACCGATCCAGCCGAGATCGTGGCCCGGGCCGAGCGTTTCGCCAACGAGGTCGGCCCGCTCGTCTGACGGCGGCGACCGCGCTCGTGCCTCCGCGGCCCACCTTCCCGCGCCGCTACCGGATGGCCATATCGGGTGGTGGTCGGACTGGGACCGATGCCCTAGTGTCGCGCGCCGGAATCGGCTTGCGTCTTGCGGACGGCCTTGGCCAAGATCTCGTCGGCGTTCTTGACCCACTTGAATGGCGTCGCCCCCTCGTTCCATTCGCGGGTGAAGCGCTCGATCACGGCGCTGACGGCCCGGACGCTTTCGAAGCTGCCGCGCCGGATGGCCTGCCGGGAGAGGATGCCGAACCACGTCTCGATCTGGTTCATCCACGACGCCGAGGTCGGGGTGAAGTGAAAGTGGAACCGCCGATGACGGCCGAGCCAGCGCGCGATCTCGGGGGTCTTGTGGGTGCTCACGTTGTCGAGGACGACGTGGATCGGGCGACGCGGGTAGGTCCGGGCCAGGAGGTTGAGGAAGTCGACGAACTCCGCAGCCCGATGGCGAGTCGCCGCCTGGTTGGTCACCTGTCCGGTCGCGACCTCGAGGGCGGCGAACAGGCTGAGCGTGCCGTTGCGCTTGTAATCGTGGGTGTGGCGCTCCACCTGGCCCGGCCGCAGCTGGAGCATCGGCGCGGTCCGATCGAGGGCCTGGATCTGGGTCTTCTCGTCGACCGACAGGACGATCGCCCGCTCGGGCGGGTTGAGATACAGCCCGACGACGTCGGTGACCTTCGCGACGAGCTCGGGATCACGGCTGAACTTCCAACGTCTCGACCCGGTGCGGCTGGAGCCGGCCCTCCTTCCAGATCCGACCGACGGTCGAGGGGCTGACGCCGACCCGCTGGGCGAGGCGCTGGCGGCTCCAGTGGGTCGTGGCATCGTCGGGCGGCGTGAGCGTCGTGGCGAGGACCCGCTCGCGGACCTCGCGGCCATACGTCCGGGGCCGGCCCGGATGAGGCGCGTCGGCGAGGCCGGCGAGGCCGTGCTCCTTGAACCGCCGCCGCCACAGCAGGACGGTCGGGATCGACACCCCGAGCTCGTCGGCGATCTCGACATGGGCGGCACCCTCGGCCGCCCGCAGGATGACCCGGGCGCGCATCGCGGCGCGCTGCTCGGTCGTGCCCGCCCGCGTCATCGCGCGGAGGGCTTCAGCTTCGGACTCACTGACAGCCAACGGAGGAG
>JBBQDL010000048.1:0-19512 GCA_038319665.1 Candidatus Limnocylindrales bacterium
AGGACCTGCGCGGGGCTCAGCGCGTTCGCGACGAAGACGCCGGCGTCGTCGCACCACGGGATGACGTCGATCTTCTCGCCGGATAGCTCTGCGACGACGGCCTGGACGCGCGCGCCGCGCTGGCCAACCGTCGCTCCGACCGGGTCGAGACCGTCCTGGCGCGACGAGACGGCCACCTTCGATCGACTGCCCGCCTCGCGGGCGATGGCCTTGATCTCGACGGTCCCGCTGTGGATCTCGGGGACCTCGAGCTCGAACAGGCGCTTGAGGAAGCCCTTGTGCGTCCGGCTGACGAAGATCTGCGGGCCCTTGGTCGAGCGGCGGACCTCGAGCACGAACGCCTTGACGTTCTGGCCGATCCGGTAGTGCTCGAGCGCGGACTGTTCGGTGGTGGCCAGGATGGCCTCCACGTTCTTGCCGACATCGAGGATGATCGCGCGCGGCTCGACACGGTTGACTGTCCCGTTCATGAGCTCGCCCTCGCGGCTCGCGAACTGGTCGAAGACCTGGTCGCGCTCGACCTCGCGGATGCGCTGGAGGACGATCTGCTTGGCCGTCTGCGCACCGATCCGACCGAAGACGTCGCCGTCGAGCTGCTCGGTCTCGACGAGGTCGCCGATCTCGGCGCTCGGCTGATGGGCCTGGGCCTGCTCGATGGTCATCTCGGTGAACTCGTCCTCGACCTCGCCGACGACGCGGCGCGCGCGGAAGACGCGGATCTTGCCGGTCTCGGCATCGATCCGAACATGGATGTCCTCATCACCGGCGACCCGTCGATACGCCGTCTGGATACCGTCCTCGACGGCTCCGATCAGCTGCTCTCGCGAGATCTGCTTCTCGGCGTTGAGCTGTAGGAGGGCACCGACGAAGTCTCGACTCACGATGGCCTCCGTTCGTTGTGCAGTTCTAGGCGCCGCTCAAAAAGAAACGTGGGGGTCACCCACGTCGCGGAGCGGCCGTTCAGTTGGCCAAAAGTATACACCCGGGAGCGTGGACGGCTCACACCGCGGGTGTCCGTCGCAAGCAGACGCGGTATTCGACCGGGTGAACAACGAGTTGCCCGGGCTGACCGGTCGGTCGGGTGTTTACCCTCGGTCAACGAATTTGGCGTCGTTCGAGTCGGAGCAGTGTCGTTCGGCGGTGATGGTGACCCGTAGTCAACGACAAAAGACGTCACAGCCGATAGCCCACCTCAGATCGGTCGACATGATGACTCTCGGTCAACAATCGTGCTGATCGTTGGTGAGATCCGGCGGGTAATGCCGAAATCGTTGACCCAGCGTCACCGCACAAGCGGTTCCGGGCCGCCCATCTGAACCCGTGCCCGAATCGTTGACCCAGGGTCACCGCACGGGCCCCGGCCGCGCGCTCAGCCGGGTGTCACGGGCTCCGGCGTCGGGAACCGCTGCGCGACGTAGGCCTCGAGGATCCCGATGAACTCGTCGACGAGCCCCTCGCCACGCAACGTGCGATCGAGACGGCCGTCGATGAAGACCGGGGCGACCGGCTCCTCGAAGGTGCCGGGCAGCGAGATCCCGATGTCGGCGTGCTTGGACTCGCCAGGCCCGTTGACCACGCAGCCCATGACCGCGACCCGGAGCTCCTCGGCACCCGGATGGGTCTCGCGCCAGATCGGCATCTGCGCCTTGAGGTAGCCCTGGATCTGCTGAGCCATCTCCTGGAAGAAGGTCGAGGTCGTCCGGCCGCAGCCGGGACAGGCCGACACCTGCGGCAGGAACGATCGAAGCCCCATCGACTGGAGGACCTGCTGGGCGATCTCGACCTCGCGTTCGCGGGGTGCGCCGGGTTCGGGCGTCAGCGAGACCCGGATCGTGTCGCCGATCCCCTCGTTGAGCAGGATGGCCAGGCCGGCCGTCGAGGCGATGACGCCCTTGTCGCCCATCCCCGCCTCGGTCAGGCCCAGGTGGAGCGGGTAGTCGCTGCGCGTCGCGAGGAGCCGGTAGACGTCGACGAGGTCGCGGACGCCCGAGACCTTGGCCGACAGGATGATCCGGTCGTGCGGCATCCCGGTGGACTCGGCCAGCTCGGCCGAGCGCATCGCCGACTCGAGCATCGCCTCGATCATGACGTCGCGTGCGTCGCGCGGCTCGGCAGACGCGGCGTTCTCGTCCATCAGCTCGGTCAGGATCGCCTGGTCGAGCGAACCCCAGTTGACCCCGATGCGGACCGGCTTCCCGTTGTCGTTTGCGATCCGGATGATCGTCGCGAAATGCTCGTCGTGGCGCTTGGCACCCACGTTCCCGGGGTTGATCCGGTATTTGGCCAGCGCGGCCGCCATATCCGGGTGGTCTGCCAGGAGCTTGTGCCCGTTGTAGTGGAAGTCGCCGATGATCGGCACATCGACGCCCAGCCCGCGGACCTTGCGGACCATCTCCGGGACGGCGGCCGCGGCCTCGTCGGTGTTGACGGTGACGCGCACGAATTGCGAGCCGGCGTGGGCCAGGCGGGCAACCTGGATCGCGGTCGCGTCGGCATCGGCCGTGTCGGTGTTCGTCATCGACTGGACGACGACCGGGTGCGCCGAACCGACGAGGACGCCGCCGACATCGACGCTGACCGTGGGGTGACGGCGAGGCCGAAGGGCATCGGGGGAGCTCATGGCGTGGCCAGGATCAACTGCCCAGGCCGCGAACGATGTCGAACCCGGTGATCCAGATCAGGAAGACGAACAGGAAGACGAAGCCGACGACATAGGTCATGCGCTCCGCCTGGAGGCTGATTCGCGCGCCGAACAGTCGCTTGAGCGTGATGATCAGGATCCGGCCGCCATCGAGCGGCGGGAAGGGCAGGATGTTCACGACGGCCAGGTTGGCCGACAGGATGCCCGCCACATACAGCGTGATGATCGGGCCCAGTTGCCAGAAGACATCGCCGATCTGGGTCGCGATCCCGACCGGACCCTGGACCGGTGGCGCCTCGGTCGGATGGTTGACGATCGAGTCCGCGAGCGCACCGAGGCCGCCGACGATGAGCCCCAGGGCGTCGACCGTCCGCTGGGCACCGATCCCGATCGCCTCGCCGACGCCGTAATGGAGGCTGGTCGGGGTCGTCGTGCCGCCGGCCGTCTCGATGCCGAGAGCGCCGTGCTGGGCGTCGATCGCGGCCAGCGGACGGAGGGTCGCGCTGACCTGGTCGATCGCGCCGCCCGGATGTTCGACACCGAGGACAACCGTCTGACCCGCACGCTGGCGAAGATCGTCGAGAAGGTTGGTCCCGCCGAAGGCGCTGTAGAACGTGCCATCGACGCTGATCACGACGTCACCGGCCTGGATCCCCGCCGCGGACGCCGGCGAGCCGGCCTGGACGACCGCCACCTTGAAGCCCAGCGTCGGGTCGCCGATCAGGGCGATCCCGGTGAAGATCGCGAAGGCGAGGACGACGTTCATCGCCACGCCGGCGACGAGGATGACGATCTTGGTGACGTAGCGCTGGGCGGCGAACGAGCGAGGGTCGTCCGCGTCGTTGCCGTCCTCGCCCTCGAGCTTGACGAACCCGCCGATGGGCAGCCAATTGAGCGTGTACAGCGTCTCGCCGTTCGAGCGCAGGACCTTCGCCCGTGGTGGGAACCCGATCCCGAACTCGAGGACCCTGACCCCGGCCAGCCGGGCGACCACGAAATGGCCGAGCTCGTGGATGATCACGAGGGTTCCGAGGATCAGGATGAACAGCAGGATCGTGATGATCGACTGGAAGAAGCCGGTCACCGCCCGACTCCGAATCTGGCCGAAGCGAACGCCGCGTGGACGCTCCGATCGAGGTCGAGCAGCCCGTCCACGTCGGGATCGCCGCCGTCGACGCCGAAACGCTCGACGGCTGCCTCGAGGAGGCGTGGGATGCCCGGGAAATCGAGCGTGCCCTCGAGGAACCGGGCGACCGCAACGTCGTCCGCAGCGATCAGGGCGGCGGAGGCGCGTGGACCCAGCCGGCCCGCCTCGCGAGCGATCCGCAGGGCCGGAAAGCGCGTCTCGTCGGGCGCGCTGAACTCGAGCCGGCCCGCGGCGATCAGATCGGGTGCTGCAGCCGGCGACGGGCGCCGGTCCGGATAGGTCAAGGCGTACTGGATGGGAAGTCTCATGTCGGGGGTGCCCAGCTGGGCCTTCAGCGAGCCGTCGACGAACCGGACGGCGGAGTGGACGACGCTCTGCGGGTGGATGACGACCTCGATGGCGTCGTAGTCCACATCGTACAGCCAGTGCGCCTCGATGACCTCCAGGCCCTTGTTCGCGAGCGTCGCGGAGTCGACAGTGATCTTGGCGCCCATCGTCCAGGTGGGGTGACGGAGGGCCTGTTCCGGCGTCAACGTGGCCAGCGCGCCCGGCGCGGCGTCGAGGAACGGCCCGCCCGATGCCGTCAGGATCAGGGCCTCGACGGCGGTCATCACCTCGCCGACCAGGCATTGCCAGATCGCCGAGTGTTCCGAGTCGATCGGTCGGAGCCAGGCGAGTGGACTCGCGTACGGGTCGCCAGGCCGCTTCGCGGCGACATCCCCGGCAAGCGCCCGGGCGAGTGGCATGACGAGGTGGCCGCCGGCGACCAGCGTCTCCTTGTTGGCCGTGGCCACGATCTTGCCGGCCCGCAGCGCGGCGAGGACCGGGCGGAGGCTGACGATCCCGCCCGTCGCGACGACGACCAGGTCGACATCGTCGCGGGTGGCAAGGGTCTCGAGGGCGTCCGGGCCGGCGACCCGTTGTGTGCCGGACGGGAGGTCGAGGCCGGTCAGTGCGGCCGCATCCTCGATCGCGATCGCCGCCGGGTGGAGTCGGGCGGCCTGCTCGAGCAGGAGTCCCGCGTTCGAGCCCGTCGCCAGAGCGACGACGCGGAATGTGTCCGGATGGGCCGCGAGGACGTCGACCGCCTGACGGCCGATCGAGCCGGTCGAGCCGAGCAGCGCGACCCGACGCGGCGGTCGGTCTCCTGCCCGGCCGAGGTCAGGTGAGGAGTGCGACGACATACAGGGTCACGACCGGCGCGGCGAAGAGGAACGAGTCCACGCGGTCGAGCATCCCACCATGACCGGGGATCAGGGTCCCGGAATCCTTGGCACCGGCCGCGCGCTTGATGAGCGACTCGGCGAGGTCGCCGGCCTGGGCGGCCAGGGCGGCAAGGGGCCCGAGTGCAATGGCATGGAGGGGGTTCTGGCCCAAGCCCCAGAGCATGAGCGCGACCACGACCGTCGCGGCCGCCACGCCTCCGACCACGCCCTCGACGGTCTTCGAGGGCGAGATGTGGGTCAGGAAGGTCGTCCGCCCGAACGTCCGGCCGACGAGGTAGGCGCCAGTGTCGAACGACCACACGGCGAGGATCAGGAGGAGGATCCAGCCCCGCTCCGCGCCGAGGGCGGCGAGCGGCGAACCGGTCGGGACGGTCGGTGCGGCATGCCCGAGTCGAAGGATGAACGCCAGCAGCGAGACGTAGAAGGCACCGAAGACCGTGGTCATCCACGCCCCGAGGCCGTCACGGGGTTCGAGCTTCGCGAACGAGGCCGCCGCGACCAGGACGATGCCGATCGCTCCGAGTAACAACCCGCTCCCCTCGAGGACCCTGGGGACGACGGCGTCGAAAACGACCACGAGGGCGAGCGCGGTGCCGAGCGCCAGGAACGGAGCGTTGCCGGCCGCCTTGAGGAGCCCGAACAGCTCGACGGCCGCGATGAGGGTGACGACCGCGACGGCCAGCGCCAGGACCGGGCCACCGACCGCGACCACCACGAGCAGGAGCGGGACGAGCAGCCCGGCACTGATCGCTCGTTGACGCATGGTCCCCGGGCTGCCGGTCAGCGACCGAACCGTCGATGGCGCCTGGCGAATTCGAGCAGCGCGGCGTCGAAGGCGTCCGGCCCGAAATCCGGCCACAAGGCCTCGCAGGTGTAGAACTCCGCGTAGGCCGATTGCCAGATGAGGAAATTCGAGAGCCGCTGTTCGCCGCCCGTCCGGATGACGAGGTCCGGATCCGGCAGACCGGCGGTATAGAGGGCGCCGCTGATGGCGGCCTCATCGATCGAGTCGGCGGGTATGCCGCTGGCCGCCAGCTGACGCACGGCGTCGACGATCTCGGTCCGACCCGCGTAGTTGAAGGCGATGTTGAGCAGGAGTCGCGCACCACCGGCCGTCGCATCGAGGGCATCGTCGATGGACGCGCGCGTCGCGTCGGGCAGTTCCTCGAGCCGACCGAGGAGCCGAATCCGGACGCCTTGCGCTCGTAGTTCGTCGGTTTCACTTCGGATGGCGGCTTCGAGGAGGCTGAACAGGCCAGCGACCTCGTTATCGGAGCGGGCCCAGTTCTCGCGACTGAAGGCGTACAGGGTCATGACGGGGACCCCGCGCCGGACCGCATGGCGGAGCAACTCGCGGATGGCCTCGACGCCAGCCGCATGGCCCTCGTGTTCGGGCAGGTCGCGCTGGCGGGCCCAGCGGCGGTTGCCGTCCATGATGATCGCGACGTGCCGCGGCAGCTCGTCGGGCGGGAGCAGCTGAGCCTCCCCCGTCGTGGCGGCGACGGCCGCCACGCGCTCGTCTTCGGGCGCCGGATCATGCGCCGCGGGTGGCGCGTCGATCGGTCGCGCGAGGTGGACTGAGCGGGCCACTAGACCTCGAGGACCTCCTGTTCCTTCGCCGAGCCCAGCCGGTCGACCTCCGAGATGTGGCGATCGGTCGTGCGCTGGAGCGTCTCGAGCTGACGATGGGCGTCGTCTGTACCGACCGCGCGATCGCGCTCTTCCTTCTTGAGTTGGTCGGCGGCCTCGCGACGCAGGTTGCGAACCTCGACCCTTGCCTCTTCCATCCGCTTGTGGACGACCCGGACGAGGTCCTTGCGACGGTCCTCGGTCAGCGGAGGGATGTTGAGCCGGACGACGGTCCCGTCCACGTTGGGCATGATCCCGATGTCGCTCTTGGTGATCGCCTTCTCGATCGCCCCGAGGACGCCCCGGTCCCAAGGCTGGATGACGATCTGGTGAGCCTCGGGAACACTGATGCCGGCGAGCTGGTTGAGCGGCGTCGAGGTGCCGTAGTAGTCGACATGGATGCGCTCGACCAGGGCGGTCGACGCCCGGCCCGTCCGGATCCCCTGGAAATCGCGCTCCATGGCCTCGACCGCGCGGCCCATCTTGTGGTCCGCTTCGGTGATGATCTCCGTGCTCATGCTGGCGCACCCCCGGCGGCGCTCGAGGCGCCCGAGATGAGGGTCCCGACCGGCTCGCCGGCGGCGACCCGCGTGATGTTGTCGGGTCGGTTGAGGTCGAAGACGACGATCGGCAGGTCGTTCTCCATGCACAGGCTCACGGCCGTCGCGTCGAGCACCTTGAGCTGGTCGCGCAACAGGTCCGCGTAATCGAGATGAGCGTAGCGCTGCGCATCGGGGTACGCCATCGGGTCCTTGTCGTATACGCCGTCGACCTTGGTCGCCTTGAGCAGGACATCGGCATTGATCTCAACGGCGCGCAGCGCGGCCGCAGTGTCGGTCGTGAAGTACGGGTTGCCGGTCCCCGCAACGAAGAGGGCGACGCGGCCCTTCTCCAGATGCCGGATCGCCCGGCGACGGATGTACGGCTCGGCCACCTCGTTCATGGCGATCGCCGTCATGACCCGCGTCGGCACGCCGGCCCGCTCGAGCGCGTCCTGGAGGGCGAGCCCGTTCATGACCGTCGCCAGCATCCCGATGTAGTCCCCCGTCGCGCGGTCCATCCCGCGCGCCGACGCCGCCAGCCCACGGAAGATGTTGCCGCCGCCGACGACGATGCCGATCTGGACGCCGAGCCCGTGGATCTCCGCGACCTGGCGGGCGATGAAGACGCAGACGGCCGGGTCCACGCCGTACTGGCGGTCGCCAAGGAGCGCCTCGCCGGATAGCTTCAGGAGGATCCGGCGGTAGCGGAGCGGCTTCGCCTCAGGCGTCGCGGTCGTCGTGGGTTCGGTCACAGCTCCTCCCCGAGCGCGTACCGCGTGAAGCGCCGGACCCGGATATTCTCGCCGATCGTGGAGATCCGCTCGACGATCAGCTCGCGGACGGTCCGCTCCTCGTCGCGGAAGGGCTGGTCGTACAGGCAGACCTGCGAGAACCACTTCTTGAGCTGGCCGTCGACGATCTGCTGCCGGATGTTCTCGGGCTTCTTCTGGACGGCCTCGTCGGCGAGGCATTCGGCCTGCTTCGCGGCGAGCACGTCGGGCGGGATGTGGTCGGGATCGACGTAGAGCGGGGCCAGACCGGCGACCTGCACGGCGAGGTCGCGGACGAGCTTCTGGAACTCGTCGGTCCGGGCAACGAAGTCCGTTTCGCAGTTGACCTCGATGAGGACGCCCACGCGGCCGCCGGTGTGGATGTAGCTCGAGATGAGGCCCTCGCGCGCGTCGCGGTCGGCCTTCTTGGCAGCGGCGGCGAGGCCCTTCTCGCGCAGGATGAGGACCGCCTTGTCGAGGTCGCCGTCGGCTTCGGTAAGGGCGCGCTTGCAGTCCATGAAACCGGCGCCGGTCCGTTCGCGCAGCTCCTTGACTAGCTCCGCCGAGATGTCCGCCATGCCTGTTCGTTCTCCTGTTTCTCGCGGGCGATCCGTTCCGGGCCGCCCGCTGGTTGTGATTCGTGGGTCCTGGCCGGGGTTTCGCCGGCCGTACGGTCAGCCGGCGGGCCCCGCTGGTTCGGGCGCGGGTGCCGCGGGTTCGGGGGCGGGTGCGGGTGCCGGTTCGTCGTCGTTCTTCTCGGCAGCCTCGCGAGCGAGCTCCGCAGCGATCTCCTCCGGTGAGGCCTCGGGCGGCGCCTCGGCGACGGCCGCTTCGGCCCGGGCGACCCGGTCGCCGGGGAGGAGATCGTCGTCGTCGGCGTCCGGTTCGAACGACAGGGCGGCTCCACCGGCCAGCGCTGCGACGAGCTCGTCGGTGGCACCCGGGACCTCATCCTCGGCCTCGGACATCGCCATCGCCTCGATCTGGTCGGGCTCGGTGGCACTGCGGGCGGAGCGCTCTCGAGCACCCTCGATCGCCGCATCCGCAACGAGCGTGCACAGGAGCCGGATGGCCCGGATCGCGTCGTCGTTGGCCGGGATGATGTAATCGAGTTCGTCGGGGTCGACGTTGGTGTCGCCCGTGCCGACGACCGGGATCTCGAGCTTGTTGGCCTCGGTCACACCGATCCGCTCGCGATGCGGGTCGACGATGAAGATCGCACCGGGCAACCGCTTCATCTTGCGCATCCCGCCCAGCGTCCCCTGGAGCTTGACCATCTCCTCGGTCAGCTTGGCCGCTTCCTTCTTGGTCATCCGCTCGAAGTCGCCGTTGGCCTGGCGCGCCTCGAGCTGCTCGAGCAGGCCGATGCGCTTCTTGATGGTCACGAAGTTGGTGAGCATGCCGCCCAGCCAGCGCTTGTTGACATACGGCTGGTTGGCGCGGGTCGCCTCCTGGGCGACGGGCTCTTGCGCCTGCTTCTTGGTGCCCACGAAGAGGATCTGGTCACCCCGTGCGACGGTCTCGCGCACGAACTCGAGGGCGACGTCCAGGCGCTGGACGGTCTGGGCGAGATCGATGATGTGGATCCCGTTGCGCTCGGCAAAGATGAACGACTTCATCTTGGGATTCCAGCGCCGGGTCTGATGGCCGAAGTGGACTCCGGCCTCGAGCAGCTGCCGCATCGAAACGGACGGCACGGTGGGCGACCTCCTGTCGGTTCATTCCTCCGCGGACCTCGTCGCCGGGGGCCGGTGGCCCGTGGGCCTGGCCGGCACCGTCCCGGTCGGAACGGTCCGCGTGTGTGCTCCATGTCTGCTGACACGGGCGTGATCGATCTGGCGGCTCGGGCGGACCCGGACCGGGCGGGAGTGTAGCACGGGCCAGGCTTAGGGGGCCGGCGGCACGCGAGGCGAACCGCGCGAGTCGGCCGGATATTCGGTTCAGTGATAAAACCCGACCTGGGCACGCTTGACGGCGCCACGATTTCGGCAGAACTGGCGCATGGCCACGCTCACTGATGCCGAGATTCATCACTCAGCCGAATATTTGGCGCCGGCTCCGGGCGACCGCCCGCCCTGGCTGTGTGCCGGGCCCCTCGCATCCCCTCACATGGCGTGCCGGTGGTGCCGGATCCGATCACCGGGTTCCACGACCACAAGATCGAACCGCAGGGGCAGGTGTGGCACGGGCTCACCGTCGGGCAACGTGCCGCGATCGAGCAGGCCGAAGGCCGCGGCCCTGACCCGCGCCCGCTTCCGGTGGTCCACCGTCTCCTCGGGCAAGCCGAACTCGCGCCCGGTCCGCCAGCGGACCTCGATCACGACGAGCGCCCGCGGAGGACCCGGGTCGATCGCCACGAGGTCGAGCTCATGGCGACCGACATGGACGTTCCGGGCCAGGACGGTCCACCCGGCGTTCGAGAGGCGCGCCGCTACGACCGTCTCGGCGGCATCACCCGCCTGCTGGGCCGTCGTTCTTGCCGGTTCGCCGGGCTGGTCCGCCATCGCGGCATCGTGGCATCGAGCCCTTATCGGCCACGTATCGGGCCCACCCTCGCGAGGTGGTGGCTATTGCGGATGAACGGTTCCGCAGGTCTCGATCACCCAGGTTGCAGGTGCGCACAGCGGCGGAAGGAGACGCGCCACTGTGTGCCCGTTGGCATCGAAGGCTATGGGTCGCCCACCGTGCATCGATCCCGCATGAGCCCGGCGCCATCCGATAGTTGCGAGCCCGAGAGGACCGTGACGGAGATGCCTGGGGCCGCAGGTGCCACGAGGTCGAACCCGCCGACTTCGGCGATGAGCGCGAAACGCAGGGCATCCGGGGTGTGGTTCACGATCGTGACCGAGTCCGTGATGCCTCGATCGATGTAAACAACAATGGCAAGGACGGCGAGCCACGCGGATCCAACAGCGAACGTTCGACCGTGTTTCACCCTCAGATCGGCGCGCCGAGCTCGAGCGACTCGAGGTCCAGGCTGTCGAGCATGGCGTCGTCGGCCATGACCGGGACGAGTTCGCGGGCGAGGAGCTCGTGGGTCGCAGCCGATGCCGCCGGATCGCCCACAAGATCGAGCTCGAGCTGATCGCCGGCCAGCGTCCGCTGGAGCGCCAGGAACGATCGCCGGTGGAATGGGGTCAGCCCGAGTCGCCGGATGGCCTGGCGATGTTCGAGGGTCGCGTAGCCCTGGTTATGCTCCCAGCCGTAGCCCGGGTAGCGAGCCGCCAGGCGCTCCATCATCCGGTCGCGCACGACCTTGGCGACCACCGACGCGCAGGCGATTGAATAGACCTTTGCGTCGCCGTCTACGATGTTCGAGTACGGCCCGACGAGCGCCTCGAAGCCGACGATACGATTGCCATCGACCAGGACGTGCTCATGCCCACCGACCCGGGCGATCGCCCGGCGCATCGCGAGGTGGGTGGCGTGATAGATGTTGAGCTGGTCGATCTCGCGCACCGACGCCGCACCGACTCCGACCGCGACCGCCCGTCCCCGGATGATCGGCGCGAGGCGCTCGCGCTGGCCCGCCGACAGCGTCTTGGAATCCCGGACGCCCGGGATCCGATGGCAGCCGGGCCGCATGATCACTGCCGCGGCGACGACCGCGCCGCAGGTCGGCGCGACCCCGACCTCGTCGACGCCGACCACCCGGACGAGACCCTCGTTCCAGAAGCGGCGCTCATGGCGGAGGGTCGGGACGATCGGAGCCATCGACTCGTAGCCTACCGGAATCGAATGACCCCGCCGATCGGCGGGGTCGGATGAGCGATGCGGGCCGGCGACCGCGGTGGGTCAGCCGTTCGTGCGGCGCTCGCGGAGGGTGGCCGACTTGCCGACGCGATCACGCAAGAAGTAGAGCTGCGCGCGGCGGGCGACACCGTGGCGGATGACCTCGATCTTCTCGATCCGCGGGCTGTTGATCTTGAAGGTCCGCTCGACGCCGACCCCAGAGGCGATCCGGCGGACCGTGATCGAGCGGGTGATCCCGCCGCCGCGGAGGCGCATGACGGTGCCCTCGAAGACCTGGATGCGCTCGCGGTTGCCCTCGACGACCTTGGCCGACACCTTCACGGTGTCACCGGTGGCCAGGTCCGGGAGGTCCGTTCGTAGCTGGTCCTGGACGATCTCGTCGAGCACGGTCACTGGGGCGTTCCTGACTCTTCTGGGCAGCCGCGGCTGCGGGCGGGTGTTCGGAGTGGACGCGCACCGGCGTCGGCGGCGGAGTATAGCACGAGACGGGCCCCCGTCAGTCCCCGGCGATCAGGTCGGGGCGCCGGCGCCGAGTCCGTTCGAGGGCCTGCTCATGCCGCCATCGCGCGACCGCGCCGTGATCGCCCGAGGTCAGGATGGCCGGCACATCCATCCCGCGAAAGACCGCGGGCCGGGTGTACTGCGGGTACTCGAGCAGGCCGCCGGCGAACGATTCCTCGACCGTCGACGTTTCCTCGATCGCACCCGGAAGGAGCCGGATCACCGCGTCGATCACGACCAGAGCGGGCAGCTCCCCGCCGGTCAGCACGTAATCGCCGATCGAGAGCTCGAGATCGACCAGGGAACGGATCCGCTCGTCGACACCCTCGTAGCGCGGGCACACGAAGATCAGGTGGGACCGTTGTGCGAGGTCGGCAGCGCGCGCCTGGCCGAAGACCTCGCCGATCGGATCGAGCAGGATGGTCGTCGAATCCGGCCTGCGCAGGGCATCGAGGGCGGCCGCGACCGGTTCGGGGCGCAGGATCATCCCCGCTCCCCCGCCGTACGGCGCGTCGTCGACCGAGCGGTGCCGCCCCAGCCCCCAACCGCGCAGGTCGTGGATGCGGATCGTGGAAAGGCCCTGCTCCTGGATGCGACCCGGGATGCTCAAGGCCAGGGGACCCTCGAACATCGCGGGGAAGAGCGTCAGGACGTCGATCTCGAGGGTCATGACTCGGGGGCCGCGTTGTCGTCGGCGTTGGGCGGAGCATCGCCGGCCGGCGTGCCCTCGGCCGCGACAGTCGCCTTCCCCGCGCGACTGCGGGTCTTGCGTCGCGGCGCCTTCGGGCGGTCCGGGTCGGGCCCTCGCGTCCGCCTCGGTCGCAGGTCGAGCGACTCGGCATCGACCACGATCTCGCCGCGGCGGGGCGCGAAGATGCGGATGAACGCGCGGACCGCCGGCAGGTCGAAGTCGGCGACCGTCCCGCCCTCGACGCTGAAGACCTCGGTCTCGCCGATACGATAGATGTCCTTCACCGTGCCGAGCTCGGCGCCGTCGACCCCGCGCACCGCGGAACCGATGACCTCGTGCCAATAGTACGAGCCACGCGCGAGGTCTTCGTCGGCCCGGACGACCGATTCCAGATACGCGCCGCGGAGCATGTCGGCCGCGTCGCGGCCGGTGATCTCGCGGAACCGGAGACGCCAGCCCGGGCCATCGGACACCGCCTCGGCGGACGCGATGGTCAGCGGCCGATCATCCCCTTCGCGGTACAGGACGGCGCCGGCCACGAAACGGTCCTCCGGACGGTCGGTCAAGACCTCCGCCCGCACCGCTCCGTGGAGCCCGTGGACGCCCCGGACGAGGGCGACCACGAGTCGTTCGTCGACGCTCAGAGGATCTCGAGCTGGACCGGCTCGCCGTCCCGGGCGGCGGTCACCTTGAGCAGGGTCCGGAGCGCCTTGGCCACGCTGCCGTTGCGCCCGATGACCTTGCCCATGTCGTCCTCGGCGACGTGCAGCTCGATGACGGTCGCGCCGTCCTCCTCGACGACCTCGACGGTCACCGCGGCCGGGTCGTCGACCAGGGACTTCGCCACGTATTCGACCAGATCCTTGGCTGCCATCGTCGCGCTCCCTACTTGGCGGCGGGCACGATGCCCGCGTTACGGAACAACCGAAGGACGGTGTCGGACGGCTGGGCGCCCTTCGCGATCCAGGCCTGTGCCTTCTCCGCGTCGACCACGAATTCGACGGGGTCCATCCGTGGGTTGTAGTGCCCGATGATCTCGATCGCTCGCCCATCGCGGGCGCTGCGGCCGTCGGCGACGACGACCCGATACGTCGGCTGCTTGGTCGCGCCGACGCGCGTCAGCCTGATGCGGACTGCCATAGGTTCTGCGGTTCCTCCTTTGGTTCGAGACGCCGGCGCGCCCCGCTACTTGACGGTGAGAGACACGGACGAACGAGTGCCGCCGGATCCAGTCGTCCCGGAGGCGAACAGGACATCGAACGGGGCCAGGAACGGCTTGACGTCGCTCTCGTACTTGGCCAATGCGGCCGGATCGACCTTGGCATCAATCGCGAACTTCTCGGCCAGGCCTCGGATCGCCGTGATGTCGACGAAGCTCGTGCCCGTCCCCGCGCCGGCCTGGGTGGCCAGCGTCTGGTACCGCGCGTTCGACGCGAGAGAACTGTCCTTGGTGGTGTCGAGCACGTGCTTGACGAAGCCCGGTCCCGAGCCCAGGACGACGACGTTGTCGGTGATCGCGTACGCGATCTCGACGTGACCGGACGGCAACATCGCGGCGCTCGGGCCGGTCACCTGCGAGAGCTTGGCGATATCCCCGACGTCGACGATCGTGATGGTCGCGCTGTTGTAGGTCTCATCACGGACCGTGACACCCTGCTGGGCGCCGCCGATCTCGATGAACGACCGCAGCGAGGTGAACAGGTGTTGCGCCGCGGCCTTGTCGGCCGGCGCGACGATCAGACCGCCCTCGGGCGTCCCATCCGGGACCGTGACGACGATGGCCGTGTCACCGGCCCAGCCGATGGCCGCATCGGTCCCGCCGACGAGCCCGAGCGCCTTGTCGAGCTGGTCGAACACGGGCTTGAGCGACGGCTCCGAGCGATAGAGGTCCAGCGCCTGCTTGATGGTCTTGCCGTAGTCATTGCTGATCGACGCCACGATGGCGTTCGACGGGATGTGCTCGGCGAGCGTAGAGACCCTGTTCTCGGTCGGGCCGAGGGGCGTCGCGGCCAGTGGCGCGCTCGCCTCCATCACGATCGCGTTGCTCTCGAACCGGAGTGCGAAGGCGCCCCAATCCGGCACGGCCTTCAGAAGGGAATCGCCCAGGATCAACGGCGTTGACCCGAGCTGCGTCGACTGCAGCGTGCTGAGCTCCTTCGACCAGTCGAGGAGCGGACGCAAGGCCACGTACATGAACCCGACGTGATCGCCGGTCGACGATGCGAGCGCCGCCTTGGGCCCGTCCTCCGTCGAGAATGCACCCGCGCCCTTGGTATCGACCGCGCCTTTGACCGAGGCGATGTCGCCGATGGCCGCGACCTTGCCGTCGATCAGGGCGTATGCGGGCTGGACGCCGCCGACCGCCTCGAAGACCGACAGGGTCGCCCCGTCGTAGGTCTCGCTCGTCGTCTTGCTGCCGCTCTTGGCGGCCGCGGCGTCGAGCCACGCCTGGGCCGCAGCCGGGTCCTTGACGGAGACCAGCGCGAGCAGCCGGACAGAGGACGTCGCCGATGCGCCGCCGCTCGAGACCGCCGCCGCCGGGGGGAGCGGACCGACCGCGAACGCCAGCTCGCCCCCGAACCATGGCTTGATGTCCGTCGTATAGGTCTGCTGCTGCTGGGTCGCCTGCTTGACGAGGTCGTCGAGGACCTGGTTGAGCTTCGTCTCGAGCGACGCCTGGTCGGCGAAGCCGGGGAATTTCGAAAGGAACGAGCCGACAGCCAGGCGCTGGTCACCGGGGAGATCCAGCCGGACCTCGCCGTACATCGTCGCGCCCTGCGGCACGTAACCGAGCACGGTCGCGTTGGACGAGCGCCCGGTGATGAGCAGGGCCACCGCCGCCGAGGCGGCGATGACGAGGGCGGCGATGGCGATGGTGATCGCCCAGCGCGCGCGACCGCGTCGCACCGGGGCCGCCGTCGAGACGACGGGCGACGCCGGGGCGGCGGCCGCCCAGACCGGCTCGTGCTCGTACATCGCGGACGCCGGGTATGCCCGGGTTGCCGGGGTCGGTGGCGCGGTGGGGGTCGAGGCTGTTGGGGCCGACTGGGGCGAGGGCTCCGGGGCCGACGGCTGGGTCGACATCGGCGTCGCCGGCTCCGGGGCCGACGGCATGGCCGGCGTTTCCATCCTGGTCGTCGGGTCCGGATCCGCCGGGGATCGCTCCCCAGCGGGGTCGAGGTTCTCGTTCATCGTGGTCCCTTCCCCCTGTTCACCGTCGGCCCGCCAGCGCGCCGAGGGCCGCTCGCTTGCCGCCGCCTGAGAGTTGCTTCATGAGCTTCTGCATCTCGAGGAATTGCTTCACCAACCGGTTGACGTCCGGCAGCGTTGTGCCCGAGCCGGCAGCGATCCGCCGCCGCCGGGAGCTGTTGAGGACGGTCGGATCGCGACGTTCCATCCGGGTCATCGCCCTGATGATCGCCTCGGTCCGCTTGAGATCGCCGCGGTCCACGGCGGCCTGCGCTTCTCCGGCGAGGTTGCCCATCCCCGGGATCATCGACATGACCTGGCCGAGGGGGCCCATCTTCTGCATCTGCTGCATCGAGTCGAGCATGTCGTCAAGGGTGAATGAGCCCTTGCGCATCTTCTCCTCGAGCTTGCCCGCCTGCTTCTGATCGACATGCTCCTGCGCTCGTTCGACAAGCGTCAGGATGTCGCCCATCCCCAGGATCCGTCCGGCAAGCCGGTCCGGATGGAAGACCTCGAGGGCGTCGGTCTTCTCGCCGGTCCCCATGAACTTGATCGGGACGCCGGTGACGGCCGAGATCGACAGCGCCGCGCCGCCGCGAGCGTCACCGTCGATCTTGGTCAGGATCAGGCCGGTCACCGGGACGGCGGCGACGAATGCCTGCGCGACCGTTACGGCTTCCTGGCCGGTCATCGCGTCCACCACGAGGATCGTCTCGATCGGTCGGACCGCGTCATTGACCGCGGTGATCTCGGCCATGAGCGCTTCATCGACCGACAGGCGGCCGGCGGTATCGAGGATGACCACGTCGCGGACCTGACGCTTGGCCGCCTCCATCCCACCGCGGACGATGTCGACGACCGGCGTTCCGGCGGGAGCGCGGTAGACGGGGATATCGAGACTCTTGCCCAAGGTCTCGAGCTGATCCGCTGCAGCCGGCCGGTACGGGTCGGCGGCCACCAGCAGCGGCCGGCGGCCAAACTTGACGACGTGGCGAGCGAGCTTGGCGCTCGAGGTCGTCTTTCCCGAGCCCTGGAGACCGACCAACGCGACGACCGCCGGGTTACCCGCCAGGTGGAAGGTCCGGTCGCCCGCGGAGAGGAGCGCCACGAGCTCGTCATTGACGATCTTGACGACCTGCTGGCCCGCCGACAGGCTGTCGAGCACGTCGTGGCCGATGGCACGCTCTCGCACGCGCCCCACGAACTCCTTGACGACCTTGAAGTTGACGTCGGCCTCGAGAAGGGCGAGCCGGACCTCGCGCATGGCGGCGTCGACATCGGCCTCGCTAATCCGGCCGCGGCCGGTCAGGTTGCCGAGCGTCGTTCGCAATCGATCGCTGAGGGTGTCGAACACGGTCGGTCGAGGGCTCTCCATGGGGTGGTGTCCGGGACGACGCAAGGCCGAGCCGGGTGGCGCGCGAGTTCTGACGCGCCGGGCAGGCGGAGTGTACCGCAGGCCTCACGCGGACAGGAATGACGTGCCAAGGGCGGTGGTGCCGGCCGACACCGCGGGAGCCGGTCCGTCTATCCTCGGAGCCCGTGCGCAATCCGTTCGCGGCTCCACTCTGGCGGAACCCGGCATTCGTCCGGGTGTGGTCGGCGGCCACCATCTCCATCTTCGGATCGCTGGTCACGCGCATCGCCCTGCCCCTCGCGGCGATCCTGGTGCTCGGCTCCGGCGCTGTCGAGGTGGCCGTCCTCCGGAGCATGGAACTCATCGCTACGCTCGTCTTCGGCCTCGTGGCGGGCGCCTGGGTCGATCGCCTGCGCCGCCGGCCGGTGCTCATCTGGGCGGACGTCGGGCGGGCGATCCTGCTCGGCTCGATCCCGGTCGCCTTCGCGTTCGGGGCCCTGACCTTTGTCCAGCTCCTGGTCGTGACCGCACTGGCGTCGATCCTGACAACGTTCTTCGACTCGGCCGACAACGCGTATCTCCCGACGATCGTCGAGCGAGGGCAGCTGGTCGATGCCAACGGCGCGCTCGCTGCCAGCGGCTCTGCCTCGGAGTTCCTGGCCTTCGGGGTGAGCGGCTTCCTGGTCCAGCTGCTCACGGCACCGATCGCCATCGCGCTCGATGCGGCCAGCTACCTCGTGTCGGCGCTATTGCTGACCTCGATCCGGGGAGAGGAGCCGCCGCCGCCCCTGCCGGAGGAGCGCGAATCGGTCCTGGCCGAGATCCGCGACGGCCTGCGCGTGGTCCGCCACGATCCGGTGCTCCGAGCTTTCGCCGGTGCCCAGATGTCGCTGGCGGCCTTGTGGGGGATCTTCGGTGCGACGTGGTTCCTGTTCGTCCTGGACGAATTGCACCTCGGCGCGGCGGCGCTCGGCGTGATCGCGGGGGTCGGCGGCGTGTCTTCGTTCGTCGGGGCGATCGTGGCCACGCGCGCGACGCGGCGCTGGGGGATCGGCCCGGTCGCGATCGCGGCGATGGTGCTCTCGGCGATCGGCAACGCGTTCATCCCGCTCGCACCCGCGGGCCTGCCGCTCGTCGCCATCGGCTGCCTCGTCATCCAGCAGCTCGTCGCGGACTCGGCGGTCACCGTCTACGACATCACCGAGGTCACCGTCCGCCAGACCCTTGTCGAGGACCGGGCGCTCGGCCGGGTCGCGTCGACCTTCCATGTCGCCGCGGTCGTCGCCCAGCTCGCGGCGACGCTGGTCGCCGGTGTCCTCGCCGAGGTCATCGGGCTGCGGGCGACGTCATGGCTGGCGCCGGTCGGGGGCCTCGTCGGTGCTGCGGTCCTGTGGTTCTCGCCGGTGCGACAGCTGATCGTCCTGCCGGCAGCCGTAGAAGGGCGGGGCGCGATCGATGCCGTAGCGGTGGCAGTCGCCAGCGAGTGGGACCAGCCGCCCGGCGCGTGATCGCCGGGGCGACGTCAGGCGAAGAGCGCTGCGACGAAGGCGTCGGGGTCGAACGGGATGAGGTCGCCGACCGTCTCCCCTACCCCGACGTAGCGGACGGGGATCCTGAGGGCGTCCTCGATGGCAAAGACGATCCCGCCCTTGGCCGTCGAATCGAGCTTGGTCAGGATGATGCCGGTCAGCCCGACGGCCTCGTGGAACGCCTTCGCCTGGGCGAGGCCGTTCTGGCCGGTCGTCGCGTCGAGCACGAAGATCGTCTCGGGTTCGGCGCCCGGGAGTCGCTTGTCGATGATCCGACGGACCTTGGAGAGCTCGTCCATCAGGTTCGAACGCGTATGCAGTCGCCCAGCGGTGTCGGCGATGACCAGATCGGCGCCACGCGCCACGGCGGCATCGAGGGCGTCATAGACGACTGCGCCGGGGTCGGCACCTGGCGCATGGGCGATCATCGGGACGCCGGCCCGGTCGGCCCAGATCCGGAGCTGGTCGATCGCCGCGGCGCGGAAGGTGTCGGCGGCGGCCAGGATCACCGAGCGGCCCTCCCCGGCATAGCGGCTGGCC
>JBBQDL010000049.1:0-18989 GCA_038319665.1 Candidatus Limnocylindrales bacterium
ATCATGGAGTACTACCTGGCTGTGCGGATGCGCCGCTACGGCCGCACCTTCCAGCCGGCTGAACCGAAGTCCGGCACGGAGCGGATGTCCGAACGATCGACCGGCCGGACCTCCGCCGCGCCAAGCCCTGTCGGGGCCGGAATGGGAGCGGGATCGACCGTCAGTGTCGTCCGACCCGTCCCGCGCTCGACCAGCCGGGAGCCGGGGCGCTACTAGAGAATATTTCGTGGCCGACCCGGGATCGTCCTCCACGATCCGGGTCTCGGGGCAGCGAACGCCGGCGTCTGGGGCGCCGGCGTTCGCGATTCCGGCGGTTCGTCGCCGGGGGTCAGTGCGCCCCTGGCGGTTCCTGCGGATCTCCTGGCCCGTCGGACGCCGGCCCGGTCCGGGCGCGGCTGCCGCGCAAGGTCATGGCGCCGGGTGGCAGGTCCGCGAGCGGACGCCCCGCGGCGATGTCGTAGGCACGCGCGAGGTTGATCGCGTCGTAGCCCTCGTCCATCCCCGGCGTTTCGAGGTAGTAGGCGGCGTGGGCCAGTGCCGGATGACGCAGCAGGTGTCGCAGGCCGTTCGCGCCGATCCGGCCGGCCCCCAGGTGCTCGTGCCGATCGAGCCGGGAACCGAGCTCCGACTTGGAGTCGTTGAGATGGAACATGACCAGCCGGTCGAGACCGATCCGCTCGTCGAAGTCGGAGAGGAAGGCGTCGATGGCGCCAGGGTCGGAGACGTCGATCCCCGCCGCCCAGGCGTGCGCCGTGTCGATGCAGAAGCCGACCCGCCGGGCAGGGATGTCCCTGGCCGCGACGGCGTCCGCGATGTCGGTCAGCCCCGCGACGTCCATCCCGATCCCGAAGCCGCTGCCCGGTGAGTTCTCGAGGACCACCATCGCCCCGTCGGGCGCCTCCTCGACCTCGCCGAGGACCAGGGCCAGACCGTCGGCCAGCCGCTGCGTGCCGGCCGCGACGCCCGCGCCACGGTGCGAGCCGACGTGGACGTTGACGAACCGACCGTCGAACCCGGGAGCGGCCCGCAGGTCGCTTGCCAGCACCGCAACCGAGCGCCCGAAGAAGTCCTCTTCCGGCCCGGCCAGGTTGACGAGATAGGACGCATGCACCGCGACCGGTCCGATACCCAGCTCGCTGAGACGGGCCCGGAAGGCCGGCCCCTCGGCCGGTGGCTCCTGACGGCGCCGCCATGCCGTCGGGTTGTCGACGAAGACCTGGAGCGCGTCAGCGCCGATCTCATGGGCGCGATCGACCGCGCGGACCATGCCCCCGCCGAGCGGAAGGTGGGCACCAAGCCGCCGGCCATCGGGAAGCACGTGGGTCTTCAGGTTCGACTGGTCGCGGCTCGTTCCGGGGCGCTCGGGGCGTGACTGCGGCCTTGCGTGTAGTCGCCGCCGACGACGGGCTCGATCAGGCCGTGATCGCCGTCGCGACGGCGGTACAGGATCGCGATCCGTTCGGTCTCGGCGTTGACGAAGACAAAGAACTGGTGGCCGAGCTCCTCCATCGCCGCCACGGCATCCTCCTCGAACATCGGCTCGATGGCGAAGCGCTTGACCTTGACGATCCGGGTCTCCCGTCGCGGCCCGTCGGAACCGTCGGCGAGGCGGCGGAGGATCTGCTTCTCCTCTTCCGGTCGAGCCCGGAGCCGCGGCTTCTCCTTGTGGTCGACCGCCTGGCGCTCGGCCTTGTCCACGACGTCATCGAGCGCTTCCTGGTAACTCGCGCCGGTCGCTCGACTGCGGAGGACCCGACCGTGGACGACGAGGGTGACCTCGGCGAGGTGCGACTCCGCGGCGCTCTTGTGCCGCTCGCTCCAGAGCTCCACGGTGGCATCGGTCTGATCGTCGAGGAGTCGCTCGATCCGCTTGAGCTTTCGCTCCGCATACTCGCGGACCCGATCCGGGATCTCGGCGTTCTTGCCCTTGACGATCGTCCTCACGCCAACTCCCGCGGCCACGCGCCGACGTTGCGCCGAGCGGTTCCGATCCAGGTGGTCGGGTCGCCGCCCGTCCGCCATCGAGTATACGCGCGCCGGCGCCGGCCCCCGGTCATCGCTCCCAGGCGACCGCGATCGCGCTCACGGCAACCGCACCGCCCCGACGGAGAGCCGTGGCGCACGCCGCCAGGGTCGCGCCCGTCGTGACCACATCGTCGACCAGGAGCACCCAGCGGCCGATCACCGCTCGCGCCGCCGGATCGTCTCGGAGACGGAACGCGCCGGCCACGTTGGCGGCCCGCTCGTCGCGCCCGAGTTCGAACTGGGCGATCGTCGCGCGCCCGCGCTCGAGCCCGAGCACCAACGGGAGCCCGAGCTCACGCGCGGTGACCGAGGCGATGAGCGCTGCCTGGTCGTAGCCACGCTTCCGCTCGCGCTCGGCGTGGACGGGGACCGGCACGACGACCTCGATGTGCCGACGCGCGTCCAGCGACGGGCGATCGCCGCACCGAGCGGCTCTGCGAGCCGTCGCTCACCCTTGTACTTGAGGTCGTGCAACGCGTCTCGCACGGGTCCGCTGAACGACGCGCACCACTCGAGTTGGAGGAGGGGTGCCGGGATGTCGGCGGGGAGACCGATCGGCGTCCCGCCCGGCAGGGAACGTCGGACGTCCAGCGCGGGAAGGCAGGCTGTGCAGAGCGGTGCGCCCTCACGCCCGCAGCCCGAACAGACCGCCGGCAGGGCGAGGTCGAGTGCGCTCGAGGTGAGCCGCCGGAGCGAGGCCATCGGGTGATGATGGTCCGCGGCGCTTCACTCGGGGTTGACGGACTCCAGCGCGACTTGGTCGCCCACCGCCGTGCCGCTCCCCGCGATCGTGCCCACGGGCAGCTCCAGGACGCCGTTGGCGCCACGGACGAGCGGGACGAACCCGGTCCACGCCCGAAGCCCTGGATGGACCGAGACGACCGGTCGCGCACCCTCGCGGGCCGGGTCGGGCTGGCCGAGGAAGACCGCGTCGATGGCGAAGCGCATGAACATCATGTGGATCCCGTTGCCGGGCAGCCACAGACCGTCGCCGGGGCTGAGGCCGGGGCGCCCCATCAACCCCATGAACCGGGCCCACAGGCCATCCGCGACCTCGAGCCGATCGGCGAGCGCGCTGGCACGCGTGATGTTCCGGGCGCGGAGGGGCGTGGCCACCGGCAAGGCCAGGGTCGAGACCTCAGACCTTGAGGTTGATGACGATCAGGATGATCGCTGGTCCGAGGATGACGATGAACAGCGACGGGAAGATGCACCCGACGAGCGGGAAGAGCATCTTGATCGGCGCCTTGGCGGCTTGCTCCTCGGCGCGCTGGCGGCGCTCGATCCGAAGCTGCTCGGACTGCACCTGCAGCACCTTGGAGATCGAGACACCGAGCTGCTCGGCCTGGATGATCGCCCCGATGAAGTTGGTCAGCGGCACGACTTCGGTGCGGGCCACGATGTCACGCAGGGCGTCCCGGCGCGCCTTCCCGACACGAACCTCGGCCAATGCGCGACGGAACTCGTCCGAGAGCGGGCCCTGGAGCTTCTCGACGACCTTGGCAAGGGCCGCGTCGAAGCCGAGGCCGGCCCGGACGGAGATCGTCAGCAGGTCGAGGGCGTCCGGGATCATCAGCAGGATGGCCTTCTGGCGCTTCTTGACGCGGCCGCCGAGCCAGAACTCGGGGATGGTATAGCCGAAGATGCCGCCGATGAGGGTCAGGACCAGGGCGATCGGTGGCGGGAACTTGAGCAGGCCGACGATGAAGAACAGGAAGAAGAAGAGGATCGCGCCGACGATGGCTCCGATCGCCTTGACCCCGAGCCAGTCGGCGACACGAATGTCACCGGGATTGCCGGCCAGCGCCAGTCGTTTTTCCGTCCGGTCGCTGAACGAGGTACTCGTGACGCGGGCGACGCCGCTTGAGAGCCGGTTGGCGAACGGGCGCAGGGTCCGCTCGATGAACGGCTGCTGGAGCTCCAGCTCCTCGAGGTTCTTGGCCTGCATGGTCCCGAGCTGGGTCAGCCGGGCCTGGACCGGATCGACCGGCGAGTCGCCGGCGAGGCCCAGGACGATGAGCAGGATGGCGCCGGCCGCGACGGCCGCGATGACGATGGGAAGGAGCATCGGCCTAGACCTCGATGTCGACGATCTTGCGGATGAACAGGAAGCCGAGGAACATCATGAACCCGCCGATCGCGAGGATGATCACCCCGGCGGGCAGTCCGATGAGGCTGACGCGATCGTCGAACATCGGCGTCATGAAGCCCGGTGCCGCCACGAAGAGGAAGCCGGCCAGGCCGATCGGTAGACCAGCCACGACGTAGCCCGACAGTCGCTGCTGAGCGGTGAGGGTTCGGATCTCGCCCTTGATCCGAACGCGCTCGCGGATGGTGTACGCGATCGAGTCGAGGATCTCGGCGAGGTTGCCACCGACCTGGTGCTGGATGCTGATCGCCGTCGCCATCAGCTCGAGGTCGTCCGAGCGAACGCGCCGGACCATGTTCTCGAGCGCCTGGTCGAACGGCAGGCCGAGGTTGACCTCGCGGATTACCCGTCCGAACTCGGTGGAGATCGGTGGGCGGGATTCGCGCACGACGAGCTCGATGGCCTGCAGGAAGGACGAGCCCGCGCGGAGCGCATTGGCGATGAGGGTGATCGTGTCCGGAAGCTGCTTGTTGAAGGCGCCCAGGCGCCCGTTCTTGCGGCGCCCCAGCCAGAAGCGCGGCAGCAGGAAGCCGACCAGCGCGCCGATCAAGAGGAAGAGCGGGTTGCCGAGCGCCGGCAGGACCACCGACAGGACGAGCATCAGCAGCGGGACGCCGACGATGGACGCTCCCCAGATGAGGAGGAATTCGGATGGCTTGAGCTTGAGGTCGGCGCGAGCGAGGTCGCGCGACAGGTTCGCCCCGAAGTCACGCTGCTCGACGACCCGGTTGAGGCTGATGAGCGCCTGGCTCTGGGCGAGCAGTTCGGCCACGCCGCCCTGCCCGCTCGCGGCGACCTTGCTGGCGTCCTTGGGCTTGGCGGCGTACCGCTCGAGTCGGTCGGAGATCCCGGACCCGCCCGAAGTGGCGATGCCGATCGCCATGAGGATGATCGCCAATGCGGCGGCTCCGGCGACGGCTACAGGTAACACAGGTACTGCTCCTTCCCCGGGCCTAGTACGTGAACCCGAAGAGGCCGGGCGGGAGGTTGATGCCCATCACTTCGAACTTCTCGACGAACTTGGGCCGGATCCCTGTCGGCTTGAGCCGGCCCTGGATCTTGCCCTCGACGACGCCGGTCTGCTCGAAGACGAAGACGTCCTGCATGACGATGACATCGCCTTCCATCCCCTGGACCTCGGTGATGTTGACGATCTTGCGAGTCCCGTCCTTGAGACGCGACTGCTGGACGATGAGGTCGACCGCCGAGGCGACCTGCTCGCGGATGGCCCGCAGGGGTAGGTCGATGCCGGCCATCAGGACCATCGTCTCGAGCCGCGAGAGCATGTCACGCGGGCTATTGGCGTGGCCGGTTGACATCGAGCCGTCGTGGCCCGTGTTCATTGCCTGGAGCATGTCGAGCGCCTCGCCCGAACGGCACTCCCCGACGATGATGCGGTCGGGCCGCATCCGCAGCGCGTTGCGGACGAGCTCGCGGATCGGGATCGCACCCTTGCCCTCGATGTTCGGCGGGCGCGACTCGAGCGTAACGACGTGCTCCTGGCGGAGCTGGAGCTCGGCGGCGTCCTCGATCGTCACGATCCGCTCGTCGTTCGGGATGAACGACGAGAGGACGTTGAGGGTCGTGGTCTTGCCGGAGCCGGTGCCACCGGAGACGAAGATGTTCAGGCGAGCCTCCACGCATGCTCGAAGGAAGTCGAACATGTCTGCGGTCGCGGTCCCGAAACGGATGAGGTCGTCGACCGTGAACGGCGAGGCGGAGAATTTCCGGATGGTGATGACCGGGCCGACGAGAGAGAGCGGCGGGATGATGGCATTGACGCGGGAACCGTCGGTCAGACGGGCGTCGACCATCGGGCTCGACTCGTCGACGCGGCGACCGATCGGGGCGATGATCCGGTCGATGATGCGCATGACGTGATCGTCGTTCTGGAAGACGACGTTGGTCAGCTCGAGCTTGCCCGAGCGCTCGATGTAGACCTGTCGCGGGCCGTTGACCATCACCTCGGTGATGGACTCGTCACGCAGGAGCGGCTCGAGCGGCCCCAGGCCGATGATCTCGTCGGTGATCTGCTCCAGCATGCGCACGCGCTCGGCGCGGGTCAGGGCGAGGCCTTCCTCGTCGATGACCTTGCCGAAGATCTCCTCGATCTGGCGGCGGACCTCGACCTGGTTGGACAGGTCGAGCTTGGGGTCCAGGTCCTGGATGACCCGGTTCTGGATCCGGAACTTGACGTCCCGGAACGACTCGCGCACGGGCGCCTGGCTGGTCAGCCGGCTTGTGGCCGGGACGTTCGGCGGCCCGCCGCCCGGCGTCGTCGGCAGGTTGGAGCCGGGCGCTCCCGACGTGGAGCTCGGCGCTCCGGAGGTTCCCGGCCGAGCACTCTCGATCCGCTTCAACAGCGACATCGCCTACACCCCTTCTCGCCCCGAGGGGCTAACTGTGACTGCGTTCATCGCCATGCGAACAGCGATTTCTTCTGCGTCGATTTCCGATCGGCGGCGCCGGCGGTCGTCGACCGTTCTCCGACCACCGACCGGGCCAAACGAAGGATGTCCTGGGAGACCTGGGCTTCCCGGTTGGAGAGGAAGAAGGGTACTCCTCGGTTGAGCGCATAGACCACGCTCCGACCGTCGCTGACGATCGTCTCGTCGACCTTGCGCCCGATCGAATGCTCGACATCCGCCACGCGGATCCCGAGCGCCGAGTCGGCCCGATTGAGGACTAGCCGGACCTTGCCGCTCTCGTACCCCAGTTGTTCCGCGACCTCGAGGAAGAGGCGCATGTTCTTGATGCTCGTGATCTCGAGGCTGAGCATCGTCAGGATCACATCCGCGGCATCGAGGATCGCCAGCGTCGTGTCGTTGAACGAGGAGGTGCAATCCACGACGACGAGGTCGTGATCGGCGCGTAGCCGGTCGAGGACCTTCTTGACGCCGCCCGCGGTGATCATCTCGGCCGTCTCAGGCGATGGCGGCGCGAGGAGGACCCGGATGCCGGCCGTGTGGTTGATCAGGAACGTGTCGATCGACTCGAGGTCGCCGGCGTCGAGCTCGGGGATGAGGTCGGCGATCGACTTGCTCTTCGGATTCAGATTGAGCAGGACGCCGACATCGCCGAATTGGAAGGAGCCGTCCATGATGACGACCTTCTTGCCCAGTTCGGTGGCCGCCGCGACCGCGAGATTGACCGCGACCGTAGTGCGACCGACGCCACCCTTCGGACTGAAGACGGCGACGATCAGGCCGGGTTCGCCGGCCTCGCCGGTCCGGCCGCCCTGGGCGCCGCCCTGATTCAATGCCGGCGCCGCGGCCATCCGGCTCTGCTTGTCACGCTCGCGAGCACTCACCTGTCGGATGGAGGCGGTCAGCTCGTCGCTGCTGAAGGGCTTGACCAGGAATTCGCGTGCCCCCGCGAGCATCGAACGGCGAAGGTAATCCGCCTCGCCCTGGACCGACATCATGACGACCGCGGCGGCCGGCACGGCTGAGGAGAGCTGTTCGGTGGCCGCGATGCCGTCCATGTCCGGCATGTTGATGTCCATCAGGATGACATCCGGGCTCAGTCGTGCCGCCATCTCCAGCGCCTCGCGTCCGGACGCCGCCGAGCCGACCACGTCGATGTCACCTTCGAAGCCGAGGAGCTTCGTGAGGTGATCGCGGGTCTCGGGGATGTCGTCGACGACGAGGACACGGATCTGATCGGCCATTTCGCTCTGATCGTTCCTTGGTGGTGGGCGATGCGATGGGTCATGCGCTCGGGGTCGCAGCGGGCACCCGACCCATCGGTTGGGTCGATGGCGCCCGCACGCGACGCTGGGTTGGTTGCGCCGGTCGAGACCGGCGGGTCGTTACGGGTGTGAGCTCCCCAAGACCGGCGTCTCGACCACGGGCGGCAGAACACCGTATTGGTCGAGCAAGCTCCGGAGCGTGATGCCGGTAGTCTTGTCCGGTGGCGGAACAACCGGCTGGCCGGTCTTCGGGTCAACGAAGTCCTTCGCGGATCGGAGGACCAGTGAAGCTGTCGCCAGTGGGTTGGCCTGGACCTGGGCAAAGCGGATGACTTCGGCCTGTTGTGCCGTCACGGACAGGATCACGATCTCCTGCTGATCGTTCAGGACGGTGCCGGGCTCGGCAGAGGAAGCGGGAGCACCGCTGGCCGCGGGAGCGGCGACCGGGTTGGTAGAGACCGGAGGAAGCAGTGCTCCGAGGACCTGGATGCCTTGCAGCACGAGTTTGACGGTGGTGCCCTTGGGGCCAGGATTCGTCACCGTTACCTCGGTCTTGTTTGTAGGATCGACCTTGACCGAGGCGAACTGCTCCTCGGTGAGGGCGAAGATCGCGTCGACATAGTCGCCGGCCTTGATGATGGTGCCCACTCCGCTGACCTGGTCGACCCGGATGCTCATGGCACGTTGGCCGGCGGGGGTCTCCACGTTAAGGATCTGACCGGTCAACCCGCCGGTCAGGGTCGTCGCGGTGATCTGGGCCCCAGTTGCGACGGTCTCACGGGCGATCTGCCCCACGACCTGCGATGGGTCAACGAAGGCACCCTCGCTGACCGCGTTGAGCGGAACGACCTTGGTTGTCAGCTGGTCCGCGCTGATCTTCGTTGACAGCGCGATATCCGTCGCGGCGACGACGACTGTTGCGGTCGTAGGGACGGTCGGCGTGTTCGGCCCACCTGGGCTCCGAACGAGCAGCAAGATACCTACGAAGGCCACGATCGCCAGGAAGACCCCGACGAGCAGGACGAGCCGATTCGAGCGCTTCAAGTTGGTTCTCCCCGAAGAATGTGTGACAGGTGGCACCACTCTAGCACCGCCCGAAAGCGGCGCGACTATACCAAAGGGCTAGGACCATTGGGAGGAAACGGCAGGAAATCGTGCAGCGTGAAAGGAAACCTGCAAGGTTCGCCCGGGCGACCACACGGGCTGTCGGGTCGGCATCAAAAAGCCGCCGGGCCTGTCGGCACCGGCGGCGTAGCGTCGCGGAGTGGATGGACTAGACGGACTTGCCGACCGTATCGAGGATCGTGCTGACCTGGCTGCCCAGGAAGATGAGCGCGATGATGGCGACGATCGCGATGAGTGCGAGGATCAGGGCGTACTCAGCGAGGCCCTGGCCTTCCTCGTCGCTGCGAAGCGACGCGATGATCGATAGAAGTTGACTCATGTTGGTTGCATCCCCTGCTTTTTCGCTTGGACTCCCCGGATAGCAGAAAGTAGGGGGGACTATTGGCGCCGTCAAGCGTTCCAGGCAACGAGCGGTGCGCCGACAAAACGCCCCCGGTCGGCTTCAGCGGGCCCGCTAGACGGACTTGCCGACCGTGTCGAGAATCGTGCTGACCTGGCCTCCCAGGAAGATGAGCGCGATGATCGCGACGAGCGCGATCAGCACGAGGATCAGGGCGTATTCGGCGAGGCCCTGGCCCTCGTCGTCGGTGCGGATGATCGATGAGATGAGTGCGACGAACTGGGTCATTTGATCGGTACCTCCTTCCCTCGGGATTCCACGGCGCCGCCATGGTTGCGTCGATAAAAGGAAGGACCGCCGGCGCCCAGTGGGCTCCGGCGGTCCAGGTTCCGCTGGAGCGGTCGTTAGACCGACTTGCCGACCGTGTTGAGGATGCCGCTGACCTGGGTGCCGAGGAAGATGAGCGCGATGATCGCGACGATCGCGATGAGCGCGAGGATCAGCGCGTACTCGGCGAGGCCCTGGCCTTCGTCATCGTTGCGGATGGACGAAATGAGTGCAATAAGCTGCGTCATTGGATTTGGATACCTCCTTCCTTCTAAGTCTCCACAGCGCGGCCGTGGGTGGGGAACGGTAGGGCCGTCGGAGCCACGTGTCAAGGTTTTGCAACGCTCAGCGGTGCGTCCGCAAAACGGAAGACCGCCGGCGCCCGAGGGGCGCCGGCGGTCCGGGTGCGGCAGCAGGGCGTCAGACGGACTTGCCGACCGTGTTCAGCATCGTGCTGACCTGGGTGCCCATGAAGATCAGGGCGACGACGCAGACGATCGCGATGAGGGTGAGGATCAGTCCGTATTCGACAAGGCCCTGGCCCTCGTCGTCGCTATGGATGATGGCTGAGATGAGTGCGAGACGCTGGGTCATTGGATTCGATGCCTCCTTCCCTCAGGACTCCACGGTGGCCGTGGGTGCGTCGGAAAGACAAGAACCGCCGGCGCCCGGTAGGGGCTCCGGCGGTCCGGGTATCCGCCGAAGCGGTTGCTAGACGGACTTGCCGACGGTGTTGAGGATCCCGCTGACCTGGCTGCCCAGGAAGATGAGCGCGATGATCGCGACGATCGCGATGAGTGCGAGGATCAGGGCGTACTCAGCGAGGCCCTGGCCTTCCTCGTCGCCACGAAGCGATGCGAGGAACGAGTTGAACAGCGCCATGTGGCTGCCTCCTGGATGATGACTACCCCTCGGAATTGAGGGCTGCGGCGTCACTATAGGGAGGCCCGGCGCCAAAACACACTGGGCTGATGGTACGGGGTGAGGACCCCGGACGGCCGGCGGCTTCAGCCCCCCGTGGCCGCGTCGATGGCATTGCCGATGATCCCGAGGATATCCGCAAGCGTGCCGCCGAAGACGCCCAGGATCAGCAACGTGAAGACCGCGGTCAGGGCCAGGATCAAGCCGTATTCGACCAGCCCTTGGGCCTCCAGCGAGCCGACCCGCGGCACCCTCAGGTCTCGACGGCCGCCAGCGCGGGCGGCGGGAGGTCGCCGACCAATCGCAGTTCGGCGCCATCGGCCGAGAGCTCGGCCACCAGGCCGAGCGTGGATGCCCGACCCTGGATCTCTCGCCAGGTCGATGGCGGAAGCACGACGATCGCCTCTCGCCTGGCAGCCTCGACGGCGTCGCGAGCATCGGCCCGACGGTCCTCCATCATCGCGGCGAGGGCGGGTGGCAAGTCCCCGTCGGCGGTCGCCTCGGGCGTCGAGTCGGGCCGCATCTCCGCCGCGTCGCGCGACGCCGAGACGCGCGCCTCGACCTGGTCCGACCAATCGAGCCGCACCGTCACGCGCTCGGCCCGAACGCCGAGGTAGGCGGCCATCGCCTCGTCGAGGATCCGAAAGAGGCCGCTCTCGAGGTCCATCGAGAGCCGCTGCTCGGGGCCGAGTGAGTCGAATTCGACCGGGACTCCGGCGCGGCGGCCCCGCTCGCGCGCCGCACGTCGAAGGGTCGGCACGAGACCGAGATCGTCGAGGACCATCGGCCGGACATCGAAGATGAAGGACTTGGTCGCCTCGAGGGTCTGCTGGACCATGGCCACGAGCTGGCGAACCTCGGCGCCGGCCCTGGCCGGGTCCGTCGCGACGAGGCGCTCGACGATCTGCGCCTGGAGCACGATGTTGGTCAGACTCTGGGCCGGGCCGTCATGCATCGCGCGGGCGATCTCGCGGCGCAGATCCTCCTGCGCGCCGAGGAGGAGGCGGGAGACCGCCGGCGGGACGCCGCCCGGATCGGCCAGGGCCTTCTGCGCGGCCTGCGCCGCGGCCGACACCTTTGCCGGGCGCGCGCTCGGTCCCGGGTCGTCCATGGCGTCGAGCGCCTCGACGTAGGTCGACAACGCGTCGCGGTAGCGGCCAAGCGCCCGCCGCTTCCCCTCGAGGACATCGACCTGCGATTCCATCAATGCGGCCCGCTTGGTGAGAAGGACGAGCTGCGCGTTGAGGTCGGCGGCCGTGCCGGGGTCGATCGTCGCGCCGGCCGAGGTCGCGGCCGTCGTCGCGTTCGTGATCTTCTCGCCGGCCGCGGCACGGCGCGTCTCGTGGCGGGTGGCCTCGGTCCGGGCCTGCGCGATGAGCAGGTCAACCTCGCCCAGCTCGGCCTCGAGTCCGGCGAGCTCACCAGCCATCTGGGCGGACAGCTCGGGGAGACTGGTCGGCGGTTGGGGGGAGGGTGCGAGGTCGGTCATCGTCCCATGCTCGCGGAGGCTGCCTCGCTCAGTCTTCCGGCATTCGGATCCAGCCTTGCCGCATCGCGTAGACGACGGCCTGGGTCCGGTCGTTGACGGAGAGCTTGCGCAGGATGGAGCTCATGTGGTTCTTGACGGTCTGTTCGCTGATCGACAACGCGTAAGCGACCTGCTTGTTGGTCATGCCCTGGGCGATGTTGTCGAGGATCTCGACCTCGCGCGGTGACAGCGGCGCGAAGATCGGCGCCGCGTCCTGCCCGTAGACGGCCAGCTCGCGGAACTCCTTGAGGACGCGCGACGCCACGGCCGGCTTGGAGAACACCTTGTCGTTGATGAGGTACTCGCCGGCGACGACCCGTCGGATGATGGTGACGAGGTCGTCCGGACCCACGTCCTTGAGGATGAAGGCAGCCGCGCCGGCCTTGATCGCGTCGAACAGCGCGTCCTCGTCCTCGGTCTGGGCGAGGACGATGATCCCGGTCGAGGGCAGCTCGCGCTTGATCCGCTGTGTCGTCTCGATGCCGCCGGGGGCCGGCAGGGAAAGATCCATGAGGATGATGTCGGGCGACGTCTCGAGGGCGCGATCGATGGCCCCGCGCGAGTCTTCCGCCTCGGCCACGATCTCGAAGTCGGGCTCACGCCCGAGGATGTTGGCGATCCCCATCCGGAACAATGCGTGGTCGTCGACGACGAGGATCCGCGTGACCTCGTCAAGGGCCCTGCGGTCCGGTCCGCCTCGGCGGCGATCGGGCCCGCTGTAGTCCTGTGCAGTCATGAGCTCTCCTCTCCTCCCGCTGGCGTCCCCGTCGAGATCGCGAGGCGGACGACAGTGCCGCCGTCGGGTCGCGATCGTACGTCGAATCGCGCGCCGATCAGTTCGGCACGCTCGCGCATGAATTGGAGCCCGAAGTTCCGACGCCCCCGCGCCGCCACGGCCCCGACGTCAAAACCCTTGCCGTCATCGCGGACCTCGAGGACCCAGGTGTTGCCGTCCAGACGGGTCGTCACCGACACGTTGGTCGCGGCCGCGTGCTTCCGGACATTCTGCAGCGCTTCCTGGGCGACACGCAGGACCACCGTCCGCTGGCCGTCGGTCAGGGACGACGCGGGGCCCGTGAGGTCGGTCTCGATGTCCTGCCCGATGAGCGAGCTGGTGTGCTCCACGGTGTCGACGATCGCCCCGTCGAGGCCGAGCTGGTCGAGCATCGGCGGCCGAAGCTGGCTGATGAATGCCCGTACGTCGCCGAGCTCCCGACGGAGCAGCTCGCGCAGGAAGCGAAGCTCGGTCCGGGCGAGGAGCGGGTCGGACTCGATGATCCGCTCGATGTACTCGACCTGGAAGATGCCGTTACTCAGAGCCTGGGCCGGGCCGTCGTGGATCTCCTGCGCCAGGCGCGACCGCTCGGCTTCCTGCGCTTCCACGATCCGCATCTGCAGGTCGCCCGCCATCGCCGGTCCGCCCACCTCCGACAGCAGGCTCGCGTCGCCGCGCTCGAGGAAGAGCCACGTCCGCTCGAGGGTCCGCTCGGCGAGCTCCAGCTTGGCGAGCTCGGCCTGGCGGTCGCCGAGGTCGACGCTCAACGCCTCCTCGTCGCCGCGAAGGGCGCGCCGGCGGAAGTCGTCGGCGCCCGCCTCGGCCGCGTCGGCAGCGCGGTCAACAGGGGCGGTGCTGGTCTGGCGCGCGGCATCCGACGGTCCACGGTCGACTGTGTCGAGTTCGTCCCGCAGCGATTGCCACAGCCCGAGGGCCTCGGAATAGGCCTCACGGTAGCGCTCGCGCACGCTCCGAAGCGTGTTCGCGCTGTATCCGACCGCCGCCTTCGCCTCCGCGTGGAGTCCGTCGAAGCGACTGTCCCGTGCATCGGTCCCGGCGCGTGCTGGCTCCATGGGACTTTGAGTATACGGGTCGACTCTCATGGGCAGACGATCTCGAAGACGCGGGCGTCGGCGAGCGGGTCGGTGATAGCGGCCGGTCCGGGACCGAGATCCAGCTCATGAAAGCAATCGGCGCCGGCCGTGGGCGTGTCCAGGACGGCGGGCCATCGCCCGTGGCTCCGTTCCAGGATCACCACGAGGTGTGTCCCGGGGAACCGGGGATCGTGGGCGAGCGACAGGACATCGGTCGGCGATTCGTCGGGCAGCGCGAGGGACGGGATCCGGCTCGTCTCCGCCAGCCAGATCGGGAAGTCCGTGATGACCGGCCCGGCGGACGCATCCAGCGGATGGCCGATCGCCGCCATCCGGCGACCCAGTTCCTCGAACTGCGCGGCGGTCCCCTGCGCCCCACCGGCGAAGCCGGGCAGCAGGGCGGCCGAGAAGAGCACCGAACCGAAGATCCCGAGGGCAGGTCCCAGCCAGGCGACCGGCCGGATCCAGCCGAGGCGGACGCCGAGCCGGGCGATCGCGGCGTCGAGCGCGAGTAGCGCCGACAGGACGATGAGCAACTGGGCGGGTCCGGCCGCGTGGAGGAAGGTCCCCCATGTCGTCGCGACCGGGAAGACGAGGCTGGTGATGAGGAAGGTGGTGCCGGCCAGGAGCGCGACCGGCCGGATCGCCGCGCCGCGAACCCCCCACGGCAGCGCCAGGAGGCCGAACAGCGAGAGCGGCAGCCCCGGCAGGAGCAGGACGGTCACCAGGTTGTGCAGCAGCCCCTCGCCCCGCATCTCGAGCAACCGGGCCGGGCCGACCGCCAGATAGCGCGAGAGCGTCGGCGGGTCGTGCCAGGCGAAGATGTCGAGGCCCGAGACGCTGAACGCATTGGCGACCGCCTGGCCCGGCAACGGGCTCCCGAAGACCAGCCAGTCACGGACCATCCACGGCGCGAAGACGAGCAGCGCGATGGCCCCGGCGACGGCGACGAGGCGGAGCTGCCCCGCCCGCCACCCGACGATCAGCCAGATCAGCCCGAGCCAGATCGCCTCGTTGCGCGTCAAGGCGGCGAGGCCGATCACGACGCCGAGCGCGATGACCCGCCGGTCCGTGAGCGCGACCGGGCGGGGCGCGCGGGCGAGCCGGCTCATGAGCAGGCAGGCGGCCAGGGCGAGCGCCGTGAACGGCATCGTGGAATCGGGCAGCGCGGAGTGGAGCAGGAGGGGGAGGTAGACGGCGGTCGTGAGGCCGGTGCCGATCGCCAGCGTCCGGACCCGCCCCGTGGACAGGTCGCGCTCGACCGCGACGTCCGCCGCGAGACGCCAGGCGAGCACCGGCACGATCGCGCCGACGATCACGGCCGACCACTGGCTCGCCGCGAACGTCGCCCCGAGCAGTGCCATCGGGATCGCCGCCAGCAACGACGGCAGCGGCAGCCACACCTCGAACGCCGGCCTGGGGAAGATGAGCGGCGGCGTCTGATAGCTCCAGATGGCGTCGGACACGAGACCGCGGCCGTCGAGCAGGTTCCGCGCCACCCCGAAGTAATAGGCGGCGTCCTGCAATTCCGGGAACGCGATCTGGGAGGCGAACCAGATGCGTACGACGAGCGACACGACGAAGATCAGGAGCGCGGACAGGACCGCCTCACGCCGGGTCACGGGGCGAGCTCGACGCGATAGACCGTGAGGCCCACGACCCCGGTGGTGAGCGGCGGGCCGATCCAGGACGGCCGATCGCCCGCGATGATCGGTCTCGCTGCCGGGACGGTGTCGTCCGCGTCGAGGACAAGCCAGCGGATGTCGTACGCGCGGGCGACGTCATGGATCGTATCGAGCGGGTCGTTGACCAGGACGACGCCGCCATGGCCCGTCCAATACTTCGTCGACGAGGCATCAAGCGACATCACGCGGTCGCTCGCTGGCGCACCGGCCGCGTCAAGGGTCGAAGCGACTGCCAGTCCTCGCTCCCGCCGGCCCTCCCACGTAGCGTGGACGAACAGGGAGCCGACGACCGCACAGAAGACCGCAAAGCCGACGACCGCCGCGGAGAAGACGCGGGTCGCGCTGGCGGCATCCCAGGCCCGCCGTCGCGCCGCAAGCCAGCCGACCGCGTGCTCGACGCCTTCGAGCGCGAGGATGTAGCTGAATGGCGCGAGCGCGACGGCCGAGTGGATGAAGGTGCCGCCTGGGACGTGGACGGCGGACACCAGCGCCGAGAACCCGAACAGGATCGCGGCGTAGATGTAGAACGGCCGGAAGTCGTCGGATCGGCGGCGGACCCAGCCCCCGACCACCATCAACGGCGCGAGGAGCACGCCGCCCACCAGCGTGATGTAGATGGTCAAGGCCGAGACGAGTCCGCCGATCCGTGTGGCCAGGAGCGGCCCGATGCCCATCCCGAGGAGGTGATCCAGCGTGGCCGGCGTGGTGATGCTGTTCCACTCATCGATCGAACGGATGAACAGCACCTTGCCTGATGCGGTGGACGGCGACAGCGACCCAAAGACCGAGAGCTGGCGCGCCCACCAGGGCGCCATGACCAGCACGAAGACCGCGACGCAGCCGAGGGCGGCCCGGACCGAGATCCGCGGGACGGGCTTCCCCGCGGACCGCCAGGCGCGCCAGCGGTCCCACGCGAAGATGAGCCCGAGCGCTACCAGCACCAGGAGCCCGTCGGTACGGGCCAGCGTGGCGAGACCGGCGAGCAGGCCGGCCCCGACGAACGCTCGGCCCGACCCTCGCAGACCCCGGGCTGCGAGCCAGAGCGAACCGACGACCAGCGGCTCGAAGAGCGAGAAGTTGTCGGGCTGGACGAGGTAGACGGTCGACAGCAGCGGAAGCGCGGTCATGATCCCGGCGCCGATCGCCACCGTGCGCTTCGCCCCGATATCCCGGGCGAACCCCCAGGTCAGCGGCGCGGTGATCGCGCCGATCAGCGCGAATGGCAGGGCCGAAGCCCAGGCGACATTGCCGAAGATCGACAGGAACGGGAGCTGTACCACCGACGCCAGCGGCATCCAGTGCGCGTTCGACGGGATCGGCAGCATCGGATCGAGCGGGAGCTTGCCACCGACCTCGGCGAAGATCCAGATGAAGTCGACGTTGAAGCCCTGCGCGGCCTGAAGGCTCCGGGCCACGTCCACGTAGTAAGCCGAATCCGGGTAGGCCGGATACGGGAAGTGTGCGATGAGCACCAACCGGACAGCGAAGGCGAGCCCGTACAAGAGCAGGGGTGTGCGCACGGCCGGTGCAGCGTAGCACCGGCTCTCGGCCCGGCCGACCGGTACGAAAGGCCTAATCGCGACGCCCGGGATGGGCCGCGGTCCGACCAGGGAGACGGGTGATACTAGGTCGGTGAGCTCGGCTGTCGGCGGCATCCCGTTCCGTGCCAGCAGGTGGGTGCGCCTCCTCCTGGTCGCGGTCGCGGTGGTCTTCGCCGGGTTCGGGCTCCTGCTCGGGATCGAGGTGCTCAACCTGCATCTGACGACCGATCCCCTCGCCGATGTCCACGCGTACTACGAGGCGGGCGCGCGACTCAACGCCGGCCAATCGTTGTACGTGCAGACCGCCGACCCGAACTTCAACCACTACTACTTCTACCCGCCCCTCCTGGCGATCGCCTTCCGGCCGCTCGCCCTGCTGCCGTATGACACCGCCGCCCTTCTCTGGGAGGCGGTCATCGTCGCGGCGACGGTCCTGACGGTCCGTCGCATCGGCCTGCGCGGACCGGTCCTGCTTGTCGCCTGCTGGCTCGCGCTGCCGATCCTGTGGGCCATCGCCATCGGCCAGGCGCAAGCGCTCGTCACGCTGCTGCTGGCCTACGGCACGCCGTTCGGCGTCGCCCTGGCGGCCAACCTGAAGGTCTTCCCCGGGCTCGCCGCGATCTACTGGGTAGGCCGGCGCGAGTGGCGCCGCCTCGGATGGTTCGCCGGCTGGATGGCCGCCCTGATCGGCCTCCAGCTGGTCCTCGAACCGACGGGCACGATCGGCTACCTGACGTTCCTGCGGGCGGACCTGGTCGCGAATGTCCAGAATCTCTCGCTATACGCCATCTCACCCGTGCTGTGGGGCGTGTCCGTTGCGATCATGGCCCTGATCGCGCTTCGATTCGCGAACACGCGATGGGGCTGGCCGGCCGCCGTCGTGCTGTCGGTCTTCGCCACGCCTCGGCTGTTGAGCTACCAGCTGTCCACGCTGCTGGCGGCGTTCCGCCCGACCGAACCGCCACGCGTCCCCGACCCGGCCGCGGGGGACGATGCGGCCGCCTGACCGCGACGTCCTCAGCGCGAGTGTTCGTACCAGTCGATCGTCCGACGGAGGCCGTCCTCGAACGACGTCCTGGACTCGAACCCGAACCGCTCGCGCGCCCGGCTGGTGTCCAGCGCCCGCCGCGGCTGGCCATCGGGCTTGGTCGTATCCCAGCGGATCTCGCCTTCGAAGCCGGTCAGTCGGACGATGATCTCGACGAGGTCGCGGATCGTGATCTCCTGACCGACGCCGAGGTTGACCGGGTCGAAGCCGTCGTAGCGCTCGGCGGCGAGGACGATGCCATCGGCCGCGTCGTCGACGTACAGGAACTCGCGCGAGGCGCTGCCGGTCCCCCAGACCTCGATGTGGTCGGCGCCGGCGTCACGCGCGTCGATCGCCTTCTTGATGAGCGCCGGGATGACGTGCGACGAGGCCGGGTCGAAGTTGTCGCCCGGACCGTACAGATTGACCGGGATGAGGTGGATCACGTCGAACCCGTACTGCGCGCGGTAGGCCTGGCCCTGGACGAGGAGCATCTTCTTGGCGAGGCCGTACGGCGCGTTCGTCTCCTCGGGGTAGCCATCCCACAGGTCGTCCTCGCGAAACGGGACGGGCGTGAACTTCGGGTACGAGCAGACGGTCCCGATCTGGACGAACTTCTCGACGCCGGCCAGCCGGGCCTGCTCCATGAGCTCGATCCCCATCGCCGCGTTCTCGTAGAAGAAGCGCCCCGGGTTCTCGCGGTTCGCCCCGATCCCTCCGACTACCGCCGCGAGGTGGATGACGAGGTCCGGCTTGCCGGC
>JBBQDL010000050.1:0-18470 GCA_038319665.1 Candidatus Limnocylindrales bacterium
TCGCCGCTGGCATTCTTCTGGGGCGACGACGAATTATCGGCCTCGCGCGCCGTCGATCGTCTCGAGGCGAGGCTCGCCGCCGAGGGCGGGGCGCCGCTCGAGCGCTGGGTCCTCCGCGGCAACCGCAATACCGCGACGGCCCTCCTGGCCGACCTGAACGAGCGCGTCGCGACGCCCTTGATGTTCGGTGGCGGGACGCTGGCCATCGTCCTCAATCCTGGCGCACTCGTGGTCAAGAACGAGGATCGCGACGCCTTCCTGGCCACGATGACGCTCGTCGCGCCGGGGAACGCACTGGTCATCCTCGACGCCAGCCAGTCGACGGCAAGGGCTCCGGCGCCCAAGCGGCTGGCCGACGCCGTCGCGGCCGCCGGCGGCCAGGTTCGACCGTTCATGTCACCCAAGGGTGGCGCGCTCGCGGGCTGGGTCGAGGCCGAGGCACGCGAACGAGGCCTCAACCTGGCGCCGGGCACGGCCAAGCTCATCGCCGAGCGGGTCGGTGGCTTCGTCCAGGAGGGCGATGCCGAGCGGCGCCACCAGACCCGGATCGCCTCGATGGAGCTCGACAAGCTGGCGCTGTACCGTGGGGCCGCGGCGATCACCCCCGACGACGTCCGCGCGCTCGTCGCCGAGGCGGTGCCGGGTTCGGTGTGGGCCTTCACCGACGCGGTCGGTGAGCGGCGAGTCGATTGGGCGCTGGAGCTCCTCGAGCGGCTCCTCGAGGCGACGCCTGAACCGGTCCTGCTCGCGGTCCTCCATCGGCGGGTTCGCGAGCTCCTCGAGCTTGGCGACCGGATCGCCGCCCGCGAGCGCCTCCCGGCGATCGGCAAGGCGATGGCCATCAACAGCGAGTTCCGGCTGCGGACGCTCAGCGGTCAGGCGAGGGGCTGGACCGCGCCCGAGCTCATCGCCGCGCTCCATGGGCTGGTCGAGCTCGACGCGATGGTCAAGGGCGTGCCCGGCGAGGAGCGCGACGACGCGCAGCGACGCCTGGCTTTCGGTCTGTGGGTGATGGATCATGCCGGCGGGGTCCGGCATGCGACATCGGGTCGCGCCTGACGGTCAGTGGCCCGAGGACCAGGCCTGCTCCTGGACGACGAGGTCGCTCTCGATGGCGAAGACGCAACGGCCCTCGCCAAGATCGAGCAGCTCGATGAGATCGGGGTCGATATAGAGCTGCGAGCAGTCCTCGCACAGGCCGCCCGGGATCCCGAAGCAAAGGCGCTCGCTGCGGTCGGGCAGGCGGAACGTCGTGTCGAACCGGGTCGTGATGAGCCGGCGGGCACAGGCGGGGCAACGATCTCGGACGGCTGACATGCCCCGATGCTAGGAGCCACCCGATGACCTCCGGCATGACCCGTCGGTACTCCCCACCCCTTACCGGAGTCGCGTTGCGCTCGTGCTACGAACGCTTCTTGTCGAGGTGCTGGAGTAGGTCGTGGGCGGCGAGTTCGATCGCCTTGTGGCGCCACTCGGCCGCTCGGTAGACGCACGCGATCAGCGCCGTCCGATGCACCCGCCGGAGATCCCCGTAGATGAACGCGTGGCGAGCCTTGGTCTCATCCGACGCGCCGTCAGTCAGGCCGAGGTGCCACGCCGAGTACGTATCCCAGGAATGGGTCTTCAGGAAGGCGTTCTCGTCGTCGGCCGTTGGCGCGACCTCGCCCCAGTCGCTGTCGAGGACGTATTGCCTCGCGTCGATCAGCTTCCGCGCCTGCGCGACCGCCTGCTTGTTCAGCGTGTACGACGCCATCGGGGGCTTATTGCACGCTCAGGATCGTGCGAGCCTCGGACCAGTGCTTTTCGAGCCCGTAGTAGTCGCGCTCCGGCGGCGTGAAGATGTGGACCACGACCGATCCGAAGTCGACCAGCACCCAGTGCGACGCCGCCGTGCCTGCGCGCCCGATCGGCTTCGTCTTCTCGTCGCGCAGGCTCCCGATGATCCCGCTGGCGATGGCCTCGAGCTGCCGTTCCGAGCCGCCCGAGCACACGATGAAGTAGTCGGCCATCGTGGTCAGCCCGGCCAGGTCGAGCAGGATGATGTCGGCGGCCTTCTTGTCCTCGGCCAGCTCGACGATGCGTCGAGCGAGTTCGAGCGGCGGGCGCTCGCCCGCCGACGGCGCCTTCGCCGTCTTCGAGGTCTTCGCGGTCATTTCACGCTTCGGCAAGCCGGCGCTGCGCGGCGGGGAGGCCGCAGCGGTCTCGGCGGGTAGTCGAGGCATGGCGGGTTCGGTCACGATCCGGGGTTCCTCCGTGGGTGCTGGTAGAGCCCATGGTCGCCGATGTAGGCCAGGACCGCATCCGGGACCAGGTAGCGCAGGGAGCGACCCGCGGCAGCCCGGGCGCGCAGCTCGCTCGCGGAGACGCGCAGCCGCGGGCCGTCGAGGAAGGTCGCGCGGTCCGCCAGGTCCGGCAGGTGCTCGGCCAGGAAGTCGGGGCCGGCCTCGGGATACCCGTCGCGTGGCGCGACCACGACCCGCGCCAGCTCGAGGACGCGACGCGGCTCATGCCAGGTCATCAGCCCGAGGAACGCCTCCGCCGAGAGGATCAGGACCAGGTCGGCCGCGATGCCTTCCGCGGCACGCTTTGCCCGGAGCGTCTCGAGCGTGTCGACCGTGTACGACGGACCCGGCCGATCGATCTCGATCCGATCCACGCCGAACCGCGGGTTGTCCGCGATCGCGAGCTCGACCATCGCCAACCGGTCCTGGGCAGGGGTAATCGCCAGGGCCCGCTTGTGCGGAGGCTCGCCGGCCGGTATGAACAGCACGCGCTCGAGGCCGTGCGCCTCGGCGGCCTCCTCGGCCACCGCCAGATGCGCGTAGTGGATCGGATCGAAGGTGCCCCCGAAGACCCCGAGCGAACCGGGCACGATCGGGCGAGGCCGGTCGTTCACGTCCGTTCCCAGGGCTGCGCCTCCCATTCGAGCTCCGTCCCGCCGATCCGGACCGTGTCGCCGGCGGCGATCCCGGCCCGGCGTAGCTCGGCCTCGATGCCGAACCGAGCCAGATCGCGCTGGAAGCGCTCGGCCGACTCCTCGACATCGAAGTTGGTCTGGGCGGCGATCCGTTCGATGCGCACGCCACGGACGCGAAAGGCGCCGTCGCTATCGAGCTCCACGCTGAAGCCGTCGCCCATCGCCTCGATCCGGTGGACGACGACACCCGCGGGTTCGGGCGGCTCGGCGAGCTCGGCGGCGTCGGGCAGGATCTCGGCGATGCGGGTGCGGAACCCGGGCAGGCCATCGCCACTGGCCGCCGAGAGCGCGACGGCGTCGACCCCTTCCTTCTGCCTGGCGCGCTTGAACGCCGGCCACGCCTCGGCGGCCGCGGGCAGGTCGAGCTTGTTGAAGGCGACGAGCATCGGCTTCTCGAGGAGGGTCGGGGCGTGCGCCCGGAGCTCCTCGCGGATGACGTCGTAGTCCCACGCAGGATCGCGCGAGGCGCCGTCGATGACGTGGACGAGGATCCGCGTCCGCTCGACGTGGCGGAGAAAGGCGTGTCCGAGGCCGGCACCGCCGCTGGCGCCCTCGATCAGGCCCGGGACGTCCGCGATCGTCGGTCGTCGCTCGTCCTCGTCACCGAGGTCCAACACCCCGAGGTTGGGCTCCAGCGTCGTGAAGGGGTAGTCGGCGATCTTGGGCGTGGCTGCCGTCACCGCGGCGAGGATCGTCGACTTGCCGGCGTTCGGGAGCCCGACCAGGCCGATGTCGGCGATCAGCCGAAGTTCGAGACGGATCCAGCCCTCCGACCCGGGCTCCCCTTTCTGGGCGTGTTTGGGCGCCTGATGCGTGGACGACTTGAAATGCGTGTTCCCGAGGCCGCCACGACCGCCCCGGGCGACCATCACGCTCTGCCCGACTGCCACGAGGTCCGCGACGAGTTCCCCAGTCTCGTCTTCGTAGACCGCGGTCCCGGGCGGGACGTCGAGCGTGAGGTCGTCGCCGGCCTTGCCGTGACGGCGGGCGCGGGTTCCGCGACCGCCGGGCGTCGCCCGGAAATGATGACGATGATTGAAGTCGCGCAGGGTGGTCTGCCCGGCGTCGACGCGGAGATAGACCGAACCGCCACGACCGCCGTCGCCGCCGTCAGGGCCGCCGCGCGGGACGTGGGCTTCCTGCCGGAAGGTCGCGGCCCCGTCGCCGCCATCACCGGCGCGGACCCAGATCTTCACGCGGTCGAGGAACATCGCCTCGATTGTCGCATGGGCGAGCCGCGCGGCCGCCCGAGCAGGGGAGAGGCTGCCGAGCGCCTGGCCGAGCCGGCCGGCGAGCGCCTAGAAGTACGCGAGCGGGTTGACCCGCTGGCCGCCGGCCCAGATCGGGCCGCGCCAGACCTCGAAGTGGCAGTGGGGCCCGGTGGCGTTGCCGGACATGCCGACCCGGCCGACCTGCTGTCCGCGAGCGATGCTCTGGCCGGCACCGACCGTGATCGCCGACATGTGGTTGTACGTGGTGAACAGCCCCGAGCCGTGCGCGATCCAGACCTGGTAGCCGCCGCCGTTGCTCTTCCAGCCGGCGAAGGTGACGATGCCGTCGGCGGCGGCACGGACCGTCGAGCCGTAGTCGGCGGCGATGTCGATCGCGTAGTGGCCGTAGTGGAAGTACTGGCTGATGTAGTTCCCGCCCCCGACCACCGGCCAGAGGAACTTGCCGCCGGTGTAGCTGGCCGGGGGACGGTAGTTCCCGCCACCGCCGCTCGAGGTGCGGATCGTGGGCCTGACGATGGGCTTCGCCGCTGGGGCGGCCGCACCATGCGCGCCCGGGATGACGAGGACCTGTCCGACGACGAGGTTCGGATCCGCGAGCCCGTTCGTCGCGAGGATGTCCGTGCTGTCGACGTTATAGCGCGCCGCGATGGTGTCGAGCGTATCGGTCGGGGTGACCTTGACGATGAGCCCGGTCACGGGCGGGATGCGCAGCACCTGGCCCTTGTGGATGTCGTTCTTGCCCTTGAGGTTGTTGGCCCACCAGACGGTCATGATCGAGACGCCGAACTGGTGGGCGATCCCGGCCAACGTGTCCTTGGCCTTGACGGTGTAGGTCTTGACCAGGGCGCTGCCGTCGGGGACGGTCGTGTCGACCGCGATCGGCTTGACCAGGGTGCCGTCCTCGATGAATGGCCCCTCGATATTGGTCGACTGGGATGCCGGCGACGCGGTATTGCCGAAATCGATCGCTGCGAACTGGTCGCTCGTCACCTGGGCCGGCTTGGGAGCGCCGAACTCGACGTTGCCGGTGCGCCCCGAGTCGGCGCTCGTCGTGTCGACGCCACCGACCGCGATCCCCGGAGCTGCCCCGGCACCAGTGGTCCCACCGGTATTGGCGGCCGGGCTGCCGGTCATGGCGGTGAGGCTCCCCGCCGAGACGCTGATGACCGATGCGCCGAGGAGGATCCCGGCGACCGCGACGGCGACCGTGCGGTCGGGCCCCAGTCGGCCGACGATCGACCGCCGGCTCACGGCCTCGGTGCGCTGGATGCTTTCGGTGACGACGGCATGGCGGCCGGGAACCAGACGCGAACCGACCACGACGGACCTGATCCCGCTTCGCACGTGCCGGACGACAGCGTGGCTTCGCGTCTGGAGGTCGGTCGGGCTCGACGGTCGTAGGCTCGGGGGGCGTTGCAGGCGTCCGAGGACGCGCTGTACGCCGACCGATGCGTTCAGCAATACGGTCTCCTGGCACTTCACGGTCCGCGGTGCTGGGGTCGCGCTTGGGGGTGGGGTCGCGGAACGGACCGTTTTGGTCGCGGTATCGAGCTGGGGTCTCTTTCGCGGCCGACGCCCGTCTCTCTACGGGCCTACGACAACGTCGCGAACCCTATCACGGGCGTTGCGACCGGGGCAACAGCGGGCTCGCCGCCGTGGCGTGTGACGGGACTAGGCCTCGAGACTCTTCGTCAGGGTCGAAAGGAATTCGGCGTTCGACTGTGTCTTGGCGAGCCGATTGAGCAGGATCTCGATGCCCTCGTTCGCGCCGACCGCCGACAGCATCCGCCGCATCGTCCAGACCATCTTGAGGGTGCCTTCCTCGAGGAGCAGCTCCTCGCGACGGGTGCCCGAGCGCTGGACGTCGATCGACGGGTAGATCCGCTTCTCGGCGAGCTTACGGTCGAGGATGAGCTCCGAGTTGCCGGTGCCCTTGAATTCCTCGTAGATGACGTCGTCCATCCGGGAGCCCGTGTCGACCAGGCACGTCCCGATGATCGTCAGCGAACCGCCTTCCTCGATGTTCCGCGCGGCGCCGAAGAAACGCTTGGGCGGATAGAGGGCGATCGGATCGAGGCCACCCGACAGCGTCCGGCCGGATGGCGGAAGCGCCAGGTTGTAGGCCCGAGCGAGGCGAGTGATCGAGTCGAGCAGGATGACCACGTCACGCCCGGTCTCGACCTGGCGCTTCGCGATCTCGAGCGCCATCTCCGCGACATGGGTGTGGTTCTCGGTCGGCTCATCGAACGTCGAGCTGATGACCTCGCCCTTGACGCTGCGGCGCATGTCCGTGACCTCTTCCGGCCGCTCGCCGATGAGGGCGACCATGAGGAGCATCTCGGGGTAGTTGGCGCTGACGCCATTGGCGATCTGCTTGAGCAGCATCGTCTTGCCGGCCTTGGGCGGGCTGACGATGAGGGCGCGCTGGCCCTTGCCGATCGGGTTGACCAGGTTGATGAGCCGCTGGCTGAGGTTCTTGGGGTCCGTCTCGAGGTTGATGAGGACGTCGGGATGGACGGGGGTCAGGTCGGCGAAGATCGGGCGAAGGCGTGCCGTCTCGGTGTCGACGCCGTTGACCGCGTCGACCCTGAGCATGCCCCAGTACTTCTCGGCTTCGCGCGGGGCGCGGACGGCGCCCGAGACGCGGTCGCCGATGCGCAGGCCGAAGCGGCGGACCTGGCTCGAGCTGACGTAGACGTCGTCGGGGCTGGGCAGCAGGCCGTGGCGGCGCAGGAAACCGAAGCCTTCATCGACGATGTCGAGGATGCCGGTCGCATAGTCGTGGCCGGCGCGTTCGGTCTGGCGCTGGAGGATGAGATCGACGAGGACGTCCTTGCGCTCGCCGGTCTCAGCTTCGACCTCGAGGTCCTTGGAGACCTGGCGGAGTTCCGCCACGCTCATCTCGCGGAGGTCGTTGACCTCGAGGTCGTTCCGCTCACGGGCGGCCTCGAGCTCTTGCTGCTCTTCGTATTCGGTGACCGGCGCGCGGCCGCCACCGATGGGGGCGCGTCGTCGTGGTCTGCGGTTACGTTGCTGTGAACGCTGGTCGGGGCCGGGGCCGGGCATATGGGAAAGGTCACCTTCGGGTGATGGGAGGACCGGGCGATGGTGCGCGCGGAATCGCTGCCGCAGCGCGGGTGCCGGTCGGGATAGATGGAGCATAGACCCCGATATGCGGCGCCGTCAATGGGTCGCGGAACCCGTAGCATCGCCGTATGCATCTCCGCCCCTCCGACGGAACATGAGTCGACTGACGGAACGCGTCTGCCTCGTGACCGGGTCGACCGGGATCGCCGCGGCGAGCGCCCGACGCGTGGCGACGGAAGGGGCGGCGGTCTTCGTCGTATCACGCACGGCCGACCATGCCCGGGCGCTTGCCGATGAACTCGTGGCTGCCGGTGGCACCGCCGGGTGGGCCGCGGCGGACCTCACCGACGAGGGGGATGTGGATGCGGCGGTGGCCGGTGCCGTCGAGCGGTTCGGGCGGATCGACGGCCTGTTCGCGGTGGCGGGCGGGAGCGGACGGCGGTTCGGGGACGGACCGATCCACGAGCTGACGGCCGAGGGCTGGGAGCGGACGCTGGCGATCAACCTGCGCAGCCAGGCGCTCACCTGCCGGGCCGTCGTCCGCCGGATGCTCGCCCAGGCGCCCAACAGCTCTGGGACCCGTGGCTCCATCCTGCTCATGGGCAGCGTGACCGCGACCGACCCGGCACCCGAGTTCTTCGCGACGCACGCCTACGCGGCAGCGAAAGGGGCTACCGTCGGGCTGATGACCGCGATGGCCGCCACGTACGCCTCGGACCTCATCCGGGTCAACGCGGTCGCGCCATCGCTGACCGACACGCCGATGGCGACCCGGGCGGCAGGCGACGCCCGGATCCGAGCCTTCACCCGACGGAAGCAGCCGCTGGCCGGCGAGCTGATGGACCCTGACGAGGTGGCCCATGCGGCCGTCTATTTCCTGTCCGATGAGTCACGCGTCGTCACCGGGCAGCTGCTCAAGATCGACGGCGGCTGGTCGGTCGTCTCGGTCTCGCCGGAGCCGGACGTCGGCGCATGACGTTCGTCCGGACGGTCCTCGGCGACGTGGACCCGAGCGACCTCGGCGTGACCTACGCCCACGAGCACCTCGTCATCGACGGCGGGCGTCCGGTCGAACTGTCGCCGGACTTCCTGTTGGCGGACCTCGACCGCCTGGCTGCCGAGCTTGGCGACGCGGCCGCGGCCGGTCTCGGGGCCGCGATCGACGCGATGCCGGCCGACTGCGGCCGCAACCCCACGAAACTTGCCGATCTGTCGCGCCGCAGCGGGGTCCGGATCGTGGCCGCGACCGGGCTTCACCACGAGCGCTTTTACGGACCGTCGCACTGGAGCCTTCGAGCCTCCGAGGACGAGCTCGCCGAGCTGTTCGTCGCCGACATCAAAGGTGGCATCGACGGGCGCGACTACGGCGGGCCGATCGTCCGACGGACGACCATCCGAGCCGGGATCGTCAAGGTCGCAGGGAGCCAGGGCGGCCCGTCCGAACGCGATCGGCCGATCTTTCGGGCGGCCGCCGCGGCCCACCTCCGGACCGGCATCCCTATCCACACGCATTGCGAGGCGGGCACCGGTGCCCTCGAGCAGATCCGGCTTCTGACCGACGCCGGCGTACCCGCCGCGCACATCTCGGTCAGCCACGTCGACAAGGTCGTCGACCCTGGGTACCACCGCGAGTTGCTGTCGACCGGCGCCTTTGCGGTCTACGACCAGGGCTTCCGCTGGGGCGAGCACGAGAACGGGACGCTTCGTCTTCTCGAATCGGCGGTCGCGGACGGTCTCGTCGGCCAGGTGATGCTCGGGATGGACGCGGCACGGCAGGGCTACTACCGGGCCTTCGGCGGCACGCCCGGGCTCGACTGGCTGCTGCGTGGGTTCAGCGACGAGATGGAGACGTGCGGTATCGGACCGGAGATCCGGCACCGGCTGTTCGTCGATAATCCAGCCCGCGCGTTCGCGTTCGCAGAGGTCGACCGATGAGCCGAGACGAGCTCCTCACCAGCGTCGTTGGGTCGCATGCCCACCCCGGCTGGTTCGTGTCCGGGATCGCGGCGGCCGAGCGCGGCGAGTTCGGGCCTGCGGACCTGGCCGAGATGCTCGACGACGCCGTCGACCTCGCCATCCGGGACCAGGAGGCGGCCGGGATCGATGTCATCACCGACGGGGAGATGCGCCGGGCCGGCTTCTTCACCGCCGAGTTCTACAGCCACCTGACCGGGCTCCGCCCCCTCCCGTCGGACCGTCGTCTGGGCGCCGGTGGGCACGACCAGCAGCATCGGTTCGAGGTGCTCGAGCCGATCGCGGCACCGAACGGCCTCGGCGTCATCGCGGAATACATGGCCGCCCGGGTCCGGACGACGCGGCCGCTCAAGGTGACCCTGCCCGGCCCGTACACGCTGTCGGGCCGGCTTCGGACCGGACCGGGCGCGGTCTATCCGACGCGGGTCGCAGCCGCTGAGGCGTTCGTCGGGATCCTGGGGGCCGAGCTGCGCGGCCTGGCCGATGCCGGCGCCGGGATCATCCAGGTCGATGAGCCGTCACCGGCGATCCATCCCGACGCGCCCGCGGACTTCATCGCGCTGTTCAACGCGGCGATCGAGCCCGTCCGCGGCCGGGTTCGACTCGGTGCCCATCTCTGTTTCGGGAACTTCCTCGGGCGGCCGCTGGCGGCCCGTTCGTATCGCCCGATCCGGGATGCGATGCACGGGTTCGACGTCGACGAACTCGTCCTCGAATTCGCCAACCGCGAGATGGCCGAGGTCGACCTGCTGGCCGAGCTGGTCGAGGCCGGTCGGGATGTCGCGGCGGGCGTGATCGACGTCAAGAACTACCACCTCGAATCGGCCGACGAGGTGGCCCACCGGATCGAGGCGATCCTGGGCGCGGGCGTCCCGGCCGACCGGCTCACGCTGGTACCCGACTGCGGTTTCAGCCAGACCGCGCGCTGGGCGACGACCGCCAAGCTTCACGCGCTCGTCGCCGGGCGAGACCTGGTCCGCGGCCGGACGACTGCGGATCGAGCCGCCAGCCGGGAAGGAGCCCACCGGTGAAGGCGCACACCGTCTCCTTGCTCGGGACGGGGTTGATCGGCGATTTCTACACCAACACGCTCCACGGCCAGCGCGGCCGCGACCGCGTCGGGGTCGTCTACTCGCGGAGCGCGGAGCGTGCGACTGCCTTCGGCGATCGATGGTCGATCCCGGAATCGACGACCGATCTCGAGGCCGCCGTGAACCATCCCGATACCGATGTCGTCATCGTCGCGCTCCCGAACTTCCTGCACGAGGAGGCGATCGGGCTGGCGGCCCGAGCCGGCAAGGCGATCCTGTGCACCAAGCCGCTCGGGCGGAACGCGGAGGAGGCTCGCCGGATGCTCGAGACCGTCGAGGCAGCCGGCGTCTTCGGCGGGTATCTCGAGGACCTGTGCTACACGCCCAAGACGCTCAAGGCGGTGGCGTCGGTCCGAGAGGGGGCCATCGGGGACGTCACGTGGGTGCGCTCGCGCGAGACGCACCCGGGGCCGCATTCGGCCTGGTTCTGGGACGGTCGGCTGACCGGCGGCGGCGCGATCATCGACCTTGGCTGCCATTGCATCGAGATCATCCGCAACTTCGTGGGCAAGGGGAATCGCCCGGTCGAGGTCCTCTGCCACACCGACACCCTCGTCCACCCGATCGCCGACGAGGACAACGCGGTCGCGCTCATCCAATTCGAATCGGGGGCGATCGGCCAGTTCGAGGTGAGTTGGACGTTCCGCGGGGGGATGGACCTGCGGGACGAGGTCGCGGGCACGCACGGGACTATCTGGATGAACCATTTCCTGCGGACCGGATTCGAGATGTTCAGCGCGCCCGGGTCGGGCGGAGGCTACGTGGCCGAGAAGGCCGAGAGCTCGTCGGGCTGGCTCTTCCCGGTCGGCGACGAGGTGTCGGAGCTTGGCTACGTGGACATGTTCAGCGACATGTTCCGGGCGATCGACGAGGGCCGCGCCGCGCAGGAGACCTTCTACGACGGGTACGTGGTCAACGCGATCATGGACGCCGCGTACCGGTCGGCGAAGGCCCACGCCTGGGAGCCGATCGAGCTCGAGTGGCGCGGCGGCGCGACCGTCCGGATCGCCTCGACGCCCGAGACCTGGGAAGGCCAGGTCGTCATCAAACGCGAGATCCTGCCCGACGGACGGCACAAGCTGATCCTCAAGGACCCCGCGACCGGCGACTTCACTGACCGGGTCGTCGTGGCGGGTTAGGCCCGCCGCGGGTTAGGCCCGGCGTCTCCTAGGCCCGGCCCGCCGCGACCTCGTCGGCCCTGGTCCGCCCGGCCAGCAGGATCAGGTCCTCGTGGAGCTCGAACCAGATGCCGTGGTAGCTGTCGACCCTTGGTGACGCCACATAGCGGCCGTCGCCGCCGGCGGCGAGTCGCGCCGCCCGGTCGAGACGAGCGCGATACGTCGTGAAGCGGGGGACCGGTACGTCGATCGACCCCAGCCACCCGAGCGCATCGCCGTGCACGGCCTCGAGCTGGGCGAGCACCCCGGCGTCGTACACGGGGTCCGTGTGGTCGTTCAGGGCCTGCGTCCCGTCGACCTCGCGCATCTGCCAGGCGGTGACCGTCGACTTCATCCGCCCGTCGAGGGCCAGGAAGGCGTCCAGGGCGCTCGCGGCTCGATCAGTTCCCCAGCGCTCCCGGTCGATCGCGAACAGGCCGTTCGCCGCGTCCTTGCCGTTCGCGGTGAGCCGAACCGAATCACCCGCGGCGACCTCCGCCTGGCCGTCCTTGACGAGGCCATCGAGGAGCGACCTGATCTCGTCAGGTGTCGCGAAGAGGGCCTCGGCGAGGGCGGCCTGGGTGCCGTAGCCCTTGATGGCCATCGTGGCGAGGAGACCGTCGCGGGTGAGGGTGCCCGGGCCGTCCGGCGTGGCTCCGTCGAGCCCGTTGGGCGGGGCGGCGGGCGAGACGGCCGGGATCTCGGCCCCGGCCCCGCCGTCCGCGAGTGCCACACCGATCGGGATGCCCAGTTCGTGCGCCCAGCCAAGCAGCGTCTCCGCCTCGGGCACGACGGCGACCGAACCGGCGACCACGCCATCGAAGATCTCACCCGAGCTCCCGTCGATCGTGATCGGGCTCCTGAGCGCGAACAGCCGCCCGCCGATCGAGACGGCGTCGTCGCTCACGAGCACGGCCGATGCACCGACGACGGCGGGGATGCCCCAGCCGCGAGCGACGACGGCGGCGTGGCTCGCGAGGCCCCCTGAGGATGTGAGGACCCCGGCCGCCCTGGCCATCCCATGGACATCGTCGGGCGATGTCTCCGACCGGACAAGGATCACGGAACGGCCCGTGTCGGCGATGGCGATCGCGGCGTCGGGCGTGGTCGCGATCTCGCCTGCGGCGAGGCCCGGCGAGGCCGGCAGCCCGGTGGCGAGGGCGACCGCGCCGTGCGTGCGACCGGTCGAGACGAACGGTGGGTCCGCCAGGATCTGAGCGACGCGTTCGACGGCCTGCGCGCGGGTCAGTGGGAAGTCGGCGGCTTCCGCCATCTCGACCGCGATCCGCAGGGCCGCCTGCGGGCTCCGCTTCCCGACCCGACACTGGAGCAGCCACAGCGTTCCCTGCTCGATGGTGAACTCGATGTCGCACATGTCCGCGTGGTGGCGCTCGAGCATCGCGGCGTCTCGCTCGAGCTCGCGGGCGTTCGACGGCAGCCGGACCGCGAGCTCGGTGAGGGACTCGGTCCGATGCGTGCCCGCGACGACATCCTCGCCCTGCGCCCCGAACATCACGTCGCCATAGGCCACCGCCTCGCCCGTTGCGGGGTTACGCGTGAACAAGACGCCACTGCCCGAGTCCGCGCTCCGATTGCCGAAGACCATCGCCTGGATCGTCACGGCGGTCCCGAGGTCCTCCGGGATCCCTTCGCGCCGGCGATAGGCCCGTGCGCGATCGCCCTTCCACGAGCCAAAGACCGCCTCGATGGCCGCTCGCAGCTGGGCCCTTGGGTCGTCGGGGACGGCGTCGACGCCGACGATCTCGGTGAACATCGTCTCGAAGCGCGCCCGGCAGTCGTCAGCGAAGGCTGGATCGTTCGAGACGGCGGCCAGTCCGCGCGTCGTCACGTCGTTGAGGCCGAGGTCGAGGATCGTGTCCATCATCCCCGGCATCGAGACCGACGCCCCGGAGCGCACCGAAACGAGGAGCGGGTCCGCCGGGTCCCCGAACCGCCGGCCGACACGCCTCTCCATGGTTGCAAGGTGTTCCCGGATCTCCTCGTCGAGCCCGTCCGGCCAGCCGTTCGCGAGGTAGGTGTTGCAGGCCACGGTCGAGATCGTGAACGCCGGCGGGACCGGCAGGCCCAGGTCGCGCGCCATGACCGAGAGGTTGGCTGCTTTGCCGCCGAGTAGTCCCTTGAGCTGGGTGAACGTGAGGGCCTGCGGGGCGTCGACGTCGAAGACGTAGGTCACGCGCCGCCCTGCTCCTGGAGGGCCAGCCATACCCGTTCCGGCGATAGCGGCAGATCGCGGATCACGGCCCCGGTCGCCTCGCGGACGGCGCCATTCACGGCGGCCGCGACGCAGAGCAATGCGCCCTCGCTCATCCCCTTCGAGCCGTACGGCCCCGGGCCGTCCTCGTTCTCGACCATGTCGCTCTCGAGCTCGAGCGGCAGGTCCATGCTGGTCGGGATCCGGTAGTCGATCGCGCCAAGATTCCGGATCCGCCCCGCGTCGTCGAAGATGTAGTGCTCCATCAGGGTGTGGCCGAGGCCCATGATCGCGGCCCCCTCGTCCTGCGTCCGGACCTGGAGCGGGTTGAGCGCCTTGCCCACGTCGGAGACCGTCACGTGCCTGGCCACGGTGATGTCGCCGGTCTCGCGATCGACCTCCGCTTCGATGGCGGTGCAGTTGAACTCGAAGAAGGCCACGCTCCCACCGAGCGGGTGGGCGGTATCGCCCTCCTTGCGCATCTCGCCGATCCCGATGAGCTCGCCACCCAGCGACCCGAGGCCGGGCAGCAGGACGTCGATGATGGGCAGCTCGGCGTCCGGCAGGCGCACCAAGCCGTGTTCGACGAGGACCTGCGATTCGTCGAGGCCGTGGAGTCGCGCGGCCATCGCCCGCAGCTTGGCCTGGATCTCCCGGCAGGCATGGAGCACGGAATTGCCCATCAGGACGGACGAGCGGCTGGCCGACGTCTGCTGGTCGTATGGGACGACGGCGGTGTCGCCCATCACGACCGTCACCCACTCGAGCGGCGCCCCGAGCTCGTCCGCGGCGATCTGGGCGAGGATCGTGCGCGCGCCCTGGCCCATGTCCGAGGTCCCCGCGTAGACGACCACGCTGCCGTCCGCGAGGAGCCGGACGGTCGAATACGAGAGGCCGGTCGTCGGGCCGGACTTGATACCGACCGCGAGGCCGCGACCGCGACCGGGCGGCAGTGGCGTTCCCCAGCCGATCATCTCGGCCGCCCGGCGCACCGACTGCTCCCAGTCGCCGTCGGCCGGGGTGTCGAACGGGATGAACGCCTCGCCTCGGCGGGCGAGGTTGCGGAGGCGGATCTCGAGCCGATCGATCCCGAGGGCGATGGCGCCCTCGTCGAGGTTCGACTCGACCGCCCAGTTGACCTGCGGCGCCCCGAAGCCGCGGAACGCCGTGGACGGGGTGGTATGCGATAGGATGCTGCGGGCGAGGATGCGCGCGGCGGGGACCCGATAGGGACCACAGCCCGGGTAGCTGCCCTTGCCCACCACCCGATCGGCGATGTCCGCGTATGCCCCGATGAGGTAGTCGGCGGCGATGTCCTGGAAGGCCAGGGTGCCGTTCGTCTGGAACCCGGTGCGGACCCGGATGCTGGCCGATGCCCGGCGGACCGCCTGGAAGGTCTCCTCGAGGCTGAGGACCAGGCGGACGGGGCGGCCGGCTCGCAGCGCCATGAACGCGACGAGCGGCTCGTACTTCGCGTGCTGCTTGCCACCGAATGCCCCGCCGGGGTCCGGCGAGAGGATCCGGACCTTGGAGAGCGGCAGGCCCAGGAGCCCGGCGATCACCTTCTGCAGCCAATTCGGGTGCTGGATCGTGCTCCAGACCGAGATCCCGTCGCCCTCCGGCGCCGCGATGTAGGCGTGGGGCTCGATGGCGAACTGGGTCACCATCGGGAACTCGTAGGTGTGCTCGACCACGAGGTCGGCGACCGCCGCGTCGAGGTCCCCCCAGCCGACCCGGTGCTCGCGCAGGACGTTGGTCGCCGAGAGCGGGTCGTCCGGTCGCAGGCTCGGGTCCTGGACGAGCGGTGCGCCCGGATCCAGCGCCGCCTCGACGGTGAAGACGGCGGGCAGCTCCTCGTACTCGACCTTCACCAGGCGCGCGGCCTCCTCGGCGGCGTCCTTGGTATCGGCCGCCACCGCGGCCACCGGCTCGCCGTGGTAGTGCGTCTCCCCGACCGCGAGCACCGGGCGGTCGACGAACTGGGGCCCGAAGCGCGGCATGGGGACGGGCAGGTCGGCCGGGGTCATGACGAGGCGGACGCCTTTGACCTGGGCCGCCTTGGTCGTGTCGATCGACACGATCCGGGCGCGGCCACAGTCGACGGTCACGAGCCTGGCGTGGAGGACGTCGGGGATCTCGAGGTCGGCGACGTAGGCCTGCTCGCCGGTGACCCGCTCGTGTCCGCCCACTCGCCGCGGCGAGGCGCCGACACGACCGTTCATCGCTCGCCGGGCGCGGCGATCTCGGCGGCGCCAGGCTTGGCGGTTCCCGAGGCCCTCGCGGTCGCGAGGATCGCCTCGGCGATCTGCTCGTAGCAGCCGCATCGACAGAGATTCCCGGCGATGCCCTCATCCACCTCGGCCCGCGTCGGGTGCGGGTTGGCCTCGAGGAGCGCGTGGGCCGAGATCACCTGGCCCGGGATGCAGAAGCCGCACTGGACGCCGCCGTGATCGAGGAAGGCACCCTGGATCGCGCTGAGGCGACCGCCCTCTGCCAGGCCTTCGATCGTCGTCAGCTGGCTGCCGTCGGCCTCGATCGCGAGCATCAGGCAGGCATCGACCGTCCGGCCACCGACGATGACGGTGCAGGCGCCGCACTCGCCGACGAGGCAGCACTCCTTCGCCCCGGTCAGGGCCAGGTCGTCGCGGAGGACGTCGAGGAGGGTGTGGTGAGCCGCGACCTCGAACTCGCGCACGCGCCGGTTCACGGTCAGGGTGACGGGCAACAGGTGGGCGGGCTGAGTCATGCCTGGGCACGTCGTTCGAGGGCGATCGCGAGCGCGCGTCGACCGAGGACGCGCAGCATCGCGAGCCGGTATTCGGGGCTCGATCGCATCGACTGCGGCGACGGGCTCGCCGGTGCGAACATCCCCTCCAGGATCGCCGCCTTCGCGTCCGCGCCGGCACGAGGATCGGCGAGCGTTCCGGTCTCATCGACGAAGAGGACCGGTCGTGGCCCGACGCTGCCATACGCGACTCGCGTGACGCCTGCCTCGTCGACGAGGCACGACATCGTGACCGCCGCCAGGTCATGGCCTCGCCGGCGGGTTCGGCGCAGCTGGACAGACCCGGTCCGCCCGGCCGGCGACGGCAGGTCGATCGAGACCACGAGCTCCCCATCCCGCAGGGCCGTGACGCCCGAGCGCACGAAGAACTCGGTGATCTGGATCCGTCGTGTGCCGTCCGGCCCGGCAACGACGACGTCCGCTCCGTAGACGAGCAACGGCGGGGCGGTGTCGGCGGCCGGCGAGGCGTTGCAGATGTTGCCGCCCAAGGTCGCGCGGTTGCGGATCTGGACCGAGCCCACCACGATCGCAGCCTCGGCGAGCGCCCGGAAGTGACGTCGGACCCGCTCGTCCGCGGCGATGTCGGTCATGACCGTGGTCGCGCTGATCGTCAGCCGGCCGGCTGCCTCCGAGATCTCTGGGCTCAGCTCGGGGATCCGCTTGACGTCGACCACCATCGCCGGCCGGACGGTCCCGTCTCGTAGCCGGATGATCAGGTCGGTCCCGCCGGCCAACGGGCGAGCATCATGACCATTCGAACCAAGGATGGACAGTGCCTCGGCCAGCGTCGCCGGCCGCTCATAGGTGAAGCTGCGCATGATCCAGTCTCCGACCCGAGGTGCGGGGTTGGCAACGTCGGGTTCGCGGTAGCATAATCGATTATCGATGACTGACCGAATCGACGATCGACCCTACGTGGTCTGTGCGACCTGGAGGGCGAAGCCCGGCGAAGAACTGGCCGTGATGGACCTCCTCGGCCAGGTCAGTCGGGCAACGACCGATGAGCCCGGTTGCGAGCTCTTCTGGGTCCATCGGTCGCTCGACGATCCGTCCACGTTCTTCCTCTACGGGCGGTTCACGTCAGAGGCGGCATTCGAGGCGCATTCGGCATCGGAGCACGTTCGGCGGTTCGTCGTCGAAGACGCGGTCCACCGGCTCGCGGATCGACGCCGCGAACGGTTCGAGCTCGTCGAGTAGTCGAGGAGCACCGATGAGAGGGAGGCGATCCGATGCTGGGGCTTGACCAGATCGTCGGCCAGTTCCTCGGGGACGATTCCTTCCCGGTGTCGTGGGAGGCCGACGTCGAGAAGGACTTCTTCTGGGTCTACGACGACCTGCACTGTCCCCACCCGGTCAGCCCGATGTTCTTCGACATCGGCGGCTGGTGGCTGAGCTGCGATCACATGTTCCGGCGGTTCGGGACCCCGTTCGCGGTCGACTGGCTGGCGAAGAACGTCAATGGCTATGTGTACACGACCCCCGTCCCGCCGGACCCGGCCCTGCGGATCGATGCGACCGAATACAGCGCGCGGTACGGCGCCCGGGTGCCTCGCGACGCAGCCTTCGCGACGACGATGGGCGCCTACCTCGACACGGTCCTGCCGGTCTACGGAGAGCAGTTCGCCGACTGGTGGCGAGACCGCCTGCGCCCGGAGATGGAGCGCAACTTCGCGTATCTGGAGGCCCGCCTCGACGAGGAGGGGCAGCTGTCACTCGGCGAGCTGGCTTGCCTGCTCGAGGATGCCATCGACATCCACGATCGCCACTGGAAGATCCACTGGATGCTCAACTTCGCGCAGCTGTCGGCGACCCTGGACCTGCGCGCCGTGATGGAGAAGACCCGCGGCGCCGTCGACGAGACCCTTCTCGGCCGGCTCCAGAACTCCGCCTCCGACCGGAACTGGGACTCCATCGAGGCGCTCTGGACGATGAAGAACGAGGTCCGCGACGATCAG
>JBBQDL010000051.1:0-17971 GCA_038319665.1 Candidatus Limnocylindrales bacterium
GTCGCGAGTACGAACTTCGGCGTGCCGAGGCGACCGCCGCGGGATTCGCGCGGCTTGAGGCACTGGGGCCGGTGATCGTGGAGGCCAAGCTCTCGGAGGATCCACTGGCCGGACGGTCGCTCGCACTGTCGCTGGAGCCCGAACGCGCCGAACTCAGTGGCGAGCAGGCGGATGTCGTCCGCCAGCTTCTCGACGGTCACCGCACCCGACTGGCCCGCTCGAGCACTCCTGCAGCATGCAAGAAGCGACGCCAGCGTTCGGCGAAGGGGACACTAAGGTGCGTTGGTCGGGGCGAGAGGATTTGAACCTCCGACCTTATCGTCCCGAACGATACGCGCTACCAAGCTGCGCCACGCCCCGACCGAGTGTGCCCGCCGTGCAGGCTTGCGGATGATAGCGCACGCCGCCACACCCGACACCTGACGCTAGATGGGAAACCGCGGCCGACCTCCCGACGTAGGGTCCGATGCCAATCGATCGTGACTGTCCGAGGAGGGCACCCCCCGATGTCATCGACTCCCAGCACGTTCCGGACCCGCTCGATCGCCGCCCTGGGCGGCATCCTGCTCCTCGTCTCCGCCTGTAGCAGCGCGGGCGGCGCGAGCACGGCACCGAGCGTTGCCGCTGCCGCCACCCCGCCACCGACCTCGGCGTCGAGCCCGGCCGCCAGCACCGGCGACGTCTACACGGTAGCCGTGGCGACTGGCGCAGCCGGCACCTTCCTCACGGGCGAGGGTAGCAAGACGCTGTACACGTTCGCCGCGGATGCGGCCAACACGACGGCATGCGTCGATGCCTGCGCCACGAAGTGGCCGCCGTTCGTGCTCGAAGGCAGCGAGACGGTCAAGGCGAGCGACGGCGTGACCGGCACCCTGGCGACCTTTGCCCGACCCGACGGCAAGATGCAGGTCACCTACAACGGCATCCCGCTCTACTACTTCGGCGGTGACGGCAAAGCCGGCGACACCACCGGACAGGGCTTCGCGGGCAAGTGGTTCGTCGCCTCGCCGACGGGGACGCTGGGTTCGCCGGCACCGTCGAGCTCCGTCCGCGTCTACTGATCGATCGGCTCGTGCCCGCACGAAACGGCCCTCGCAAGTCGCGAGGGCCGTTCGCGTTCCCGACGACGATCAGCCTGCCGGGGTGAGCCAGACCGGGTAGTCGCGGACGTCCTCGGGCGACCCGTCCTTCGCCGACGGGTTGTAGACGCGCAACGTCCCCCATTGGCCCTTGGCGACCGTGTAGGGAATCGTGACCTCGAACGTACCCCGGCAGCCTGTCCCGCAGGTCGCCATGACCTGCTGATCGACCAGGCTCTTGCCAGCGGTATCGAGGATCGTCACCCGGAAGGCCGCTTCGAAGACGTCGGCGTTGCCCGAGATCCGCCCCGGATTGCCGAGCGCCGCCCCGTAGGCCGGCCGGTCCACGAAGATCGCGGGCAGCTGGTCCGTGTAGTCGGCACGACCGACAGGCCCGTCGAGGGCGATCCCCTCGCTGCCGAAGACCGTCACGGTCGCGCCTTCGATCTGGAAGACGACGGACTTCACCGTGCCGAACTGGGTCAGTGTGTAGACCACCTGGGCGAGCCGGTAGTGCATCGAGGCGCTGCCGCCTTCGGAGTCGAACGCGGTCGACAGGTCGACCGTCGCGACGCCGTTCTTGATCGAGATCCCCAGGAGACGGGTCGCGGCCGGGACGGCCGAGGTGATGGTCCGCCCGGCCGATTCGTCGGCGGTGGGTCCGTTGAGCAATGCGTTCAGCGCCGCCGTGGCGACCTGGGCGGTCGTGGGCACCTCTCGCAGGACTGGGACGAGGCCCACGCTGCCGGGCTGGCCGCCGAGAACGAAGTAGGCCCGAACCAGCATCGTCCCGGCGGGTGAGGTCACCGGGCTCGGGGTCACGCTCGAACCGGGTTCGCCCGATGCCGGGGTCGAGGGCGTCGCGGTGGCGTGCGCCCCGCCCGGAGCGGCGGTGAGGTCTGGCCCGGTCGGATCGGCCGATGGGGTCGGGGCCGCGGTCGGGACGGTCCCGAGACCGCCGGTCGACCCAGCGCAGCCGGCGAGGATCGCGACGAGGGTGGCGATGAGGATGCTCGATGGGAGACGCTTCATGGCTTGGGCTCCTGGCTGCGGATGGTCGCATTCAGAGCTTCCGGGCCGCCCGTCTCGGTGACGTCGCTGCGAGGTAACGATCCGGTCACAGGCACGCGCAGCACGATCCGCAGGCCGCCGTCCGGGTGCGCGGTGGCCGTGAGCGTCCCGCCGAGCAGGGCGGCGTGCTCCGCGGCGATCGCCAGGCCCAGGCCACTGCTCCCGCCCTGCCGCGAGGGGTCGGCCTTGTAGAAGCGCTCGAAGAGCCGGCCGACCTCGTCCGCCGGCACGCCCGGGCCGCGATCGGCGACGGCGAGGACGATCTCGCCCGCATCGGCGGTCAGGGTCACCTCGACCGGCGCGCCCGGGGCATGCTCCCGGGCGTTGTCGAGCAGGTTGCCGAGGATCCGCTCGAGGCGCCGTGGGTCCGTGTCGACCACAAAGGGGTCGCGGGGTAGCACGAGGGTCGCCTCGGGAAGGCGGGCCGCCGTGACCGTCTCCACGAGCCGGCGGAGGTCGATCGGCTCGAGGGCGATGCGTTCGGCGCGGGCGTCGAACCGCGACAGCTCCATCAGTTCGTCGACGAGGGTCCGCAGGCGGCCCACGTCCGCGACGAGGAGCTCGCCCGCCCGCCGGCTCTCGGCCGGCAGCGCATCGAGATGGTCGCGCAGGATCGACGCCTCGGCGACGAGCGCGGCCAGGGGCGTTCGCAGCTCGTGCGCGACGTCGGCCACGAAGCGCCGGTTCTGGGCCTCGGCGGCCTCGAGCCGGCCGATCGTGTCGGCCAGGGCCTCGGCCATCCGGTTGAAGCGCTCGGCCCAGGTCCCGAACTCGTCGTTCGATGCCACCGGGACGCGCGCCGACAGGTCGCCGCGCTCGATCCGTTCAGCGGCCCGGCTGGCGGCCTCGACCGGAGCCAGGACGCCGCGGGCGATCACCCGGGCGGCCAGCAGGGCGAGGAGGATGAGGATGAGGGCGCCTCCGACCAAGGCGAGTCGCAGTTGTGTCAGGCCTTCCTCGATGACGGTCACATCACGCACGAAGTAGAGCGCCGGGCCGGACGAGCCCACACGGCCGCCGACGATCAGCCGCGGTCGGCCCGTGATCGTGGTCCATGCGAAGGCCAGCTGGCCCTGGGCGACGCGCTGGCGCAAGTCGGCCGGGAGAGTGGTCAGGACGCCGGGCAGGTCGGGCTCGGAGACGGCCTCGCCGTTCGGACCGAGGTCGACGATCGCCCCGATGCCCCGCTGATGGAAGGTGTCGAGCAGGTGACTGGCGGTGATGTCGTCGGTGGTCGGGCCGACCGGCAGACCGGCGTCGGGCACGGTGACTGACAGGTCGAACCTGGCCTGCGCGGCGGCGTCGCGGAGCGCCAGGTCGTGAAGGCTGTTGGCGACGAAGAGATAGGCGCCCGCCCCGAGCAGGATCGCGGTCAGCGCCACGAGCGCCACGAGCGTGACCGTCAGGCGCGCCCGGATCCCTCGAGCGGCATGCATGAACGTCAGCGCGCCGCCTTGTAGCCGGCGCCGCGCACGGTCTGGATCAGCTCCGGCATGGACGGGTCCGCTTCGATCTTGGCGCGCAGCCGCTGGATCGCGACGTCGACCAGGCGCGAGTCGCCGAGGTAGTCGTAGCCCCAGATCCGGTCGAGCAGGACATCGCGGGTGAGGACCTGGCCGGCGTGCCGGGCGAGCTCAGTGAGGATGTCGAATTCCGTCCGCGTGAGGGCGATCTCGGCACCCCCGCGGCTGACCGTCCGTCCCGCCGGGTCGATCGCGACAGGGCCCAGCTGGATCCGATCCGCGTCATCCGGACCGCGACCCGCGCGGCGCAGGGCGGCCCGGACCCGGGCGACGAGCTCCGGGACCTCGAACGGCTTCTTGACGTAGTCGTCGGCACCCGCCTCCAGCCCGACCACCACATCGATCGTGTCCGCCCGAGCCGTCAGCATCACGACTGGGATCGTCGAGGTGCGGCGGATCGCCCGACACACCTCGAGTCCGTCGAATCGTGGCAGCATCACGTCGAGCAGGACGAGGTCGAACGGCTCGGAGGCGAAGCGCTCGAGACCGGCGGCGCCATCGGCGGCCGTCTCGACCGTGAAGCCGGCGTTGCGCAGCCCGATCGCGGTCACTTCGCGGATCGACGGGTCGTCCTCGACGAGCAGGATGCGGGCGTCCATGCGGCTCCTCGTTCGGGCCACCGTGCGAGCGGCCTCGCGGCAGTATGCCAGCCGACCTGCGCCCGCTCGATCAGCGCAGGGAGGCCTCGAACTCGGCATTGTCGCGGGCTCGCTGCTCGGCATGGATCGGCAGCGTCCCGAGCGCAGCCAGGATAAAGGTCATCGCCATCAGCGCGAAGACGAGCGGCAGTCCGGCGGCTTCACCAAAGGCATCGATGACGACCCCGTAGAGGACCGTCCACAACGACCCGATCCCGAAGGCCATCGCGAAATAGAGCGCATACGAGGCGTCGCGGGTCGACGGCGGCGCGATGTCGCCGAGCAGGGCCTGGAGCTGCGGGCTCTCGGCGAACGTGAAGAGCCCCATCAGCACGATGCCGACCCACAGCAGCGGCAGGGACGTTCCGGCCGCGAGGAAGACGACGAACCCGATGGCCCCGCCGACGTAGACCCCGACGATGAGCGGCTTGCGCCCGATCCGGTCGGAGAGCCAGCCGGCGACCAGCGGCATCGGCACCGAGAAGACGATGAGCGCCCCGTACATCAAGCCGGAGGTGGCCTCGTCGAGGTGGAGGATGCGGGTCATGTAGACGAGGGCGAAGAGGTTCACGACCCCGAGGCCGCGGCCGCCGCCACCGAGGGCGGAGGTGAGGAAGAGCCAGCGCAGGTCGCGGTCGCCGAGGATCCGCCTGAATGCCGACCGGACCGACCCGCTCGCGAGGGCGGCCGCGCGGTCGGTGCCGCGTTCGCGGACGAAGAGCAGGATGAGGACCGCGACGGCTACCGCCGGCAGCCCGAACGCGATCGAGGCGCCGCGCCAGCCGAAGACGGCGATGAGCGGGGCGCCGATCAGCGCGACGACCACGGTCCCGATGTTGCCGCCGGCGATATGCGCGCTGATCGCGAAGCCGCGCCGTTCGGTCGGGAACTGCTCGGCGAGCAGGCCGTTGCCGACCGGGTGCTGCGGTGAGCCACCGATCCTTGACGCCACGTTCGGGATGGCGAAGGTCGGGAAGCTGTTGGCGAACGCCTGGGCCGCGAACCCGCCACCGAACAGGATCCCGCCGAGCCCGAGCAGGCGACGTCGCGAGACGACCCGCGTCAGGGCGGCGTAGCTGAGCTGGACCATCCCCGAGGCGAAGGCGCCGAACGCTGCGAGGAACGCGATCGTCTCCACGCCGACGCCGAACTCGTCGATGATCTTGAGGAAGATCAGGGGCAGGACGACCGCCTGGGCATGGTTGATCGCGTGCGCGACCGAGAGCAGCCCGAGCGAGCGATACGGGTGGATGTCCTGGTCGGGCATCCGCGTATGGTGCCGCACCCGGGCGGCACGATGTGACCCGCGATGGCGGTCAGTACTGGAAGAGCAGCTCCCAATACTTGGGCAGCGGCCAGAGATCGTCGGCGACGAGGGTCTCGAGCTCGTCGGCGACCTCGCGCAGGGCGTTCTGCGCCGGGATGACCTTGTCGCAGAACGCGCGCGCCTCGGCCTGCACCGATCCGGCGTCATGCGCCTCGTGCTGCGCGTGCTCGAGCGCGCGGATCGAGTCGACGAGCGAGTCGGCCAGGCCGGACACCTCTTCGCACACGGAATTGATGCCACGTGACGAGGGCGTCGCGGCCAGCCGACCCAGGTACTGCGCGGTCGCGGGCAGGATCATCGTCTTGGCCATGTCGAGGGCGCAGTTCGCCTCGATATTGCTGACCTTGATGTAGCGCTCCCAGTTGATCTCCACGCGCGCCGCGAGTTCGCGCTCCGAGAGGACGCCGAACGACGAGAACAACTTCTTGGCCTTGTCGGTGGTCAGCGACGGCAGCGCGTCGACGGTGGTCCGGTTGTTCGGCAACCCGCGCCGAGCGGCCTCGGCATGCCACTCCTCGGAGTAGCCGTTGCCTTCGAAGAGCACCTGCTTGTTCTCGCCGACGACCGTAGAGAGGATCGCGGTAAGACCCGCGAAGTCGCCGGGATCGAGCTTCTCGAGCGCATCGGCGAGCTGCTCGAGCGAATCGGCGACGGCCGTGTTCAGGACCGTCTGCGGCCAGTAGATGGGAGCCGACGAACCCACCGCTCGGAATTCGAACTTGTTGCCGGTGAAGGCGAACGGCGACGTGCGGTTGCGGTCCGTCGCGTCCTTGGGGAGGACCGGCAGCGAGGTGACGCCGAGGTTCGCCGAGCCGCCCTTCTTGGAGCCCGAGGTCGCGCCCTTGCCGAGCTGTTCGACGACATCCTCGAGCTGCGAGCCGAGGAAGATCGACATGATGGCCGGCGGCGCCTCGTTGGCGCCGAGACGATGGTCCTGGCCGGCGTCCGCGATGCTCGCCCTGAGGAGGTCGGCGTGGACGTTGACGGCGCGGATGACACCGACCAGGAAGGCCAGGAATTGGGCATTGGCGTGCGGGTCGTTGCCCGGGTCGAGCAGGTTTTCGCCCTCGTCGGTGGCCATCGACCAGTTGTTGTGCTTGCCCGAGCCATTGATCCCGGCGAAGGGCTTTTCGTGGCTCAGGAACATCAGGCCGTGCTGCGTCGCAAGACGCCGCATCAGGCTCATGACCACCATGTTGTGGTCGGAGCCGACCGAGGTCGGTTCGTAGACTGGCGCCATCTCGAACTGGCCCGGGGCCACCTCGTTGTGGCGGGTCTTGGCCGGGATCCCCAGCCGCCACAGCTCTCGATCGAGATCCATCATGAACGCCAGGATCCGTTCGCGGATCGAGCCGAAGTACTGGTCCTCGAGCTCCTGGCCCTTGGGCGACGGCGCGCCGAAGAGCGTCCGGCCGGTCAGGACCAGGTCCGGGCGCTGCCCGGCGAGGTGGCGGTCGACCAGGAAGTACTCCTGCTCGGGCCCGATGTTGGTGAAGACCCGGGCGGCCGTCGTGTTGCCGAACCAGCGCAGGACGCGCAACGCCTGCTTGCCGAGCGCTTCCTGCGACCGCAGCAACGGGATCTTGTGATCGAGGGCCTCGCCCGTGTACGAGACGAACGCGGTCGGGATCGTCATCGTCACGCCGTTGGGCTCGACCTGGAGGAAGATCGGGCTGGTGACGTCCCACGCGGTATAGCCGCGGGCCTCGAAGGTGGCCCGGATGCCACCGGATGGGAACGAACTCGCGTCGGGCTCGCCCTGGACGAGGTTCTTGCCCGAGAACTCGGCGATCGTCTGGCCGTCGCCGGTCGGGGTCAGGAACGAATCGTGCTTCTCGGCGGTCGACCCGGTCATCGGCACGAACCAGTGCGTGTAGTGGGTCGCGCCCTGCGCGAGCGCCCACTCCTTCACGCCGTGGGCGACGGCGTCGACGATCGCAGGGTCGAACGGTTCGTGCCCTTCGATGCTCCGGCGGAGCTTGCGGAAGATCGGCTTGGCGAGGTAGTCGCGCTGGGCTCGCTCGTCGAAGACGTACTGCCCGTAGATGTCGGCCCCGGCGTCCTTGAGGTAGTCCTGGGTCTTGGCGACCCGATGCGTGGCGATCTCCGAGATGGCAGCCTGTCGAGCGGTCATGGGACTCCTGCTGTGGTCCGTTGTGCATGGGGCACGATCTGACACGTGCGCGAGGGGTTGCGAGCAGCCTACTCCTCGGTCGGGTTGCGATTCAGCACCGAAAGAGTGCCCGCTGGAGGTCACCGGCGGCGACGCCGCGGGTTGCGGTTCAGGCCGGGTTTCGGGCGGCCACGAGCCGGTCAAGCAGCCGCCCGAATTCACGCTCGACGTCCACGTATCGGTCCGAGCGCCACACGATGCCCAGGCTGCCGTCCGGTGCCAGCCGCGTCCAGACCCGTCTGCGGGGCCGGTAGAACGTGATGGTGATCCCGGCGATGAGGAGCGCGAAGGCGATCCACACGAGGCCCTGGCCCGGATCGCGCTTGGCGATCAGCAAGGTGAACTGACCGAAGTCCTTGAGGCCGATCGAGAGATCGAGCCCCTGCGAGACCTTGGCATCGCCCGCGTGCAGATCGACCGGCTGGTAGACGTCCTCGACGGGCTGGCCGTCCGCGCCCGTGCCCACCACGCGGTATGGGATGGCGACGACGACGCCCCTCCCGTCGGCCTCCTTGTCGAGCAGCAGCTTGAGGCCCATGTCGCGGCCGGGGATGCCGATCGAGGCGTATGGCAGCCCGTCCGCGGCGTCGGTCATCGGGACTGGTGCGTCCCACAGGATCGCGCCGGCCGCGCTTCGCAGGACGATGTGCGGCGCCGGGCCGAACCCGTTCTGGTGGAAGGTGTAGCCGCCCACCGAGAGCGGGTCGTTGACCCGGATCGTCTTGCGCGCGATCTGGCTGCCGTTCTGGTAAACCGCGAGGTCGGTCGTGAAGTCGGTCGGGTGGCCGGTGTCGAAGCCGGGCGCCTCGAAGTCGTTGTTCTTGACCAGCAGGAGGCCCGGCGTCCCGATCGGCTGGACGGTCAGCGACTCCCCGACCGCGACGACCAGGCCCTGCTCGTCGCCGAGACGCGATGTGACCGCTGCCGCCACCAGGAAGGTGACCAGACCGGCATGGGTGAGCAGGGTCGCCATCTTCGTGTACTGGTGGCGGTCGCCGTACAGGAAGTGCGTGCCGCCGGCGTCGGTCGCCTCGCGGACGTGGAAGCCGCTCCGGCGCAGGACCGAGCGCAGGCTGTCCACGGTGAGACCGTCCATCGCCGCGCGGTCGGGCAGCCGCGGGTCGAAATACGGCTCGGGCTGTGCGACCCGGACGTCGCTCACGCCCCGCCACAGCTTGGGCGTCCGGTCGAGGGTGCAGACGATGATCGAGACGACGAGGACGACGAGACCGGCGCTGAACCATGGCGAGCGGAAGACCGAGAAGAGCGAGAGCCGCTCCATGACATCCACGATCCCCTGGCCGAGGACGGGGCCGTAGCGGGCGTGGAGCTGGTCCATCCCGGTCGCGTAATCGGTGGCCGAGCGGAACGCGAAGTCGGGGAGTTGCTTGATGGTCATCCCGACGACCGCCAGCAGTCCAAGGAAGATGATCTGGAAGACGGCGAAGTCGACCGCCGTGAAGAGGTGCCACAGCCCGTAACCGAGACGGGCCGGGATGTTGCGGCCGGTCGGACGGCTGGTGGCCGCCGAGACCGCGGTCGTCGTCGCGATGGCCCGAGCTCCTAGACGGCGCCGAGCGCCGGCACCGATCGTCCGCCCCGCCCGTCCGTGGAGGCGACGGCCGCCGCGGACCCGAGCGCTGCCTCGAAATCGGCCTGGAGGTCCTCGAGATCCTCGAGACCGACCGAGACGCGCAGGAGTCCCGGCGTGATCCCGGCGGCCTGCAGGTCCGCCTCGCTCGACTGGCGGTGAGAGGTCGATGGCGGGTGGACGACCATGGTATGGACGCTCCCGAGCGAGGCGGTCAGCTCGGGGAGGGTCAGCGCGTCGATCACGGCCTTGCCCGCCGCGCGACCGCCAGCGACCTCGAACGCCAGCATCCCGCCGGCGACACCCGGCCGGAACTGCCGCAGGGCGACGTCGTGCTGCGGGTGACTTGCCAGACCCGGGTAGAGGACGGTCCGGACGCCGGCCTGGCGCTCGAGCCATGCGGCCAGCGCGGCTGCTGTCGCGGCGTGGCGCTCGGCTCGGATGGCGAGGGTCAGGATGCCGCGCAGGACGAGGAAGGCGTCGAGCGGACCGAGCGTCGCGCCGGTGTCGACCTGGACGCGCTCCACCTCGGCGATGCGTTCCGGCGAGCCGGCCACGACCCCCGCGATGACGTCGCTGTGGCCACCGAGGAACTTCGTCGCCGACTCGGCCACAAGGTCCGCCCCGAATTCGAGCGGCCGGCAGACGTACGGCGAGGCGAAGGTGTTATCGACGACGTAGGTCGCCCCATGCCGGTGGGCGAGCTCGGCGAGCGCGGCGTGATCGGCCAGGTAGGTCGTCGGGTTGGCGATCGTCTCGGCGTAGAGGACGCGGGTCGGGCCGGCCGCGAGCGCCGCGGCCACGGCGTCCAGGTCGGTGGTGTCGACGATGTCGACCGTGACCCCGAACCCACCGAACGTCCGCAGGAGCTGGCTCCGCGTCGATCCGTAGGCGGCGATCGGTGCCACGATCCGGTCGCCCGCCCGCACGAGCGACGCGAGCGCGGCGTGGATCGCGGCCATCCCCGAGGCGAGCGCGACGCCCGTGGCGCCACCCGCCAGCTCGGCGTAGGCGGCACCCAACGCGCTCGTCGTCGGGTTCGAGATGCGGCTGTAGGCGTAGCCCGCGCGGCCGTTCGCCGCGACCCGTCCGAGCTCATCCGCGTCGGCCGCGGCGAAGGTCGCGGTCTGGTAGATCGGCACGCTGGTCGGCGTCTGGCTCACGTCGGGCGCACGGGACGCGGCCCGGATGGCACGGGTCGAGAAGCCGCGCGGACCGGGCCGGGATCCGGGTTCGGTATCGCTCACCGAGCGATGCTACACCGGAGTCAAGGGCTGGCCCGAACGCGGGACCGGGACACCCGTGACGCGGTCCTTGCCGGCACGCTTTGAGGCGTACATCGCGCCATCGGCGCTGATGATCAACTCGTCGGAGGTCCGGCCGTCGTCCGGATAGCTGACCACCCCGATCGACAAGGAAGGGCTCAAGCCACCGCCCTCGCTCGGGATCGGCATGGCATGGACGCCGAGCCGGATCTTCTCCGCCAGGACGAACGCGCCCGTGGGATCCGTCTCAGGCAGGAGGACGACGAACTCGTCGCCGCCGTAGCGCGCCGCCGTGTCGATGCGGCGGACGCCCAGCGTGATCACCTCGCCCACCCCGCGCAGGACGCGATCGCCGTAGAAATGGCCGAGTCGATCGTTGATCAGCTTGAGCTCGTCGAGATCCATCATCAGCAGGCAGAAGCCACGACCCGACCGGGCGCTGCGCGCGATCTCGCGTTCCATCGCCGCGAAGAAGAACGAGCGATTGAACAGGCCGGTAAGAGAGTCGACCGTGGACAGGCGGATGGCCGCATCGCGCGTGCGCCGCTGGGCACGGGCGATGACCATCGCGACGTAGGCGATCAGGATGAGCGCGGTCAGGTTGACCCCGACCACGGCCGATGCGCTCGGGCCGAGCGAGCCCGTGGTGGATCCGGCCAGGACCGCCAGCACGTACCCCAGCGTGGCCGCCCCGGCCAGCGAGACGGTGATCGGTGGCGAGACGACGAGCGCGGCCCCGCCGACGATGAGGGGGAACGCGAAGAAGAATGGGCTGCTGTAGCCGCCGGTCAGCGCGACCAGGAGGGTCGCGACCGTGATCGCCACCGATCCTTCGACGACGAACTTGGCGGGGCCGAGCGTGTCTGGCGGGAGGAGATCATGGATCACGACGACGAACAGCCCGGCGAACGCGAGCAGCGCGAGGATGGCGGGCTGGGTCGAGGGCCACAGCCCGGTCACGGCCACGATCGCGGTGGTCGTCAGCAGGAAGACCCAGGAGACGATCCGGACGACCCGGTCGTAGGTTTCGGTCGAGACGCCGTCGTCGGTGATCCCGGCCAGGCCGCCGACCACCGCGGCTTCGGCGGCACGACGTTCGGCCGTGTCCGCGGGACCCGTGTCGGAGCCGATCGGGCTTCGGCGGCCGATCATCGGTGGGACGACGATCAGCGCCATCACGGCGAGGTTCGCGGCGACGATCGCGAAGAGCAGGAGCTGGACCGGCACGCGCGTCCTCTGGACTCGGGGCGCAGACAACGAGCCCCGCCCACTTCATGGCCATCTTAGCCGCCCCATGCCTCTCGACCGACCATCGCGCGGGCCGATGGTGCGGTCGGTCAACGATTCCGCGATCCGTCCCGGGACTCCCTCGGGCTCAGCGCGTCCCGTATTGGTAGGTCTGCTTGACCAGCCGCAGGTAAACGAACGTCTCGGTCTCGCGCACCCCGTCGATCGCACGCAGGCGCTCCGCGAGGAAGGTCAGCAGGGCGTCGTTGTCCTCGCACACCGTTTCGATGAGGAGGTCGTAGCTGCCGGCGGTGATCACGACGTAGTCGACCTCGGGCATCTGGGCGAGGCGTTCGGCGACCTCGATGAGCTTCGAGCTCTCGCACCGGATCCCGATCATCGCCATCTGGTGGAAGCCGAGTTTGAGGGGGTCGGTGACGCCGACGACCTGGAGGATGCCACGCTCGATCAGCCGGTTGGTGCGCGCACGCACGGCCGCTTCCGAGACGCCGAGCTCGGCGGCGATCTGGGTGTACGGCCGGCGGCCGTCCTCCTGGAGGTGTTCGATGATCCGCTTGTCCAGCGATGAGACCTCATCCACGGCACGTCCCGGCAGGGCACGGGATCGGGCAGGCTTGGCCCGCAAGGTCATCGGTCGCTCCCCAGGGCCCGGGGGTCTTCGCATCGCGGAGGGATGCTAGCACGCCCGAAATGCGGTTCCGACCCCCGTCTCAAACCTGTCGATCGAGTTCGGCGAGGGCCGGCGCGACGGTCACGATCGAGCTGAGGGTGATCGGGTCGAGGACCAGCTGGACATGGGCGATCCCCTCGCGGGCGAAGGCACGCAGGGTCTCGGCGAGGGCGGCAGGGTCGCCGTCCTGTGGCTCAAGGGGCGGCCGACCCGCTTCGCCCTGGATACGCCCGGCTCCGCCAGACAGCCGAACCAGGACGGCGGCGGTGCGCTCCACCCCGGATGGATCGCGCCCGACCTCCCGGCACGCGTCGTCCACGACCGCCCGGACCCGTGCGACTCCCGCCGGACGGTTCTCGATATCGTTGTACCAGGTGTTCCACGAGTCGGCGTGGGCCATCGTCGCGCGCAGCATCCGCGGCCCGTTCGAGCCGATCATCAAGGGAGGACCGCCGGGTCGCGGGCCGCGCGGGAGCAGCTCACAGTCGCGGGCCTGGTACCAGCGCCCGTCGAAGTCGATGGCGCCCTCCCGCAGGAGGGTCCGGATGATCGTGAACGCCTCTTCGAAGCGGTCGAACCGGTGGTCGTAGGGATAGCCGTAGGCTCGGAAGTCCGTCTCGTTCCAGCCCGCGCCCAAGCCGAGCACGAAGCGGCCGCCACTTAGCTCGTCGATCGTCGCAGCCTGTTTCGCCAGCAGGGCGGGATTGTGGAAGTTCGTGCAGGCGACCAGGGGTCCAAGCTCGATCCGCGACGTCGAGGCGGCGATCGCGGCGAGGAGGGTCCAGGCCTCCCACGGCCCGCGCGCCGGCCGGTCCTCCCAGCGGTAGAGCAGGTGCTCGCCGACCCACACGGAGTCGAAGCCCAGGTCCTCGATCGCCCGGGTCATGTCGAGCAATTCCGGCCAGCGCACGTCGCGCTCGACCTCGGGCAGCTGGATCCCGACCTTGAGCGGGCGGCGGGGCGTTGTGGTCATGCTCGCAAGCCTAGCGGTGGACGATGCCCCCCGGCTTGTCAGATCTCGACGCTCCCGGGCTCGCGATATCAGGCTGGTTGATGCTCTGGTGCCCTTCCACGCTCAGTCGACCCCCGGATCTGCGGGATCTCGTGGATAGCCATGTAGGCAAACCCGGATTCCTATCAATGAGCCTGATATGGACCGGGACGACTTGGGGAGCGGGACGTATTGGGAGCGGGCGACCTGTGTCAGTCGGCCATCGGTGCGTCGGAGAAGAGCGTCAGCTGGAGCCCAGCCGGCGCCTGGAGGCGGGCGTTCTCGGTCTGCCACGGTGTCCGAGTCGGCTCCGCCAGCACCCGCGCGCCGCCGGCCGCGAGCTGCACGGTCATGGCCCGAGCGTTGGCCACCTCGAACGCAACCCGGATGTGCCCGGCGACCCGCCGGCCCACCTCGACGCGGTCGATGAAGGCCGCCTGGGCGGGATCGGCGATCTCGAGCGTCGCCCGGCCAGCCTCGAGGATCACGACCCGCCCGTCGGGCGACGAGTACGACGCCCGTTCCGGTAGGCCGAGGACGTCACGGTAGAATGTCACGGCGGCTTCATAGTCCTCGGCGGTCACGACGAGCCGCATCTCGCGGACGGGGCCGACCTCGGTCCGGGGTTCGGGTTCGCGTTCGGACATGGGCAGCCTCCGGACGGCCCGAGCGATGGTCGGGGAGGCGGGATTCGAACCCGCGATCTCGTGCTCCCAAAGCACGTGCGTTACCAGGCTACGCTACTCCCCGAGGTGATTCGTGCTCAGGGATCACACATAACCCCTTGCGCACTGCCCGCGCCGGTTAGCCTACAGCGCTCGAAGCCCAATACTCAGCGCCGTGGACGGCGTCCGAAGCGGCGGCTTTGCATCGGTCCCCATTCAAGGCCGAGCCCGTGCAGGGGCGCGAGTGCTCGGCCAGTATCCACATTGACCGGAACCGGACGAGGCCGCTGAGTCTGGCGTCGTCTTCAGGTTAGAAGGCCGGCCGCCGGCGCTGTGCCGGCGGCCGGTCGGCGCGAAGTGTCAGTGAGCGTCGAGGCGAGCGACGAAGCCGGTCGGCGCGAACGCGGTCAGCCCGACCGCGTAGACGGTGCCATCGGTCGCGACCGCGACCCCACCGGCAAGCGGCAGCGAGCCGCCGGTCAGGGAGACGTGAGTCGACGGCGAACCCCACGGGAGCTTGATCACGTCGCCGCCCGCGGGTCCGGTCGCGCCGACGCCGGTGAAGAGCTGGGAGACGTAGAGCGCGCCATTCGGGCCGAACGCGCAGCCATTGATCGGCTCGAGGCCGGTCGCCCATTCCTGGGCGGCGCCGACCATGAAGACAGAGCTGCCTGACAGAGAGGTCGGGTCGATCCGGTAGACCTTCGCCGACGGACCGTTGGTGAAGCTCTCGGCCAGCGACAGCGTGCCGACGTAGAGCGCCCCATCGGGGCCCTTCGCGACGCACGTCGGGGTCGCGTCCGAGATGCTGTCGTTCGGGAAGAACGCGAGGATCTTCAGCGATCCGTTCGCGTTGACGACGTCGAGGGTGTTCGAGCCCGCGTCGACGACGTATTCCCGGCCGGCGAGGGCGAGGACGCCGTACGGGTTCGCGTCAGGGAACTGGCCCGGAACGAGACCGGCGTTCGCCTGACTCCACGCGTAGTCGGCTGCGCCGACGTTGGTGATCGTGCGCGCATGCCCACTCGGGCTGACCTTGACGAGCCGACCGGCGGCGGCCTGGCCGGTGGCGTTCGGCGACTCGGCCATGATCGCGTAGAGGCCGCCGTTGCCATGGGCCGAGATGCCATCGACGCCGACGACATCGCCTTCGGGGGAGCTCAGCGACAGGAGACCGCCGATGACCGTGTGCATCACGGGCGCGCTCGAGCCCGGATGGCGGATGGCCCGGATCGAGCCGTCATGACTGACGTGGGGGACCGCCCCGCCGATGCCCGTGCCGGCCTCGGCCACGTAGAGAACGCCACCGGGCCCAAAGGTCAGGCCGCGCGGGTTATGGAGGCCACCGGCGATGACCGTGTAGGGGGGAGCCGTTGCCGCCACCGGGACGACGGCGGCAGAGGCGAGGAGCAGCGCGGCGCCGAGCGCCAGGATCAAGCGTCGCATCGGGGACCTCCAAGGGCACACACGTGATTACCACCCGACCGGGCCGTGCACGCCCGGAAGGTGCCCCCGGGAGAGCCGAAGGGTACCGCTCATGCCTCCCTGTCCGCAACCCCCCGCCCGACCTGGCGGTGCGTTGCCGCACCGCGGGCCGGGTCTGACGCCTCATGACGCCCTACAGCGGCCACCGTGACCCCGGGAAGTCCGACCACCGTCCATGAGCCGTCCGCGGCGGTTCCGAGCCCGTAGCCGGGCCGTTCACCGCCCGAGATCATCCGACGGGCCGCTTGTACCGCCCGGGCATGTAGCTCGGCGTCGGAGAGTCCTCGTCGTGTCAACGCGATAAGTGTTCGGGTTAGGCCGCGACGGCTAGGGTGCCAACGGCCCCCGGTTCGCCGGCCAGGGGAGCGGGTCGGCGGTCGGTTCGGTCGCCCTGAAGCGTGCCTGGTATTGCCGGAGCGGCATCCATTGCCAAGGGCGCGGTTCAAGCGCCCTGGCTGACCTCGTGCATCTCGTGCGCTTCGAGACCATGGGCCTCGCGATGGACCCGCGTCGCGGTCTCCTTGTCGGGCGCCTCGACCAGGCACCAGACCTGGCCGCCCGCCTCGTCGACCCAGTAGTGCTGGTATTCGACGCCGTACTGTCCCTGAACGCGGACATCGGCTTCGTGCGCCTTGGCCACATCCTCGGCCTTCACGCCGGGCAGATCGTGGCGGTCCATGTAGAGCGGCATGTCCTTCACCTCCTGTACGACAGCGACCTCCAAATCATAGCGGGGCATCGCTCGCCGGCGCGTGCTGGGACGCTTGTCCGCTCTGACTTTCAGCTCCGATACGGTCGACCTCGGCGCGGAGTCGCGTGCAAGCGAGAGGCACGGCTGACCGCGCGAGAAGCCGCCGGTAAGAGGCGATCCCCACACTGACGCCGGCCCACGCTTCGCGTGCCGGCTACGTCCTCGAGGCTGGACCCGGCGCCGACGGGGGCCGTTCTATGCTGTTCGGGATGTACGACGCCCAGCACACCGACATCATCGACTTCCTAAAGAAGCGGCGGATCCGCGTGAGGCGCGCGGTGGCCGTCTCTGGGTTCGACGGCATCGCCCTGTCGATGTCGGTGTTCGACATCGAACGGTTCCTCGACGTCATCGTCCCGCCTCCTGGGGATCCAGATGACGGTCTATTCCTCCGCATCATCGGACGTTCTGTGGACCTGGGCCCAGAAGATAAGCCGTGGAGTTTCGAGCTGATCCCCGGACACGCCGACGCAGGCTTCGAGTTTCATGCGATCGCGAATATCCCCGGCCCGGATGTCGACGAGGTCCTGTGGCGGCTGCGGTCGCTGGACGCCGATCCCGCGTAGCAACGTCGTGGATGTCCGTGTCCTCCCGTACGCGAACTAGTCCGGCGCTTCCCCCAAGTAGCGGATCAGGAAAGGCCGCCCGCTCAATGGCGAGCTCACGATCATGACCCTCGTCCTGGCCGGCCACCGGTTCATCGACGGGGTCTGGGTCCAACCTGCGATCGAGGAGGTGTCAGCCGCCTGACAAGATGATGTGCGGAAGGGATTTCCACACAATTTGACGAGAGCTCCCGCTCGAGAAAGTCGCTGACGGCCGGGTGGCGTGGCAAGGGACATTAGGAAGGAGACAGCGGCGGTCACGAGAAGCTGGACAGCCACGGACGCGGAACCTGGACGGCCAGCGTGGCCCTCCGGACGCCGCCCAGGCGGAGCAGCGCCGGGGTCACGAGTAATGCCAGCTCACAGGGCGACTGCGCCAGGAGGGGCGCCAAGGCGCCCCATCTGGCGCCCCCCTTTCGTGCTCAGAATTGCGGGGCGCGCCGAAGGGACCTCCCATGATCGACCGCGGCAGGCTGGACACGGTCGTCACCCGCACGCTCCAACTCGACCTCGACGTCCTGCCGATCCGCGACAGAGCCGCGCTGCGCCTCCTCACCCGAGCCGATGCCGCCACCGCCTCGCAGCTGGCCCGACTCATCTACCGACGCGAACGAACCGCCCAGGAGCGGCTGCTCCAGCTCATGCGCGCAGGCGCCCTCGAACGAATGATCGACCCCCGCTCCGGACGAGGGACAGCCGCCTACGCCTACCGCCCGAGCCCAGCGACGGAGGCACCAGGTATCCCCGGCCCGGTACGAAGGGGTCATGGTGGTCGGCCTCGTCCGCCCATACCTTCGGGACGACCAAATCCTCGGGGGCTCCTTCTTTCATGCCGATCGATCCGGTGCTGCTCGTCGCGCTCCTCGGCGCTCTTGCTGGAGCCGCCGCC
>JBBQDL010000052.1:0-17473 GCA_038319665.1 Candidatus Limnocylindrales bacterium
GACGCCGGCCAGCCGGGCCTGCTCCATGAGCTCGATCCCCATCGCCGCGTTCTCGTAGAAGAAGCGCCCCGGGTTCTCGCGGTTCGCCCCGATCCCTCCGACTACCGCCGCGAGGTGGATGACGAGGTCCGGCTTGCCGGCCGCGAGGGCGGCTTCGACGCCGTCGTGGGTGCGGAGGTCGAAGTCGGCGCTGCGCGGGACGAAGATGTCGGTCGCGCCGGCCGCCTCGAGCCGTCGGACCACCGCCTTCCCGAGGAACCCGCCACCGCCGGTGACCATGATCCGGCGGTCGGCGAGGCTCCTCGCCTCGGTCACGTGGCGCCCTCGACCGGGCGAAGGACGGCCCCTGGGTCGATTCCCGCCTCGCGCAGGTCGGCCTCGAGCATGATCCGTACGAGCTCCTCGAAGCGCACGGTCGGACGCCAGCCGAGGACCCGCTCCGCCTTCGAGGCGTCACCGCATAGCTCGTCCACCTCGGTCGGTCGGAAGTAGCGCTCGTCCACGCGCACGTGATGTTCCCAATCGAGGCCCACGAGCGCGAAGGCGACCGAGCACAACTCGCGGACCGAGTGCATCTCGCCGGTGGCGATCACGTAGTCGTCGGGCTCGGTCTGCTGGAGCATCCGCCACATCGCGTCGACGTACTCGGCGGCGTAGCCCCAGTCGCGCCGCGCCTCGAGATTGCCGAGGTAGACGTGGTCGGTCTCGCCGGCCAGGATCGCCGCGATGGCTCGGGTCACCTTGCGGGTCACGAACGTGCCGCCGCGGCGCGGCGATTCGTGGTTGAACAGGATGCCGTTGCTGGCGTGCAGCCCGTAGGCGTCGCGGTACTGGACGGTCATCCAGTGGGCGAAGACCTTCGCGATGGCGTATGGACTGCGCGGCCGGAAGGGTGTCGTCTCGGTCTGCGGCATCTCGGCCACCTGGCCGAACATCTCGGACGAACCAGCCTGGTAGAAGCGGATCGGCCAGTCGGCCGTGCGGACCGCCTCGAGCATCCGGAGCGTGCCCATCCCCGCGGTGTCGGCGGTGAACTCGGGCATCTCGAACGAGACCTTGACGTGGCTCTGGGCGCCCAGGTTGTAGACCTCGGCCGGCTTGATCGCGTGGAGGTGGCCGATCAATGACGACGAATCGGTAAGGTCCGCGTAGTGCAGGAAGAGCCGCGCGCCCGTCTCGTGGGGGTCGTGGTACAGGTGGTCGATCCGACCGGTCGAGAACGAGGAGGAACGGCGGATCAGGCCGTGGACCTCGTACCCCTTGCCGAGGAGCAGCTCGGCGAGATACGACCCGTCCTGTCCGGTGATGCCGGTGATGAGCGCGGTCCCCGTTTGGTCGTTCGACGTCGTCACGAGCCCAATCTACCGGACCAGTGGCGATCCGGTGACCGTTCCCATCCCGGATAGACTGCCGCCGATGGCCACCTCGCCCCCGACACCCGCGGCTCCCAGGAGCCTGACCGTCGTCCTGCCCGCCTACAACGAGGAAGAACGGATCGGCCCCGCGCTCGACGAGCTGTTCGGCTACCTCGGGCGACGCGGTCTTCGGGCGCGCGAGGGCGCGCCTGGATCGGCGGAGCTGCCCGACCGGATCGATGTCCTCGTCGTCGACGACGGCAGTTCGGACGCGACAGCCGCGATCGTCGCCGCCCGACCAGAAGCGGCGGCAGGCGCCGATCTCGCGGGCGCCAGCTTGCGCGTCATCACGGTCCCGCATGGCGGCAAGGGCGCGGCGGTCCGGGCGGGGATGCTTGCCGCGGACTCGGACCTCATCATCTTCGCCGATGCGGACATGGCGACGCCGCCGGACGAGCTGCCCTTGCTCGTCGCCGCGCTCGGCGACCACGAGGTCGCCCTCGGCTCCCGGATCCAGCCCGACGGTTCGGACATGCGGGCGAGTCAGCCCGGGTACCGCCGGCTGCTGGGCAAAGCCTTTCACCTGCTCGCGTCGGTCTGGGTGGTCGGCCCGGTGAAGGACACGCAGTGCGGGTTCAAGGGGTTCACCCGTGCCGCCGCCCACGACCTCTTCCGGCGGCAGCGCATCACGAGCATCGTCTTCGACGTCGAGATCATCTTCCTGGCCCGGCGACGCGGCTACCGCGTCGCGGTCGTCCCGATCCGCTGGGAGGACCGCCGCGGTTCGCGGATGCGGGCACGCCCGGCGCTGGCCGCTCGCGTCGGCTGGGACCTGTTCCGCATCCCGCTGGTGCATCGCAACGCACGGCGCGTCGAGCCCGACGCGTGAATGCCGCGCGCGCTGATCGCGCCGGGTGAAGCGGGAGACGCTCGCCGGCCTTGGCGTCGTCGCCGTCGCGGCCTTTCTCTACTGGCTGGCGGACCGCGGCTTCGACGCCCGCCGGGGCGACTTCTTCTACCTCGCCGACGCGTTCCTCCACGGGCGGTCGTGGCTGACGTTCCGGCCGGGGCCATTCGACGTGATCATCGTCGACGGCCGGTTCTACGTGCCATTCGCGCCGTTCCCAGCCATCGCGCTCATGCCGATCGTGGCGATCCTCGGCGCGGTCCAGGCCGACCAGGTCGAATCGGGGATCAACGCGCTGCTCGCGGCAGGCGGTGTCGGGCTGTGCTGGATGCTGCTCGGGCGGATCGGCGTCCGGCGGCTGATCGACCGGCTGGCGTTGACCGTCCTGTTCGGGTTCTCCACACAGATCCTGTGGGTGACGACGCGCGGTGGCGTCTGGCATACGGGGCAGCTCTTCGCGACGATCCTGACGTTCGCGTGCCTCATCGAGCTGTGGGGCCGGCAGCGGGCGCTGCTCATCGGACTCCTCGCCGGGGCCGCATTCTTGACCCGTGCGCCGCTGGCTTTCGCGATCCCGTTCTACGCCTTGACGCTCGACTCGCCGCCGGAGCTCCCATCAGCCGCGGTCGTCGGCGGCTACATCGCCTCGGTCGCACGGTCGATGCGTCTTCGACACTGGCTCGAGCTCGGCCTTGGCGTCTTCCCGGCGATCGCGTTCTTCTTTTTCTACAACCAGGTCCGCTTCGGCTCGCCGTGGGAATCGGGCTACGGGCTGGCGACCGTCCCCGGGTTCCTCGAGGCGCAGCGGCAGCTCGGCTTGTTCTCGATCGTCCACGTCCCGATGAACCTCGACTACTTCCTGTTCCACCTCCCGACCGTCATCCCGACCTTCCCGTTCTTCAAGCCTGATGGTCTCGGTTTGTCGGTGTTCATCACCAGCCCGGGTCTCCTCTTCGCGACCCAGGCCGACTGGCATCGGCCGCGGGCGTGGTGGCTGGTCGGTGCGACGATCGCCGTGCTCATCCCCACGTTGCTGTACTACGGCGGCGGCTGGGACCAGTACGGCTACCGCTACTTCCTCGATTCGGTGCCGTTCGTGATGGCCCTGTGTGGTCTGGCAGCGATCCATCGCGGGACGGTCAGCACCGGCTGGAAGGTGCTCATCGCGCTCGGGACGGTCGTCATGGCCGCCGGCGTGTACTGGGCGGACAAGATCTGATGCGCAGACCTCTGGTGGTCATCCTCGCGATCTTCATCCTGTCGGGGGCAGCCGCCCTTATCGACGAGATCGTCTGGTCGCGTCAGCTCGTCCTGGTCTTCGGCAACACGACCCAGGCCGTCTCGGCGATCCTGACCGGGTTCTTCGGCGGGATCGCGGTGGGGAGCGCGGTCGGTGGCCGGATCGCCGACCGGGTCCGCGCGCCAGTCCGCATGTACGGGCTGCTCGAGCTCGGGCTCGCCGTCGTCGTGCTGCTCACGCCCCTCTCGTTCCGCCTCATCGACGACCTGTACCGTGGCATCTACCCCTCCCTCGAAAGCTCTCCCCAGGTCCTGGCCCTGGTGCGCGTCGCGTTCGCCGTGCTGGCCCTCGCACCGGCCACGGTCCTGATGGGCGCCACGCTCCCGACACTCACGCGCTACTTTGCGCAGGACGTCACGTTGTCCGGCGCCTTCTCCCGGCTCTACGCGGCCAATACGGTCGGCGCGATCGTCGGGACCATCGTGGCCGGGTTCTTCCTCATCGAGCTGCTGGGACTATCGGGGGCTCTTGCGGTCGGGGCCGGCTGTTCGGCCGCTGCCGGGCTCGCGGCGTTGTGGCTCGGACGCGGGACCTCGGCGTCCACGGCACCTACACCCGCGGCGGTGCGCCCGACGCCGATATCGACTCCAAGGCGACGCCAGGCCACGCTCCGCCCGTCACCGCGCCTCGCCCTCGCGGTCGCTTTCATCTCCGGGCTCACCTCGCTCGGCTACCAGGTCGCCTGGACGCGGCTGCTGGCGTCGGGGACGGGCAACACGACCTACGTCTTCACGACGATCCTGGCGACCTTCCTCGTAGGCCTCGCGATCGGCGCGGTCCTGTTCGCGCTGCTGCGACGGTGGCTGGGGGACCCGATCCGGCTCCTCGCGGTGAGCCAGATCCTGGCGGCGGCCCTGGCGCTGGCCGGCCTGGTACTCATCGTCGTCGCGCCGCACAAGCCGACCGTCGACAAGCCGATCGAGACGATCCAGGCGCTCATCGGATCCGCGATCAAGGTCGTCCTGCCGGTGACGATAGCCCTCGGCATCGCGTTCCCTGCCTCGTCGGCGCTGCTCGCCGACGACGACGCGCATGCCGGCCGCGGGTCGGGCCGGCTGCTCGCGGTCAATACGGTCGGGGCGATCATCGGCAGCTTCGTCGTCCCGTTCTTCCTCATCCCGCTGATGGGGTCGCCAGTCCTCGTGGCCGGGCTCGCCGCCGTCAACGCCACGCTCGGGATCGTCCTCGGCTGGCGGTTGGTCGCTCGCCCCGTCGGCCGGTTCATCGCCGGGACCGGGGTCGCCGTGGCCCTCGCGATCGTCGTGACCGTTGTCCGGCCCGGGATCCTCGTCCAGCCGAACGAGGCCTGGCTCGCGTCGACCGACGGGCGCCTCTTTGCCTCGACCGAGGACGAGATCGCGTCGGTCCAGGCGGGCCAGCAGACGTTCACGCCGGAGCTGTGGGTCGCCGGTACCTCGATGACCCTGCTGACCGTGGACGCCAAGCTGATGCCGGTCCTGCCGCTCATCGCCCGCCCGGCCTCGACCCACGCCCTGGTCGTGGCGTTCGGGATGGGCTCCGCGTTCCGTGCAGCGCTCATCGCGGGCCTTCGGACCGACGTCGTCGAGCTCGTCCCGAGCGTGCCCAAGATGTTCGGCTACTACTACCCAGACGCCGCCGCGGTCCTCGCCAATCCGAACGGCCGCGTCATCGTCACCGACGGCCGGAACCATCTCGAGCTCACCAACGACCGCTACGACATCATCCTGACCGACCCGCCACCGCCGATCGAGAGCTCCGGGGCCGCCGTCATCTCGTCCAAGGAGTACTACGAGGCTGGCCGCGACCACCTGACCGAGGCCGGGATCATGATGCAGTGGCTCCCGTATGGCGGCACATATGACGACATGCTCGACCACATCCGGACGTTCGCGTCGGTCTTCCCGAACGTGACGTTGGTCAAAGGCGCGGGCGGCTACGGGATGTACATGCTGGGGTCATCGCAGCCCATCGCCTTCGACCCGGCGAGCATCCGCGAGGTCCTCGGCCGGCCGGGGATCTTGGCCGACATCTCGTCCGCGTACGACTCGCCCGACAAGACCGTCGAGGGGTGGGTCCGGGTCATCGCACGCCAGACCTGGCTGACCGGCGACGCCGTGAGCCAGACGGTGGGCCCAGGCCCGCTCGTCACCGACGACCATCCGCGCCCCGAGTATTTCCTGCTCCGGCGATTGTTCGGGGACGGGCTGCCATGACCCGTTCTTCTCACTTGACCCGAGGGTCACGCTCGCGACGATGAGTCCGCCCAACGCCACCGGAGGACGGATGACCGCACGCACGATGACCTTGTCGCGCTCGCTCCTGGGCACGACCCTGCCGTTCGCGCTGCCGATCGGCCTGTCGGCGTTCCTGCTGTTCAGCGTCGAACCGCTCGTCGGGCGGCTCGTCCTGCCGGTCTTCGGTGGCACGCCTGCGGTCTGGACGACGACCCTGTGCTTCTTCCAGGCCGTGCTGCTGGCGGGCTATCTGTATGGCCACCTCTCGGTCACGCGCTTCGGGCGCTGGGGCCCGCCCGTACACCTCGCGCTCGCGGGACTCGGCTTCGTGGCGCTGGTCATCTCGCCGGTCCGGATCGCCGACCTCCGGCTCGAGGGCGTATCGCCGTCGCTCGACCTCCTGCGGATCCTCTTCGTCCTGATCGGGCTGCCCGCCTTCGTGCTGACCACCACCACGCCGCTGGTCTCAGGCTGGTTCCAGGCGGCGCGAACGGAGCGCGGCGGGGATCCGTACTGGCTGTACGCGCTGAGCAACGGGGGTTCGCTGCTCGCCCTGCTGGCCTACCCGTTGCTGATCGAGCCCCGCCTCGGCCTCGGCGCGCAGCGCGGTCTCTGGACGATCGGCTATGCCGGCCTGGGCGTCATGCTGGCCTTCGCCGGGACGCGGGTCATGCCCGCGCTCGTGGCGCGCCGCCAGGCCACTGCCGTGAGCGGCATGTTCGGGGCCACCACTGATGCCCCGACCCGCCCGATCGACTGGCCGCGGCGCGCCCGCTGGCTGCTCCTTGCCGCGATCCCGTCCGGCCTCCTCTCCGCCGTCACCACGTTCATCGCCACCGATCTCGTCTCGGCGCCGCTCCTGTGGGTCATGCCGCTTGCGATCTATCTCGGATCGTTCATCGTCGCCTTCTCCCCGCGCGGCGGCCGCATCGTCCGGCTGGCCGTGCTTGCGGCCCCGGCGATGGTCACGCTGATGTGGGTGCCATACGGCTCGGCCGGCGGCTGGCCGATCCTGGCCATCCTGATCGTCGAGCTGATCGCGTTCGGGACGATCGCCATCGCGCTCCATGGCCGGCTCGCGCAGGACCGCCCGGACCCGGCTCATCTCACCGAGTTCTACCTGATCCTGTCGGTCGGTGGCGCACTGGCGTCCGCCTTCGTCGCACTCGTGGCGCCACAGGTCTTCCCGAACGTGTGGGAGTACCCGATCCTCCTGGTCGGTGCGCTCGCGGCGCTGGCGGCCTCCCGGCCAGCCCGGACCTCCACCGTGGCCCGTCGTCCCGGCAAGCGGACCGGCCTCGACTTCAGCCCATTCGTCCGTGGCTTCCGGACGCGGGTGGGGCCCTACCTGATCGGCGCGACCCTCCTGGCGACCGTCCTCTTCGTGACCCATTCGGCAGTCACCGAGCTCGCCATCCATTGGCTCATCGTCGGCGGTCTGATCCTGGCCGTCGGCGCCCGGCCGTGGTTCCTTGCCATCGCCACCGCGTTCGTCCTCGCTCTCGCCACGTTCGTTCTCCAGCCGGCGGTGGAATTCCGGGCCCGCAGCTTCTTCGGGGTGACCGAGGTCCTCCGACCGGCCGACGGCAAGGTCGCCATCCTCATGAACGGCACGACCGTGCACGGGACGCAGTACACCGACGCCGCGCGCCGGCGGATCCCCGGGACCTACTACGGCACGGCCGGACCGGCGGGCGACATCTTCTCGATCGAGGCCTCCCGGCCGGCCACGGCCGCCAACCGGGTGGCGGTCGTCGGTCTTGGTGCCGGCACGCTGGCGGCCTATGCGGACGCCCGGACGCAGATGACCTTCTTCGAGATCGACCCCGTGGTCATATCCGTCGCGGAGGATCCGGCCCTCTTCACGTACCTCGCCGATGCGCCGAGGAAGCCCACGATCGTCGAAGGGGACGCGCGCCTGTCCCTCGCCGCCGAGCCGGCCGCGGCCTACGACCTCGTCGTCCTCGACGCGTTCTCGAGCGATGCGATCCCCGTCCACCTGATGACGGTCGAGGCGATCTCCGAGGAGCTCCGAACGCTCGAACCGAACGGCATCATCGCCTTCCATATCTCGAACCGTTACTACGACCTCTCACCCGCGATCACGGCCGCCCTCGAGCGGCTCGGTCTCACGACGCTCGAGCGAGCGAGCCGGCCCTTGCCGAAAGGTCCGGACTCGACCGACATCCCGAGTCGCTGGCTCGTGGGATCGCGCGACCCCGCGCAGGTCGAGGCGTTCCGCGCGCTCGGCTGGGGGCCGACGACGCCGGCAGATCACCCGTTCACCGACGACTACGCCGATCTGCTCACCTACCTGCATATCGGTTTCTGAGCTAGGTTGCCGGCGCAACCATTCCGGGACCGGTGCTAGCATTCGAAGGTGACTTCCCTGACCCTTGACGCGGAGCCTGCCTGTCCGGGCCCGATCGCGACGCCGGACGGCCAGGCGCATGTCGCGATCGGGTCGACACCATCTCTGAGGATCGAGCGGCGTTCCCTAGCCGAGATCGAACCGGCCACCTGGGATGCCCTGGCTGCCCGGAACCCGTGGTCGAGTCCTTTCTCGGGCTGGGCCTTCCAGCGCGCGTGGTGGGACGCATATGGCGCGAATGCGCACGAGGAGACGCTGGTCCTCTACCAGACCGATGCGCCGATGGGAGCGGAGCCGCTGGCCATCGTCCCGCTCATGCATCGCCACGAGGTCGAGCCGGAGGACGCCCTCACCCACACGAGGATGCGCCACGGCGCCGACATCGAGCTGACGCCCGTCCCGCCGACCGCGACCGCGGTCCTGATGGGCGCGAGCTATCACGCCGACTACGCGACGATCCTCGCCGCGCCGGCCGATCTGCCCTCCGTCGCCGAGGCGCTTGCCGGTTACCTGGCCCTGCCCTCGGAGCGACGACCGTGGGACGTGGTCGACCTGCGTCGCCTGCGCTGCGGCGACCCGACGGCCGATGCCTTGGCGGCCGCCTTCGGCCCGCGCGAGATCGCAGAGGGTTGGACGCTCAACGTCGAGCGTGAGGATGTCTCCCCGGTCTTGACGTTCCCGGCGGGGATCGACATGGACGGTTACCTCGCGACCCTGGGCAAGAAGACGCGCCACGAGATCCGACGCAAGGTCCGGCGCGCCGAGGCCGTCGGCGAGATCCGGCTCGACGAGTCGCCCGACCCGCTCGCGGATCTCGAGATCTTCATCACCCTGCACCAGAAGAAGTGGGGCGCCGATGGTCTCTTTCCGGACACCCCAGGTGGCGCCCAGAGCCGGGTCCTCTTCCGGCGCCTGTTCGAGCTCCATGGCCCGGACGGCCCGTTGCGTTTGACGTTCCTGTCGATAGGTGGCCGGCGCATCGCGGCCGGGATCCACTTCGAGACGTCTGATACCTATCTCTACTACAACGCCGGCGTGGACCCCGATGCCCGAGACCTCTCGCCGGGCGTCCTGATGATCAACGCCCTCATCGCGCGCGCCTTGGCGGCGGGCGTCCGCAGGCTCGACTTCCTGCGCGGCGACGAGCCGTACAAGTACGACTGGGGCGGGGTCGACGAGCCGATCCAGCGCGTGCTCGTGCGGCGGAAGGACGGCTGAGGTGGGCGCCCCGTTGCCATTCGATCCATGCCTTGCGGCGCTGGAGCGGGCGCGCCCGCCCGGGGATCGGCGTATCCGCGTGGTCGAGGTCCTCGCGACCGGCACGAACGGCGGCGCACAGGAACACCTGTTCGCACTCGTGACCCGGATGAACCCGACCCGCTATGACGTCTCCGTCGTCTCGCTGTCGGCGGGGAGTGCCGTTCGCAAGCTCCAGCGCGCTGGTGTGGCGGTCCTCGTCATCGACGACCCCGACGACACGATCGCGGTCGGCGCCCTGGCGGCCCACCTGGCCGAGGTCCGGGCTGATGTCGTCCACGCCCATATGTTTCGCGCTGAGACGGTGGCAGCCCGCACGGTCATCGCGCTCGGAGAAGCGGGCCAGCGGCGGCCATATCTCGTCGCCACGGCCCATTCGAGTCGTGTCCGGTCGGACGCGGACCGGCAGGCGCTGCTCGAGCTAACGCATCAGTTCGACCGGCTCATCGCCGTCTCGAAGGCGAGCGAGGCAAAGCTGGTCGAGGAGGGCCGCTCGATCGTCCCGATCGACCTCATCTACAACGGTGTCGACCTCCAGCGCTATGACCACCAGGAACCGTGCTGCACCCTCCACGAGGAATACGGCATGGAGCCCGGTTCGCAGATCGTGGGGGTCGTGGCTCGCCTCGAACCCGAGAAGGGGCATCCGACGCTCCTCGAAGCGTGGCCCGGCGTCCTCCGCGCGGTCCCCGACGTCTACCTGCTCATCGTCGGCGAGGGAAGCCGGCGCGATTCGCTCGAGGCCCAGGCGCGGGAACTGCGGGTCGCCCACCGGGTCGTCTTCACCGGCCGCCGCGACGACGTGCCGGCCGTCACAGCTGCGCTCGACGTCGCGGTCCTCCCGTCATACCGCGAGGCGCAGGGCCTGACGATCCTCGAGGCGATGGCGCTCTCGCGGCCCGTCGTCGCCTCGAACGTCGGCGGCATCCCGGAGATGGTCGAGGACGGCGTGACCGGGCTCCTCGTCCCGCCCCACGATGCGGAGGCGCTGACGCGAGCGATCGCGCGGCTCCTGACCGATCACCCGTACGCCGACATGATCGGCCGGGCGGGTCACGATCTGGTGCATGACCGATTTTGCGTCGAGCTGATGGTCGACGCGGTCACGGCGATCTACGACGAGGGAGCCCGCAGGCTTCGACCGAGCGAGATGGCGGCCGTCGGCTAGTATCCCGCCGTGAGCGTCTCGCGGCTGTGGTCGTTCCTGGCGGTGGCGCTCCCGGTCCTCGCGACGCTGATCGCGGGTCTCGCGACGGTCGACCTGACCTATCTCATCCGCGCCGGCGCAGGGATCATCGACACCGGCGCGATTCCCCGCGTCGACACCTGGACCTTCACGGCGGCGGGCCTGCCCTGGGTCAACCAGCAATGGGGCTCCGAGGTCGTGTTCGCCCTCGTCTATCGGATCGGTGGTTGGACGGGGCTGGTCCTGCTGCGGGCGGCCCTCGTCGCGATCATCTTCGGGTCCATCTACGCCATCTGCCGACGGCGCGGCCTGCCGGTTCGCACTGCGGCCATCCTGACGCTGATCTCGTTCGGCGTCGCAGCTGTTGCACTCGGACTTCGCGCGCAGTCGTTCGGGATGGCCTTCTTCGCGGTCCTCCTCCTGCTGGTCGCCGACCGTCGTGCGCACCCGGGCCGCCTCTGGCTGATCCCGCCGCTCGTGCTGGTCTGGGCCAACTTCCACGGCAGCTTCTTCCTGGCACCGCTGGTCCTTGGCCTCGCCTGGCTGGAGGATCTCCACGACCGCGTCGACCGGCCGCACCGGACCCTGCTGGTCGCGGTGGTCTCGGTTTTCGCTGCCTGTGTCACGCCGTTCGGTCCGTCGGTCTGGGTCTACGCCGCGGGTTTGACGACCAACTCGGCGGTCACCAACGACATCGCCGAGTGGCAGCCGACGTCGATCCGCACGGTGCCCGGGCTGATGTTCTTCGCGTCGGTCTTCGGCGTCGCCCTCGTCCTCGCCCGGAGGGGCCGGCCGACCCCGTGGCCGACGCTTGCCTGGCTGGCCGTCTTCTTCCTGATCGGGGTGTACGCGGCCCGCGGTGTCGCATGGTGGCCCCTGGCGGCCGTCGTGGCCGTGGCCGGGTTGCTGGCGGATCCCGTCCCCGAACCGGAGCGACCGGAACCGGTCTCCACGCGGCTCTTCCGCGGGCTCAATGCGGCGATCGTCGTGCTGTTCGTCCTGGTGGGGCTCGTCCTGCTGCCAATCTGGCGGCCGGTGGATGCCCGGCTGGCGGCGCCGGAGGGGGTCCTCCTCTACGCGCCGCCCGGGATCACGGCCAAGCTCCACGAGCTGGCCCGCCCCGACGACCGGCTGTTCAACCCGCAGGAATGGGGCTCATGGTTCGAATTCACGCTGCCGAACCTGCCGGTCGCGATGGATTCACGGATCGAGTTCTACCCGGCGGACGTATGGCGCGACTACAGCGGCGTCCTGGCTGGCAGCGATGGGTGGCAACAGCGGATCGCGTCGTGGGCACCCACGATCGCCGTGATCGCCAAGCGCGACCAGCCCATCGTGGACCGCTTCACAGCGATCGGCTGGCGCTCCGTCTATTCGGATATCGACGGTTCGATCCTGTTGGCGCCGGGGCGCTAACGGCCTGTCGGACGCCTTTGCTACCGGAAGGCCATGAAGAGGTTCTGCCCGTAGAGGCCGGGGGTCACGAAGACGTCGTTGCCGCTTCCGTGGAGGGTGACGTCGACCGCGACCGTGTGGACGCCCGGGGTGACCTGCGTGTTGACGTGGAAGGTGCCGTTGCCCACGCCATTCGTCGTGAGGGTCCCGACGACGACGCCCTGCCCGCTCGCGAAGGTGTCGAGGAAGAGATCGACGTCGTAACTGGTATTTGGCGTGGCATTCCTGAGCTGGACGGTCATCTCGAGGTTGCTGGGGTTGCCCGCGGAGCTGTTGAAGATGACGGCGCCGACGGCGGCACCCGGCGGATACGGGACGAGGTCCGTCTTCTCGTGCGAGTTCACGGACACGGATGTCGCGGTCCCGGAGGTTGTCGCCCACGTTCCTGTCCGCGACCCGCCGGTCGATGTCCGCCCACGTGCCGGACATCGACCCGTCCGTGGCGATCATGCCCGAGAGGCGAGTCGTAAGCCCGCCGTTGACACCGTCGAAGGTGATGGAGTTACCGACCACCGAACCGACCGTGATGGTGAAGCACGCGAAACAGAGGGACGTCCCGGTGATGGTGCCCGTTCCGGCCTGTGTCAGGATCAAGGTTTCCGGGTAGATCGTGCCCGGGGCGGGGTCCTGATCCCACGGTGCGTCGGCCTCGTATGCTTGGTCCGCCCTGGTATTGGGGTCAGCGATTTCCAGGAGGCATCACTGGCTTCTTGGTACCGACAGTACCGTTGCCCGGCCGCGCCGGCTCAGGGGCCGACGAAGGCGTGGCGTCAAGGGTTTGATCGTCCGCCCCGATCCCGGATGCTCAACTCATCGACATTGGTACTGGGTCGAACGTGCGGCTATCCGTGGATGCCTTTTGCACCCATCCTTCGATCTCCGTAACGACCGAGGGGACACGATGCTGTCGCCATGCCTTCGAAACATTCATCGCGCCGACCGAGATGAGGGACAGGGCCTCGCCGAATACGCACTGATCCTCGCCCTTATCGCGATCGTCGCGGTCATCGCGCTGATCTTCCTGGGCAGCCAGGTCAGCGGGCTCCTCAACACCGTCGGCAAGTCCGTCTAGCAGTCACACCGGCGCTGATAGGCGCCGTCAGGTCGAATCTAGCGTCGGAGAACCTGGTTGGTCCCGGTGCGGGCGAGGACCATCAGGCCTCGGTGGCAGGACGCACCGCACTGCTAGCATCGGCCGGTGATCGACCGCTCCGCGACTGAGCCGGGGGGTGCTCGCGCGGCTCCGACCTGGTTCGTGCTCGGTCTGCTCGCGATGGCCGCGCTCCTGGCGTACATCGTCCTATGGCGTGGAGTCACACGACCCGGCTCCTTCTTCGGGGACGACCTGTTCGCCTATACGAGCGCTGCTGACCGGCTCGCGACGACTGGATCGCCATACCACCCTGACCTCCTGCTCGGTCCGATCGTGAGCGGCGACAACGTCCTGATCGGCTACTTCTACCCGCCGGTCCTGGCGCAGGCCTTCCTTCCCCTGAGGGCCATCCCGCATCTTGCCCTTGCTATCGGTTGGTCCACCGCGCAGGCCATCTGTCTCCTGATCCTGCTCCCGCTCGTGGCCGCCGGTCGGCGGGCCCTCATGCTGAATCGTGGGCTCCTCGCGATCGGGTTCGCGCTCGCGTTCTATCCGCTCCAGTTCGCGATCTTCAGTGGCAACGTGAGCGGCTGGCTGGCGATCGGTGTCGCCCTCTCGCTGGTGGCAGGCCGACGCGTCGGCGGAGCCGTCGCAGCCTTGGCGACGACCGTGAAACTCCTGCCGCTGCCGATGTTCGTAGCCGCACTCACGGATCGACGGGGCCGGCCGGCCACCGTGATCCCGCTCGCAGCGATCCTGGCCGTGTCGGTCGTGCTTGCTCCGCACGCGTGGGCGGACTTTACGAAAGTCTTGCCGAATACTCTCCAGATCGGCATGGCCGGAAGCCGAACCAATCTGTCGCCTGCGCACGCGCTCTTCGAATTCGGCCTGCTCGGACTCGGCCTGATCGTCGGCTGGGTCCTCGCCATCGGATTCGGGATCGCCGCCGTCGCAACGGGGCTGCGCGAGGGCTACTCCAGCCGCGTTCTGGCGATGGCGGTCTTCTCGGTCATTTTCGCCTCGTCCACGTTGTGGGACCACTATCTCGCCGCATTGGTGCCCCTCATACTCTGGGCCTGGCCGTCCGTCGGGGCGCGTCGACGACTTGCGATCGCCGTCTTCGTGATCCTTGCGACCGGCCTGTGGATCCGACTCGACGCTGTCCCGGCGTACCGCCTCGCACTCGTGGCATCACTCGTCGCGTGCAGCGTGGCGATCGTTTCCACCCGGGAACGCGGCGCCACGGAACGCGTGCCATGGGTGCGTCTCCCTGCGCACACGACGTGACGGCGCACAGGAGACGCCTCCTCGAACGGGCCTCATTCATGTCGCCGTGGGTCGTGGCGACGGTGTCCCGTTATGGCCTGCCGTTGTGGTTCGCGGTCGAGTCGGTGCTCGGCATCGCCGTGGCCGCGAAGGACACGACGTACCTCTTCTTCGACGCGCGCCTCTACCTCGAGGCGGCCAGGGTCTGGCTGGCCGGCGGGAATCCGTGGGACGTCCAACTTGCCGGCAACTATTTCGCCGCCCCGCCCCCCACGTTGCTGGTCTTCGCGCCGTTCACGCTGCTGCCGGCCGGATTCGCCGTAGGGATCATCGCGCTCGTCGTCGTCGTCGGCGCTATCGCGAGTGTCCGACTGCTTCGCCTGCCGTGGTGGTGGTTGCTCTTCCCGCCGCTCGTGCAGGCGTGCCTCTCGGCCAACGTGCAGACGCTGATCGTGCCCCTGATCATCCTTCCAGGCGGGGCCCTCGCGATCATCATCAAGATCTACGCGGGACTACCGCTCCTGATCCTCGGTCGCTGGAGATCGCTTCTCATTGCGGCGGGCGCCATGCTCGCGACCGGGCCGCTGCTCCCGTGGGGCACGTATGTCAGCGAATTCGCGCTCATCTCGCAACGACTGGCCGACCAATCGAAACTCACGTTGCCGATGGGGCTCCTGCTGCTCCTTTCGCCGCTCGTCGTGCTGGCGCTGATCGTGGTCGGGCGCGAGCGCGCCGCGTGGCTCGTCGTTCCCGCGATCTGGCCGTCGCAGCAGTTCTACTACGGCACGATCGCGATGCCGAGTCGTAGCAAGGTCGCCACGGCGCTGATCGCCCTGCCCGTCCCGGGCAACGGACTCTTGGCACTTGGGGCGTTGGCGCTCGTCACATGGAGCAACGGCGACGGCCGGACTTGGCCGATGGTTGGGTATCGACGGCGTCGCGACGGGCCGGCAAGTGAGATCGCGTTGGATTCTAAAGGCGAGACTTGACGTCTTTACCTTTGCCGAAGCGTCACCCCGATGGCGCCCGACGATCGACCCAAATCTCATACCTCTTTGCGCTGCCAGTACGACACACGCTCCCACCACGGCCCACGACCCACGGCGACGGCACGGCGATGAGCGCACCTGCGAGCGGCGTGACTGCAGGCAGCGAAATTGTGTTGTAGTACAGCTGCGTCAACGGCCACAGCGCAGGCACGGCCATCCAGGCGGCTCGATCGCGGCCCATGAGCACCAAGGCCGCGACCGCGACTGGAACCAGGTAAAGCGGCGCCGACAGGTTTTGCGATTGCTCCACCAGATGGCGCTGGATCGTTGGAAATTGCGCCAGATACGAGCCCCAAGGCAGGATAGGCACCGTTACCAGGATGATGACCGCCGCAATGACGAGTGGCCGCCAGCGGCCAAGGATTGCAAGCGGCACCGCTGCATAGACCTTGCCTAGCACGGCGAGCCAGCCGTGACCGACAAGGATGAGCGGCACCAACCGGGCGTCTATGGCGCCGCCTACCATCGAAATGACGAGCGGCGGAAACATGACCCAGTACCAAGGTCGTCGAAGGAGCCTGATGGTGGCGATTCCCGACCCGATTGCGAGTGCAAGAAGGAGCCAACGCCCGAAGGGCAAGAGCGCGAACGGCACCATCGGTAGGAGCGTGATCGGCGGTGCTGCGAACCAACCTTGATATTCAGTCGCCCAGGGATCGCCACCGTCCAGCCAGCGTCGCGTCGCTGCAAGGTATACGTCGTCCATAAGTGGCGTCCCTGGTTGTGCGATCAGGAACAACCAGTACCCAGACAAGGCGGCGAACCAAAAAGCGATCCAATGACGCCCGAACCAAGCCGCGACGAAGGGCAGCCCGCGAAGTTCCGTGCCGTCTGCATCCGCGGCGTTCGCGTCGGTGACTTTCCGGTCAAGGTTCGGCGACATGACACTCATGACAGTACGGCGACGGACGCGGCTGCGTCTCGAAGGCGAGGCCAAGGGCGCGATCTAGATCAACTCCGTTGAGGCTCCCTGCTAGAGTCGCTAAATGACCCAATCACCTCCATCGCTCGACGTCGTGATCCTCGGCGGCGGCGGACATGTCGGCCTGCCGCTGAGCCTCGCCTTCGCACAGGCTGGTCTCCGTGTTGGCATCTACGACACGAACCAGGCGACCCTCGACCGGATCGCCGCCGGCGAGATGCCCTTCCTCGAGACCGGCGCCGACGACCTCCTGCGCGAGGTCTTGCCGACCGGCCGTCTGACGTTCGGCTCGACCGGGGCCTTGATCGAGCGGACCGACAACCTCGTGGTCGTCATCGGAACCCCGGTTGATGAGTTCCTGGGGCCGTCGATGACGATCTTCGAGCAGGCGGTCGACCAGATCGCGCCGCACCTTCGGACCGGCGCGCTGGTCGCGTTGCGGAGCACCGTCTATCCGGGCACGACGGGCTATGTCGCGAAGCACCTGGCCGATCGAGGCTGCGTCGTCGACGTGGCGTTCTGCCCGGAGCGGATCGCCGAGGGCCATGCACTCGAGGAGCTGCATTCCCTGCCCCAGATCATCGGGGCCGACGACGACCGCGCGGCCGAGCGGGCGACGGCTCTCTTCGGGAAGCTCGCGGGCAAGACCATCCGCACGACAACCAAGGAAGCCGAGCTGACCAAGCTCTTCACGAACACGTGGCGCTACATGAAGTTCGCGGTCGCGAACCAGTTCTTCATGATCGCCGACAGCGCCGGGGTCGATTACACCAACGTCCTGCGTGCGATCCGCGAGGACTATCCGCGGGCCGCGGACCTGCCGGGTCCGGGTTTCGCTGCCGGACCGTGCCTCTTCAAGGACACGATGCAGCTGTCCGCCTTCACGGCCGACCATTTCCCGCTCGGCCAGGCGGCGATGCAGGTCAACGAGGGCCTGCCAGCCTACATCGTCTCCGCACTCGAACGTCGCTACGATGGTCTGGCTGGCAAGACCGTCGGGATCCTGGGCATGGCTTTCAAGGCCGAGTCGGACGACCCTCGCGCGTCGCTGAGCTACAAGCTGCGCAAGCTGCTGGCCTGGGCCGGCGCCAGGATC
>JBBQDL010000053.1:0-17241 GCA_038319665.1 Candidatus Limnocylindrales bacterium
GCCCCCCGAGCCCCCCGAGCCCCCCGAGCCCCCCGAGCCCCCCGAGCCCCCCGAGCCCCCCGAGCCCCCCGAGCCCCCCGAGCCCTTTGATGCTTGATTTCGCGCGCGAGCGAAGACTCTTTCCCCGTATGCCTATAGGCAGCATCAAAGCCCAAAAGTATGCCGTCTATTGGCATCACCGGAACAGGTCGTCAGCGGCGGCCGAAAACAAGCATCACGCTCGCCTGCGGCGCGCCAGCGGGTGCAGACCCCGTGCCTCAGACGACGACCGGCTCCATCCGCTCGACGAGCCCGGCTCGCCATTCGGGCGCCGGGAATGGGCTCGCGAAATATTCGGTCATCTTGGCGATCTTTCCGTCACGGAATTCAGCGACGCCGACGTAGTTGACAGGTGTCCCGTCGCCGTAGTCGATGGTGCCTTCGATCACGTAGACGTCGCCGGCGCCGACCGCCCGGCGGAAGGTCATCCTGGGCATGGTGCCGGTCGCCCGCTCGTACCCTTCATCGAGCTTGATGGCCGCATCGCGACCGACGATCCGCTCTCCCGACTGCGGCCACTCCTGGACATAGTCGTCCGTGGAATGCTCGCGCCTGACCCTCGAGAGCTCGCGCATGTCGTTGGACTCCATCGCCCTCCGGAAATCGTCGACGACCGCCTGGTTACTGCCCATCGCGTGGCCTCCAGCTACTCGCCCCGTGAGTCATTGGTGTACTCCGGTCGCGGTTCGGAATCAAGCCAGCGAGAGAAACCGATCCGCCCGCCGCTGATGCTCTCGAGTGGCATCAACAACGGGCGGGGTGTTTGCGGCCGTGCGAGGCCCGTTTGCGGCCTTGCGAGGCCCGTTTGCGGCCTTGCGACCGTGCGAGCCGTTTGCGACCCTGTGGACCTTTTGCGGCCCGCGCCGGCCGCGGCGCGGAGCCTAGAGCTCGGTCAGCCCCAGGACGTTGCCCTCGGGGTCGGCGACCAAAGCGAGATGAGAATTCCCGTCGGGGCTGAAGCGAGGCACCACGGTCTTGCCGCCAAGGGACTCGGCCTTGGCAAGGGAGGCGTTGATGTCGGAGACGGTGATGTAGCCCGTCACCATGGCGGGCGCTCCCGGCTGGGCGCTGCCGACGCCGACGATCACTCCGGTCTGGGCCGGATCGGTCATGCCGTAGCCACCAGGAAAGTCCGTGTTGAGCTTCCAGCCGAACAGGTCGCTGTAGTAGCTCTGCAGGGCTTTCTGGTCCTTGCCCGTGACTTCGAAGTGGACGACTTTCGCGTCTGCCATCGGTCGATCTCCTGCTCCTGGCCCCTGGGTCATTCGCCCTGGTCGCCCTTCATGACAACGACGAACAGCATGCCCCCGAATCGACAGACCTCGTCGAGGCGGATCCGCGGTTAGCCCCGAGCGTCAGACCCGCTCGAACGCCATCGCCACCGACCCGCCGCCACCCAGGCACAGGGTCGCCAGCCCGTAGCGGCCCTCGCGCCGCTTGAGCTCGTGGAGCAGCGTCGCGACGACGCGCGCACCTGACGCCCCGATCGGGTGTCCGAGCGCGATCGCGCCACCGTTGACGTTCACCTTGTCCCAGTCGAAGCCGAGCTCTCGGCCGTCGGCCAGGGTCTGGGCGGCAAACGCCTCGTTGATCTCGATCAAGTCGAATGCCTCGATCGGCATCTCGATCCGGTCGAGGAGTCGGCGGACGCCTTCGACCGGCGCGAGGAAGAGCCACTTCGGCTCGACCTCGGCCTGGGCGTACCCGACGATCCGTGCCAGCGGCTTCAATCCGTAGCGCTCGACGGTCCGTTCGCTGGCGACGACCGTGGCCGCCGCGCCGTCGGTGATACCCGGCGCATTGCCCGCCGTGACGGTCGCGCTGGTAGCATCGCCACGGTCCTCACCCTCGGGCAGGTCGAACACCGGCTTGAGCCGGGCGAGCCCCTCGATCGTCGAGTCGCGGCGCGGACCCTCGTCCACGGCCACCACGGTCTCGCGGCCCTTGGCGTCACGCACGGTGACCGGCACGATCTCGGCCTCGAAACGGCCCTCGTCGATCGCGGCGATCGCGCGCTGATGGCTGCGCAGCGCGAATTCGTCCTGATCGGCGCGACTGACGTGGTCCTTGATGGCGACGCGTTCCGCGTGGGTGCCCATGTGGCAGTCCTCGATGGCGCACCACAGCCCGTCGTGGACGGTCGCGTCGACCAGGGTCCCGTCGCCGAGGCGATAGCCGAACCGCGCCCGAGTCAGCAGATACGGCGCGCCGTTCATGCTCTCCATCCCGCCCGCGACGACCACGTCGGCGTCGCCCGCCTTGATCTCGGCCGCACCGATCATGATCGCCTTCATCGCGGAACCGCACACGCGGTTAATCGTCGTCGCGCTGGTGGTGACCGGGAGCCCGGCGAGCAGCGCGGCCTGACGAGCCGGCGCCTGACCGGCGCCGGCTTGGAGGACCTGGCCCATCAGGACGTCGTCGATCGGGGTCTCGGCCGGCAGCCCGCTACGCTCGAACGCCGCGCGGATGGCAGAGCCACCGAGTTCGACCGCAGGGACATCCGCCAGGGCGCCACCGAATTTGCCGATCGGCGTCCGGGCGGCGCTGACCAGGTAGACGCCGCCATTGCGGCCGGTCGGTGAAGTCTCAGCCATCGTGGAACCCTCCTAGGTGTAGAGGCCGCCATCGATCGAGATGACCTGCCCCGTGATGTAGTCGCCACTGCTCGAGACGAGGTACGCGACGGCCTGCGCGATCTCCTCCGGACGCCCGAAGCGGCCCATCGGGATCTTGGCCAGGATCGTGGCCCGGACCTCGTCCGGCATGGCGGCGATCATCTCCGTTTCGATGAAACCGGGGGCGATCGCATTGACCGTGATCCCCTTGCGGGCGAGCTCAAGCGCCGCGGACTTCGTGAAGCCGACGATCCCCGCCTTTGCGGCAGCGTAATTGGCCTGGCCGAAGTTGCCGTGGAGCCCGATGACCGAGCTGATGTTGACGATCCGACCTGATCCGGCCTTGACCATGATCGGCAGGACGCGTGAAGTCAGGTGGAAGACGCTGCTCAGATTGGTAGAGATGACCGCGTCCCACTCCTCGGGCGACATCTTGGCCAGCGAGCGGTCGCGCGTGATCCCCGCGTTGTTGACGAGGATGTCGATGGTGCCGAAGTGCTCGACGACGCTAGCGACCGCCGCCTCGATCGTGGCCGGATCCGCGACGTCCAGCCCGAAGGCAAACGCCTGACCACCCGACTTGGTGATCTCGGTGACCACGGCTTCTGCGGCGTCCGCGTTGCTGGCATAGCCGACGGCGACGGAAGCGCCATGGCGCCCGAGCTCGAGCGCGATCGCCCGGCCGATACCGCGTGAACCGCCCGTGACGAGGCAGGCCTTGCCCTGCAAATCAGCCATTCGGTTCCTCCTGGGGCCGAAACGAAAACGAGGTGACCGGCGAGTTCGCCAGTCACCTCGATGTTCAGCCAGCTTCGTTCAGCGGACCTTGGTTTCGGTCGCCTTCGAGGCCATCTTGACGGTGGTCTGCCAGCTGTCGAGCGTCGCCTTCTGGGTGCGCTTGACGATCTCGGAGAACTGGGCGACGGCCTTTCGATTGCCATTCAGGCTCAGGTCGAAGAGGCCCAGGCCGGCATCGATGGCGGCGTTCTGCGCGTCGAAGGCTGCCTTCATGGCCGCTTCGCTCTGCGCCGACCAGGTGCCGAGGAGGTCTCGGCCGATGTTGCTGGTCTCGTCGAACAGCGAGCCCGCGGCGTCGAGCGAGGCCTTGGCCGTCTCGGTGCCGTTACGAGCCGCTTGGGCGGCGATGCGGGTGGCCTCGGCGACCGCGGCCGCGGCGGCTTCGGGGATGTCGTTGTTGGTGGTCGTGGTGGACACGGTGGTCTCCTTCGCCTATGATCGGTCTGGCGCTACTTGCGTAGCAACTCTAAGTGCAACGTGCATATAGTCCTCCCGCCCACCGGATCTGTCAAGTCGCGAGCCATGACCGACCAACTACCGACGACCAACGAAAACGCCGAGCCGATCGAGGAGCGCGAGCCCCTTACCGGCTGGCCGCCGCGCGACATGCTCGCGCCATTCGTCCTGCTCGCCGTCTCGCTTCAGCGCGCGCACGGCTACGTCATCGAGGACTACCTGCGGGCGCTCGGGCTATTCGGGATCACGATGAGCACGCTCTACCGGACGCTCCGCCAGATGGAGAAGGACGGCTTCCTGGAATCGACCTGGGAGCCGGGGCCGACGGGTCCCGCCCGCCGTGTCTACACCATCACCGATTCCGGTCACGTGTGGCTGGACTCTTCGGCGTCGATGCTCAACGCTTATCGCCAGACGATCGACCGGTTCTTCGGCCTCTACGACGCTAGCCCGCGGGTCGCGCGCCAGCCCGAAGGATCGACCGACGAGAAGGAGACTCGACCATGACCAAAGCCGAGGGAGCCGGCCGGGCGACCGATCCATACGAGGTCTGGCGCCAGCTGTATGAGACCAACGAACGGGCGTGGAGCGCCGCGCTCGAGCAGGCGATGGGCGGCCCCGAGTTCGGCGAGTCGAGCGGGAAGCTGCTCGAGACGCTCCTTGCGGCACAGAAGTCGTCGCGCGACAACATGCGGGTCTACCTCGAAACGATGAACGTGCCGACACGCGAGGACATCGCCCGGCTCGGTGAGCTCGTGATCGGCCTCGAGGAAAAGATCGATCAATTGGCGGATCGGTTCGATTCGATCGAGGGGGCGTTGCGGGCGAGACCCGAGGCGCGGGGCGCGGCGACCAAACCGGCCGCGGTGACGGCGGCTGCGGCCAAGCCGGCCCCCGTGGCCAAGCCTGCCGAGACTGCGAAGCCGGTCGCGCGGGCCAAGCCTGCCACCCGCCGCAAGTCGACGGCCCGAGCCAAGCCCGCCGCCGGCGCCAAACCAACGAAGCCCGCCAAATGACGAGCGTCGCCTGGCCCGACGCCGAGACCGTCTGGTCCTCGAACGACCGGGCGCTCGAGCTGGCACGGGCCGTCCTCGGTGCCGCCGACGCGCCTGTCGGGCTGACCCCGAAGGTGCTCATCTGGCGCAAGAACAAGGCGCGCCTGTACCGCTACGTCCGCACCTCGCCGGCCACCCATCGGACCCCGATCTTCCTTGTCCTGCCGCTCATCAATCGGGCGTATATCCTCGACCTCCGCCCGGGCGCGAGCTTCGTCGAGTTCCTGCTCGCCGAAGGCCACGACGTCTTCCTGATCGACTGGGGCACCCCCGGCGACGAGGACCGAGCGCTCGACGTGACCACCCTCGTGACGCGCTACCTGCCGCGCGCGGCGAAGGCGATCCAGAAGGCCACCGGCGTCGAGCGGATGACGGTCCTCGGCTACTGCATCGGTGGCGTGTTGGCGACCTGTTTTGCCGCGCTCCAGCCCGAGGTCACCCGCAACCTCGTGCTGCTGACCGCGCCGATCGACTTCTCCGATGCCGGTCAATTCGGTCGGATGACCGCCCGCGACATCTTCCCGGTCGAGCAACTGACCGACACGTTCGCGACCGTCCCGGCCCAACTCCCCGACATCGGCACCAAGCTGCTCAACCCGATGGCCAGCTACGTCGGCACGTATCGCCAGCTGTGGGACAAGCTGGCCGACCCGAACTTCGACGTGAGCGGGTGGCAGGCGATGTATCGCTGGGTCAACGACAGCGTCCCCTTCGCCGGTGCCGCTTTCCGACAGTGGATCGTGGAGTTCTACCAGGAGAATCGGCTGGCGCTCGACACGCTCGAGATGGACGGCCGGCCCGTCCGCCTGGCGAGCATCACCTGCCCGGTCCTCAACATCGCTGCGAGCCGCGACCAGATCGCGCCGCGCCCGACCACGAGCGTCATCACCAATCGCGTCGGCAGCTCGGACGCCTCGGAGATCGTCATCGAAGGCGGCCACGTCGGGATCGTCGTCGGCCGCTCGGCGAGCCAGAACCTCTGGCCCAAGGTCGGTACCTGGCTCAGCGAGCACGACTGAGGGAGCGGATCAGCCGCGCGGCCCGGTCGCGGCGACGTCGCGGCGACAACGTCAGCCCCGCGGCACTCCCCGGTCGCGCGCGGGTACCGGCGTCTGCGCTTGGGCCCACGGCGCGACGGCCTCCGCCGACCAGATCGGTCCGTCGCGGAACGTCACGATCGGTTTCGGGAAATCCGGTTCGGTGCGTTGGACAAGGCCAAGCTTCGCGGGATTGATCCGCATCGCGCCGGCGATCTCCTCGCGCGTCTTCACCGCGAAGTCGAGGAGCTCGTGCGGCTGGTCCGCCCATGCGAACGGCTGGGCGTTCGCGCCGCCCGGGTCGGTCACGAACGACTCGCCGTGGTACTGGAAGACCCACGCCCCATCGGCGCGTCCCTCGACCGCCTCGGTGAGCCGGTAGACGCGGACGAGGCTCGGGTTGATCGGCATGCCCGAAAGCATAGTCCCGCCAGCATCTGACAGGAGACACAGCCGGAGGCTCGGCAGCGCGGCTTCCACTGCGGCCCGCCAGGATCGATCGTTCGTCAGGAGGATGTCAGCGTCCGTGACGATGGCCGTCGCGACGACCAACGCATCCGGCGTTCTCAGACTCGCCACCGCACGGAGTCGGGCCGCCTCGCGTGCGATCTCGTAGGTGACCTCGACCAGGCGGATCTCCGCGAAATGACGGAGGAAGCCCTCAGCGGTCGCCACCGCTGCCGTGCCGTGACGAAACGGACGGACAAGGATCTCCTGGACCGTCACCGTCGACATCGCTGCTGGATTCCTGCCGGTCGCGACGAACGCGTCGAAGACCCGCTCGGCAGCTGAGCTCGTCGGCTCCGTGCCGGTGAGGTATGCGAGCGCGACTGATGTGTCGACGAGGAGCGATGTGCCCGCCGGGATGGCAGCTTCGAGGTCCACGCTCGCCCCGACCTAGCCCCAGGCCTCTCGCTCAGCATCCAGATATTCGGCTGCATCGCCATAGACATCATGCAGGGCACCGGCGTAGCTTGGCCGGATCCTGTGTAGACGCAGCGTGTCGGGGTCACCGGTCGTGACCTCGACCACGAATCGATCCCCTTCGACGATCCCGGCCGCCTGGACGACCGGTTCCGGAAGGGTCATCTGGTTGCGGGCTCGCATCCGGGCTTCAGCTGTCACACTCGCATTGGTCATGTGCGATAGCATCGCATCCGATCGCATCACCGTCAAGGGGATCGTCGATCCAGACCGCTCGTTGACTCATGGCGATGAGTCATCTACGTTCACCGCGTGACTAAGCGACTCCAGGTCCTGCTCGATGATGTCGAGCTGCGCATGATCCAGCGGCTCGCCCGCCGCGAACGCCTCACGACAGCCGAATGGGTCCGTCGCCGACTTCGCGAGGGCGCCGCGGCCGGCAGCCACCCCGACACCGCTTCCAAACTCGCCGCCATCCACGCTGCCTATCGACACGAGGCGCCGGCGCCGGAGATCGACCAGATGCTCGAGGAGATCGAGCGCGGCTACCGGGCCGACCCGTCCAGCCCGTGATCCTGGTCGACTCGAACATCCCGATGTACCTCGTCGGTGCGGCCCATCCCAACAAGGAAGCTGCCCGAAGAGCGCTCGAGGACTCGGTGGCCGGCGGCGAGTCACTCTGCACCGACGCCGAAGTCCTTCAGGAGATCCTCCACCGGTACTCGGCGACCCGGCGGCCGGAGGACATCGACCCCGCGTTCGATGCGCTCCTTGCGCTCGTCGACGTCGTCTACCCGATCGAGCGAGCCGATGTCGAGCGCGCCCGGCGGATCCTCCGCACCACACCCACCCTCTCGGCGCGCGACGCCATCCACCTCGCCGTCATGCAGGGACGCGACATCGGCCGGATCCTCAGCTTCGACGCCGGTTTCGACGGCATCCCTGGGATCGTCCGCCTCAGCTGAGGCTGCACGGCCCTCGGGCCGCTACCCTACCCCCATGCCCCACGAATTCATCTACACGACCTACAAGCTCGCCCGGCACTACCCGCCCGACCGGACGGTACTCGAGAACATCTCGATCTCGTTCTACCCGGGCGCCAAGATCGGGGTCATCGGCGCGAACGGCGCCGGCAAGTCGAGCCTGCTGCGGATCATGGCCGGGCTCGACGACGGATACAGCGGAGAAGCTCGGCTGACGCCGGGCTTCTCCGTCGGCTATCTCAGCCAGGAGCCCGGACTCGACCCGACCAAGGACGTCAAGGGCAACGTGATGGACGGGGTGGCCGAGGTCCAGGCGCTGATCGACCAGTACAACGCGGTCATGGCCGCCTGGTCAGACCCCGACGCCGATTACGAGGCGATCGGCGCAAAGCAGGCCGCACTCGAGGACAAGATCGCCGCGGCGGACGCCTGGAACCTCGAGCGCAACGTCGACATCGCGATGGACGCCCTGCGCTGCCCACCCGACGACGCCGACGTCACGACCCTCTCCGGCGGCGAGAAGCGTCGCGTCGCGCTCGCTCGCCTCCTTCTCCGCCACCCCGACCTGCTCCTCCTCGACGAGCCAACCAACCATCTCGATGCCGAGTCGGTGCTGTGGCTGGAGCGCTTCCTCCAGGAGTACGCGGGGACCGTGGTCGCGATCACCCACGACCGCTACTTCCTCGACAACGTCGCGCAGTGGATCCTCGAGCTCGACCGCGGCCGCGGGATCCCATTCGAAGGCAACTACTCGTCCTGGCTCGAGCAGAAGCTGGCGCGCCTGGCCGGAGAGGAGCGGGCCTCCGACGCCCGCCAACGGACACTCGCCCGCGAGCTCGAGTGGGTTCGCCTGTCCGCGCGCGCCCGGCAGGCCAAGGGCAAGGCCCGCCTGGGCGCCTACGAGAAGCTGCTGGCCGAGTCCCAGGCCGTCAAGGCCGCCGACCGCGAGCTCGAGATCGCCATCCCGCCCGGTCCCCGTCTCGGCGACTCCGTCATCGAAGTCAAGGGTCTGACCAAGGGCTACGGTGACGTCGTCCTCATCGAGGACCTGACGTTCTCGCTGCCCAAGGCCGGGATCGTCGGCGTCATCGGCGCCAACGGGGCGGGCAAGACGACCCTCTTCCGGATGATCGTCGGCCAGGAAGCGCCCGATCGCGGCAACATCACCATCGGCGACACCGTCCAGCTCGCCTATGTCGACCAGAGCCGCGACGACCTCCGGGCCGAGGCGTCGGTCTTCGACGAGATCGCCGGCGGCGCCGAGTTCATCAAGGTCGGCGCTCGCGAGCTGCCCGCCCGCGCCTATGTGTCCTCCTTCAACTTCCGCGGCACCGACCAGCAGAAGCCCGTCGGCAAGCTGTCCGGCGGCGAACGGAACCGCGTCCACCTGGCGAAGCTGCTCAAGTCGGGCGGGAATGTGCTGCTGCTCGACGAGCCCACCAACGACCTGGACGTGGATACCTTGCGGGCGCTGGAGGCCGGGTTGGAGTCGTTCCCCGGCTGTGCCGTCGTCATCAGCCACGACCGCTGGTTCCTCGACCGCATCGCCACCCACGTCCTCGCCTTCGAAGGCGACAGCCAGGTCCGCTGGTTCGAAGGCAACTTCACCGAATACGAGGAGTTCCGGCATCGGGAGCTGGGGACCGCGGCCGATCAGCCGCATCGGATCCGGTACAAGCGACTGGCGGGGTAAGGGGGCGGCGTCCGGCCCTCGGGCGTGATGCTTGATTTCGGGCGTCCAGCGGGACGTACCGGCGTGATGCCTATGGGCTGCATCAAGGCGCACCCTGACGAGCCACCCTTCCCTTGATGCCACTCGAGAGCATCACGCGCGCGGATCTGTGTGCCCCGCGTTCCCGGCACGCGCCTTCACGGCGATGGCGGGATTCGACGGTAGGTGCTCTCGGAGCGGCGGGCCACCTTGAGGACGATGACCAGGCTGTCGGTCTGGTCGATCGTGTGGATGATCCGAAGATGACCGAGCCGGAGTCGCCACAAGTCGGTGCCGATCAACTTGACCGCGCCCGGCGGTCGAGGCTCGGTCGCGAGCGCCAGGATCGGTCCGCGGAGTCGCGCCGCTTCGCCAGGAGGTAGCCGGCGAAGCTGACACTGGGCGGCGGGTGCGAGTTCGACCCGGTATCCACCCTCGCTCACGCCTCGTCCGGGCCGTAGGCCGACATCGGCCGGCCAGTCACGCGATCACCCGGGCTTGATGCCGCCCATAGGCATCAAGCCGGTTGGTCCGCCCGGACGGCCGAATTCAAGCATCAGGGCCGACCGCCAGTGACCGGGCCCGCGAAAATTCAGGTTGAGAGACCCATTTCGCTGGGCCATGGCGTCGAGTACAGTCCTCGCGAGAACCATCGGGTCCGGAGGATCGGGGAGCGTGAGCGAATGTTCCTGACCCGCGCCGTCGATATGGCCTGCCAGCGAGCACGACGATGACACCGCCGACGATCAAAGCCGTGAGGGAGATCGAGGACCGCCTCATCTTCGAGCTGGACCATGAGCGCGAGGTCAGCCTTCCGCTCTCGACGTCGGCTCGCCTGGCAGTGGCGACCCCGGCCGAACGAGCCTATTGGGTCGTGGGACCGCGCGGTATCTCGGTGCACTGGCCGGCTATCGACGCGGACATCGCGATCTGGGAAGTCCTCGGCATCGCCGAGGACACCTACCTCCGATGGCTCCGAGAGGCACCCGTCGGCTGAGCGTCCAACCTCATCGATGGCGTCGAGGATCCGAGCGACGGGCGAGCTGAGGCTCGCCGAAACGGGACCCCTTCGCGGTTGATGCCACTCGAGTGCATCGGGACCAGGGTTGGTCAGCGAGGTTCGACTCGCTGGACGGTGCCGACCCGGTCGATCGAGCGATCGAACGACGCGACTACGCCGATGCCACTCCGTTCGGCGTAGGCGACGAGGTAGGCATCGGCGAAATCGAGCCGATGAATGTCGTAGACCTCGACCGCTCGCTGCTTACCCACGCGGCGCTCGGCGTCAGTCGACGAACACCAGCGGCTGGAGCCCGGAGAGGGGTCCGTCCGGCCGGGGCCGGACCAGCTCGGGCTCGGGACCACGGTCGGCATCACGGGCCGCCAGCTCGGCGTCCAGCTGGGCGACGAGACTCGGGACCCCCGACTCCAACGCCGCGCCGTACGCGGGGCCGATCATCTTCATGAGCTCCTTCTCGCGGCGGGTCTTGGGCCCCGCATATCGAAAGTGGATCGTCGTGCCCGCGGTGGTCGGCTCGAACTCCACGGTGTGGAGCAGCTTGATCGGCCCGCTGGGGGTCGCGAGGACGGTCCGGTCGGTGACGTAGTCATACGGGCGCCAGTCGAGGATCTCCTCGATGACCGCGTCCTTGCCGTGCATGCAGTGGTTGGCCGAGCCGGGGCCGCGCCGACCGCCGGTCGCGCCTTTGACCGTCACCTCGGTCACCCACGGCTGCCAGGACATCCGCTGCCCGGGTCGGGTGACGAATTCCCAGGCGACCTGCGGCGGGACGTCTGTCGGCACCGACACGATGAGGATCGATCCCTCCGGCGAGACGAAGACACGCCCGCGAGCCTCCTCCTCCTGCCAGCGGCGCTCGAGGTCGTGGACCCAGACCCGAACGTCGCCGATCCGGTCGTAGGTCTCGGTGTGCTCGCGCATGCCGAGCGCGGCGGGATCGAGGTCGGAGGCATCGATGCACGCCTGGCTGATCACGGCGTAGGCGTCGATGCCCAGCTGCTCGACGACGTCGTTCTTCAGCAGTCGGTGCACCAAGATCACGTCCGACCCGACGAGCTCCTGCTGGCCGGCGACCTTGTGGAGGATGGCGCTGCCGTGGTGGACGACGAACTTGAGGTCGAGATCGGGGATCCGGCTGCACGCGTTGCACTCGCAGGATGTCGCCTGGCGGACGTCACGGCGGCGCCGGCGGAAGCCGAAATAGCAACGCTCGATCGTGTCGAGGAGCATCGACCCGTCGACCGTCTCGGCCGTCATGGACATGAAGGCCGCGTCGCCCTCGAGCTTGGCCAGCCGGAAATCGGGCCGGAGGGCGGTGACCACGGCACCGACGAGGTCCGCCAGGATGTCCTGCGCGTGGTCCAACTCGACGTCGGCCAGGTAGCCCGTGTACCCGGAGATGTCGGCGATGAGGAAGCAGGTCGGTTGCGCGGCTGAGAGCATCGTTCCTTGCCGGAGGGGAGAGCGCGACCGCGTCACTATAGGCCCGGCCATCGGCGGCCAGCGACGGTGCATGGACGCACCTAGTACTTTTCTTTGGTATTGATGGGAAATCGCTCCCGCGTCATACAGAGGCCCACGTGAGTCGCCTCCGTCCCGCTGCACAACTCGTCGTCGCCATCGTCATCGGGGCCCTGCTGTCGGGCGGGGCCCTCGTACCGAACGCGCGCGCGGTGACGACGCCCGACCGGTCGTCGGTCGTGCTCGTCTTCGATTTTTCTGCCTCGATCCTCGTGGACAAGGCAAACCGGGCTCGCTTCGGCGCCGCCCTCGAAGGGATCGCGGCTCGCGTCGACGCGACGTCGGCGGACCTCGTCGCCGGCGACGCCACGGTGACGATCGTCCAATTCGCCGCGAAGGCGATCGACTACTCGGGCTGCACGGACCTCAAGCTCCTCGGTGATCCGGCGGCCGTCGCCCGCTTCGCCAACTGCCTTCGATCCGTGGCGACCGCGTACGGCAAGGGTCTCGATCCCGCCCTGTCCCGGAAGATCGGGATCGACACGAACTACGTCGCGGCGATGGAGCAGGCCACCAAGCACCTTCCAGCGGACGCCGTCCGACCGACGCTCATCCTGTTCACCGACGGCAAGCACGACGTCAAGGGCGTACCGGTCAGCCAGGTGCAGGTCGTTCGCGATCGACTGTTCGGGAGCCGCTCGCCGATCGCCCTCCTGCCCGTCGGGATGGGCCTCCAGCCCTCCGAGCGCGGCCCGCTCGAGGCCGGGCTCCTCCGGTTGCGGATCATCCAGGCCATGCCCGCGTGCATCAGCGGGGCCGTCTTCGACTGGCCGCAGGTCGTGTTCCAGACAGCCGACGAGGCGGGTAACGCCGTGGCCGTCGCGCTCCAGGACGCCACCTGCACGTTCACGGTCGCGCCCGTGGGGACGCCGGCGCCGACTCCCCCATCCAAGATCGGCGCAGTGCAGGGCATCCGACTGACGGCGGGAGACGGTCGGATCGAGGTCGCCTGGAGTCCCCTTCCGGGCGGCACGTTGCCCATCGTCGACTACCGGATCCGCTGTCGCGCGAGCGATGGGACCACGATCGAATCGACGGAGGGGGTTTCGCGTGAGCCCACCGCGGTCGTAGAAGGACTGACCGACGGGACGGCCTACACGTGCGAGGTCGCGGCCGTCGGTCCAGGGTCGACGCTCGGTCCGTGGACGGCCGCGTCCTCGACGGCCACCCCGATCGGGAAACCAGCGGCCCCCGGCAAACCGTCGGTCCAGGCGTTGAACGAGGCGTTCCAGGTCGCGGTGGCGGCCGCGGACCCGGTCCAGGTGTCGGGGTTCCACTACGAGTGCTCGGGCGACAACGGTGCCACATGGCCCAGCCAGGCGGATGCGGCATCAGCCCAAAACACGACCGCGCAGGTCGGCAACCTGACGAATGGCACGCCGTACGTCTGTCGAGCATTCGCCCTGAATGCCACCGGCAGGAGCGATGCGTCGCCGATCTCCGACGCCGTCCGGCCATGCGGGACCGCGCTCGACTGCAACCCGGTGCTCGCGCCGGTCCTCGGGGTCCTCGGGATCGCGCTCGTCGGCGGGCTCATCCTCGTGCTCCTGGCCTTCGCACGAAGTCGGCGGCGCGGGTATGTGCTCGCCATCGTCGACGTCGTGCACACGGCCAATCTCGGATACGGATCGAAGTTGGGGATCGGGTTCGTTCGCGACCCCTTGTCCAAGCGGGTGACGGGCGTGGTGGCCGATCGGAGCCCCACGGCCGACATCCGAGTCCACCATCGCGGCCGCGGCCGCTTCGTGGTGACCGATCGGCACGGCCGCCACGTCGCCACGGACGGCGAACCGGTCATGGCTATCGATTCGGTCGGCGGCCGGCATGAGGTGGTCCTGCGCGCCTTCAACACGAAGGCGGCTTCAGCGGAATCAACGTATCGCTGAGGGACGACCAGGCACCGCTCGATGCACGTACCGAGCCAGTTCCCATCCACCGTCCTCCGGGCGCCATCACCGTCGGCGGAGTGCACTTGCGAGCACTGGGTTCACTGCAACCACGACTGTCACCATCGTGATTGCGATCCGACCGCGAATGCCTGCGACATCGGGTTCCTGCCGGACGAGGGCGGCCTGACAAACTGGGGCTGCCGCGACTGCACGCCGGGCGAGGGCGCGCCGCACTACCTCGGCTGCGAGCTGATCGGCTGGAGCGTTCCCGTTCGCATGGACATCAAGGGCTGACTCCGCCGCCTCCGCGACGACCTCCCTCGGCCCTCGACACCGGTGGGACAATCAGGCATCGACACGGGTAACCCGACTTAGGGTGCCGCCCATGACACGGTTCGTGGTATCCGGAACCGTCCCAGATCGTCCGGGCCGCCGTAGAGCTCGAGGTCCACCCGGTGGTGCCGCTGGTCAGCGCGACGCGGAGAGCATCGCCCATGCGACGCGGAGAGCATCTGGAGGATCCCCATGACCGTCACCGGTGTCGGGGCACGACGACCGAGCGTGCGCTCGATGATCATCTGGTCCGGGGTCGCCGTCATCGGCGCGGTGGCATGGTCGGTCATCGCCCTCTCACGAGGCGAGAAGATCTCCGCGATATGGGTGGTCATCGCCGCCCTGGCCTCGTACGCGATCGCCTATCGCTTCTACGCCCGGTTCATCGTCCGCCACGTGCTGCAGGTCGATAACAGCAGAGCCACCCCGGCCGAACGACTGGACAACGGCGTCGACTTCCAGCCCACCGACCGGCGCATCCTGCTGGGCCACCACTTCGCGGCGATCGCCGGGGCTGGCCCGCTGGTCGGTCCGGTGCTGGCGGCCCAGATGGGCTATTTGCCGGGCACCATCTGGATCATCGCCGGTGTGATCTTCGCCGGAGGGGTCCAGGACATGGTGATCCTGTTCTTCTCCATGCGCCGCGACGGCAAGAGCCTGGGCCAGATGGTGCGGGAAGAGATCGGCCCGGTGGGTGGCGCGGCCGCCTTGGTGGCGGTCTTCTCGATCATGATCATCCTGCTCGGGGTGCTTGCCCTCGTCGTCGTCAACGCGCTGGCGTCATCCCCGTGGGGCACCTTCAGCATCGCCATGACGATCCCCATCGCGCTGTTCATGGGGTTCTACCTGCGCACGCTGCGGCCCGGCCGGGTCATCGAGACCACCGTGATCGGTGTCACGCTGCTGCTCGGAGCGATCGTCGCCGGTGGTTGGGTCCAGGGGTCCGACCTGGCCGGTATCTTCACGCTGAGCCCGCAGTCCCTGGTGATCGCCCTGGTCATCTACGGCTTCCTTGCGTCGGTGCTGCCGGTGTGGATGTTGCTCGCCCCGCGCGACTACCTGTCGACCTTCATGAAGGTCGGCGCGATCGGGCTGCTGGCGGTCGGCGTCCTCGTCACGGGACCGACACTGCAGAACGCGGCGGTCTCGAAGTTCGCCCTCAACGGGAGCGGCCCGGTATTCGCCGGTCCGCTGTTCCCGTTCGTGTTCATCACGATCGCCTGCGGCGCACTGTCCGGGTTCCACGCCCTGATCGCCTCCGGAACGACGCCGAAGATGATCCAGAAAGAGTCGCAGGTCCAATTGATCGGTTATGGCGGGATGCTCATGGAGTCATTCGTCGCGATCATGGCCCTGATCGCGGCGTCCATCCTCGACCCCGGGCTGTACTACGCCATGAACGCCCCGCGGGGGTGGTCGGTGCCACCGCCCAGACCGCAGCCCAGGCCGTCACCACCCTCGGCTTCACCATCACGCCGGACCAGCTGTCAGCGGCCGCAGCCGCGGTGCAGGAGAAGACCCTGGTCGCGCGGACCGGCGGAGCCCCCACCCTGGCCGTGGGCATGTCGGAGATACTCTCAGGCATCTTCGGCGCCGGCACCGCGCTCAAGGCGGTCTGGTACCACTTCGCGATCATGTTCGAGGCCTTGTTCATCCTGACGACCGTGGACGCCGGCACTCGCGTGGCACGGTTCATGCTCCAGGACACCCTCGGCAACGTCTACAAGCCGCTAAGCCGGGTCAGCTGGAAGCCCGGTGTGTGGGCCACGAGCGCCGTGGTCGTGCTGGCATGGGGCTACTTCCTCTGGACGGGCGTGAACGACCCGCTCGGCGGCATCTACCAGCTGTTCCCGCTGTTCGGGATCGCCAACCAGCTGTTGGCGGCCGTCGGCCTCGCCTTGGCCACGACCCTGCTGATCAAGAGCGGCAGGGTCCGCTACGCCAGGGTCACCCTCGTCCCGCTGGCCTGGGATGCGGCAGTAACGCTGACCGCCAGCTGGTACAAGGTCTTCTCTGACGACCCCAAGCTGGGCTTCTTTGCCCAGCGGAACACGTACCAGGCCGCGATCGACGCCGGGAAGTTGCTGGCCCCAGCCAAGACGGTGGACGCCATGCATCAGGTCGTGCTCAACACGACCGTCGACGGGGTGCTCTCTGCCCTGTTCGCGGTGCTCATCATCGTCGTCATCCTCGACGCGATCCGCATCTGGGTGAAGGCGCTGTCGGCGCGTGAGCTGCTGCCGATCATGGAGTCGGAGGTCGTCCCATCGCAGATCGTCGCGCCGGCCGGGCTGTGGCCTACGGCGCGCGAGCGCAAGCTGCTGGTCGCGCGGCAAACCCTGGACGGCGTGCGCTGGTTCCTACGAGAGGTGGTCGGCGAGAGTTCATACGAGCGCTACGTCGAGTACGAGTCCCGTGAGCACCCCGAGCGCCCGTTGATGCCCCGACGGGAGTTCGAGCGGCAGCGGCAAGACTATCGGGAGCGCACGCTGCCTGCGTCCCCACGCCTCGGTTGACCTGAACCACCAGCTCAATACACTTGGTCGTGCGACCCAAGGTTCACGAGAAACGCCTCGTCGCCCTCCCAGCGGAACAGGACGCGCAGATCTTCGTCGACGGCCACACTTGACCTCTCCTCCCCGCTTCTGTACATTCCGTACGAAATGCCCGAACCCAAGCGAATCAGCGAAGCCCGTGGCGAGTTCTCCGACGTGGTCAACCGCGCGGCATTTGGCGGTGAGCGCGTCCTGCTGACTCGTCACGGAAAGTCGGTGGCCGCCATCGTGCCGGTCCACGACCTAGAGCTGCTCGAGGCCCTGGAGGACCGCGCCGACCTTGAGTCGGTGCGCGAGGCAT
>JBBQDL010000054.1:0-16541 GCA_038319665.1 Candidatus Limnocylindrales bacterium
CTCAAGCACGGCCATCCTGTCCTCGGCCATCGTGGTGGTCCTCCGTGTCGTGGGTTCTCAAGTCCAACGACGCGAGGATGACGCGGTGGCCGTTGTTCTTCACGGCCTACCCGCTGTTACACCAAGTCTGGGGACACGACCGCGGACGCGCGGACTGGGGCCTTCTGGCACGGAGCACCCGAGTGGATCCTGGCGCAGCAATGTGTCCGGCGCGAACCGCAGCGGCGCTGCTGACGACCCACACGACGGGAGGATCGTGGTGAGGCGGCACGGTTCGTCGCCCGAGTGACATTCCCGAGCACCCACGTACTCTGCGCACGCGCGTCTGCGCGTACGTCACATGACGATGGCTCGCCTGACGCTGAGGATCGTTACGGCTCCGTCGCCCACGACGGCCGCCGTTCGTCCGAGCCACGCCAAGTCAATGAACCATGGTCGATCGCGGTAGAGAGCCCTCAGCTCAGGCTCGCGCGCGCCGGTCGGTCGGCATCTTTTAGACTCCTCGAGGGCAAGATGTCGCCGGGTGAAAGCTCCAGTCCTCATCGTCAAGGCGGCCGGATGCCATCTGCGTGACAGCCTGACCGAGCACAGGCGATTCCCCTGGCGGAAAAACGATCACGTCGGATCGCTGCAGGTCGTCTTGCCAGCGCGTCACCAAGCCAGCTTCACATAGGCCTTCCTCGCGGACAACGTGAATTGGCAGCCCGATTCGAAACTGCTCACCTCGCATCGAACACCTCCCGAGTGCAGTGATCGTACCGTGACATCACCCCGCCGACATCGGGGCCTCCTGCTTGACGATTGAAACGGCCCACTCGACAGGCATTTGCCACGTCGGATTCCGCCAAGGAGGCACCGTAGCGGGCGCCGTGCATGCCTGCATGCATTTGAAGGGCTGGTGAGGAATGAAGCCAACGAGACGCGTCCCCGCGCTCTTGGTGATTCTTCTGCTGGTGGGCCTCATGGTCGCAGGCTGCAGCTCCGCGTCGACGCCCGTGCCCTCGGTCAGTCCGAGTGTCGGTGTTCCGTCGGCAATCGGGACGCCGGCGAGCCGAAGCCCGTACGCTTCATCGGCACCATCGTCTGCTGCGCTGCCTGCGGTCGTCTCGCCCTCGCTTGCGCCATGCCCGAATCCCGAAGGGGGTGCCTGCCTCGGACCGCTACAGCCAGGCACGTACACGACCGTCGTCTTCCAACCATCGATCACCTATCAGGTACCCGCCGGGTGGGCGAACTACGAGGACACCCCTGGCAACTTCCTGCTTGTTCCGCCGGGCAACGATCTTCCCGGCGTGAACGCTGGGACGAGCGACTACATCGGGATCTACGCGAGCATCGTCGCCGCGACGCCGGACTGCCAAGCAGGCCCTGCTCCCGGGATCGGCACCTCCGCCGAGGCGATCGCGACCGCGTTGAGCAAGCGCCCGGGCATCTCCTCGACGAAGCCTCGGCCGGTCACGGTCGGCGGGCTGACGGGCCTCGTTCTCGACGCTCATCTGGCGCCGGGCTGGACAGGCGTTTGCCCGTACTCGGGCGGGAGCCCCACCGTGCAGATGATCACGGGGGGCGCCACCCTCCGGGCTCGTCGGGTTTAGGATCATCCGCGCTCCTTCCGAGCGGACGACCTCGTCGAAGGCCCTCGTGAACTCGGTGTCCCGGTCTCGGATGAGGAACCGGACGGCGGTTGACCGAGCGTCGAGATCCAGAGCTAGGTTGCGGGCCTGCTGGGTGACCCACGCCGAGTCCGGAGGGCGTCCGCCCAGCGATGATGATCGTCACCTACGGGGCGCTCGTGGGCCCTGAGCCGGATCAACCGGGCGACCAGCGCCGAGGTACGCGGCCCCGCCCTCGCCGACCGTGCGGCTGCTGACCGCCGCATCGCGAACCCACGGCTGGCGAACTCGCCCCGATCGCGACCAACACCATCTTCCTCAAGCACGGTGAAACCGCGATCCTCGAGGTCCCCGCAACGCTCCTCAACGATGTGGTCGACCGCGGGCGGCGTGGGGCCTACGCTGGAATGAGATTTACGTGTCGCGAAGGGCGTTCGAATTAATACCGGCGGCTTTCGAGGCAAGAGCGTAGTGGTTGGCTCCCACACCGAAGCGGGACAATCGGCAGATATCGGTTCTCATCGCGCCCAAGGACGCGTCGTCAAATGGGAGACATTCCCTATTGACCCGGTTCTCACAGCGCCACCAGACTCGAACCGGCGGGGCGCCAGGGTGACCTGGCGACAATCGAATAGCGGGGAGAGGACCTGCTCGATGGCCGACTCCGTCCCCAGTCGATCCCACGGCCAGCCCGCGCACCAGTCGGATCGCTTGCGTCGTCGGTTGGCGGTGGCATTCGCGATCGCCGGACTCCTCTCGTCACCCGTTCTTGCGCTACCGAACATCGCGCTCGCTGCCTCACCCCAACCGACGACCGCCCCGCCTCCGGTCAAGGGCACGCCCGGCCGCACGGATGGGGCGTCGGTGCGGAGTGCGACCGCCGTCCCGATCACTCTCGCGGCGGCCGGCGGGCGCGGCGGGACCGGCGGCTCGGCGGTCAGCGCGGGCCAGGTCGACGTTGCCCTCAGCCCGCGAACGCCGAAGGTCGTCCCGCCGAAGGTTGCAACGGATGTGCCGGCGCTTGCCACCGAGCGATCTCGGACCGTTGCGAACCCGGACGGGACATACACGTTCACGGCCAGCGGCAGTCGGCAGAACTATCAGGACGCGGCGGGCGCCTGGCAGCCGATCGACCTCTCCCTTGTCTCGGACGCGCTTGGCAGCTATGCGTTTCGGGTGAAGGGCAACGATCGAGCGGTCCGGCTGGGCGCCGGCAGTGCCGATGCGGCCCTCGCCCGATTGACCTCGGCCGGCGAGACCGTCGCCGTCCGCGCGCTTGATTTCCCGAGCGTGTTGACGGCCGGCGGCCCCGCGTCGGTCGCCAGCCAGACACCGTCTCCATCGCAGGCGCCAACCGAAACCGCCACGCCGGCTCCGACCGATGCGGCGGCCACCGCCCCACCGTCGGCCAGCCAGAACGCGGCTGTCTCAGTGTCCCCTGGCCCGAGCGCCTCCGCGGCGGCCAGCCCGACCGCGTCGAGCGCCACGCCCGGTCCCACCGTCGCACCGAGCGCCGCACCAAGCAGTTCGGGAAGTGCCTCGCCGCCGGCCATCTACCCCGATAACGAACTCCGCTTTACGAAGGACGCCCAAAGCGGGCAGGTGACCGTCCAGCCGACCGTTGACGGCGTCGACTTTGGCGCGCTCCTCACGTCTGCTGATCAGGCCACGACGTATGCCTTCGCGCTGGATCTCGGCGACCTGACCGCGGCCGTCGGCGACGACGGGCAGTCGATCATCCTGTCTCGAACCGTCCACGGGGAGGGGAAGGACGAGCTCCTGTCGGTCGGCCTCGTGAGCGCGCCGGCCATCCGCGACGCGAACGAGGTGCCCGCGCCGACGGGTGCGATCACCGTCCAGCTCTATCGCCCGGGCACGGACCTGGTGGCACCCCTCGCCGTGTCCGCCGCGGCGTTGTCCACCCTCGGCCCCACCGAGATCGTCGTCGTCTACACCGTCGATCCGACCTACCTCGCTGCACCCGGGCGACTGTTTCCACTAACCCTCGACCCGACGGTCTGCATCGCGTCGGGCGTGTCGGGCTGTACCACCGGCTCGATCGATCACTTCGTCGAGTCGAACCTGCCCGATTCGTATCCGTCCGGCTGGACCGTCTTCCGGGTCGGCTACGACGTCCGCACTGACGACGGAGCCGTCTACAACACGATGCGCGGGCTCGTCTACTTCCCCGACGTCGCACTGCCCGACGGCGCTGTCGTGTCCGGCGCGGACCTCAAGCTCCACGAGAGCTCGGTCTACGGTGGCGGGTCGGGTAACACGATCCAGGCCTTGCGGATCACCGACAAGGACGGCTGGGCCACGACCGAGACGTGGCACAAGTTCGGGACCGGCAGCGGCACGTCGGGCGATGGCAATGGCTACGTCGCGGCCGGCCTCGCCTCCGCCACATCCGGCGCGGCCGGGACGGACATGCATTGGGCGGTCGATTCGATCGTCCAGTCGTGGTACACGCGGCGCGGCCAGGACTGGACCGGCGATCAGGGCTTCACCATCAAGATGGTGAGCGATGCCTCGTCGTCGAGCGGCGAGGTCGAATTCAGTCGCTACAACGACGCGAGCCCGGCAAAGCATCCGACGCTGACGATCACCTACGACGTTCCCAAGGTCGGCATCGACTTCGACCCAGCCCTCGGGCCGAATTACGCCCCGTCGACGTTGCTCGCTGGCCAGGCGACGACCCTGCCCATCGTCGTCACGAACAAGGGCTCAGGCTTCGACTTCACGACGGCCGGCTACAAGGTCGGCTATCGCTGGTTCGACGAGAAGAACGCCTTCGTCGGCAGCGGCGTCCAGGCGCTACCCAGCTGCGTCGGGACCGGCAGCGGGTGCACCCCGACGGTCGCCGTTTCGCTATCGGTCACACCACCCGCGACCACCGGCTCGTACACGCTACGGCTCGAACTGGTTCGCCATGGTACGAACGATGTCTTCGCGTCCGACTATGCGACACCGTCGCTGTACTACAGCCGCAACAAGAAGGTCCTGACCTCGGACAACACGCGCTGGACCGGCTCGAGCCTCGCCATCGAGCGCGATGAGTTCTCGGTCGCGGTCGTCGCCGCGGGCGGGACTGCGGGAACGACCCAGACCGTCGGGACCGGTGACGGCGGCCAGCTCGCGCTCGAACTCCACACCCGAGACCTCACCTACAGCGGATCTGGCGGGGTCGGCTTCCGTGACCTTCTACCGGTCGAACTCCGCTACGGCTATGACGCTTCGCTTGGGTCCGACTGCAGCGGCGTTTTGGCTGCCTGTGGCTGGTGGACCAACTGGGACGAACGGCTGATCCCGGCCTCGACCTCGGGCCACTTCACCTACCAGGACCCGACTGGCCATCGAAGTCTCGTCGACACCGACGCCGATGGGCAGCTCAACTCGGGCGCGGACGTCTTGCTGTCCCGACCGCGGGTGACGATCTGGGACGAGGCCGGCACCTCGACCGCCACCCTCGTCGCGGCCAGCGGCGAAGGCTTCAGCGCCTTCTCGGGCCTCAACGTCCTGAAGGCACCCTCGAACAATTCGACGACCGCAACGCCGACGGGCTTCGCGCCGATCGAACTGGACACGTACCCCGTGGCCAAGTTCGCCGTCCGCACGACATCGGCGGCGCGGGCCGGCCTCGGGTTCAAGATCCACAACGTTACCGACCCCACGAATCATCCGGATCGCTGGTTCTTCTACACAGTCGGCTCGAGCGACTGGACGAGTGGCCAGGCCCAGGCATACCTCGGCGGTTCGATCGCCGGCGCCTGGTCGGGCCTGTACAGCGACAACCTCTGGTCGCGGGTCAAGAGCGACGCCGGTTTCGGCGCGCCGACCGACAGCTACCAGATCATCTCCATGCAGCTCCCCTCGTCGTCGAGTGGCAACACGGGCTCGACCTACCTCGATGCCTTCCGGCTCGAGCCGGTGGTGACCACCCCGATCGCCGATGCCAACCCGGCCTGGACGTCTGCGGCGTCGGGCACCGGTACCACGACCGATGCGGTCGTCGGGGCGGCCTCGGTGTACGTCCCCTCCAACCCCCTCGCGAGTTCGCCCGACTGCCTCGATACCGGCTGCACCACGACCACCGACCTCGGCGTGTACCCGTTCGTCCACTGGTCCTGGAAGAAGCTCGGCGGTGGCACCGCCGCGGTCGTCTTCCATATCAAGGACACGCGAACCGGTGCCCCGTGCTCGGCCACGGTCTGCGAGCTCGTCTACTACGCCGGGCCAACCGCGCCCTCCAGCGTGACCAAGATCTACCCCATCCAGGTCAGCGCCGGCGTCCCGGTCGGCTGGACGAAGGTGACCCGCAACGTCCTCGAGGACGCGCGCCAGGCGATGAACCTGTTCAACGACAACGCCGGCGCGACGAGCCCGGGTGCGCCACCGACCCAGGGGCCGACCGCGGACGCGGTCCAATCGACCGGGTTCAAGGTGAGCGGCGTCGACGGGGTCCGCCTGTCGATCGACGACCTGACCTATGCGAGCGTGCCGGATCCCGCGATCGACGAGCTCGGCCACCCGACCGCGACGACCGATTCGACCTTCACCTACGACTTCACCGCCACCTACCCAGACGGCACGATCCACTACTTCAACCAGTACGGCCTGCTCGCCCGGGTCGCCGATCGCGATGGCAACACGATCAGCCTCGATTGGACGATCACCTTGGGCATCGCCGGCCAGGCGGCCTACGCCCTGACCACGATGCACGCCCCGACCGATGGGCAGGCCGGCGGCGGGACGACCTTCCGTCGCCAGCTCGGAATCGCCCGAACCGGCAGCGGTCCACGCACGGTGACGGTCACCGAAAACCTCGGCACCGCGGCGAACCCGGTCACCGGCCGGTCGACCGGGTTCTCGATCGCCACGACGGACGACCCTGGCGGGACCTTCACGATCGGCGACGTCGTCACCATCAAACCGGCCCGCCAACCAACCTGCGCCGGCAGCGCGCCGACCGGCTGTCTCGGGCTGACCTACACCAGCGCCGATGCCCATCAGCTATTCGAACTGGCCGATCCCCGCTGGGATGGTTCGACCTCGGGCCCCACGGACGATCGATTCGAGGTCACCTGGACGGCCGGCGCGCCGATGGCGATCCTCGACCGAAGCCATCACAGCGCGCCACTGCTGCGGGTCCTGTCGTACAGCAGCGGTTCGGCCGCGCCGGCGTCCAGCCGGGTCGTCTGGCAGGACGCGGCGGCTGCCCGCGCGAGCGCGGTCATCGACACCGATCTCATCGCCGACGGTCGGACCCTGGCGGAGTACATCCCGCTCGCCTGCAGCCCAGCGAGCGATTGCACCCAGAGCGCGAACTGGCCGGCTCCCAGCACGGCGAAGCGCCGAACGGCCATGCAATTCGACGGGCTGGCCCGCATCAATACGACCATCGACTACCGCTGTCCGGGCGTGGCAATGACCGGCTCAGGCTGCACTGGCACGACGGCCGAGGCGGTGGTCCGCCGCCAGGCCACCAAGGCCGGCGCCAAGGTCGACACGTACAGCGACCCGCTGGTCGCGGCCGAACTCGCCTGGACCCAGTCGCCCGATCAGTATCTGAGCTCGCTGACCGATTCAGCCGGCGCCGACCCCGACCTGTACCGGACCGCCTACAGCTACGACGAATACGGTCGCCAGACGGCGATCTCGACGCCGGTCTGGGACGCCCGCCCGGACTATCGCCGGGCCATCACCAGCACGACCCAAAGTGGGTCGGCACTCAAGGGCTACTGGCGCCTGAACGAGGGCGCCGGAGCGACGACGGCAGCCGACCTCGCCGCTCCGGCGCACGCCGCCACGTACCTGAACTTCGCGTCGGCTGAGACCGGTCAGGGCGGACCGTTGCTGAACGATGGCGCGACGAAGGCGCCGCACTTCGATGGCGTCAACCACTACCTTGCGATCCCGAGCCTGGGCTCGCTGTCGGGCTCGTTCACCGCCGAAGCCTGGATCAAGCCGGCCGCGACGTCCACGACCATGTCGTTCCTCGGCTCGCGCAAGTCGAACACCGGTACGACCGACTACACGTTCGATCTCAAGGTCTTGGTCAGCAATGGCACGCCGTCCCTGTACGCCGACATCGGCGACGGCAACCAGTGGTTGTTGACCGGGCTCGCCGCCCAGATCCCGAGCTACGTGGCGAACCGCTGGTACGACGTCGCCATCGTGGTCGATGCCCCGGCCCAGGCGGCGACGCTCTATCTCAACGGCGCCCCGATCGGCCGATCGGCCTTCGCGACGACCGGCACCCCGCTCCTGACCGACGCCACGCGAGTCGTCAAGATCGGCAACAACGGGCGGGACAGCATCACGCCCGAATGGTGGAGCGGCGGCCTCGGTGAAGTCGCGTTGTGGAGCCAGGCCCTCACCGGCAACCAGATCGCCGATCACGCCGCCGCGGGCCGTTCGATCGCGCTCGAGTCGATCGGCACGAGCTACGATGCCGAGTGGCACAAGACGCAGGCCGACGACCAGAGCCTCGCCTCTCCCGGCTTCGAATCCGGCACGGCCGACTGGGACTTCGGGTCGGGCAACGGCGGCCAGGTGATCTCGGCGGCCAGCGTCGGTGACCCGCGGGTCCACTCGGGGCTGTCGAGCTACTCGACGAACTTGACCGGCAACGTGCAGCAGGATGTCAACCTTGTACCGGGCCAGACGGCTCGAGTTCAGGTCTGGAACAACCGCTCGAGCAGCACGGTTACCAGCCGGATCAACCTGTACTACTGGCAACGAAGCAGCGCGTCGTGGGTGGCCCTCGTCAACGTGAATGCCAACGGCACCGCGGGCGTCTGGACGTCATGGGCGTGGGATGTCGTCCTGCCATTCGACACCGACGGCCGGGTCCGTATCGCGCTGTGGGTCCAGAACGCGGCCGGCAGCGATACCGTCTACTACGATGACGCCGCGATCCTGACCCAGTATGGCCGGACCGCCTACAACGCGAACGGGACGATCGACTCGACCGACACCTTTAGCCCGTTCAGTCTCGGCGGCGGCGGGACCATCGGCGAAGTCAAGGCTCAGGCCGAGTATGCGGCCGATACCGCGGCCAGCGGGACCACCCCGCATCCGGCCATCTGGCCCACCACGACGATCGCCAACGATGTCGGTGCCGGCGTCTACGACCCGGCCCACCCGGACCAGAACGTGACCTCGACCCTGACCTACGACGGCTGGGGCCGGCCACTCGTGGCGGCCGATGCCGACGGGGTCGCAACGACCAACACCTACAACGCCAGCGCCGGCACGAACGGCTTCCTGACCGATCTCACGAGCACGGCCGACGGGCTCGGTGAGGCGACGACGATGGCCTATGACCGGGTCGGTAACCAGACGCTCAGCACGACCCCGAAGTCCGAGCCGACGACGACCGCGTGCGACCTGCTCAACCACGCGACGACGATCACCGCGCCCAACTCGATCGTCTCGGTGGCGATCTACGACGACTACGGCTTCAAGCTCGCCGACATCGCGAACAACGTCGATGGCAACGGGTCGGGCCCGACCGGAGTCGATGACGTCGCGGCCGCGTACACCTACGACGCGATGGGCAACAGCACGAAGGTCGAGACCGACTGCGGTCAGACGACGCCGACGATCAGCTGCACCGCCAACGGCGGGCTCGATGGCACGACCACGACCACGTATGACCTGCTCGGCAACGCCGTCGCCACGACCCGCTACCCGGGCGCCGCCGGCAGCGGGACCGCCGGGATCACGACCGCATACTTCGAGACCGCCCAGTACGACCTCGGCGACGGTCTCGGCCTGCGCTACTTCAGTCGCCCGAGGCCATCGGCGGGGCGTGGACCGATCAGCCCGCCGACCGGCGCCCCGACCTGCCCCGATACGACCGCGTCGGTCGCCTGCACGACCGCGGCCGTCATGCCCGGCGCCTCGGGTGGCACGGTCTCGGGCGTCGACCCGACCGCCCGGACGGTCGGCGTGACGGGTCCGTACGGGGCGGTCGCCCGGACCTTCTTCGACCTCGAGGGGCGGGCCGTCTTCAGCATCGCCAACTACGCCGATGGTGTCTTCGATCCGACCGTCCCCGACACCGACCTCGTGACGACCACCCAGTACCACATCAGTGGCCAAGCCGAAGTGGTGATCGGCGTCCGGCGCTACCCGACCGACACGGCCGATCCGCGGACCGTCAGCGCGTTCGATCAGCTCGGTCGCGTGCTGTCGGTCACGGCCTACGACACGACCGGCGCGGCGATCAACGTCGCCAAGACGGTCTATACCGCGGCAGGCAGGGTCGACCGGACCGCGCGACCCGATGGCACGGCCGTCGCTGACGCCAGCCGGACGTGGACCAAGACCGTCTACGACCAGGCCGGGCGGGCGATCAAGACGCTCGACCATTTCGACATCAATGGCGCGGCCGGTCTCGTCATCGACTCGTTCGAACAACTCGACCCGACCAAGGACGTGACCATCGTGAACGACGGGATCGCCCAGCGCTGGGACAAGGCCGCCGGCGTGTTCGTCGCCGCCGGCGCGGCGGCGAGTGTGAACCACAGCTCGTCGAACGCCAAGACGGGCTCGTCTGTCCTCGCGGTCACCACCGGGACCGGCTCGACCACCGGCGTCGAGTGGAAGCTCGACGGCACCTACCTCCACGGGCGGACATACCAGGCCTCGATCTGGGCGAATGTCCCGTCCGGCACGACGCTCACGGTCCAACTCGGGGTGGCGAGCGACCAGGCGTCCCAGACGCTGGCCGGCAACGGCGCCTGGCAGCGCCTGCCGACCGCGGTGAGCTGGACGCCGGGCGCCGATCGGAGCGGTGTGGTCCTCGCCGTCTACCGTTCCGGTGCGGGCGGCGCGGTGAGCTTCGATCTCGACGACGCGGTCGTCTGGGACAGTGCGACGGCGGACCTCGACGTGCCGACCTCGGAGACCGTCTACGACAGCGACGGCCACATCACGGCCTCGATCGCCCCGCCGGGCGCGCCGGGCTCCGATGAGCCGCTCGTGACCCGGACCGCCCGCGACGTGCTCGGTCGGGTCACTTCGGTGACGGCCAACGAGATCGCCGGTGCCAGCGGCGACCAGACCTCGAACCTCGTCAGCCAGACCCATTACGACGCCCTCGGTCGAACCGATTTCACGCTCGACCCACTCGGCCACAAGACGAGCTTCGCCTACGATCGGCTCGGTCATTCGACCGCGACGATCCAGAACGACACCGGCGTCGCGCCAGCGGCGGCGACCGACGACCACGGGGTCACGAGCACGTTCGCCGCCGATGTCCTGGGCCAACCGATCGGCTATTGCCCGGCGCAGCAGGTGTTCCTCACGGGCTGCGATCCGACATCGGCGAGCAACAGTCAGGCGTGGCACTGGACCTATGACCCGGCCGGCGACCAGACGAGCCAGGTGCCGCCCGTCAACCAGACCCAGGCGGTGCTGGCCACCCGACACTGGGCCTACGACGGCGGTGGACGCCTCATCACGGTCACCGATGACCACGCCAATGGCAGCGTGACCGACCGTCACACCGACACCCCGGCGTCGGCCTACGACGCCGTCGGACGGCTGCTTGTGAGCAAGACGTACATCGGTGCCGGCACGGGGACGCCGGCCCTCCAGTCGACGATGACCTATCTCGGGACCGGTCAGCTGAGCGCCATCGCCTATGCCGAGGCGGGGACCAACCTCGATACCATCGCCGAGACGTATGACCCGGCCGGTCGACCCAATCTCGTCCAGCGCGTCGCGACGCCCTCGAACGTCACCCTGGCCGCCTTCGGCTGGAACGCCGACGGCACGCTCGGGACGCGGGCCGACGGCGACGCGGGCGTGGTCGGAACGACCACGTTCACCTACGACTGGGCGAAGCGGTTGTCGGTCACGAGCCTGCCTGCCGGCTGGCAGACCGGGGCGAATACGGCCGCCCTCACCTATCGGCCTGACGGCCTCATCGCGAGCCGAACCTGGAACGGCGGGACCCCGGCGAGCTTCGCCTACGACGCCGCGAAGCGGGTGACCGGGCTGACGCTGGGCTCGCTGGCGAGCTTCGGCCAGACCTACGACCGGGCCGGCAACGTTACGACCGAGAGCCGCTCGCTCAGTCTCATCGGCGGCGATCCAGGGACCGGCGCTCAGACCTTCGCCTACGACGGCCTCAACCGGGTCACCGCGCAGACGGGTCTAGCCGCCGACTCGGCCACGACGCCCGGGTTCACCTATGACCAGGACGGCAACCGGCTGCAGAAGATCGACGGCCCGACGACATTCACGTACCACTACGATCGGACCGACGAGCCGACCGACGTGACCAAGACCGGCGGGTCGCTGCAGACGTTCGCCTACTCGAACACCGGCGATCTGCTGACCGACCCCGAATCGGGCACCACGGCCACGACCTATGCCTACGACATCGGCGGCAAGCTAACCTCGATCACCCCGGCCGCAGGGTCGGCCACGACCTTCACCTACGACGCCCTCGGGCGCCCCAAGACCCGGGTCGTGCCCGCTGGCGGGACCGACACGTACAGCTACATCGGCGCGACCAAGGCGGTCGTCCGGATCGCCAACTCGGGTGGCACGACGACCGACTCGATCGTCGATGTGGCCGGCGACCGACTCGGCACTCGGCAGGTCGCGACCGTCAACTGGTCAGTGCCCGATCTGCACGGCAGCATCGCCGCCTCGCTCGACCAGGCCCTTGGCCAGATCCTTTCGGCGACCCGCTACGACGCCTATGGCCAGGTCCTCGCGACCGGCGGTCCAGGTGGCACCGGGACGGGCTTCTGGAAGTACCAGGGCCGGCTCGATGTCAGTCCGGGTGGCACCAACAACACGACGCTATACGCCGCCGGCGCCCGCTTCTATGCGCCTGGACTCGGCCAGTTTACCGCGCTCGACACCGTGTCCGGTTCGGCCCAGAACCCGATGTCGATGAACCGGTTCCTGTATGCCGAGGCCAACCCGACGACGCTCATCGACCCGACCGGCCACTTCGTCAGCGCGAACGACTCGACGCCCGGCAGCCGCTGCAGCAACATCGGCGACTGGGGCTGCGGCCAGACGGCGCCGACATCCAAGTCGAACGTGCGGCCGGCAGCCCCCCAACCCAGCGGCAGCAATCACCAGTACCACGCCAACGGGCGTGGCGCGACTTGGCGGGACCAGGGTGGAGCGAGCCCGCCGACGAGCACGATTCCTACAACGACGACCTACGGGCCGGGCGGCCCGCCGTCCGTTCCAGTCGGGCCAGGTCCGTTTTCGTCTTCGCCCCTGGACGTGCTCGCAAGGGCAGGCGTCGTCGTCGTTGCGGCAACGGGGCTCGTCTGCGTGGCTGGTCTGGTCACCGGGCCGGGCGACATCGGTATCTGCGGCGGCACGCTCAGTGTCGAAGCTGCCGTCACCGTCAGCGCCGGCGCCGGCGAGCTGGCCGCTGCGGAATCGACCACCGCTGCGGAAGTAGCGCCGAATATCATCGCCAACGCAGCTCGAGGAGCAGCGTTCGAGTCGCAAGTGCTACAGGCGCTGCGGGTCGCTGGCAACAGTTTAAACATCGTTACGAACATCGGGAATCGCGTGCGCCCCGACTCGATCGCCCACGGGATTCTGGAAATCAAAGACAAGATCAACATCACCTCGACGGCCCAACTGCGAGGAGAGTTCGACCTAGCGATCAACACGTTTAAGCTGCCCTTCAACCTCGTCGTCAGCATGAACAACCAGTCGATTTCCCAATCGGTGCAGGACATGGTTCAAAGATCAGGCGGAACGATCGTCCGCTTTGATCCGTCGACAGGCAGTTTCCTGCCGTGGCCGTGAGCCTATACGCCGCACTCACGGTTCCGTATCGACTCGATGATCGGGCGGCCTTCGATTACATCATGGACGCTTGGCAGGACGCCGCTCCCGGCCTCGTGCCGACGAAGGCAGACTCGATCGAGCCGGTGCGTCGGCCGTTCGATCTAGCCGATCGCGACGACGCGGCGCAATCATGGGGACAATCGCTGTGGATTGGCCTCCGCTCAAAACCGAAACTGCAGGTAACTATCCTCACAGGTCCGTTCCTGCACTCGAATCTCATCGTCCGACTCGATCAGGACCGCGAGCCGGTCCTGGACGACCTGGTCGCGCTGATCTCCTCGCTCGCCTCCGCGACGTCGGCTCACTATGGTGTCGTCCATCAACTCACGGCGGCCGAGATAGCAGAGGCCCGCGAGGTCCGTCGCCCGGACCTCTTGACGATCAATCGAGTCACCGGCAAGTCGACCCTAGGTGTCGGCTACACGCGGCAGCTTCAGCGCGGGATTCCGACGTTATTTTGGCAGAACCTCTTCGGAATACCCTATGTCGAGTTGTTTGGGCGGACTCGTTTGCTCGCGGCTCCAGCTGCCGTGGTGCGCGAAGAACCATGGGGTGTCCTTTTACAAGTGGCCGAGTTCGCTCCTACCGAGGAGAACTGGCCGGAATTTCGACTCCGTCGAAATGAAGTGATCGACTACCTTGGCCGTGAGGCCTTCTGGCCGGTCGGTAACCGAATCCCTGATGCCATGACCGACTTTGAGCCGCCACCGCTCGTCACGACTAGGTAGAGGCATGGCGCCACGGCCACGACCTATGCCTGCGATGTCGGCGGCAAGCTGAGCTCGATCACGCCGGCCGACCATGCCGGGGGTGCCGGGGCGGGGTCGGGATAGAAGAGCCGGCGCGGATCCGGACCAGGACGCCGGCCCGGGTATCCGCCAGTCCGGCGCCGAGCGCGATCGGATTGTAGCCGGCGCGGAACACGAACAGTGGCAGCCGGCCGTCGTCGGGGAGGTGCCCGACGAGGCGCTGCACCAGGGCGAGGGTGGCCGCCACCGTGTCCGCGCGCGGCGAGATGCGCCGGGCGTCGAGGGGGCGGTCCAGCTGTCCTCGGTGGTAGACGCCTGCCGCTTGGAGCCGTACGAAGTGGCCCCCCGAGCGGTTCGCCGGTCTTGGCATCGCTCTCCACCCGCGCATCCGCCCTCGCTCCATCTAGGACCCAACGTCTGTCGACGCCCTGCCGCTTCGGGCGACATTCGCGTGCTCATTGCGAGGCGATCAATTGGACGCTGAGTCCGTACTGCCGCTGGACCTTGGTATCGGCTGGTCAGCCGGCGCGCCTGTCCCAGTGGTGCTCGCAGGCGAAGAAGTCACCTATCTGGCGTTCGAGCTCGCCGCCGTTGGCGGGGAATCGTTCCAGACAGGTCTCATCGAATGGCGAGGGTGCCTGGCATTTTCGTTCGGTTTCCCGAACGACGAGGTGCAGCACGGCCACCGGCTCTGGCGGGGAACTGGCGCCCCGCCTCCGTACTACGGCGCCGCCGAGGTCTCTGGAAGTCGATGGATTGAAGACCTCCGTGCCACCGAGCGCATCCACCCGTCAGCTCCGAAAGATCCGTTCGCCGGTTACCGGCACCTGGTCCTTCTGTTCCACGACTCGACCTTCGAATGTGTCGTACGCGGCTGGGTCATCTCTCGGCATGTGAAGTCGGTCGAGCTGGTCCTAACTGACCTGGCCTCGCGAGTAGCAGTGCATCAGACAGGTGACATTCGCGAACGCTGAGGGATGTCGGGCTACGAACACCCTGTTGGCCAAGGCCGCTCGAAATACCGCCTAGGAGCTAAGCAGCGCGATCGGCAATCTGGTGCCTTGAGCTGCCGTCAACAGCGTCACCGACATCACAACTGGCCTCGGCCCCCGGTGGTTTGGGCCCCGGCGAGCAGCTGACTAGTACTTAGTTGCGTAAGGCAGCGTAATGGTGACTAAGGTTCACCTGGTGTACCTCCCGTTGCTGCCACTCGAACGGTGTGGCGGTCTCGTTGTACACGCCGACGAAGCGGTCGATGGCGCCTCGGACCTGGCGCGGCGAGGTATGGCTGGCCCCGACCAGCGCGCGGCGGCTGAGGATGCTGAACCAGACCTCGACCTGGTTGAGCCAGCTGGCGTGGGTCGGGGTGAAATGGAAGTGGACATTCTTGTGGCGGGTCAGCCAGCGATCGTGCTTGGGCTTGTGGGTGTTGAGGTTGTCGAGGACGACGTGGATCTCGAGCTCCGGATCGGGATGGGCGGCCAGAACCTCGTTCATGAAGTCGAGGAACTCGCGCCGCCGGCGGCGCGCGTAGTGGCCGGTCTGGACCTGCCCGCTCGCCACCTCGAGGGCGGCGAAGAGGGTCGTCGTGCCGTGGCGCTTGTACTCGTGGGCGAAGCCGGTGAGGGCCCGGCCGTCGGGCAACCGCAGCCAGCCTTGCGATCGTTCGAGGGCCTGGATCGAGGGCTTCTCGTCGACGCAGATGACGAGCGCATTCTCGGGCGGGTCGAGGTACAGCCCGACGACGTCGGCCGCCTTGGCCGCAAACTCGAGATCGGTGCTGATGCACCAGCTCCGGCGCCGTCGGAGGCTGATCCCGTGGCGGCGCAGGGTCCGCCAGACGTGGTCGGCCGACACGTCGCCGAGGCTGGCCGCGAGGAGCGAGCCGGTCCAGGTCGCGTGGCCCGCTGGAGGGCCGTCGTCGAGGGCGGCGAGGATCCGCCGCTCGGTCGTCACGTCGTAGCGCGCCCGGGCACCCGGGCGGGGCGCGTCGACGAGCCCCGTGAGCCGGTCACGGCCGAAGCGGGTTCGCCACTTCGCGACCCGCGCGGCACGGGTCCCAAGCTCGCGGGCGATCTCGTTCGTGCCGACGCCCTCGGCGGCGGCCAGGATGATCCGCGCCCGCTCGACCATCCGCTGCTCGCTCGTCCCGGCCCGCAACCAGGACCGGAGCGTCTCCTGCTCAGCCTCCGACAGCACGATTGGGGTGGCAGTCTTGCGCATCCACAGAGCGTACAGCATGACGCTCTACTACGCCACTAAGTACTAGTGACTACTACATCGAGGACCCATCGCGCCGCCACCTGATTAGCGAGTCCCGCGACGAGTACAC
>JBBQDL010000055.1:0-16417 GCA_038319665.1 Candidatus Limnocylindrales bacterium
AAGGCCGACAACGAGAAGCGCGAGCTCGAAGGCGCCGAATTCCACGCTCTTGGCTGGGAGGAGACCTACGCGATCTCCGCCTCGCACGGGCGCGGGACGGGCGACCTGCTCGACGCGATCGTCTGGGCGCTCCCGCCCGAGGGCGAGGCCGAGCTGGCCCGCAAGGCTCGCGACGCGGGGGCCGAGGCGTGGGCCGACGAGGTCGCAGCGGGCCGGCTCGAACCGTTCGTCGTCGGCGATCCGGAGGCGGGCGACGCGGATGGCGACGCCAGCGGCGCAAATGGCAACGGGGTGGACGGCGCGGCCGTCGATCCCACCGATGCCGAAGCCCGTCGCTGGGATGCCGCGATGGCCGCCGAGAAGGATGGCGAGCCCGCGGCGATCGCCTTCGTCGGGCGACCCAACGTCGGCAAGTCGAGCCTGCTCAATGCGCTTCTCGGCGAGGAACGGGCGATCGTCTCGGAAGTGCCCGGGACGACGCGCGACGCGATCGATACGCGGCTCGCGTGGGGTCGGAGCGAGGTCGTCCTCATCGATACCGCCGGGATCCGTCGTCGCGGCAAGGTCGCGTCCGGCCCGGCCGCCGAGAAGTATTCGACGCTTCGAGCGCTGCACGCGCTGGCGCGCGCCGACATCGCCGTCGTCGTCATCGATGCCGTTGAGGGCCTGACCGCGCAGGACGCGCACGTCGCGGGCTACATCATCGAAGAGGGCAAAGGCCTGGTGATCGCGGTCAACAAGTGGGACCTCGTCGAGGAGAAGACCGACCGGACCTTCAACCAGTACGTCGAGTGGATCCGGGCCGAGGTCCCGTTCCTCGACTTCGCCCCGATCGTCTCGATCAGTGCCAAGACCGGACAGCGGGTAGGGCGGGTGCTGGAGACCGCCATCGACATCTGGGGCGAACGCCGCAAGCGGATCTCGACCGGGGAGCTGAACCGCGTCCTCCTCGCCGCCACGGAGCGGACACCGCCGCCGCCGGTCCGCGGCCACCGACCCAAGCTCTTCTATGCGACCCAGGCCGCCGTCGCGCCACCGACCTTCGTCTTCTTCGCGTCGGACGCGTCGTCGGTCCACTTCAGCTATCGGCGTTATCTCGAGAACCGGCTGCGCGACAAGTTCGGTTTCGACGGCACGCCGATCCGGCTCGTCTTCCGCGATCGGACCTCGGTCAAGCTGCCGCGCCGCAAGAAGTTGCGGAGCGCGCCGGTGGCTTCCGGCAAGGGGCCGCGCCGCGGCGGGACCGCCGGGCGGGCACGCAAGCCGGGCTGAGGTCCTGATGACGGGTCCGAGGGTCGCGGTCGTCGGTGCCGGGGCGTGGGGGACGACGTTGGCACGGGTCGTCGCCCGGACCGAGCCCGTCACGCTCGTGTGCCACTCCCAGGCGACGGCGGCCCGGATCGCCGAGACGGGGCGCAACGAGAGCCGATTGCCGGGGATCGACCTGCCGCCGACCGTGGTCGCCACGGCCGATGTCGCCGCGATCGCCGATGCGACCGATCTCGTCATCTTCGCGACGCCGTCGGCCCACCTGCGGACGACCGTCGAAGGGCTGGCGCGGTACCTGTCGCCCCAGGCGGACCTGCTCTCCGTGGTCAAGGGTCTGGAGGGCGGCACCCTGCTGCGGATGAGCCAGGTCATCGCCGGGGCGGCGGACGTGCCGATCGAACGGATGGCGGCGCTGTCGGGTCCGAACCTCGCGCTCGAGGTGGCACGAAATCTGCCCGCGTCGGCGGTCGTCGCGGCCGCCGACCTGGAGCTCGCGGAACGGGTGATCGGCCGCCTGGGCCGCCGTCGGTTCCGGCTCTACGTCAACGAGGACATCCTCGGCGTGGAGCTGTGCGGTGCCCTCAAGAACGTCGTCGCGATCGCGGCCGGCGCCGCCGACGGGCTCGGCTTCGGCGATAACGGCAAGGCTGGGTTGCTGTCCCGCGGGCTTGCGGAGATGACCCGGTTGGGGATGGCCGCCGGCGCTAACCCGCTAACCTTTGCGGGCCTGGCGGGGATGGGCGACCTCATCGCGACGTGCGGGTCCACCCTGTCGCGCAACCACCGGCTCGGCGAGGAGCTCGCGAAGGGTCGCACCTGGGCGGAGATCGAGGTGACCTTGCCCGGTACCGCCGAGGGCGCGTATACCGTCCGCGCGGCGCTCGCCCTGGCCGATCGCCTTGGCGTCGAGATGCCGATCGCCCGCGAGGTCGAACGCGCGCTCTTCGAAGGCAAGAGCGTCCAGCGCTGCCTGGTCGATCTCCTCGCCCGCGAGCCCAAGGATGAACTCGCCGACTACGGCCGCTGGAAGGCTCGGCTGGACGCCACCGACCCGGAATGAGGCGCGGCCGCCACGTCTGAGGCTGCCGACCCGGCTTGCCGGCCACCCTGCCTTGGCGCCTGTGAGTCCCCACGCAGAACCTGAAGGACCCGTCTGGGACTCCTCGAAACGGATCGGTGCCTCCAGGACCCCGAAAAGCCAACGACGGATGCGAATGGAGGGCGTTTGATCGCGTTCGATCCGTCCGTGGTGCCTGTCAGGCCCAGTCTGGCGTGGAACGCGACGTATGCCGGGCGGCCTTCGTCGTATCGCGCCGACCCGGTGCTAAACTCCGGGTTCGTCGGGGCGTGGCGCAGTCTGGTAGCGCACCAGTCTGGGGGACTGGTGGTCGTCGGTTCAAATCCGGCCGCCCCGACCAATTTCCGAGCGTGAATGGGCCCCGTTCCGGGTTTTCCGGCCCGGGGCCTCACCACGACCGCTGGAGACATGACCGACCCCATGACGATCACAGCGCCGATCGAACCCGAAGGTCAGGTCCTTCCGGCACCTGAGCCAAGTCGCGCCCGGCACGGCAACGCCTTGCGGGCCGGCGTCCTCGGCTCGACCGACGGCCTGGTCTCCAACCTGAGCCTCGTCGCCGGCGTGGCGGGGGCCGGCGCACCGCATCAGGCGATCGTCGTCGCGGGCTTGGCGGGCCTCGTGGCGGGGTCACTATCGATGGCGCTGGGTGAGTACCTGTCGGTCCAGAACGCGCGTGAGCTTCTCGCGAACGAACTCGTCATCGAGGCGGCCCAGCTGGCGGCCTCGCCGGATTCCGAGGTCGTCGAATTGCGCGCCATCTACGAACGCAAGGGCATCCCGGCGCCCATGGCCGCCGAGCTTGCGGAACAATGGTCAGGAGCGACCCGAAACTGGCGCTCGACACGATGGCCAGGGAGGAGCTGGGGTTCGATCCCCATGAACTTGGTGGTTCGCCCTGGGTCGCCGCGGTGACCTCGCTGGCCTTGTTCGCCACTGGCGCCTTCGTCCCGTTGCTGCCCTTCCTGCTGACGGGTGGCGAGACCGCCCTGATCGCCGCAGCGACGCTCAGCGGCGTGGCGATCTTCGCGCTCGGGGTGGGCATCACCAGACACACCGGCGTCAACCCGATCCGCTCCGGCCTCCGACAGCTCGCGTTCGGGGCCGCCGCGGCGTCCATCACCTATGGGATCGGCGTCCTCGTAGGCTCGTCGCTGCGCTGACCGAGCGTCAGATACCTGCATCATTTCAGGTTGTCGTGGTGCGACAATCGCCGGGTGACGAGCGACGACGTCGACATCAGCCCTGTCTGGCGTGAGGTTCAGGCTGGCATGCCGGCGGGCTGGACGGTCGACAGTCTGCGGTGCGCCTCCACAGGGTTGGACGCCGAGCAGCGATCCGAAGACTGGATCGCCGTCGCCCTGACTCCGCACGGCGCTGAAGTCCAGTCGCGCGCCGCGACGCCAGTTGCGGCGCTTCGCGCGCTGCTCGCGATGGCGACAGATCACCAGCCTTGACCGGCGACGTCGCGACGTTGCGCCCGCGCCCATTGCCTTGGCGGCGGTGCGCAGCGGGCGCTAGGCACCCAGCCCTGACTGGCACGGCGGGCGATCGGGCGCCGAGTCTGTCTACCATGGCCGGATGGAGACTGACGACCTGGTGCGCCCGCGTGCACGGGCCCTTCGTCGGGCCGTGTGGCTCTCCGCGTTCAGCATCGCCTTCAGTGGCGTCGTCGGTCTGGTCGCCGCCTACGTGGCGCTGACGACCAACGCTCTATCGCTCCTCGGCTTCGGTGTGGATGCGCTCATCGATGCCGCCGCTTCGGTGGCCCTCGTCTTCCGATTTCGGATCGAGTCGGGCCAGCCGGAGCGAGCCACGGTGGTCGAGAAGGCAGCCGAGCGGGTCGTCGGGTCCATCCTCATCATCCTCGCGGTCTATCTCGTCGCCGGAGCGATCCGAGGGCTCGCATCACAATCGCAGCCGGGGGCATCGCCGACGGGCACGACGATCCTCGTCGCGTCGGTGATCGTCCTCCCCGGCCTCGCACGTGCGAAGTACATCGTCGCCCGGACACTCGACAGCGCGGCGCTCCGGCTGGACGCCATCCTGACGGCGGTCGCGGCACTCCTGGGCCTGATCGGCCTGATCAGTCTGATCGCGTCGCAAGCGGCCGGCCTGTGGTGGGCCGACGCGGTCGCGGCCCTCCTCGTTGCCGCGATCCTTGGTCGAGAGGGATCGGGCGGTCTGTTGGCGTCGCGGGCTCGCTAGTCGGGGCTTTCCGAAAAGCGACCGTCGCGGAGCGATAAGAACCGTTAACTCGCGTGCTCGAGGGAGCCAGGTCCTAACGACTCGACGGCCCCGGTCGTTAAGCCTGCAAGACCCCCAAACCACGGAACGAGGAAACCTTGCTCATGACCCGACTCAAAAGCGTACCCCTTGCCATCGGCGCGGTCGTCGTTTCGGCCGGCACCGTCCTGGGCTTCGCGGCCCTTCCGTCTGCGGCAGCGCCCGGGTTGGCGAATGCCGCCAGCCATTCGGGGAAGACCGTTCCCGCCCGGCCGACCGAACCCGGCGCGCCCTCAGGCAATACCGTGACCGTCCACGTGGCAGCCACCGTCCAGGCGACTGACGCGGTGACGGCCGACGCGCCAACGGGCAACCATGGGGCCGTTGTCTCCGCTGTCGCGAAGGTAGCTGACGCGACGCCGGCGACCAACCACGGTGCAGATGTCTCTGCCGTGGCAAAGGCGAATCACGGACAGACCGTGGCGGCCGCGCACAGGCCGGCGGGCGCGGGCAAGCCCGTGGAGCCGGGGAAGCCAGCCGACCCGGGCAAGCGGTAACTCGCACTCGAACGTCTCCTCACCCCGCTCGTCACCTCCGACGAGCGGGGTTTCGCTTTGAACGGGCACCGCGACGCGGTCGCAAGGCTTCCGGCAGCGCGGAGAGCGCCAGCGCAACTCACCTTCGGTTCGGTCATCGCCCGGTGTGGCGGGGAACTCTGCCCGGTCTGTCGGCCGACCGGTTGACTGGGCGGGTCATGCGCCCGTAGCGGACCGTTACGATTGGCCGGACCGCTACGAGAGGAATCAGATGAGCTGGCAGACGCCCGGCGGGGAGCCACCGCCCGAGCCGTCCGCATCGCCGTCGGATCCGGCTGCGCCGGAACCGGACGCCGCCACTGCCCGCGTTCCGCTGGAACCCACGCCCTCGACCCAGACGCCGACCGGGCCCGCGGCTCCGCCATCGCCGCCGACGGGCATCATCTCCGCGGCCCCTGTGGGCCTCCCCGGCGCTGGCCAGCCGCCCGGGGCATCCGACACGCCGTCGGTGGCCTGGGCGTCGCCGCCAACGCGACCCGCCGCGTCGGTGACAGAGGGACTCGTCATCGCCGGCGTCTTCTCGCGGGCCGTCGCCTACGGCATCGACGCCTTCTTCCTCGGATCGTTCAACCTCGCGATCTTCGGTCTGCTCGGTCTGTACAGCGACGATCGCAACGAGACCGTGGCGCTCATCGTGAGCGTCGGCCTCATCGCCATCGACTTCGTGTACTTCGTCGGCTTGTGGACGAGCGGGTGGCAGGGGACGATGGGGATGCGCCTGCTCAGGCTGCGCGTCCTCGGCGCTGCCAGCGCCGGCACGTTGTCGCTCAACGACGCGCTGCTGCGTTGGCTCGCCCTTTCGGGCACGCTCTCGATCCTGGCCCTCGTCCCGGGACTCGGTCGCTACGTGGGGTTGATCGAGCTCGCCTGGTTCGTGGCCCTGCTGTTATCGGCCGCCATGCACCCCCTTCGGCAAGGCTTGCACGACCGGTGGGCCCGGTCCGTCGTCGCGCAGCCGGCACCCGGCGGATCTGGCGCGGCACTGGTCGGCTGCCTCGTCCTCGTGATCATCGTCGTTGTCCTGCTGCCGCTGGGGATCCTGGCCGTCGCCGGCGATCAACTCACGAACCTCCTGATCAAGGCCGGCGAGTCGGTCTGACGATGGCCCCGGAGGACCGCGGCGCCCCGTCGCTCGACATGGACCCGGCGACCTTCCGGGCCGCGGCTCATGCCGTCGTCGACGTCATGGCCGACTACCTCGAAGGTGTCGGATCGCGCGCCGTCTTCCCACCCATCGAGCCAGGTTCGCTCCGGCCGCTCTTCCCGACCGACGCGCCCGAGGCCCCCGAGACGCTCGAGTCGATCCTGGCGGACTACCAGGCGCTGATCGAACCCAACGCCACGCATTGGCAGCACCCGGGCTTCCTGGCGTATTTCGCGACGACCGCGTCCGGCCCTGGCATCCTCGGCGAGATGCTCACCGCGACCCTCGGTCAGAACCCGATGCTGTGGCGGACGTCGCCGATCGGCACGGAACTCGAGGAAGTGGTCGTCGACTGGCTCCGCCGGGCGCTGGGCCTGCCGGCGACCTTCGACGGTCTGCTGACCGATACGGCATCGACCTCGACGCTGATCGCCCTCGCCGCCGCCCGCGAGGCCGCCGGCACCGACGCATCGGCGCGGGGCCTCGTGGGCCGCGACGATCTCGGTGTCGGATTGCGCGTCTATGCCTCGACCGAAGGGCATTCGTCGATCGAAAAGGCGTGCATGACCCTCGGCCTGGGCCGGGCGTCGCTGGTGCGCACCCCGGTCAACGAGCGATTCGAGATGCTGCCGAGCTCGCTGGCCGGATCGATCGCGGCCGACCGTGCCGCGGGCTTGCGCCCGATCGCGATCGTCGCCACCGTCGGGACGACCTCGTCCACCTCGGTCGACCCCATCGCCGCGATCGCTGAGATCGCCGAGCGCGAGCGACTGTGGCTACATGTCGATTCGGCCTACGCGGGTCCCGTCGCCATGCTGCCCGACCGCCGCGGAGCCTTCGAGGGCTGGGAGCGTGCCGATTCGATCGTCGTCAATCCGCACAAGTGGCTGTTCACCCCCCTCGATGCGTCGTTGCTCCTGACTCGCCGGATGGATAGGCTCCGCGCCGCGTTCAGCCTCGTCCCGGAGTACCTGCGCACGCTCGATCGCGGCGCGCCGGTCCGCGACTACAACGAGTACACACCGCAACTCGGCCGCCGCTTCCGGGCGCTCAAGCTGTGGATCCTCCTGCGCTGGTTCGGTCTCGACGGGCTGCGCCAGCGGATCGCCACGCATCTCGCGATGGCCGAGACGTTCGCCGGCTGGGTCGACGACGACCCCGACTGGGAGCGATTGGCGCCCGTTCCGTTCTCGACCGTCTGCCTCCGTTGGCACCCGGCCGGCCGCGATCTCGACGAGCCGGGACTGGACGAGGCGAACGCGGCGATCATGGACGCCGTCAACCGGACCGGTGAGGTGTTCCTGTCGCACACGAGACTGGCGGGGCGGTTCACGATCCGGGTCTCGATCGGCAACCTACGAACCGAGTCCCGCCACCTGGAGCGAGCGTGGATGCTCCTGCGTGAGGCGTCAGCCGCATGGTGAGCATGGAGCCGCACGACGTCCGGTTCTTCGCGACATCGGCAGAGTTGCGCGACTGGTTCGACGCCAACCACGCCACGGCTGGGGAGCTCTGGCTCGGCTACTACAAGAAGGCCAGCGGTCGCCCGAGCGTCGACTGGCCGCAGGTGGTCGACGAAGCGTTGTGTGTCGGCTGGATCGATGGCGTCCGCAAGAGCCTCGATGAGGAGGTCAGCGTCCAACGCCTCACGCCGCGCAGGAGGGGCAGCACCTGGAGCGCCATCAACGTCGCCAAGGTCGCGACGCTGACCGAGCAGGGCCGCATGCGACCGGCCGGGCTGGCGGCCTTCGCGGCGCGGACGGACGCGAACACTGGGATCTACTCGCATGAGCAGCCGCCCAGCACCTTCAGCGACGACGACCTCGCGCGGTTCCAGGCCGACCGAGCCGCCTGGTCCGACTGGGAGCGACGGCCGCCCTCGTATCGACGCGTCGCGACCCATTGGGTCACGACCGCCAAACAGGCTTCGACGCGCGAGCGCCGGCTGTCGACGCTGATCGAGGATTCCCGCGCTGGGCGGCCACTCAAACAGATGGCGTGGACACGGAACCCGAAATGACGGCGATCGAAATCGCCTTGGCCGACGCGCTCCAGCGCCTCGGCGCGCTGGAGCTCGGCGACGCCTTCGAGCCGCGCGTGGCCGCGGCGATCGTCGGGTCGGGGCTGCATCGGCTGGTCGTGCCGGCGTCGGCCGGCGGGCTTGGGGCACGGATGGCCGAGTCGGCCGAGGTCCTGATGGCACTCGGAGCGCTCGACGGCTCGACGGCGCTCGGGTTCGCGATGCAGGTCCATGTCGTGGGGGCGCTGGTCGATTCGGTGCGCGTTCCGGACGGCCTCCGAGAGCGCGTCTTTCGCTCGGTCGTCGGCGACGGCGCGCTCCTCAACAACGCGGCCACCGAGGAGGGCGGCGGCTCGCCGGCCCGTGGCGCGATCCCGGGCACGACCGCGGTGGCGGACGCGGACGGCAGCTCGCGGCTTACCGGGGAGAAGACCTGGACCACCTGGCTTCCGAACCTGACCCACGCGTTCGTGTCGGCGCGCGTTGACGGGTCCGACCCGGTCGAGGTCGGCGTCTGGCTGGTGGATCTCGAATCTGAGGGCGTCCAACGCCTGCCCGGGTTCGAGGCGATGGGGATGCGCGGCTCGGCCTCGGGTCGGTTGCGGCTCGACGGCGTTCGAGTCCCGCCGGACGCGCTCCTCGTGCGGCGCCCGGTCAGTGACCCCGACCCGCGTGGGACGGCGCCCGGCGCATGGTTCGGGATCGCGATCGCGGCGACCTACCTCGGCGTGGGGGAGGGCGCCCGGACCCGGGTGGCGCGCTGGGCCCTCGACCGCCGCCCGGGTGATGGTTCGATCTCCGTCGCGGAGGTGCCGAGCGTCCAGTTGCGGCTGGGCCGGCTGGATGCCGACCTCCGGGCGGCGCGGATCGTCGTCCTCGATGTCGCGCGGCGATGGGACGGGGCGGCGATGGCCGGTGATCGGCCTGCGATGGCCGAGGTCACGGCCGATATCGCGCTCGCCAAGCTCGTCGCCACGCGCGCAGCCGTGTCCGCCACCGACCAGGCGCTGCGGATCGCCGGCGGGCCTGGCTTCCTGACCGGCCCGCTCGAGCGCTCATTCCGTGACGCGCGGGCCGGCCTGATCAACCCGCCGCTCGAGGATGTGGCGCTGACCGGGTTCGCGTCGAGCGTCCTCGACCTGGAGGGAGGCTCGTGATGGGGGCGGAGTCCGAACGCCCGCCCGTCGCTGAACCCTCGCCCGCGGCGTTCCACTACGGGGCAGGCCACATGATCATGCATGGCAATGCGGCGTTCATCGCCGCGTTCGGGCGGAGCGTCGTCGGGCAACCGGCGCGAGAGGCGCTCCTCGGGCTCCCACCCAAGGCGTTCGAGTTGATGGACCTCGTGTACGCGACCGGCAGGCCGGGCGCCTGCCAGGTCCAGACGGCCGATGGTCCGCGACGCCTGGTGGTCGCGCCCCGGCGCGACCCAGGGACGGGCGAGATCTATGGCGTCACCACCCACCTGCGACCGGTGGCCGACCGATCGTCACGTTGATCGACTAGGACTTCCTGGCGCGGTCGCCCGTGTTGCCCTGGCCGGGCTTCGAAACGGTCTTGGAGTGTTGTCGGCGATCATCGGCGAGGGACTTCCCGACGTCGACCTGATCCTTCGTGAAGCGGCCCCGATCATCGCGGCGGATATACCGCTTGTCGGTCCCCGTGTCGAGCAATTCGCGTTTCTTGGCTGGCATCCGATCTCCTCACTGAGCGTGATCCGTGGCTGCGTCGAGCCTAGAGGCGCCCGACCCGACCGCCGACATCGGCAGGGCCCTTCGTCATGTCGGATGCGTTGCACCCGAACGCCGACTGATCGCCGGCGGATAGACTATCGACGGCTGGAGCGCGCGCCAGACCCTCCCGCGAGATCGAATGTCCCGTTTGCCAACGGGGGGATCGTCATGGAAGGACCTTTTGACCGAGGATGCCCGAGCGGCCCTCGCCGGCGTCCTCGAACCGCCCGAGAACGTGCAACTCGTCGCACCCGCCGTCGGCTGCGCGATGGTCCTGACCCAACGGCGTCTCGTGGTCGTTCGTGACGGCGCCAACTTTCGCCCGAAGACCCGGTTCCGTACGTTCTGGATCGGTCGCGGCCTTGCCGTGCGCGTCGGACCCGCCAGGCGACGGGTCATCATCGAATCCGATGGACGCGTGATCACGGTCTTCATCCGCCCGGAGCAACTCGAGCGGGCCGAGGCCCTTATCGCCGAGTTGCGCCGTCGGATCCTCAGGACCGCGCCCGGTTGACCGTGGCATCATCCCGGCATGCCACCGATCGACGAACTGACCCGCATCGAGCCGGTCCACCTGACGAGGCTTGACCGGCAGGGCATCTTCACCACGGGGATGCTCATCGAGGTGTCCGAGACGCCGACCCGCCGCCAGACCCTTGCCGATCAGGTCAACGCGGACACGACCGACGTCCTGATGTGGCGTGACGAGGCGCTCATGCTCAACCTCGCGAGCTTCGGACCGGACGAGCACCAGCTCATGATCCAGGCCGGGATCGAGGGATTACGTGACATGCTGGACCTCGACCTCGAGGCGTTCCGGGAGCGCGTCGGGCGCGCGGCCCACGAGCTCGGGATGGAGCAGCCGAGCGATCTGACGGTCGAAGGCTGGTGGGACCAGGCGAGGACGCTCGAGGACGAGTGAGGCCGACCATCCGGGCTAGGATGGCCGGGTGAAAGTCATCGGCGCCCGGGTCGCCTCCGTCGTGATCGCTCTCGCGGTCGCGATCCTCCTCATCACGGTCGCGATCGTGCCCTTCCTGACCCCAGGCTGGGTCGCATTCGAGCAGGGTCGAGCGCAGGCCGCGACATGGACCGGCTACACGACCTCGGAGCTCAGCGCCGCGACCGATGCCATCCTGTCGGACCTCGTGCTCGGCGGCAGCTTCGCGGTCGAGGTGAAGGCCCAGCCCGTGCTCAACGAGCGCGAGCGCGCCCACATGAATGACGTCCGGACCGTCTTCCGCGGGCTCTGGGTCCTCGCCGCGATCTCGGCGCTGATCCTCATCGCCGCGACCCGTCGCCCGGACCGTTCGCGGACCTGGCGGGCGGTCCGGCGCGGGGCGCTCGGTCTGACCGTCGGCGTCGCCGTGCTCGGGGCGGTCGCGGTCGTGGCCTTCGACCAGCTCTTCGAGACGTTCCACGAGATCTTCTTCCCGGCCGGCTCGTACGACTTCGACCCACGGACCGATCGGCTGGTCCAGCTCTTCCCGTTCCCGTTCTGGGACGAGACCGCGATGGCCGTCGGGGCCGTCATCATCGCGCTGGCATTGGCCCTGGCGTTCCTCGCCGGTCGCCGTTCGCGGCGAATGGTCGCCAACCAGCCGGCGCGGGACCTCGCGGCCATTCCGGAGCCCGGGGCGTGACCGCGCCAGCGGCCCCCGGATTGCTCAGCGTCGAGGCGGCGCTCGACGCGGTGCTGGCGGTGGCCGAGCCGGTCGCCTCGGAGCGGATCGCGACCGCGGACGCACTCGGGCGGATCACCGCCGAGGCCGTGACCGCGAGAGTGTCGCTGCCACCGTGGGCCAACTCGGCCATGGACGGCTATGCGATCCGGGCCGCGGACACGACGGTGGCGACCGAAACCGGGCCAGTCGAATTGCGCGTCATCGGCGACATCGCCGCCGGAGCGGCGCCAGCCGTCACGGTGTCGCCCGGAACGGCAGCTCGCATCGCCACCGGCGCGCGCCTCCCCGATGGAGCGGATGCGGTCGTCCCGGTCGAGGCCACGACTCCGCTCGACGCGGACCATCGGCCCGGCTCTCGCGGGCGTGAAGCGACGGGTCCGGTCCCCACGGCCTGTCTCGTCCACGAAGCCGTGCCGCCCGGGGGATCCGTCCGCGCCGCCGGGAGCGACCTCAAGGCCGGCGCGACGCTCCTGCCGCCCGGCGCGCCGATCACCGCGGCGGTCGTCGCCCTCATCGCGGGTGCCGGCGTCGAGGGCCTCGGTGTCCATCGCCGTCCGCGCGTTGCGGTCCTCGCCACGGGCGACGAGGTCCGGGCGCCCGGGCAGCCCCTCGGCGAGGCCGGGATCCCCGATGCGAATGGGCCCGGCCTCCGGGCGCTGGTGACCGCCGCGGGCGGCGAGGCCATCGACCTCGGGATCGCCAGCGATGCGCTCGACGACGTTATGGCGCGCCTGCGCGGCGGGCTCGACCGTGGGATCGACGCAATGATCGTCGCGGGCGGCGTCTCGGTGGGGCCGTATGACGTCGTCAAGACCGCCATCGAATCGATCGGGCGCATCGACCTCTGGCGCGTCGCCGTGCAGCCGGGCAAGCCCTTCGCCTTCGGTGTCGCGGACCGGCCGGGCGGGGGAGCGCCCATCCTCCTCTTCGGGCTCCCGGGCAACCCGGTCTCGTCCGCGGTCACCTTCGAGCTCTTCGTGCGCCCCGCGATCCGCGCCCTCGCCGGACGGCACGATCTCCTGCGGCCGCTGGATCGGGCGGTCCTCGACGAGGCGGTGACCAAGGGCCACGGGCGGCGGGCTTTCCTGCGCGTAGCGGCCGAGCGGGACGCCACGGGCGCCCCGGTCCGCGACGAGCGTGGTCGCGTCCACGTTCGGCTGGCGGGCGGGCAGGGAAGTCATGTGATCTCGGCCCTTGCCGCCGCCGATGCCCTGGCGGTGATCCTCGAAGCCGACGACGCGCTGCCCGCGGGCGCCGAAGTCGCGCTGTTGTGGCTCGACCGCGCATGATGATGCGGCCCGACTGATCGCCCCAACCCGGAGGACCCGATGGAATCGAGACCGCAACCGCGCGCCGAGCGGCGTCGACTCTCCCACCTCGACCGGGCGGGCCGGCCGCGGATGGTCGATGTTTCGGACAAGCCGATGACCGCCCGACGCGCCATCGCCGAGGCTGCCGTCGCCGTCTCGCAGGAGACGATGAGCCTGGTGATCGACGGCGGCGGGACGAAGGGGGACGTGCTGGGCGTCGCGGAGCTGGCGGGCGTGATGGGCGGCAAGCGCACCAGCGACCTGATCCCGCTCTGCCATCCGCTCGCGCTGACAGACCTGGTCGTGGCGATCACGCCGGACCGTGCCGCCGGCGTCCTGCGCATCCGCGCCGAGGCCGCGACGACTGGCCAGACCGGGGTCGAGATGGAAGCGATGACCGCCGCATCCGTGGCCGCGTTGACCATCTACGACATGGTCAAGGGCGTCGAACGCGGTGTCGAGATCCGCAGCGTTCGCCTCGTCTCCAAGACCGGCGGCAAGAGTGGGACGTGGGTCCGCCACGATCCGTTCGCCGACGCGACGCCGGGCTACGCGCGCCCGCGGCCGGGCGCACGGGTCGCGGGTCGGGTGGGGTCGAAGCGCAAGGGCAACGGGTGACCGTCGCGTGACGGACCGGCCCGCACGTACCGCTCTCGTGATCACCGCCAGCGATGGCGTCACTGCCGGCGTCCGCGAGGACGAATCGGGCGCGCGGGTCGAGGCGCGACTCACGGAGCTCGGATTCGCCGTGGAGCGCCGGCTCGTGCCGGATGAGGAGTGGGAGATCGAAGCGGCCCTGGTCGACGGCGCCGCCGGCCACGCCCTGGTCGTGACCACCGGGGGCACCGGACTGACGCCCCGCGATGTCACCCCGCAGGCCACGCTCGCTGCCATCGATTACGAGGTGCCGGGGCTCGCCGAGGCGATGCGCGCCGCCGGGCGTGCCACCACCCCGCTCGCCGACCTGTCCCGCGGCGTCGTCGGCGTCAGGGAGGGATCCCTGATCGTCAACCTGCCCGGCAGCCCGAAAGGCGCCCTCGAATCGCTCGAGGCGATCGTCCCTGTGCTGGATCACGCCCTCGACACCCTCGCGGGGCCGTACGATCACGCGATCGCAGCCGCCACCCCCGACGACGGAGGCACCGACCGCTGATGTTCCCGGCCTTCGCCGAGGTGCCGGCCTACCCTCTCGTGTTCCCGGTCTTCTGGGGCGCTGCGCTCTTCTTCGTCCTCGTGATGGCGCGGCACCTGCGGGTCTTCGCGGTCGCCCGGCCGTCGCGGCCGTTCGCGAACGTCCCGGCGCGGGTGGTCGGTCTCGTCGAGTACGCGTTCCTGCAGACCAGGATGTTCAAGGATGCGAAGGCGGGCCTGATGCACGCCGGCATCTTCTGGGGCTTCGTGCTGCTGACGATCGGCACGGCTGACATCGTGACCGGCGGGATCATCCAGACGGTCCTCAAGATCCCGGTGGATGGTCTCCTCTGGGCTGCCATCAGTGCGATGCAGAACGTGGTCGCGGTGATCGTCCTCGTCTCGATCGGCTGGGCCTACTACCGGCGGCTCGTCCTCAAGCCAGCGCGCCTGACGCTCAACCGGGACGCGCTGCTCATCCTCGGCATGATCGGCGGGGTCGTCGCAACGGAGCTCTTCGCCCAGTTCTTCCAGGTCACGGCCCACGGCGACATCCCAGGTGCGTTCATCTCGAATGCGTTCGCGATCCCGCTGCGGTCGTTGCCGGGGTCCTTCCTCGAGGCGGTCTTCGCCGTCCTGTGGTGGGGTCACATCGCGCTGGTCGCCGCGTTCCTGTGCTACCTGCCATTCAGCAAGCACCTGCACATCGCGATGGCCTTCCCGAACATCTATTTCCGCAAGCTGGCGCCGCGCGGTGAGCTGCCCAAGCTCGATCTCGAGGACGAGAACGCGACGTTCGGACTGAAGACCCTCCAGGACCTCGGCTGGAAGGACCTGCTCGATGGCTTCACCTGCACCGAATGCGGCCGATGCCAGGAGGCCTGTCCGGCCTACAACACCGGCAAGCCGCTCAACCCCAAGGAACTGATCATGGGCATCCGCCACATGTCGGTGAATGCCGAGCGGGGTCTCGACATCATCCCGAACTCGCCGATCGTGCGCGAGACGTACGGCCTCGACGACACCACCGTCTCGGCCAGGCAGCTTGCCAAGCCGATCGTCGATGACGCGATCCCATACGACGCGGTCTGGGATTGCGTGACTTGCGGTGCGTGCGTCGAGGCCTGCCCGGTCCTCATCGAGCACGTCGACAAGATCGTCGGGCTGCGGCGGAACCTGGTCCTCGAGGAGAGCCGCTTCCCGGCCGAATTGACGAACGCCTTCCGCTCCATGGAGAACCAGGGCAACCCTTGGGGTCAGCCCGCATCCTCGCGGCTCGAATGGACGAAGCCGCTCGCGTTCGAGGTCCCCACCGTCGCCCAGATGGCGGCGGAGGATCGGCTCGATGAGCTCGACGTCCTGTACTGGGTCGGCTGTGCGGCGGCGTTCGACACTCGCAACCAGAAGGTCGCGCGGGCGGTGGCCACCTGCCTCCACGCTGCGGGCGTCCGCTTCGCGATCCTCGGTCAGGAGGAGTCGTGCACCGGCGACCCGGCGCGGCGGATGGGCAACGACTACGTCTTCCAGATCCTGGCGAGTGGCAACGTGGAGACCCTCGACCGCTACGGGATGGGCGAGCGGACGATCGTGACCGCCTGCCCGCATTGCTTCAATACGATCGGCAACGAGTACGGGCAGCTGGGCGGCAACTACAAGATCGTCCATCATTCGACCTATCTCGCCGGGCTGGTGTCGTCTGGCCGGCTCGCGACCCTGCCGGAAGACGCCGAGTCCGAGACCGGCGACCATCGGCCCGGCAGCGTCACCGTCCACGACTCGTGCTATCTCGCCCGCTACAACAACGTGATCGCCGCGCCACGGGACGTGCTGGGTGCCGCGGGGGTCTCGATCACCGAGATGGAGAAGTCGGGCAAGGACACGTTCTGTTGCGGCGCCGGCGGCGGTCGGATGTGGATGGAGGAGACCCGCGGGACACGCATCAACGAGAACCGGACGTGCCAGGTCCTGGCGACCGGCGCCGAAACGGTCGCCACCTCGTGTCCGTTCTGCATGGTGATGATGAGCGACGGTCTCGCGGCGGCCGAAGGCGGGACAACGGTCACCGCCATGGATATCAGCGAGGTCCTGGCAGCGCGGCTCGCGTCGGCGCCGGCCGGCCGACAGCTGCCCGTCGTCTAGCCGAGGAGGAGCCCTGCATGGCCACATCGACCGGCGTGGACGACTACCTCGCCGCCCTGCCGGACGATCGGCGCGGCGCGATGGAA
>JBBQDL010000056.1:0-14885 GCA_038319665.1 Candidatus Limnocylindrales bacterium
CACCTGTTTGATAGGCCGCATGTGGAAGTCCGGTGACGGATGAAGCTGAGCGGTACTAACGGTCGAGGGCTTGACCTCTTCAGCAACTGACCAGGGGTCGGTGGCTGGAAGGATCGTGATCAGATCCACTGACTACTCGAACATCGAAGATCATCCGGCGCCCCGCGCGGTCATCGCGACCGAGCGTCGAGCCGCTGCCGAGACCATCCAGACGCGAAGAATCCCGGTGATTCTAGCGGAGAGGCCACACCCGTTCCCATCCCGAACACGGCAGTTAAGCTCTCCAGCGCCGAAGATACTGAGAGGGCAGCCTTTCGGGAAAATAGGTCGTCGCCGGGATTTTTGCGTTCCCGGGCTATCGGTGCTGACGCCGGACAGGCCGCCGACCGGCTCGGCCGGTCCCCGCTATCCTCTTTGACATGACCGCGGTCGACCCGGAGACGCGCCCCTCGCAGCCCGTCGTGGACGACCCCGGAGTCGACCGGACCATCGCCCGGATCTGTCCCTACCTGGCGGCCGCCGACGGCGCGTGGCGGAGTTCGACAGCCACCCGCGAGCATCGCTGCGGCGCGGTGACGCCGCCCGCCCAGCTGGCCGCCGAGAAGCAACGACGATTGTGTCTGACCGCCGATCACCTCACCTGTGCCACCTATGAGGCCGCTCGCGCCGCGCGACCGCTCGCCCAGGGCCCCGCGGCCGCCCTGCCCCGGCCGCTGTCCCGGATCACGCCGCTCGTGCTCGACCATGGTCGGATGGCGGTCGCGCTGCCGGCCCTTCGATCGGATCGATCGACCAGCCAGGCCCTCCTCATCGGCCTGCTGGCCATCGCCTTCATCGCCATCCTGTTCGCCCGGCTGACGGGCGGCAACGACCTGGCCGGCGTCACCGGCGCGTCGCCGACCCCGCGCGCGACGACCGTGGCCAGCACCGCTGTCAAGAGCGCGGCGCCCACGAGTCAACCGTCGGCGACGCCCGTCGCCAGTCGCGCCGCATCCGCACCGCCCGCCACGGCCCGTCCGTCCGCGCCGGCGACGCGGACGTACAAGGTCAAGTCGGGCGACACGCTCATCGGGATCGCTGCGAAGTACCGGACGACGCCGAGGGCGATCGCGAAGCTCAACGGGTTCCCGGTCTCGGCGAATCTCCATGTCGGGCAGATCCTCAAGATCCCCTGATCGACGGGTGGGAGCTAGCCGGGATACGCCTTCAGCGCTGGCAACCGCGGCAGAACGAGGTGATGAACCCGCCCGCCTTGACCTCGGTGATCCGCGTCCCGCAGCGGGGGCACGACTGGCCGCCCTTGTCGTGGACAGCGAGGAAATCGCGGACCTGCCGCTCGAAGGTCGGCGGGACGCGTTCGCGCAGGATCTCGATCGCGTTTGCAAGGGTCGCGCGCGTAGCCACATACAGCGCGTCGACCTCCTCGGCCGCCAGGCTCGCCCGTTTGCGGAACGGGAGAAGGCGGGCCGCGTGGAGGATCTCGTCGCTGTACGCGTTGCCGATCCCGGCCACGAAGGACTGGTTGCGGAGGAGGTTCTTGAGCTCGCCAGGGTGGCGCCGGATCCGGTCCCGCCATACCTCGAGCGTCAGGCCGGGATCGTCGGCGTCGGGCGCCTGGTCCGGCTCACCGAGCCCAGGGACCACGCGATCGACCCCGGCAGGGCGCAGGTAGATCTTGCCCATCTGGGTCGGGTCTCGATAGCGAAGTTCGGGTCGGGCGTCGTCGGCGGGCAGCCACGCCGCACCTGCCGTCCACGCCGCGGCATCGCTCGGGCCGGCCTCCCGCGAACCGAAGCCGAGCACGAATGCGGTCTTCGCGGGCAGCTTGTCGCCTGGTGCGGCGAGCTGGAAGCGGCCGGTCAGCATCGGATTGCAGGCGATCTCGTCGCGTTCGAGGTCGATGAGCAGGAACTTGCCGCGCCGGCGGATCGATCCGACCCGCTGCGAGACGAGCGCCTCGAGCTCCGCCGGCGTCCCACGAACCGCGAGTGGGCCGGGCGCGCTCGCCGAGCCGATCGGGCGTCCAGCCAGGGCGGCATGGAGGGCGTCGGCGACCACGGTCAGATCGGGCAATTCGGGCACGGCGCGGCGATTGTAGCCGTCGGAAGGCGTGTGCTAGACTCTCCCGGCCCCAAGGGGCATGGACAGTGCACGAGCGACATACGAGCCCATTCGACGCACGAAGGAGCGGACCGCGGAGTCGATCACCACGGACCACTTGAGCGTTTCGAAGCCGGCTTGAGCGTCGCTCAGGCCGTTCGTGATTCTCGGGCGCGAATCCACAACCAGGAGTGACCAATCCCTTGACCGAAGAACAGCAGGGCGGGACGACGCCGGAGCCGGAGGCCATCGCCTCAGCTGCCGACCAGGCGTCCGAAGACGGCGTCGCGGCGGTCGCCGTCGCCGACCAGCCCGCTACCAGCACAGACGAAGCCGAACCAACCAGCGAACCGGGGAGCGCCCCCGCGGCCGATGCCGCATCCGCCGACGCGGCACCCGTGGCCGACGCCGCACCCGAGGGATCCGATGCGGACCTGGTCGCCGCGCCGACCTCCGCCGACGCGGACGTCAACGGCACGGACGTCGCGGCACCCGTCGAGGCCTCCACGAACGGGCAGGCCGCCACCGACGCCCCACAGGCCGCGGCTCAGCCGGCCGCCGAGGCCCTCAGCGCGGACGACACCGCTGATGCGCCCGCTGCCAGCGACGACGAGGACGAGCCTGCGCCCGCGCGCGAGCTCGGGCCCGAGCCGACGACGATGGAGGAGCTCCTCGCGGAACAGGACACCGACATCAAGAGCTTCAAGCACGGTGATGTCGTCGAGGGCCAGGTCGTGCGGATCGACAAGGACGAGATCCTGGTCGACATCGGGGCCAAGAGCGAGGGCGTCGTCAGCAATCGGGAGCTGTTCGGTCGCCACGGGGAAGGTCAGCCGGCGCTCGCGATCGGCGACACGGTCCTCGTCTACGTCCTGCAGCCCGAGTCGCCCGAGGGCCATGTCGTCCTCTCGCTCCGGCGCGCCGGTCTCGAGCGCAAGTGGCGCTCGATGCAGGAGCAGTTCGAGGCGGGCGTCATCATCGAGGCGCCGGTCATCGATCACAACAAGGGTGGCTTGATCGTCGACTGCGGCATCCGCGGCTTCGTCCCCATCAGCCAGATCGTCGACTTTCCGCGCCGGCCGCAGAACGACCAGCCGCGCGACGCGGCCCAGGAGATCGCCGAGAAGCTGATGCCGTTCGTCGGCCGCAAGCTCCGGCTCAAGATCCTCGAGGTCAACCGCAAGGCGAACCGCCTCATCCTGTCCGAGAAGGTCGCGCTCTACGAGGAGCGCCGCGAGAAACGCGACGAGCTATTCAGCAGCCTGCAGGTCGGCCAGAAGGTCACCGGTACGGTCCGCTCGATCGCTCCGTTCGGTGTCTTCATCGACCTCGGCGGCATCGACGGCCTGGTCCACAAGAGCGAGCTCTCGTGGAACAAGGTCAACAACCCCGAGTCCGGCTACCACGTCGGCGAGGAGGTCGAGGCCGAGGTCATCGACATCAATCACGAGCGCGGTCGGATCAGCCTGTCGATCCGTCGTCTCCAGCCCGACCCGTGGCATTCCACGGTGGCGGACTTCAAGGTCGGCGACATCATCGACGGCACCGTCACCAAGCTCGTCAACTTCGGCGCCTTCGTGCGCGTGCGCGACGGGCTTGAGGGCCTGATTCACATCAGCGAGCTCTCCCATCAGCGCGTCGCCCATCCGGGCGATGTCGTCCACGAGGGTCAGTCGCTCAAGCTCAAGATCATCTCGCTCGACTCGGAGCGGCACCGCCTCGGCCTCAGCCTCAAGCAGGCCGAGGAGCCGCCCGCTCGCGCCGCCGTCGAGCCGGGCACGCCCGGCGTGGCCGCGGCACCCGGTGCCCCGCGACCGGAGCGCCGCCCGCGACCCGAGCGTAGCTACTCCCTGTCCGACGCCGTACAGGAGCCCGAGGGCGGGATCGACAACACCCTCGCGTCAGCTTTCGCCCAGGTCCGCGAGCAACTCGCCGCGGCCGAGGTGGATCACGTCGTCGAGACGGTCGCTTCGGATGAGTCGACCGAGGAAGCCGCCGCGACGGACGCGATCGAGACCGTCGTCGACACCGTGGCGTCCGAGGAGGCCGCCGAAGAGACGGTCGCCGCCGAGTTGACCGATGCGGTCATCGAAACGGTCGGGACGGACGAGGCGACCGAGGAGGCCGCGACCGCCGAGGCGATCGGGGATCTCAACGAGACCGTCGCCACGGACGAAGCCTCGCTCGAGACAGCGGCCGCCGCCGAGGTCGAGCAGCTGGCCGATGCCGGGGCCGCGAACGAGGCCAATGAGCCCGCGGCCACCGAGGCCGCCGTCGACGTGGTCGAGTCGGTCGCGACGGCGGAAACGATGGAGGAGGAGGCCGCCGACGAGACGGCCGACGCCATCCTCGAGGCCGTCGCCGATGAAGAAGCGACCGAGGAGGCCGCCGCGGCCGATTCGGTCGAGACGATCGCCGAGACCGTGGCCGTCGACGAGTCGACCGAGGAGGCCGAGGCGGCGGACGCGGTCGAGACCGTCGTCGAGACAGTCGCGTCAGACGAAGCGACCGAAGAGGCGACCGCCGCCGAGGCGGTCGGCGAGATCGACGAGAAGACCAAGAAAGCCGATACCGAGGGCTGATCGGCTTTCGATACCCGACGACGTGCCGGGCACCGGCAGGTCGTTTCATTTTCTTAGCCCGGCGTGATGCATCCGCCGGGGACGCCCCGACGTTCGTACGGGTAAGGCCCGTCCGTTGGGCTGACTTGCGGCCAGGGGCGTCGTGCTAGCATGGCTGGAGTGGCACGTTCGTGACGCTCGGAAGGAACAGGCGTTCGACTCGATGGATCGCTTCGACAAGTTCACGGATCGCGCGCGCAAGGTCCTGACATTGGCGCAGGACGAGGCGCAGCGGTTCAACCACAACTACATCGGCACGGAGCACCTGCTCCTTGGCCTGGTCCGCGAGGGCGAGGGCGTGGCCGCGCGGGTCCTGGAGAACATGAACGTCGAGCTGGCCAAGGTCCGGACCGCCGTCGAGTTCATCATCGGCCGTGGCGATCGCCCGGTCGTCGGCGAGGTCGGGCTGACCCCGCGGGCCAAGCGCGTCATCGAGCTGGCCATCGACGAGGCGCGCCGCCTCGGTCACAACTACATCGGTACGGAGCACCTGCTCCTCGGCCTCGTTCGTGAGGGCGAGGGGATCGCCGCTGGTGTCCTCGAGTCGCTCGGGGTGAACCTCGACAAGGTCCGCCACGAGGTCATCCGCGTCTTGTCCCAGCGCTCGTCCGCGGGTCCGACGCCCGAGACCAAGCGAGCCAGCAAGACGCCGACGGTCGACCAGCTCGGTATCAACCTGACCGACGCCGCGCGGGCGGGCAAGCTCGACCCCGTCATCGGCCGCGACAAGGAGATCGAGCGCGTCATCCAGATTCTGTCGCGACGCACGAAGAACAATCCGGCGCTCATCGGTGAGCCGGGTGTCGGCAAGACCGCGATCGCCGAAGGGCTCGCCCACCGGATCGTCGCCGGCGACGTCCCGGAGACCCTCATCAACAAGCGCGTCCTTACGCTCGATATCGGGTCGCTCGTCGCCGGCACGAAGTACCGCGGCGAGTTCGAGGAGCGGCTCAAGAAGATCATCGAGGAGCTGCGCAATACCAACGACGCCGTCCTCTTCATCGACGAGCTCCACACCCTGGTCGGTGCCGGCGCAGCCGAGGGTGCGATCGATGCCGCCAACATCCTGAAGCCGCCGCTCGCGCGCGGCGAGCTCCAGTGCATCGGGGCGACCACGCTCGACGAATACCGCAAGTACATCGAGCGCGACGCCGCCCTCGAGCGACGCTTCCAGCCGGTGATGGTCGAGGAGCCGACGCTCGAGCAGACCATCGAGATCCTCATGGGCATCCGTGAGCGCTACGAGCAGCACCACAAGGTGACCATCACCGACGACGCCGTGAAGGCCGCCGTCGACCTGTCGATCCGCTACATCACGGACCGCCACCTGCCGGACAAGGCGATCGACCTCATCGACGAGGCCGCTGCGCGCGTCCGCCTCCGTCACGCGTCAGCGCCGCCCGCCCTTCGAGAGGCCCAGAAGGACCTGGAGCGGATCACCAAGGAGAAGGACGCGGCGATCAACAACCAGGAATACGAGGAGGCCGCGACCCTGCGCGAGGCCGAGGCGACCGCGCGCGAGTCGGTCGACACGCAGCGGGCCGAATGGCAGTCGCAGGTCTCGGGCGACCAGCCCACCGTGGACGAGGAAGAGATCGCCCAGGTCGTCGCCATGTGGACCGGGATCCCGGTCACGCGCATCGCCCAGGAGGAGTCGCAGCGCCTGCTCAACATGGAGGAGGCGCTCCACGCGCGCGTGGTCGGCCAGGAGGAGGCGATCGGTATCGTTTCCAAGGCTGTGCGCCGTGCCCGGGCCGGACTCAAGGACCCGAAGCGACCGATCGGCTCGTTCATCTTCCTCGGCCCGACCGGTGTGGGGAAGACCGAGCTCGCCAAGGCGCTCGCGGAGTTCATGTTCGGGAGCGAGGACGCGCTCATCAAGATCGACATGAGCGAGTTCATGGAGCGCCACAACGTCAGTCGTCTGGTCGGGGCGCCTCCGGGCTACGTCGGCTTCGACGAGGGCGGTCAGCTGACCGAGGCGGTCCGTCGCAAGAACTACTGCGTCATCCTGCTCGACGAGGTCGAGAAGGCGCATCCGGAGGTCTTCAACATCCTCCTCCAGATCCTCGAGGATGGCCACCTGTCGGACGCCAAGGGCCGGCGCGTGGACTTCCGCAACGCCATCATCATCATGACCTCGAACCTCGGTGCCAAGCAGCTCCAGACGAACTCGAGCCTCGGGTTCCGCGCGATGGGCTCGACCGACGCGAACCGCGCCGAGAGCTCGTACGAGCTCATGAAGGACAAGGTCGCCGCCGAGCTCAAGCAGAACTTCCGTCCTGAATTCCTCAACCGCATCGACGCGACCGTGGTCTTCCGGTCGCTGACGGTCGAGGAGATCGCCCAGATCGTCGACCTGATGCTCGCGCGCGTGCGCGACCAGCTGCGCGCCCAGCAGATGCAGCTCGAGGTCACCGAGGCGGCCAAGGAGCACATCATCAAGCTCGGCTACGACGTGGCCTATGGCGCCCGACCGCTGCGCCGGGTCATCCAGAATATGGTCGAGGATGTCCTCGCCGAGCAGCTCCTGCTCGGCACGTACGAGCCGGGTTCGACGATCCTCGTCGACCGCGATCCCGAAGCGGGTCTCGACATCCACCTCGCCGAGCCGCGCACCCCGGTCGAGGCGCGGTGAGCCGCACCGCCCGACCGTCAGCCTAGCGATGGCGCGGCCTCAGAGCCGCTTCGTCTGCCAGCAGTGCGGGGAGTCGTTCCTTCGCTGGGAAGGCCAATGTCGCGCGTGCGACGGCTGGAACACCCTGGTCGAAACGGTCGTTCGTGAGGCCTCACGCTCCGAGCGCGCGATCGCCCGCGGGTCGTCGCCAACCGCGGCCCCGGCCGGACTCGCCGGGATCGCCGATGCGGACCTGCCACGCCTGAGCGTCGGGATCGCGGAGTTCGACCGAGTCCTCGGCGGCGGTCTCGTGCCAGGGTCGCTCATCCTGGTCGGTGGCGAGCCGGGGATCGGCAAGTCCACGCTCCTGCTCCAGGCGGCCGCGGGCCTGACGCGTGAACCCGGCGATGCCGGCGTCCTCTATGCCACCGGTGAGGAATCGCCCGGGCAGGTCCGCCTTCGGGCGGCTCGTCTCGGACTGCTCAGCGGCCCGTCGGCCGAAGGCGTCCGGGTCCTGGCCGAGCACGACGTCGGGCGGATCATCGAGGCGGCCCGCAGCGAGCGGCCGGCCTTGGTCGTGGTCGACTCCGTGCAGACTGCGACGGTCGAGGATCTCGACGGGGCGGCCGGCAGCGTCGGCCAGGTCCGCGAGGCGACGCTCCGGTTGATGGACCTCGCGAAGGGCGATGGGATCGCGGTCATCCTCGTCGGCCACGTGACCAAGGACGGCTCGATCGCCGGGCCCAAGACGCTCGAGCATCTCGTCGACGCCGTCGTCAACCTCGAAGGTGAGCGCTACGCGGCGCTGCGGCTCCTGCGCGCGACCAAGAACCGGTTCGGATCGACCGACGAGATCGGCGTCTTCGAGATGGCCGAGGCCGGACTCCTCGAGGTAGCCGATCCCGCCCGTGCCTTCCTCGCCGACCACGGCGGCTCGGCGCCCGGGAGCGTCGTCGCGCCGACCCTCGAGGGCAGCCGGCCGCTGCTCGTGGAGGTCCAGGCGCTCGTCAGTCCGACCGGGTTCGGCAATCCCTCACGCAAGGCGAGCGGCCTCGATCCCAATCGCCTCAGCCTGCTTATCGCGGTCCTCGGACGGCGGGCCGGCATCGGGCTCGGGAGCCATGACGTCTACGCCAATCTGGCCGGCGGGCTGACCGTCGTCGAACCTGCGCTCGATCTTCCCCTCGCCCTCGCCCTCGCGTCATCCTCGCGCGATCGGGCAATCCCGTCAGGGACGGTCGCCATCGGCGAGGTCGGGCTGCTCGGGGAGCTGCGCTCGGTCGTCGGGCTCGACCGGCGCCTTCGCGAGGCGGCGCGGCTCGGCTTCACGCGAGCCATCGTCCCGCGACCATCGTCCGGCTCCTCGCTCGCGACGATCGACGGACTCGAGGTCACGCAGGTCCCGACCCTGCGCGATGCCATCGAGGTCGCCCTCGCCGACCGCCCGACGAGCCACAGCGAGCCCGTACCTGCGATGCTAGGCTCACCGTCCGGCTAGGTCGCTTGCGACCGCGGGACGCCGACACGCCGAGGGAGTCCTTGATCCGCTATATCCGTCTCCTGGGGGGAGCGCTCGGGGGTGCAATCGGTCTCGTCCTCGGCGCATCCGGCACCGGGCTGTTCACCGGCCGGGAAAACGGCGGTGCCCTGCTGGCGGCCTGGGTCGTGGCCTGGATCGTGGTCGGCTTTGCGATCCTGCCGTACCTGACGGTCGTCCCCGCCCAATGGCTCGTCCGCCGGGTGGAGGAGCTCTCGACCGCGGAGTTCGTGGCCGCCGTCCTGGGTCTGCTCATCGGCCTGCTGATGGGCCTCCTCCTCGCCATCCCGCTCTCGCGTCTCGCCGAGCCGTGGGCCACCTGGCTGCCGCTGGGCGTCTCGATCCTGTTCGGGCTCGGGATGCTCGGCCTGACCGTGGCCAAGCGCAAGGACCTCCTCATCGCAGCCGAGGCCGTCGGCATCCTGCGGCCGCCGACGGCGGAGCGCCAGACCGGTCCATCGCGCGGCGAGCCGCGCATCGTCGTCGACACGAGCGCCATCATCGACGGACGGATCGCCGAGATCGTCGAATCGGGCTTCATCTACGGGACGCTCGTCATCCCGCGTTTCGTGCTCGATGAGCTCCAGCACATCGCCGATAGCTCCGACGCGCTGCGGCGGAACCGGGGCCGGCGCGGCCTCGAGATCCTCAACCGGATGCAGAAGGAGCCGGCCACCCCGGTCGAGATCGTCGAGGACGACGTGCCCGAGATCGCCGAGGTGGACGCCAAGCTCGTCGCGTTGGCCCTCGCCCGAAGCCGGGTCATCCTGACGAACGACTTCAACCTCAACCGGGTGGCGGAGCTCCAGGGCGTGCGGGTGATGAATATCAACTCGCTCGCGAATGCCGTGAAGCCGGCTGTCCTGCCCGGCGAGGAGCTCCGGGTACGGGTCATCCAGGAGGGCAAGGAGGCCGGCCAGGGCGTCGGCTTCCTCGACGATGGGACGATGATCGTCATCGAGGGCGGCGCCCGGCACATCGACCGCGAGCTGGACGTGTCGGTGACGCGCGTCCTCCAGACCGTGGCCGGCCGGATGATCTTTGCGCAGCCGCATCTCGATTGAGCGGACCGACGGGCGACGTCCGCGCGGACGTCATCGTTGTCGCCGCCGGGCGATCGACCCGGATGGGCGGTGACGACAAGCTTGCCATCGAGATCGGCGGTCGTCCCTTGCTCGCGTGGACGCTGGCCGCGCTGACCGCCGCACCCGAGGTCGCGCGGGTCGTCGTCGTGACCACGGCCGAGCGTCGGGCGGAGGTGGCTGCCGCGCCGTGGCTGCCGGCGGCGGTCGTCGACGTCGTGGCTGGTGGTGAACGTCGCCAGGAATCGGTCCACGCAGGGTTCGTCGCGCTGGACCGTGCGGTGCCGGATGAGACCGGCGTCGTCCTCGTCCACGACGGGGCGCGGCCGCTCGTCGGCTCGGGGCTCATCGGGGCGGTCGCGACGATGACCGCCCGCGAGGGCGCGGCGGTTCCCATCGTCCCGGTCGCGGAGACGCTCAAGCGGATCGAGTCGGGCCTAGTCGCCGAGACGGTCGACCGGACCGATCTCGGCGCCGCCCAGACTCCCCAGGGCGTTCGGCGCGACCTGCTGCGTCAAGCGTATCGCCAGTTCCCCGCGAACGGGCCGGAGACCTTCACCGATGAGGCCGCCCTGCTCGAAGCCTGTAGCATCCCGGTCCATGTGGTCCCCGGCGATCCAGGCAATCTCAAGGTGACGCTCCCGGCCGACCTGCGTCGCGTCGCCGCCTCGCTGACCGGCATGAGCGCGGTCCGGACCGGCACGAGCCCCGTCCGGACGGGGATCGGGCATGACAGCCACCCATTCGGGCCCGGGATGCCGCTCCTGCTGGGCGGCGTCGAGATCGGCGGTGCACCCCGTCTCGCCGGGCACTCGGACGGCGACGTCGTCCTCCATGCGCTCGCCGACGCGCTGCTCGGTGCCAGCGGAGGCGGAGACCTGGGTCGCCTCTTTCCGGCCGACGCGCGCACCCCGCTCGGAATCGCCAGCAGCCGCCTTCTCGAGGAGGTCATGCGTCGGGCCGAGGCCGCGGGCTGGCGTCCGATCTCGGTCGATGTCACGGTCGTGGCCGCACGGCCGCGGCTCGGGGCGCATCTCGATCCGATGCGCGTCTCGATCGCCGCCTTGCTCGGCCTCGATCCGACGGCCGTCAACGTCAAGGCCTCGAGCGGAAACCTGGACGGGGCGGAGGGTGCCGGTCGATCGATCTCCGCGCTCGCGATCGCGACGGTCGAGGCCGTGCGATGACCGTCCGGCTGCATGACACCCTGTCAGGGGAGACCCGCCCGTTCGTCCCCTTGCGCGACGATCGGATCGGGGTCTACACGTGCGGCCCCACCGTTTACGGGCCGGCCCACATCGGTAACTTCCGGTCGTTCCTCTTCGCCGACCTGCTCGTCCGGTTCCTGCGCTGGCGCGGCGAGACCGTGACCTGGGTGATGAACATCACCGACATCGACGACAAGATCATCCGCGGCGCCGCAGCGACCGGCGAGACGATCGATACGCTCGCCGAACGCTACCTCGCGGCCTTCCTGTCCGACGCCGCCGCGCTCCGGATGACGGTCCCGGACATCCTGCCGCGGGCGACCCGCCACATCGACGAGATCGTCGCCCTCATCGGAACGCTGCTCGAGCGCAAGCACGCCTATCGCACCGACGACGGCTCGATCTTCTTCCGGATCGCGTCGTGGCCTGCCTATGGCCGGTTGGCCCGCCTCGATCCCGAAGGGCTCCGGGTAGGCGACCGAATCGAGGCCGACGAGTACGGCAAAGACGATGTTCGCGACTTCGCCCTCTGGAAGGCTCCCAAACCAGGCGAGCCATCGTTCAAGACGTCGATCGGTCCCGGGCGGCCCGGTTGGCACATCGAGTGCTCGGCGATGAGCATGACCCACCTCGGGCCGTCCTTCGACATCCACACCGGCGGCGTCGACCTCATCTTCCCGCACCACGAGGACGAGATCGCCCAGTCCGAGGCGGCGACCGGGCGGACCTTCGTCAACACCTGGCTCCACTGCGCCCACTTGCAGATGGGTGGCGCGAAGATGGCCAAATCGACCGGCAACATCGCGCGGGTGGGGGAGTTGCTCGCGGCTGCCGTCTCGGCACGAGCCCTGCGGCTCGCGCTCATCTCGGTCCACTATCGAGCCGGGCTCAACCACTCCGACGAATCGCTGGCCGCGGCCGCCGCGGCGCTCGAGCGTCTCGACGCCGCCGTCTCGGCGCTGGGGGCCTACGCGGAGACGGCGGCGGACGACCCGGCGCTGCCGGACACGCTCGCTGTCGCCCGGGCGGCCTTCGGCGACGCTCTCGACGACGACCTCAACATCTCCGCGGGACTGGCCGTGGTCTTCGACCTGGTCCGTGACCTGAACCGAAGGATCGAGCGTCGTTCGCTCTCGTCCGAGGACGCGGGGCGAGCGCTCGAGACGCTGCGCGACCTCGATCGCGTCCTGGCGATCCTGCCCGACCCGGGTGTCGAGCTCGAGCCGTCGCTGGTCGAGTTGCTCGACGCCCGGGTCGTGGCCCGCGCGGCTCGGGACTTCGGCGCCTCCGACCGCCTGCGTGACGAGCTTGCGGCAAAGGGCGTGACCGTTGAGGACACCCGCGACGGGCAACGCTGGCGCAGGAGCATGGAGGTGGGCGGTGGCTGACGGACCACCACACGACGGCGACAGGGGCACCCGACCCCGGCGGTCGGGCAAGGACAAGGCCGGCGGCAAGCCGGGCAGCGGACCCGGTGGGCGACCCGGTGGTCGACCTGGTGGCAAGCCGGCGGGCAAGGCCGGCCGAACGGGACCCGCGCATCGTCCGGGACCGCCGGGCGACCCGAGCGGCGGAACCAGGCCGGCAGAGGGCCGCTCGCCCGGTCGTGGCCCAGATCGTGGCATCCCCGACGGCCCGACCCGCGGACCGAACCGGGGCTGGGTCGCCCCGGACCGCCGCCCCTGGACGCCGCCTCGTCCAGGTCCTCGTTCCGGACCCCGGCCCGGGCCCGACGGCCCCGACCGCGGTCCGTGGCGACCGGGCCGTGCCGGTCCGCCTGCCCTCCGTCAGGACCGCGGTCCCTGGCGTCCGCCGACGCCCGCGTACGGTGACCGCCCGGTGGACCGGCGGCCAACGGACAGGTCGCGCCAGGGCCCGTCGGACAGGCCGCGCCACGAAGGCCCGCCCCGCCCTCCGGGCCGCCCCGCCGACCGGCCTCCATACCGAGGCGGACCGCCCGACCATCCGGATCGCCGTCCGGCCGATCGTGGCCCCATGCCGTACCGCCCATCTCGTCCGGCCGGCCCGCGCCCTGACTTCAACGCTCCCGCGCCGTGGCCTCGCCAGACGGAGGCGCTCCCGGCCCCGGACCTTCTGGGACCCAACGAGGAGCTTGTCGCCGGTCGCCGTCCGGTCGAAGAGGTCTTCGCCGCCGGGCGGACGGCATACCGACTGCTGGTCGTACCCCAGCGGCGAAGCGCCCTCGAGCAGCTCGTCTTGCACGCGACACGGCTGCGAATCCCGATCGTCGAGGTAGAAGGCGGATCGCTGACCGCGATCGCGGGGTTCGACGGGCACCAGGGCGTCGCCCTCGTCGTCGAGCCGCGCCGCTTCGCGACGCTCGATGACATCCTCGCCCGCGCCGACGAGCGTGGCGAGCCGCCGTTCGTCCTCGTCCTCGATTCGCTCGAGGATCCGCAGAATGTCGGGACGCTCCTGCGCAGCGCCGAGGCGGCCGGCGTCCACGGGGTCGTCTTCCCGACCCGACGCCAGGCGCCCCTGAGCCCAGCGGCCGTCAAGGCGTCGGCCGGGGCCGTGGAACACCTGCTCCTCAGCCCGGTCGACGATCTCGCCGGGGCGCTGGCTGACCTGCACGCGCGTGGCCTGCGGATCGCCGGCTCCGAGGCGGACGCCCCCCTGACCGCGCGGCAGACCGACCTTCGTGGGCCGCTCGCGATCGTGGTCGGTAGCGAGGGCCAGGGGCTCGGCCCGACCGTCCGCCGCCGATGCGATCTGTTCATGCGCATCCCGATGCGCGGGGCCATCGGGTCGCTCAACGCCGCGGTGGCCGGCTCGGTACTAGTGTTCGAGGCGCTCGCCCAGCGGGAGCCGGATCTGGGCGCGGCGGTGACAGCCTCCCGGCCCGAGGCCGATCGTGACGGACCTTCAAACGAGGTCGCAGGGGCCCAACCGGACGCCCATGGCGACGACACCTCGATCGTGACGCCCCAGACCATGGAAGCCGCCCCGTCCGCAGGTACCAAAGCGCCGGCCGATGCCGAGGCGGACCTCCTTCCCGGCGGGCCGTCGGCCGTGGTCCCGAAGCCCAGGAAACCAAGGAAGCCGCGGGCGACCTCGGGTTGAGGCGATCCGGCCACGCTTGACCCATCGGACCGGCCGGCCCTATCATTCCCCGGCGCCGATGGGGTCATCTGCGGTCTGACCCTGCGCGTCGCGCCGACGTAGCTCAATTGGTAGAGCAGCGGTTTTGTAAACCGCAGGTTCCGGGTTCGAGTCCCGTCGTCGGCTCCATAGCGAACATGATCCGGTGACGGGTACACCAGGGACCGCAGTCCCAAGACGGTGCCGTCGCCTCAGTGGGTAGGTTGAGCAGGTGGTGAGCTCCGCTGGCTGTAGACCAGCCGCCTTCGGCTGTGGGGGTTCGATTCCCTCCCTGCCCACCAAGTAACTCGCGATCGGTCCGGGCCCACATAGCTCAGCTGGCAGAGCACTTCCTTGGTAAGGAAGAGGTCATCGGTTCGAGTCCGATTGTGGGCTCCACGCCCAGGCGGCTCCCGCCCCCTGCAGTCGAAATGAAGCGGCGAAGCCGCGCCTAGTCAAGGAGTGAGAACGGTCTCGTGGCCAAGAAGAAGTTCGAGCGCACCAAGCCCCACGTCAATATCGGCACGATCGGCCACATCGACCATGGCAAGACGAGCCTGACCGCGGCGATCACCAAGTACCTCCACCTCAAGGGTGGCGCGGAGTACCGCGCGTTCG
>JBBQDL010000057.1:0-14570 GCA_038319665.1 Candidatus Limnocylindrales bacterium
CTGGGCCGTGTCTCAGTCCCAGTCTGGGTGATCGTCCTCTCAGACCACCTACCGATCGTCGCCTTGGTGAGCCGTTACCCCACCAACGAGCTAATCGGACGCAGGCCCCTCCCGAAGCGCCTTGCGGCTTTACTGGTGTGAATGAACACACCACCACATGCGGTATTAGCCACCCTTTCGGGCAGTTATTCCCCACTTCGGGGCAGGTCACCTACGCGTTACTCAGCCGTCCGCCACTAACGATCAAAGCAAGCCTTGATCGTCCGTTCGACTTGCATGTCTCATGCACGCCGCCAGCGTTTATCCTGAGCCAGGATCAAACTCTCCAAAAAGATGCGCGACCTTGCGGCCGCGACTTTTGTCCGAGGGTTTGACCACTCGCACATCCTTTATCACGGATTTCCTGTCACTCTTCAGTTGTTAAGGTGCAGCGGCCGAGGCGCGACGGCCCGCGGCGCAGACGTCGCATGATGGGGCTTGGCGGGCCGAGTGTCAAACGAGGCCAGCTCGTTGACCGAGCCCATCGTGGGCGGCCGAAACCATCAGAACAGGCCGGTCTCGACGAGCAGGACGAAGGCCGCGGCGCTGAGCCAGCACAGGAGCGCCAGTTCGACCGATCCGGATGCGCCGAACGGCCCGACGATGATCAGAAAGAGCGCGATCGCGAGCACGGCGGAGATGGCGGCCTTGGCCAGCCGAAGCAGCATCTCGTTGACGAGATTGCTCATGGTCGGACTCAGACCGCCCGACGACCCTGGAGCGCCCGGATCAGGGTCACCTCGTCCGCGTATTCGAGATCGCCACCCACCGGCAGGCCGCGCGCGATCCGGCTGACCACGCCGACCACGGATTCGAGGCGTTCGGCGAGATACATCGCGGTCGCCTCCCCCTCCAGCGTCGGGTTGGTGGCCATGATGACTTCGACGAACGGCTCCCCGTCTCGGGCCGCCATATCCGCCCGTTCGAGGAGCTCGCGGATCGTCAACCGGTCCGGGCCGATCCCGTCGATCGGAGAGATGGCCCCATTCAGCACGTGGTAGAGGCCCTTGAACTCCCCGGTGCGCTCGAGTGCCAGGACGTCGAGCGGCTCCTCGACGACGCACAGACGAGTCTGGTCGCGGTTCGGGTCGCGGCAGATCGGGCAGAGCGGCTGGTCGCTGATGTTGAAGCAGCGCTCGCAGAAGACGACCTTGTCACGAACGTCGATCAAAGCGGCGGCCAGCGTCCGAGCCTCGACGTCCTGGGCTCGAAGCAGATGGAAGGTCAGGCGCTGGGCCGTCTTCGGGCCGATCCCGGGCAGGCGGGCGAACGACTCGATCAACCGGGCGACCGGCTCGATGACGGGGCTGACCATCCGCTACGCTGTCCTACATCCCCGGCAGTCGGAGGCCGCCGGTGACCGCCGCCATCTTCTGCTCAGCGAGATCGCGCGAGGCCCTGATCGCTTCGTTGACCGCCGCGACGACGAGGTCCTGGAGCATCTCGACGTCGTCCGGATCGACCGCCGTCGGATCGATCGTGATGCTCACGACCTCCTGCTTGCCGGTCACCGTCGCGCGCACCACGCCCCCACCGGCCGATCCCTCGACCAGGGTCGACTCGAGCTCGGTCTGGATGCGCAGCATCTCCTGCTGCATCTGTTGTGCCATCCGCTGGAGGTTACCCATCCCCATCCGGTGTCTCCTCTCGTCGATGTCTCGCGCTCAGTCTGCGGCAATGGACCCTTGCCTGCAGTCCGCCCCGGTCAGCTGACCTCGCCGACATCCGCGAGCTCCTCGGCGAAGATCCGGCGCGCCTCCGCGACGAGGTCGTCGGAAGTCCTTGGCGCCAGCTCGACGTTCGCGACGACGCAGCGAACGGTCACGGGATGTCCGACGACCGCGGCGATCCCCGCCTCGATCCCGGGGCGCCGGCGTTCGGCCTGCTCCTTGAGGAATGCCTGCTCCTCGGGGAAGCCGAGCGTCACGATGGCGCCGTCGACCGCGACGGGCCTGCAGCGCTGGATGAGCGGCTTCGTCGGTGGGTGCGCGCTGAGATGCTCGACGATCGTCGGCCAGGCGGCGAGCAGCTCCTCGAGGGCGGCGTCAGGGGTCGCAGGGGTCTCCGGGGTCTCCGGGGTCGCGGGGGTCTTGGTCGCCGTGGTCGCCGTGGTCGCCGTGGTCGCCGTGGTCGTCGCGGTCGGGCCCGGCCGGGCCGACGTCGTCGCGGGCGTAACGGCAGGCTTCGGGGTCGATGGCGCCTCCGCCGAGTCGGTTGGGCCTGGAGTCGGGTCGGTGGGCTTGGAGGTCGGCGCGGCTGGTTTCGAGGCCGGCGCCGTCGGCGGTGGAGACGTCGCGGCCGATGTGGGTGGGGCCGGGGTTGCGCCTTTCGGTGCCTGCTCGGTCGGGGCCGGCGTGGCCGCGCTGGCTGCGCCCTCGCGGGTGAGCGAGGTGGCCGGACTTGAGGCTGTCGCGCTCGGAAGGTTGGGTGCGACTGCGAACATGGCCAGCTCGAGCTGGAATCGCAGGCCACCGATCCCGGCGCGGTTCGGGTCGATCGCGGCCAGTCGCCGTCCGGCGGCCGCGAGGGCGGCCGGGTCATGCCGGGCGGTGGCGGGATCGGCCAGACCGGCGATGAGCTCAGAACGGATGGCCTCGACGGCCTGGTCGAGGAGCGCCCGGATATCGCGCCCTCGCTCTTCAAGCGTGTCCAGCAGCGCGACACCCGCTGCGCCGTCGCCGCGTACCAGGTGGTCGATGAACGCCTCGATGACCTCGGCGTCGGCGAGGCCCAGGAGGTCTCGGACGGTCGCCTCGGTGATTCGTTCGGGCGCCGCCGAAATGAGCTGATCGAGCATCGATTCGGCGTCGCGCATCCCGCCGGCGGCGAGCCGGGCGATCAGGTGGACTGCGGCCGGCTCGGCCTCGCGTCCGTCGGCGGCCAGGATCCGGGTGAGCTTGCCCTCGATCTCGGCGACCGTCAGGCGCCGGACGTCGTAGCGCTGGAGGCGAGACAGGATCGCCGCCGGGAACGCCGAAGGCTCGGTCGACGCGAACATGAAGATCACGAAGTCGGGCGGCTCCTCGATCGACTTCAGGAGCGCGTTCCAGGCGGGACCCGTGATCTGGTGCGCCTCGTCGAGGATGTACACCTTGCGCCGCAGCTGGCCGGGCGGATACGCGAGCCGCTCGCGCAGATTACGGACGTCATCGATGCCGCGGTTGCTGGCGGCGTCGATCTCGATCAGGTCGAGGGTCGTCCCCTCCCGGATCGAGACGCAGGACGGGCATATGTCACAAGGGTCGCCGTCCTGGAGATTCGTGCAGTTGACCGCCTTGGCGAGGATCCGCGCGAGCGAGGTCTTGCCCGTCCCGCGCGGCCCGACGAAGAGGACCGCATGGCTGACGCGCTCGGCGCGGACCGCGTTCCGGAGCGTCTCGACGACGGCTTCCTGCCCGACGATCTCGGCGAAGGTCTGGGCACGCCATCGCCGGTAGAGGGCCTGGTGCGGTACGGCTGAGGTCACGACCTCCTCCGGTCAAGGGCGGACGCGTCGATACGAGTGCCGTGCACCCTCCGTCGACCTGGACGTTTCCCGTGCCCACCATGACGAGCGGCTCGGACCAGGCCGTTCCGCGGCACCCGACGATGATCGCTTAGTGCTGCTTCCTTCCGGACCTGACACGGTTCGCGGTTCGCCGCTGCGCGGGACCCGGTCCTCAACGTCGCATCGTCGGGCGGCGTTCGAGAACGGAGACCTCGGGAGGGGATTCAGCCCTGCTATAGCGGATTGCAGGTACAGGGCACCGCTAGTTCCCCGCCTAGCACGGCCCCGGAAGGATAACCCCTGCCGCCTCGAGACGACGGGAAATGGCGGAGAGGGCGGGATTCGAACCCGCGACGGGTTGCCCCGAACCGCATTTCCAGTGCGGCGCCATAGTCCACTAGGCGACCTCTCCGCGAGGCAGGATCATCGGTTCGTGCCACGTTGCTCGCCGATGGCGGTTCCTTTGCCACGTCGCTAGCCGATAAGGCAGTTCCTGGGACGGCGCTCGTCTGTATGGCGGTTCCTGGCAAGGAAGCGCCATACAGACGAGCGAGCGCACCCGATGGTGCGTGAGCGAGGAGCGCAGGGCGCTGACGCCGCCAGGGACCGTCAGCCAGAGAGGCGATGGCGGAGAGGGCGGGATTCGAACCCGCGGTGCTTTCGCACACCGCTTTTCGAGAGCGGCACCATCACCCACTCGGACACCTCTCCGCGGCAGAGGATACCAAACGGCCGGCGAACGGCCGGCCGGGCTGCCCGGTCAGCGCGCGGCGATCGGGGCGAAGAGCGCCTCGGCCTCGTCACCGCGGATCCCGCTGACGATCTTGATCCGGCGCGGCAGGGCCGGATGCTGGGCAAGCTGGATGACCGTTCCCGCTGCCCCGTCATGGGCATTCGCGACCGCAAAGACGAGGGCCTCGACGTCGCTGGCCAGCAAGGCCCCGACGCACATCGCACACGGTTCCTGCGTGGTGAAGATCGTCGCGTCGGCGAGCCGGACGGCACCGAGCTTGCGGGCGGTCTCGCGCAGTACGACGACGACCGCGTGGGCCGTCGGGTCGTTGGTCTCCTGGACTCGATCGTGCGCGCGGACGACCATCGCCTCGTCGACGACCGCAACGGCCGCGTTCGGGCGCTCGCCGAGGGCCATCGCCGCCTGGGCCTCGGCCAACGCCTCGCCCATGAAGAGCTCGTAGTTCATGGGCCCGATGCTAGCAGACCCATCTTGCGCTCCTTCGCGCTCCCTTGATCGATGTCGCCCATGCGCAACCCGGACCCGGCGCGCCGGGCGGTAGCATGACGACCGGCATGACTGCATCCAAACGCATCGCGATCCTGACCGGCGGTGGCGACGTGCCTGGCCTGAACGCCGTCATCAAGAGCGTCGTCTACCGCGCGACCGAAGCGGGCTACACCGCCTTGGGCATCCGTCGTGGCTGGGAGGGCCTCACCCATCTCCGGCCGGGCCCGGATGCCGATCCGAACTACCTTCGACCACTCGACCGGACCAACACCCGGACCATCGAGCGGACGGGCGGCACCATCCTGCACACCTCGCGGACGAACCCCCGGAAGATGCGGGCGGCGGGACTCCCGCCGTGGATGGGCGATGCGGAGCGAGAGCACTATGCCGTCGGCGACGATCTCTACGACCTGACCCCGCGGGTGCTCGACAACCTCCGCAGCCTCGGCATCGACGTCCTGGTGACGATCGGCGGTGACGACACGCTGTCGTACTCCCAGGTCCTGGTGAATGCCGGCGTCCCGCTCATGGCGATCCCCAAGACGATGGACAACGACGTGCAGGGGACGGAGTACTGCATCGGCTTCTCGACGGCCATCACGCGGGCCAAGGAGGCGATCAATCGCCAGCGGACGACGCTCGGCAGCCACGAGCGCATCGGCGTCTTCCGGATCTTCGGCCGCGACGCCGGCTTCTCCGCGCTCTACACGGCGTACGTGACCTCCGCGCGCTGCGTCATCCCCGAGGCGCCGTACGACCTCGATGCGCTGGCGGCACTGTTGAAGGCGGATCACGCTGCCAACCCGAGCCACTACGCCTTCGTCATCACCGCCGAAGGCGCCATCTGGCGGGGCGCGCAGATGACCGATGTCGGCGGCGCCGATGCGTTCGGCCACCGCCACAAGGCCAACGTCGGGGAGGCGCTCGCAGAGGAGTTACGGGACCGAACGGGGATCGAGACGCTGGCCTCGGAGCTCACCTACGACCTTCGGAGCGGCGAGCCCGATTCGCTCGATGCGCTCGTCGCGACGACCTTCGCGAACATCGCGATGGACCTCATCGAGAGCGGGGTCACCGGCCGGATGATGGCCATCCAGGACGGCAAATACACACACACCGAGCTCCCCGACCCCGCCCTGGGTCCGCGCCGGGTGGACGTCCCGACGATGTACAACGTCGAGCGATTCCGGCCGCGGTACAACGGCAAGCTCGGCGACCCCATGCTCCTGGTCGGCCTCGACTAACGGTACGGCGTCCGGCGCCACGATCCTCGGTCCAGGGTCAGCTTTCGAGGGCGGACAGGGCGCGGATGGAGCGGGCGAGGGCTGACATGTCGTCGTCGCCGTGCCCGGCGGCGACCAGGCCCGTCTCGAGTTGGGCTGCGAGCGCGCTGACGGGTAGGACCGCGCCGAGCTGGGCGGCCAGTCCGAGGGCGATGCCGAGGTCCTTGCGATGGAGGGCGACCTTGAACCCGAGCGGGTAATCGTTGTCGAGCATCCGGCCGCTCCGGTTGGCCAGGACCCAGCTCTGGGCAGCGCCCCCACCCAGAGCCGCGACGACCTGCTCGACGTCGAGGCCGGCCTTGATGGCGAGGACGATCCCCTCGGCGACGCCGAGGTAGGCGCCGGCGAGGATGACCTGGTTGACGGCTTTGACCGCCTGGCCGGCGCCGATCGGGCCGACGTGGGTGATCGTCCGACCCATCGCGGTGAGGACGGGGCGCGCGTCCTCGACATCGGCTTCGTCGCCGCCGACGAAGATCGTCAGCGTCGCATTGCGCGCGCCCTCGCTCCCGCCCGATACCGGCGCATCGACCATCCGGAGGCCATGCTCCGACAGTCGGGCGGCGAAGTCCCAGCTCCCGGAGGGTGCGATGGTCGAGCAGTCGATGATGAGCGCGCCCGGCCGGGCGCCGTCCACGACGCCGTCGGGTCCGAAGAGAACGGCCTCGACGTCGGGCGTATCGGAGACGCAGATGACGACGACGTCGGCCTGGGAGGCTGCAGCCGCCGGGGTGTCGGCGGTGGCCACGCCAAGCGAGGCGAGTTCGCTCGCGCGGCCCGGCGTCCGGTTCCAGCCCGTGACGCCGAACCCTGCGCGGGCCAGATTGGCCGCCATCGCCGAGCCCATCGTCCCGAGCCCGAGGAAGGCGACAGCGCCGCGTTGGACCGAGGGTTCGGTGGTCATGGCACGAGTCGACCTCATGTGTTGGGACGAGGCGAGCGGACCCGGTTCGGAGCGCTCGTACGCACCACAAAGCCTACAGGATGGGTCGGAGAAGATCGTTTCGATGGCTCCTCCGCGCGACGACCGGGGCGGTCACTCAGCGCGCCGGGCGGGGAGCCACACGGCAGCTTCGGGTCGTATCATTCGCGGGCCGCGACGGCCCCACGTGTTGTGTCGACGATGCAGAGGTGAAGGTGCGATCGAGTTCCGGCATGCCCAGGGACTCGAGCCTCGTGGCCTCGACGCGGCGCACGCTTGTCGACCTGGACGTGCGGCCTGCCCGCCTCATCTGGTTGGCGCTCTCGCTGGCGGCGGTCGTCGCCCTCATCGTGCTCGGCCGTCATCTGACCTTCTGGCAGGACGAATGGTCGTTCATCGGCGCCGATCCTTCCAGCATCGGATCCTGGCTCGTGCCCCACAACGAGCACTGGTCGACCGTCCCGTTGCTGCTGTATCGGGGGATCCTCGGCGTCGTCGGCCTGCACTCGTACCTCCCCTATCTCGCGCTCCTGGCAGCGATGCATGTCATCGCGGCGGGAGGCGCGTTCGTGCTGCTGGCCCGCCGCCTCCCGCCTTGGGCGGCGCTCGCGGGCGTCGTTCCCCTGCTCGTTCTCGGGAGCGGCTACGAGAACCTCCTGTGGGCCTTCCAGATCGGCTTCGTCGGTTCCGTTGCGGCCGGGACGTGGGGTCTCGTGGCGCTCGAGACCGACCACCGCCCGAGCACGGCCGCGGTCGGGGTGGCGCTCCTGATCGTCGCCCTGGCATCCTCAGGGATGGGCCTCTTCTTCGTGCTCGCGGCGGCCGTCCGCCTGGCGGTCGACCCCGCGTTCATGCGGCGAGTCGTCTGGATCGCCATCCCCGTGGGCGTCTTCGCGGCCTGGTATCTCACGTACGGGCGGCAGGGTCAGTCGGGGCCGTTCGCCCCTCCGGCCAAGGTGGTCGGGTTCGCGGCTCGTGGCCTCGTCTACGCCGTGGCGCGGGTCGCCGGGTTCGACCTTGGCGGCCATGCTTCGATGCTCGGGTCGATCCTCGGGCTCGCTGCTCTCGCGCTTGTCGCTGGGTTCCTGGTTCGTGGCGCGATCAGGCGGAGCCTGCCGCCGCTTGCCGTGGGTGGGCTGGTCGCTGCGGTGGGGATGTACAGCGTGGTCGGGCTGACGCGCGCGGACCTCGCGAGCGACTTCGCGACACGCAGTCGCTACGTCTACGTGGCCGCGTTCCTGCTGGTCCCAGCGGCTGCCGATCTGGTCGCGCGAGTGAGGGCCGAACGCCGGTTGCCGACGGTCGCTGTCGCAGGGTTGCTGGCATTGCTCTGCCTGTCCATCGGCGCCAACCTCGTCGACCTCCGGGCCGGCCGCGCGCAGTTCACCGCCGACGCACGGCTCACCCGCGCATATCTGACCGTCCTCGTCGGGCATCGCGGGGCATCGTGGCTCGACCCAGGAGGTCTCCCGCTCGGCTGGCCCGACATCGATCAGGTTGAGGCACTCGTCGCGAGATACGGCTCGCCGCTCCACGACACGCTGATCCCTTCGGACGCCCCGCCGCCCGCACCGGCCGACCTGGATCGGGCGACCTTGAGTCTCGCTCTAAAGGCGTTCCGGGTCGCGTCGAGTCCTCCGCCTGGTTCGGCCGTCACGGTCGTGCCGAAGGTCCTCAGGATGGTTTCGGCCACGGTCGTCTCGGCAAACGCCTGTGTCGATGTGACTCCGGCTCCAACGAGCGGATCCGTGACGGTGGCCGTCCCAGGCGGCGGCTTCCTGGAGGTCAGCGGCCCGGCGGCCGACCTGACGGCTCTCCTGGGTCAACTGCGGCCACCGACCGCGCGCTTCGCGCTCACCCTCCCGACCCGTGCCGGCGGCGGCGCGACACTCGCGGTCCCGGACCTCGGCGACGGCTCTTCGTGGCAGGTCCGGCTGGACTTTCCAGCCGGGACAGGCCGCACGGATGTGTGCGTCTTCTCCGGCTGAGCGACCGAAGTCAGCGCGCGGTCCGGCTTCGAAATCAAAGGGGATGGCGCGCCCGGCGGGACTCGAACCCACGACCTTTAGGTCCGCAACCTAACGCTCTATCCGCTGAGCTACGGGCGCCTGATGCTGTGGCAGGTGGCGGAGAGGGAGGGATTCGAACCCTCGATGCAGGTTACCCCACATGGCGGTTTAGCAAACCGCTGCACTAGACCTCTATGCGACCTCTCCGTCGCGACAGCGGCCGGAATCCTATCATGGGGCGAAGCCCCCACCGACCCGATGGAGCAACTCCTCCGTGAGCCGAGATGACGAGATCCGGGCCGCCACGATCGGCGAGCCGACGCGGGCCGAGGGCCCCATCCACCTCGCGCCGTACGACCCTGGATGGCCGGCCCTGTACGAGCGCGAGGCGATCCGCATCCGCTCGGTGCTTGGCGACCGTGTGCGGCTCCTCGAGCACGCCGGGTCGACCTCGGTGCCGGGGCTCTCGGCCAAGCCGATCATCGACATCGTGCTGGCCGTGGGCGACCCCGCCGACGAGGGCGCCTACGTGCCGCCCTTGGAGGCGGCCGGATACGTGCTCCGGATCCGGGAGCCCGACTGGTTCGAGCATCGGCTGCTCAAGGGCCCGGACACGAACATCAACCTGCATGTCTTCGGGACCGGCAGCCCGGAGATCGAGCGGATGCTGGCCTTCCGCGACCGCCTTCGGACCGACGACGACGAGCGCCGTCTCTATGAGCGGGCGAAGCGTGACCTCGCCGCACGCGAGTGGACCTATGTCCAGAACTACGCGGATGCCAAGGGTGAGGTCGTCGAGGCGATCATCGCCCGGGCGCTGGCCGCCCGCGGGGCATCGGCCCCGCGTTGACAGCGAGCTCGGCAGTCGATACCGTCCGGGCACGCACATGAAGCACTCCTACTACTTTCGATGCCCGGCATGATCGCTCCCGGTTCGTAGACCGGGGGCACGGGTCGTGTCGGGCAAACGAAGCAGAGGCAAGACCTCTGCTTTTTTGTTTGGCCAGCCGACCGATGAGGAGACAGCAGCACGATGTTCGTCGTGATGACCGTCGGCGCCAGCGAGGCCGAGATCCTCGGCGTCAAGAGCCAGATCCTGGCCGAGGGGCTGACGCCGTTCGAGCACGAAGGTGCGGGACGGACGGTCATCGCCGTCGTCGGCGAGATCGGGGCGCGCCGGCCCACGCTGCTCGATCGCTTCGCTCGACTGCCAGGCGTCGCCTCCGTGACCCCGATCAGCCGGCCGTTCAAGCTGACCTCACGCGAGTTCCATCCGGAGGACACGGTCATCCGCGTGCTCGACGCGGTGATCGGCGACGGGTCGCTGACCGTGATGGCAGGCCCCTGCTCGATCGAGAGCCGCGACCAGCTGATGGAAACGGCCGACGCCGTCGCCGCGGCAGGCGCCACGATCCTGCGCGGTGGTGCGTTCAAGCCGCGGACCTCGCCTTACTCCTTCCAGGGTCTTGGGATCCAGGGGCTGCGCTATCTCGCCGAGGCGCGCGACCGGACAGGGCTGCCGGTCATCACCGAGGTGATGGAACCCAACCAGGTCGACATCGTCGCCGAGTACGCGGACATCCTCCAGATCGGCACCCGGAACATGCAGAACTACTCGCTCCTGCGCGATGTCGGGCGAGTCGCGCGGCCGGTCATGCTCAAGCGCGGCTACGGCGCCACGGTCGAGGAATTCCTGATGGCCGCCGAGTACATCGTCAGCTCCGGCAACCCCAACGTCATCCTTTGCGAGCGCGGGATCCGGACCTTCGAGACCTACACCCGGAACACCCTGGACCTCGCCGCCGTGCCGGTCCTGAACCACCTGACCCACCTGCCGATCATCGTGGACCCGAGCCACGCGACGGGAAAGCGCTGGCTGGTCAAGCCGCTCGCGATCGGCGGCGTGGCGGTCGGGGCGGACGGCGTCATGGTCGAGGTCCATCCCCACCCGGACGACGCCCTTTCGGATGCTGAGCAGCAGCTCGACCTCGAGGGGTTCCGAGACATGATGGCGGCGATCGTCCCGGTCCACGAGCACGTTCGCGGACTCTATGCGAGCGGGGCTTGACCATGTCCCACACCGTCGAGACGCCCGTCGCGTTCGTCCGCCCGAGCCCCCGCCTGCGCGGCGACCTGCATCTGCCCGGCGACAAGTCTGTCAGCCATCGGGCGCTGATCCTCGCCGCGGCCGCCGAAGGCGAGAGCCTGATCCGCGGCGCGGGTGACGGCGCCGACATCCGCTCAACGGCGGGGATCGTCGCCGCGCTCGGGGCGACCGTGGAACGCGTGCCGGGCGCGGGGGCGGACCGCCGCGCGACGGTCGACTACCGCGTCAGCTCGCCGGGCGCGGACGGCCTCCACGAACCCGGGGCGGTCCTCGATTGCGGCAACTCGGGGACGAGTCTGCGCCTCCTGACCGGGTTCCTTGCCGGGCTGCCGATGAGCTGCGTCCTCGATGGTGACGCGTCATTGCGTGGGCGTCCGGTGGCTCGTATCATCGAACCGCTGCGCTCGATGGGCGCCGTGCTCCATGCCCGCCGGAACGACTCCCTGCCTCCCCTGACCGTGATCGGTCGTACCCCGCTCCGGGCGATCGACGTTGCGACGCCCGTGCCGAGCGCGCAGGTGAAGTCGGCGATCCTGCTGGCAGGGCTTCGGGCGGATGGGCGGACCACGGTCCGCGAGACGGTCGCGACGCGCGACCACACGGAACGGATGCTGCGGGCGCGGGGCGTGCCGGTCGAGCGGACGGACGCACGCGATGGTTCAGTGGCCTGGACGATCCAGGGAGGGATGGTGGTGCACGCGCTGGAGGAACGAGTCCCGGGCGACGTCTCCGCGGCGGCGTTCTGGCTCGTGGCGGGCGCGATCCACCCCGATGCCGACCTCGTCCTCCACCACGTCGGGGTCAACCCGACGCGCCGAGCGGTCATCGACATCCTGCGTTCGATGGGCGCAGACATCGAGGAGCGCGCGGTCGGCGATGGCGGGATCGCCCATGAGGACGTCGGTGAGCCGATCGCCGACCTGCGCGTCCGGTCATCGCAGCTTCGGGCGGTGGAACTCGGCCCCGCCGAGGTCGCGGCGGCCATCGACGAGATCCCGGTCCTGTGTCTCGCGGCCACGGCCGCGGCGGGCATCACTGTCATCCGCGGCGCCGGCGAGCTGCGCCACAAGGAGTCCGACCGGATCGCCGGGACGGCCGCCGGCCTTCGCGCCCTCGGCGCCCGGATCGAGATCGACGGTGACGACCTGCGGATCGAGGGCCGGACCGCCCTCGGAGGCGCCGAGACGGACAGCCTCGACGATCACCGCCTGGCGATGACGTTCGCGATCGCCGGACTCATCGCCACGGGTCAGACCTCCATCGGGCGGCCGGGTTCGGCCGCGATCTCCTATCCGGGATTCTTCGACGACCTCGAAAGGGTGCGAGCATGACGAAGCGCGTGGTCCTCATCGGCCACCCGGTGGCCCATTCCCTGTCCGGGGCCATGCAGCAGGCCGCCTTCGATTCGCTCGGCATCGACGCGATCTACGAGCTCTGGGACCGGACGCCGATCGGTCTCGCCGCGGCGATCGAGGAGCTCCGCGGCGACGAGTTCCTGGGCGCCAACATCACGATCCCGCATAAGGAACGGGTCGCGCCGATGGTCGACCGCCAGACCGACGACGCCCACATCACGGGCGCGGTCAACACGATCACCCGCGAGGGCAAGCGGCTCATCGGCCACAACACCGACGTGCCCGGCTTCAAGGTCGCGCTCGACCGCCTCGTGGGCAAGCAGAAGATGCCGCGCCAGGCCGTGGTACTGGGCGCCGGCGGCGGCGCTCGGGCCGTCGTCTACGGTCTGATCACCGAGGGCTTCCAGCGGGTCGTCGTCTTCAATCGGCACCTGCATCGGGCCGAGGGGCTGGTCAAACACTTCGGCCGGAGCGCCGCGCATATGGAGTTGCGCGCGATGCCGTGGCACGACTCCATCATCGAGGCGGAGCTGGCCAAGACACGGGTCCTCATCAACGCGACCTCGATCGGCCTGACCAGCGAAGAGAGCCCGGTCCCGGCTGAGGCGCTCCACGGCGAACTGCTCGTGCTCGATCTCATCTATGCGCGGACCAAACTGTTGCGTGATGCCGCGGCCGCCGGCGCGACCGTCGCCGACGGCGAGCTGATGCTGCTCCACCAGGGAGCCGCGGCATTCACGTTGTGGACCGGCCAGCCGGCCCCGCTCGAGCTGATGCAGCAGAAGCTGGCCGAAGCGCGCGCGGGAGGGCTTCGCTCGGCCGAGGGCGAGCCGACGGGCGCCATCGCGGACGGCGTCACGGCCGGCACCGCGGCCGACTGACGGCCCGACCGACCGACCGGCCGGCGAAGGAGCACGATCCGATGGGCGCGTTCCGGTTCCTGACGGCGGGCGAATCGCATGGTCCGGCCCTGGGCGTGACGATCGAGGGCGTGCCGGCGGGTCTCGCCATCACCGCCGACGACCTCGCCATCGACCTCGCCCGCCGCCAGAAAGGCTATGGCCGGGGCGCGCGCCAGGCGATCGAGCAGGACCGTGCCGAGATCCTGGCCGGCGTCCGTCACGGAACGACCCTCGGCTCGCCGATCCTCCTGCTCGTCCGCAACAAGGACTGGGAGAACTGGACCGATGTGATGGCCGTCGAGCCGCTCGATGACGACGCCGCGGCGGCCCTCCACGACGCGGCCGCCCAAGGCAACAAGCGGGCTACCCCGGTCACCCGCGTCCGGCCGGGCCATGCCGACCTCGCCGGCGCGCTCAAGTACGGCTTCAACGACATTCGGAACGTCCTTGAGCGCGCCTCGGCGCGTGAGACCGCGGCGCGAGTCGCGGCTGGCGCGGTCGCGCGCGCCTTCCTGCGCGAGCTCGGGATCGAGACCTGGTCGTTCACAGCCGAGGTCGGCGGCGTCGCGGTCGATCCCGCCAACTGCACCCGATCGCGCGACGACGCCGACGGCTCGCCGCTGCGCTGTCCGGATTCGGCCGCGGAGACCGCGATGATCGCCCGCATCGACGAAGCGCGGTCCGGCGGCAACACCGTCGGCGGCGTCTTCGAGGTCGTCGTCCACGGGCTCCCGATCGGCCTCGGCTCGTACGTCCACTGGGACCGCCGGCTCGATGCCGCGCTGGCCGCCGCGGTCATGAGCATCAACATCGTCAAAGGCGTTGAATTCGGGCTCGGCTTCGAACAGACAAAACGCTTCGGCTCGAATGTCCACGACGTCATCGAGGGTCGGACCGGCGAGGGGCGCTGGTTCCACCGCTCGAACAACGCGGGCGGGCTGACCGGCGGGGTGACGAACGGCGAACCGCTTGTCATCCGTGGCGCCGTCAAGCCGATCTCCACGCTCGCTCGTCCCCTGCCGTCGGCCGACCTCATCACCGGCGAGGCGGTTGACAGGGCGCATTACGAGCGCAGCGACATCAGCGTCGTGCCGGCGGCCGGCGTGGTCGCCGAAGCGATGGTCATGCTCACCCTCGCGGCGTCGATCGTCGAGAAGTTCGGCGGCGACACGATGGACGACATCCGGTCCGCTATGGCCGCGTACCAGGCCCGGACCGCGACC
>JBBQDL010000058.1:0-14333 GCA_038319665.1 Candidatus Limnocylindrales bacterium
TCCGCGCTCGAACGAGCGCCCGGAGGACCTCGAGATCGGATTCGCTCACCGACAGTGGAGGCGCCGGATGATTGGCCATGCCGAGCATCGTAGCTGCGATCATCAGTATCGTCTAGCTATTTCCGCAAGGAGACACTAGGCGCGCTCAGCGATGTCGGCGCCGACTCGGCCGAGAAGGAAATACGTCGGCGTCGGGCCCTTGCCCTTGACGTCGATCAACCCGCGCTCCTCGACCTCAAAGGCTCCGCGGAGGCGCTCCGCCATGGCCTGCGTGATCTGGACCCTGCCGGGAACCCCGAGCGACTCCATCCGACTGGCCATGTTGACCGTGTCGCCCCAGACGTCGTAGATGAACTTCCTCGTTCCGATCACGCCGGCCACGACCGGCCCGCAATGGATGCCGATCCGGAAGGTGATGCCGAGGCGCGCGGCCGATTCGATCTGGCCGACGCGATCCGCGAGGTCGAGCGCCATGGCCGCGATGCGTGCCGGGTGGTCATCGGACCGTTCCACCAGGCCGCCGACCACCATGTATGCATCGCCGATGGTCTTCACCTTCTCGAGGCGGTACCGGTCCACGAGGCCGTCGAAGACCGTGAAGACGTCGTTGAGCACGCTGACGAGCTCGTGGGGCGCCATCGAAGACGACAGCCGGGTGAATCCGACGATGTCGGCGAACAGGAGCGTGACGTCGTCGAATCGATCCGCGATGAGGGGCTCTCCTTGGCGCAATCGCTCGGCGATCGGCCCCGGGAGGATGTTCAGCAGGAGCCGTTCGTTCTCCTGAGCGAGTCGTTCGCGCTCCTTCACGGCCGTGATGTCGGTGCCGTAGACACTGATGAACCCGAACTCGGGCACGTCGACCGGCAACAGCGCGTACATCCTCCCTCCGCTCGCGACCTCGACCATCACGCCATCCGCGGCCACGACGCGCGCGAGTAGGCTTTCGCGAAGGTCGGCCGGGAGGCTCAGGCCGACCGCGAGACCGAGCCCGTCGATCAGGGCGGAACTTGCCGGATTGGCGTAGGCGACCATGCCGTTCCAGTGGATCCGGAAGACGGGGTTCGGGTTCTGATCGGGGAACTTCACGATGGCTCGCTCAGCCGTGACGTCCATGCCGTACAGGTTCGTGAAGTTCAGGTCATTGATGGGGATGGGCCAGACCGCGAAGGTCCGGCTGTCGACCACGAATTCGACGAACCCGCGCCCCGGCGCGGCCGCCTCGAACCGGGCGATCGTCTCGGCGGGCATCGGCTCGCCCACGCTGACGGCGAGGGTGCGCAGGATCGGCGCGCTGGCTGGGTTGGCATAGATCAGATGCCCGTCGGCATCGATCCGCATGACCGGGTTCGGGTTGTCGTCGGGAAAGCGATTGATGGCGCTGACCTGTTCACCCGTGAGACGGGCGGCGCCCTCGTGCGGCTCGTTCGCGGGTAGAGGCGGGACGCTGGCGGGCATATCCACGAAATCGTAGAGTGACCGTCAATCGGCCGGACCCTGGGTCGCGGCGCGACTCGTCTGGCGTTCCTGGAAGCTGGAGGATCCCATGCCATCGGCGGAGCATCAGCTCACGATCGCTCGCCCGGTCGGCGAGGTCTTCACGTATGTCGCCGACGGCCTCAACGGGCCGAACTGGCGTCCCGGGGTACTGGATATCGTCCACGTCTCGGGAACGGGTGTCGGGGCAATCTACAAGCAGGGGGTGAAGGGCCCGGGCGGCCGACGCATCGCTGCCGATTACCGGATCACCGCCTATGAGCCGGACCATCGCATCTCGTTCGAGGCGATCGCCGGTCCGGTCAGACCAACGGGCACCTATCTTTTCGAAGGATCGGCCGGCGGGACCCGGCTCACGTTCTCTCTCGAGGCGGAGCTAAGCGGCATCAAGAAGTTCCTGATGGGCGGCGCGGTGCAGAAGACGATGGATGCCGAGGTCGCCGCCACCGACCGATTGAAGGCGATGCTTGAGGCTGCGGCGCCCGCCGACTAGGGGCTGGCAGTGGATCGCAGCGCAGCGCGGGAGGCGGGCCAGGCCGTGGCTCGACCCCGGTCGCTCTCGCGAGGCTGGCCCCGCGCCCGGGGAATCGCGACGCCGGGCCTGGAACCGGCCTTGTACCAACCTGACGGTCTCCACGGACCGCGGACTCACCGCGCATTACCCGTGACGAAAAGAACCGCGGGGTCCAAGTGGACGGCGGCGGTCAGTCTGGCTCTCGGAACGAGCTTGTACCTGCCCGAGCTGGTGGCAATTGGCAGGACGTAAGCTGAACCGCGAGCGGATCGCGATGCTGGCCGTGCTGGCGCTGGCACTAGCTAGCTGCGGGCTCGGCCTGCTTGCCGAGCCCACTGCGGCGCCGCATCACCTCCGCGAGCAAGCACTCGACCTCGTGCGAGTCCTCTGCACCATCGCCCTGGCCCTGTCTCTGCTGCTCGGCCCAGGGGTCGCGTGGCGGGCGCTGAGCCCTGCTGACCGTCCGCTGAGTCTCGGCTTTCTGCCGCTGCCGGGGCTGGCGCTGATGATCGGCGGCGGCAGCATCGCCTGGGCGTTGGCCGCCAGCATCGACCCCCGCACGGTGTGTTACATGCTCTTCGCCCTGGTACTGGGCGGGCTGGTCGGCACCCTCCTGTGGGCCGGACCGCAGGAGCTCTTCGACCGGGAGGAGCGCCGCGTCCTGCTCGTCGTCGGCTGCGTGCTCGGGCTCGCGGTCGGCCGAACGCTCTGGTCGCTCGGCCCCGAGGGCGAGCTTTACGCAGGCACGATCTCGCGCACGCTCGAGGTCGGGGACCGCTCCGACAGCCGTATCTCCTTCCACATCACCCAGCTCATCGCCGCGGGCGAAGACCCGTACGGTCGGCTCGCCACCATCCTGCTCATGCCGTACAACTTCTCCAGCCGCGGGCCATTGCCGGGGCTCGCCGCAAGCCCGGTCGTGCTGCTCGCGGGCGGCCGACCGCCGGCGGTACGCCCCGAACAGCCCTGGCTGCCCTTCGACCCCCAGGGGTTCATGGCCTACCGGCTCGCGATGATGTCCTTCGCGGCCGTCGCCTTCCTCGCCCTGTGGGACCTGGTCCGCCGCCTGGTCGGACGCGAAGGCGCCTACCTCGCCGTGCTGCTGGCGGCGACGACGCCGTTCCTCGTCCACGAGGTCTGGTTCACCTGGCCAAAGATGCTGGCGGCGGCGATGGTGTTGCTGGGGGCGATCCGCGTCATCCAGCGCCGCCCGTTACAGACCGGCCTGCTTTCCGGGGTGGGTTATCTGATGCATCCGGGCGCCCTGCTCGCGGTGCCGACACTGGGGCTGATCACACTGTGGCCGGTGCGGCGAGCGCAGTGGAAGCGGCCGAGGATCCGACAGGGGCTGCTGTTGGTGGCCGGCCTGGCGGTCTCCCTGATCGGCTGGCGGCTGGTCACCGGCGTCCACTACGACCAGAGCGCCTTCCTCGACTACTTCGAACGGACGGGCCCGGGCGGCGTGCCCGGATTCGGCACCGCCTGGATCGCATCGCGGTTGGCGTCGCTGGGCAACACCCTGGTGCCGCTGCTGCTGCCCCTGGCCGACGCCAACAACGCGTCGATCAACGTGGTGAAAGGCAGCTCGCCGGCGGTCGTCCACTTCTTCTTCCAGTACTGGAACACGCTGCCCTTCGGCGTCGGCATCATCTTCGTGCCGGTGCTCGTGATCGGCCTCTGGCGAGCCGGCCGGCGCTGGCCATGGCCGGTGGCGGCGGTCGTGATCGTCCCTTTCGCGCTCTTCGCCGTCTACTGGGGATCCTTCACCAGCGGCCTGATGCGCGAAGGCTTGCAGGCGTGGACGCTGACACTTTGCGCCGTGATCGCTTGCGAGCAGGCGGCCAGCGGCTTCCGGTGGCTGCGTTCGACGCCGATCCGGATGCTGTTGGCGCTGCGCGTCGTCGAGGTCCTGGCGATGGCGATGGTGCCGACCCTGGCGACCCGCCACGAGCTCGTCTCGGCGGGCTTCAGACTCACCGACGCGGTCGCCGTGGCGGCGATGCTCGGCTTCGGTGCCGCCCTAGGGATGTTGGTCTGGAAGGCCGCTCCGCCACCGACCGACGTCATCAGCGACCGATGAGTGCGGCGGCCCGCTGGCATCCTCTCGGGTCCTCACGTTCGGCGCGGATCAACACGGACCACCTAAACCAGGTGGGCGGTCCGCTCGAGGACCTCGAGGACGGATCGTCCCCCGGTCATCGGTCTCCGAGGTTCGCGCCTGGCCAGGCGCGGCCCAGCAGGGGTACGAGCAGCACGATGGCGGTCAGTGATAGGACGGCCGCAGCCTATGCTTGAGCCCATGCGTCGTGCGTGGATGCTGGTGGTCGTGTTCGCGCTCGCGGGCATGCTGTTGGGCCTGTTCATGTCGTCGCTCCCTGCGCCCTCGGCTGTCGGGACATTCTGGGTCGGCAACTTCTCGAGCCCATGGGCCGTCCTGGCGTTCGTTGCCGGGTGGAGCCAGCGGTCGCGGATCTGGGCCGCCGCAGCCGGGGTGGCGGCGGAGGTCGGCTGCGTGGCCGGCTTCTACGCCAAGCTGCTCTTCGTCGATCCCGACCGCCTTGGCCTGCCGCACTCGACGGCCCCGCTGACACTCATCGGGACCGGCGTCTCCCAGTGGCTGTGGTTCATCGCGCCCTGGGTGGCCGTCGCCATCGGGGCGGGTGTCGTCTACGGCCTCCTGGGCCGGTGGTGGGGGGAGTCCCGCGCGATCGTGGCCGGCGTGGCGATGGCACTGCCGTTCATCGTCGAACCCGCCGCTTGGCGGGTCTATGTCGGTTTCGGCCAGGGACCGCTGGTCGTGTGGCTCGTGGAGGTGGCCGTCGGCATCGCGATCCTCGGCTGGGTCATCGCCACGAGGTGGCCCTCGGGAACAGCGGCTCGCTCCGCAAGTCCTGGAACCCACCAGGGTCGTGATGACCCGCCGGGGCCGCTTCCCTGACCACAATCCGGCCCCGGCTGAGCGGGACGTTTCATTCACACGCTCTTGGCTCGTCACGTTGCCCGTCAAACGCTCAAACGAAAGGCCCGCCGGTTTCCCTGGCGGGTCGATCCACGTTCCGATGGGCTGCGAGCCGGGTGGGATTCGAACCCACGACCAAGGGATTAAAAGTCCCGTGCTCTGCCGCTGAGCTACCGGCCCGCGGACAGGGTACCCGACCGTCGCGAGCGCGCTGCGGTCGACCTCGATCACGCGGGGGGCGCGACCGGTGTCGGCAGCGGTTCGCGGCGGACGCCGGCCAGGAGGTTCGCGGCGGCCATCTGGGCCATCTTGGCCCTCGTGGCGCGCGACGCGGACGCGATGTGCGGCACGATCAGGCAGTTGTCGAGACCGACCAGCGGGTCGTCCATCGGGATCGGCTCCGGGTCCGTGACATCGAGCGCCGCCGCCGCGATCACGCCGCCTTGCAACGCGGCCGCCAGTGCGGGCTGGTCCACCACGGGACCACGGGACGTGTTGACCAGGACGGCCGTCGGCTTCATCCAGGAGAGGGTCTTTGCGTTGATCAGCCCGCGAGTCTCCTCGGACAGGTTGACGTGGATCGACACGAAGTCGCAGCGCGGCAGCAGCTCCTCGAGGGGCAGGTAGGTCGCCCCGAGCGGCCCAGTCACGTCACTGGGCAGCTGCTGGAGGTCGTGGTAAAGGACCTCCATCCCGAACCCCTTCGCTCGTTGGGCGACCGCCTGGCCGATCCGGCCGAAACCGACGATCCCGATCGTTGCGCCGTGGACGTCCGGCCCGAGGAGCAGCATGGGGCCCCAAGTCTTCCATTTTCCGGCACGCACGTAGCGGTCCCCTTCCGGGAGCCGCCGGGCGGCGGCCATCAGGAGCGCCCATGCGAGGTCGGCCGTCGTCTCGGTGAGGACGCCGGGCGTGTTCCCGACCGCCACGCCGCGCCGCGCGCACGCGGCGACATCGATGTTGTCGAACCCCACGGCGTAGTTGCTGACAACCTTGAGCTGCGGCCCGGCGGCGTCGAGCAGGCCGTCGTCGACTCGATCGGTGAGCAGCGTCAGGATCCCGTCACGACCCGCCACCCGGCGCAACAACTCGTCGCGCGGCGGCGGCAGATCGTCACGCCAGAGATCCATCTCGCAGGCGGCCACGATCGGATCGATGCCCTCGTCGGGGATGATCCGGCTTACGAAGACCCGCGGCCGCTCGCTCATGGCTGCGCCCGCCTGCTCGCGCTCATACCCGCGCCGCGACGAGCGGCTCGACGAACGTCCGGATCCGCCTCAGTGCCTCGGTCAGGTTGGCCTGCGACGTCGCATAGCTGATCCGGATGTGGTCGTCGCCGAACCCGCCGAACGCCGAACCCGGCAGGACGCAGACGCCTGCCTCCTGGAGCAGCCGCTCGGCCAGCTCCGCTCCGGTCAGGCCGGTCCCGGCGATGTTCGGGAAGACGTAGAACGCGCCGACCGGCTTACGGCATTCGATGCCCGGGATCGCGTTGAGGCCGTCGACGATGAGGTCGCGGCGCGTCTTGAATTCGACCACCATCGCGTCCACGTCGCGCTGCGGCCCGACCAATGCCTCGACCGCGCCGACCTGGGCGAACGTCGCGACGCCGCTGATGGTGTTGATGATCAGCTGGCTGTAGATCTTGACGAGCGTTTCGGGGACGATCGCGTAGCCGATCCGCCAGCCGGTCATCGCGAACGTCTTGGAGAAGCCGTCGAGGACGATCGTCCGTTCCGCCATCCCGGGCAGCGAGGCGATCGAGACATGTTCGGCGCCGTCGTACAGGATCCGCCCGGAGATCTCGTCGGCGAGGACCCACAGGTCGTGCCGGATCGCGAGCTCGGCGATCCGCTCGAGGTCGTCCCGGGTCAGGACGCCACCGGTCGGGTTGGCGGGCGAGTTGATGACCAGGAGCCGCGACTTCGGCGTGATGAGCGATGCCAGGTCGTCGACGTCAAGCCGGAAATCGTTCGACATCCGGATCGGGATCGGGACCGGTGTCGCGCCCACGAACCGGGCCAGCGACTCGTAGATCGGGTAGCCGGGATCGGGGACCAGGACCTCGTCGCCCGGGTCGACCAGCCCGAGGATGGCGTACAGCATCACGCCCTTGCCACCCACCGTCACGAAGACCTGGAACGGCTCGACGGCAAAGCGCTTGCGGGCCGAAGCGTCTGCCGCGATCGCCTCGCGCAGGGCGGGGATCCCCGCGAACGGCGGGTAGTGCGTCGCGCCCGCGTCGAGCGCCGCCTTGGCCGCCAGCCGGACGTTCGCCGGCGTGTCGAAATCGGGCTCGCCTAGCTGGAGGTGGACGATCGAGCGACCCTGGGCCTCGAGCGCCCGCGCCCGGGCGGTCACCTCGAATGCGCTCTCGGTGCCGATGGTGCCCATCCGGGCGGCGGTGCGCATCGTCAGGGTCCTCCGATCACGGCAGCATCTGGCGGAGCGCGAACCACACGTTCGCGGGCCGCTCCGCGAGACGCCGCATGTACCACGGATACCAGTGCTCACCGTAGGCGATGAGAGCCTGTACGCGATAGCCGTCTTTCGCCAGACGGAACTGCTGGTCGGCGCGGATGCCGTAGAGCATCTCGACCTCGAAGCCATCGCGCCCGATCCCGGCCGAGCGCACCTGCTCGGCGATCTGCTCGATCAGTGCAACGTCGTGGGTGCCGAGTCCGAGCCGGGTGGGGCGGCCGCGACCGTCGAGCAGGAACGCCACGGCAAGTCCGACGTAGTTGGTGTCGACCTCACGGCGGTCCCGATACGCGATCGACGCCTTCTCGTCGTAGGCGCCCTTGACCAGGCGGATGGCCGGGTCGAGTGGCCGAAGCCGCTCGATGTCGGCCGCGGTGCGGCGCAGGTAGGCCTGAAGGCAGATCCCCGTTCGTGGCTGGACGGCCCGAAGCCGCTCGTAGAGGGCGATCGTCGCCTCGGCGTAGGCGCTCCCCTCCATGTCGATCCAAAGGTATGAGCCGGCGGCCGCGGCGTGCTCGGCGACCCGGACGAGGTGCCCGAAACAGACGTCGGGATCGAGATCGAGGCCGAGTTGGGTCGGCTTGACCGAGATCTCGCCGTCGATCCCGGCCGCGACGATCCGGTCGATCACGGTGAGGTAATGGGCGGCCACTTCGTCGGCCGCCGCGAGGTCCTCGAGGTTCTCGCCGAGGCGGGTGTACATGGACCCGATCCCGGCCGCCTGGAGGGGCCGTGCGGCCGCCAACGCGTCGTCGAGCGTCTCGCCAGGCATGAACCGGCGGACCGCGCGGCGCATGAATCGCATCCTCGGCAGGCGCTCCTTCAGCCACCGATTCCGAGCGGCCCACAGGAACACACGGCGCATCTGGCGATGATAGGCGACCCAGGGTCTAGAATCGCGCTCGATGACCCGGTTCTACGATCTCGACGCCGCCAACGCCACCGTCCCCGAGCTCGACGGCATCCTCGGCCTGCTCGCCGATCAGCGAGCCGAGCTCGTCCGGTTGCGCGACGAGGTGCTGGCCGCGGGGATCGGCGGCGGAGATGGCGCGACCACGGCCGTGGCAGACCCGGCGGCTCGGACCGAGCGACCGGCCGACGCCCCACCGGTCGACGACCTGCGGCTGACCCAGCTGCGGATGCAGGGCCTCATCGACCAGATGGCGGCCGGCGTCGCGCGGATCGACGCCCTCGGCCTGACCTTGCGCGACATCGAGCACGGCCTGGTCGACTTCCCGGCGCTGGTCGCTGGGCGCCAGGTCTGGCTGTGCTGGCAGCGCGGCGAGAAGACCGTCGATTGGTGGCACGGCCTCGAGACCGGGTTCTCGGGCCGCCGTCCGCTCGCCGAGCTGGCATGACCGAGCGCTCGGTCGTCGTCGGGCCGAACGGTCGCGCGAAGGCGTACCGGCCGCTCTCGGCCGCGAAGCGGTCAGCGGCGATGAAGGCCGGGCTGGCCGCCTACGAGCGAGGCGATTTCTTCCAGGCGCACGAGGACCTCGAGCCGGCCTGGATGGGGACATCGGACCTCCCCGAGCGCGCCCTCCTCCAGGGCCTGATCAAGGTGGCCGCCGCGTACGTCCACGACGTGCGTGGCAATCCCGCGGGGATCGCGCGCAACCTCGATGGCGCGCGGGCGCTGCTCGCCGAGGCGCTCGAGACGGGCCCGACCGACAACGTCGCAAGCGTCGACCTCGCCGCGCTGCTCGCGGAGATCGACGCGCGGCTCGCCGACCTCGTCGACAACCCCGACCGACCTACCCTCGGCCCGCCCATCCTTCGAAGGAGCGCTCGATGACCAGCCCCTCGTCGACCCCGTCGATCCCGACGATCGACGTCAACGAAGCCGAGCGTCGGCTCCGCGAGGATCCGGCGGCGCCGATCCTGCTCGACGTGCGCGAGACGAACGAGTTCGCCGAGGTGCGCGTCCCGGGGGCGGTCCTGGTGCCGACCTCGGCGTTCATGGTCCGGGTCGGCGAGCTGCCCCCCGAGCGGCCGCTGATGGTCATCTGCCACATGGGCAGCCGCTCCGCGGCGGTCGCCGGGTTCCTGATCCGTGGCGGGCGGACGGACGTCGTCAATGTGGCGGGTGGGATGGACGCCTGGGAACGCGCCGGCCTGCCCGTCCGACGTGGGGCCGTGGAGTCCGGCGAGGGGGATCTGCCCGGATCCTGACCGGATCCTAGTGCCGGCGTCTCCGGCCGACGACGCGAGCGATCATCGCCCGCGCCTGCGCCCTGTGGGCGAAGGCCCAGCCGATCAGCAGCAGGATGATGAAGTCGACGGTTCCGACGCCCGCTGCGTTGAGATAGCCGAGCTGCTGGCCGATCTCGCCTTCGATCTTGAGCCCCGGGACGGTCGCCCCGACCAGCCCGACCTGGAAGAACGGCGCCTGGGGCGCGGTATTGGCACGAACGCTCCCGGCCTGGACCGCGCTACCCGAGGTCACGCCGCCGATCAGGACCGCTTCGGGGCCGGTGACCACTACCGGCGCGCCCTCGAGGCCAGATGCAGGCAGGTCGCTGACCGCGAGATGCTTCCATTCCGGGAGGTCGCCAAGCGTCGTCGGGACGGTCCAGTAGAGCTCGGGCTTGGGTCCCGAACCGTCGTCGCCTCCGGCGAGATAGAGCGCGCCATTGGCGCCCCAGCCCGAGGCGTTGGTTCGGGCGACCGGCAGGTTCGAGTTGTTGTTGACGTCCCAGCGAACGACCTTGCCGGCGTTCGGGTTGGCGGGGAGCCCCTCCGGCGCTGGCTGGCCGAAGACGCCGCGCTGGACGGCCCCGACCGGACCATTCGCGTCGGAGCCGCCGTAGAGCCAGACGTAATCACCGATCACGACCGCCGTCGCGTCGGCCTGCGGGCGCTGGAGCCGCTGCTCCGCCGACCACGGCCCGAGGGCGCCCTGGGCATCGAGCTTCGACTTCCAGGTGGTGTCCACCGGTCCGCTCGCGTTGCGCCCACCGATCAGCAGGACCCCGTCCGTGGTGACCGCGGCCGCGGCGCTCGTTCGCGCTTCGGGGAGGGCCAGGTTGGCGACCGGCGCCCACGTCCCGAGTGCCCCGGTCGTGCCGTTGGGCTTGAGGACGAAGGCTGTCGTCGTGGGGGCGCCCGATCCATCGGTCCCGCCGATCACGTAGATGCTCCCGGCGACATACGCGACGCTCGCGTTGGCGCGCGGCGCGGGGAGCGGCGGCCCTTCGGCCCATTTGTCGAAGTTGCCGGTCCCGACCGTCCGGGCCACATAGACGGTCGACTGCGCTGTCTTGCCATCGCTGCCGCCGATGTACAGGATCGAGGTCCCGACCTGGAGGAGTGAACCGTCGGTGCGCGGCGCCGGTAGCGCCAGCTCCGGTGGCGAGGGTTCCCAGGGGATGAGCGCCCCGACCGGTGCCGGGCAGGGCAGGCTCAGGTTCGTGGGCGGGCAGAGGTTGATCGGCGACCAGGCGAGGACACCGAGGTCCACGGTCCGGCCGACGGTGAGGTAGTACGCCCGGTCGGGCAGGTAGCCGAGGATGAAGATGATGATGATCAGCCAGACGAAGGCCTTGACCGAGGCCCAGCCCCAGCCATCGGCGTCGAGCAGGCCGAACAGGGCGCGCCGTCGCGGCACGACCATCCCGGGTCCAAGCGCCTGCTGGGCGGTCATTGAACGGTCAGGGTCCCCATCATCGTCGGATGCACGGTGCAGATGAACGGGTAGGTCCCGGCCGGCAGCGCCGGCACCTGGTATTCCTTGGTCGCGACGCCCATGAAGGTATCGCCCTGGAACTTCACCGCACCCGACGAGTCCTTGATCTGGATGTTGTGCGGCACCGACGCGTCCTCGTTGTCGAAGGCGATGACGAAGGGCTTGTCCGCCGGGACTGTCACGGCCGACGTCGTGAAGGCGATGCCGGAAGCGGTGACCTTGACCTGCGTCGCGTTCCCGGCGGCCGACGCGGCGGGAGCACCCGATGCCGACGGCGAGCCCGATGCGGCGGGAGCACCCGAGGCTGCAGGCGAGCCGGAGGCGGTCGGCGCCTTGAACTCATCCGCCCAGCAAGCCGGGAATGGCGTGGCGCCCGGCGCGGGTTTGTAATTGGGATCGACCCAGCCCTTGAACGTCTCGACCTTGCCCGTGATCGGATCGATCTTGGGCTCGTTGAGCGCCGGGTCCCGGATCGTGTACGTCTGCGTGTTCGGCGCTCGGATGAAGGCGATGAGGTCCTCGATCTGGACGTAGTTGAGCGGCCCCGGCGGGTGACCCGCATTCGACCAGACCGGCATCAGCGAAGTCGGATTACCGCACGCGTAGCGGCCACCGACGAGCATCATGTTGTTCAGGTAGTCGACCGACAGGTGGGCGAACAGCTTGTCCTGGCGGTTGAGCGTCGGGCCGATCCCACCCTCCCCGCTCGGACCGTGACACCGCGCGCAGTTGGCCTGGTAGAGGTCGTAGCCGCGCTCGACGGCGGTCACTTGTTGGGCGGCCGCCTCGGAGTCCAGGCGTGACTGGGTGAACCCGATCGGGGCCAGTTCATAGAACCAGTAGACCGCGATGAACAGCGCAACCACGACGACGCCAAGGAAGCCGACCCATCGCGCGTTCGAGGATTGGCGGACCACCTGGGCAGCGCGCTCCGGCGTCAGTTCCACCGCGCGCACCGATGGCGGCGAGGAGAACCGCTCGACGGGCGCGACTTCGACCGGCGGCCGCGGGACGGGGAGGCGCTCCTCCTCGGGCTCGCGGCCCGGCGTGTCGGACATCAGATGCAGCCGGTGGGCGTGCGCGGCGGGATCAGACCCGGCTGGCCGAGCGCCACCGGCAGCGGACCGAGCGTGATCTTGCCCGTGTTGATGGTCAGGACGCCGGCGTCGTCGACGTCGATGGAGAAGCGGTCCATGCTCCGTGGCGCCGGGCCGTACTGGGCCCCGTCCGCCTTGATGCCGAGCCGGTCGTAGCGCGACCCGTGGCAGGGGCACTCGAACCAGAAGTTCTTGAGGCACGGGTTGGGCTTGCAGCCGAGGTGCGGACAGCGCTGGTAGAGCGCCCGAACATTGAGCGCCCGGCCATCACCCGCCGTGTCCTCGCCCGCGAGGAACCGCTGCTGCCCGGGGTCGAACAGGATCACGAAGGCGCGCGCCTCCGAGTAGTACGCCGGGAAGCCCTCGGCGATCGGCAGCGACGAGTTCTGGAGCTTGACCGTGTCGAGGTCGCCGATCTTGATCGGGGCCCCGAAGCCGCCCTTGAGGTTCGGCCAGGCGAACCCGAGCGTTCCGGCCGTGACCTCGAACAGCCACAGGCCGATCCCGGTCCCGAGCGCCATCCGCATCAACTGCCGGCGCGAGAGGCCCTGGACCTGGTGCTGGCGAAGTGACTTGAGGGCCTCCTTGGTCAGGGCGGCCGGCTTGTCGACGAATTCGACGTGGTAGTTGCTCATACGCGCAGGATCCCTCGGGACGTGGTCATAGGGCGAAATGGAGGCCTGGCGTGGTCACGTACGGGATGACGAACGTGTAGCCGGGTCCGCGGAAGAAGATGCCGACGAAGGTCACGATGAGCCCGAGGCAGCAGAACATCGTGAACAACATCACCGCGGTCTTCCGCTCGGAGGGCCGGACGGCGAGGATGTTCTCGCGGTCGATATACGGGATCAACGCCGCCCCCACGAGGACGAATGTCGGGACGAGGACACCGGCAACGGTCGGGTGGAAGTAGGCCAGCAACTCCTGCAGGCCGAGGAAGTACCACGGCGCCTTGGCGACGGCCGGCGTCACGTTGCCGTTGGCCAGGTCCTCGAGCGGCGCGTTGATGAACAGGCCCATCAGCAGCAGGAAGATGCTCATCACGCCGGCCGCCAGGAATTCGATCGAGAGCAGATGCGGCCAGGTCATGACCGTATCGTCGGGTTCCTTCTGGACCCGGACGACGGCGTCCTGCTTGACCAGCGCGCGCAGGCGATAGGGTCGCGCCGACATCGGCACGCGCTGCTTGTCGATCTCCGTTCGCCGCGTCGGATCGACGGGCAGCACGACCCGCTTCTCCGTCTCCGGCGGCGTCTTCACGTCAGACATCAGAGCGGGCCACTGATGCCACCGTCCTTGCGAATCCTCCAGAAGTGGACGGTGAGGAAGATCGCGGCCACGAGAGGGAAGAACATGATGTGGAGCACATAGAAGCGCAGCAGTGTGTTCTGGCCGACCTCGAGGCCGCCCAGCAGGATCAGCTTGGTCGGCGTGTTGAACAGCGGAGCGTAGCCGCCCATGTTCGTGCCGATCGTGATCGCCCAGTAGGCGATCTGGTCCCACGGCAGCAGGTAGCCGGTGAAGCTGAGCATGATCGTCAGGAAGAGCAGGACGACCCCGACGACCCAGTTGAACTCACGCGGCGGCTTGTACGCCCCGTGGTAGAAGACCCGCATCATGTGGAGGAAGACGAAGAAGACCATCAGGTGGGCCGCCCACCGGTGGATGTTCCGGGCCAGCAGCCCGAACGTGACCTGGCTCTGGATGTCGAGGATGTTGGTGTACGCCTGCGTCGCCGACGGCACGTAGAAGAACATCAGGTAGACGCCGGTGATCGTCAGCACGAGGAACAGGAAGAACGACAGCCCGCCCAGACAGAAGGTATAGGCGAACTTGACCGCGTGCTGGCGGACGCGGACCGGGTGGATATGCAGGAAGACGTTGTTCATGACCGCGTACGCGCGCGATCGCTCGTCGCGCGGGTAGGGCTGGCGGAAGAGCGAGCGCCACACCACGCTGCGGCGGATGCTCTGGTCCATCCGCTCCAGGAAACTCACCGGGATCCTCCTGCCACGCCGGGCGTCCCGGCCAGTTGCGCGTCGCGATACGACTCCTTGTAGAGCCGTCCGTCGGTCGAAACCTCCTGCAGCTCGAACCGTT
>JBBQDL010000059.1:0-13666 GCA_038319665.1 Candidatus Limnocylindrales bacterium
GGCGCCACGCGACGTGCTCGGTGCGGCCGGCATGGCCATCACCGAGATGGAGAAGTCCGGCAAGCAGACCTTCTGCTGCGGGGCCGGCGGCGGGCGGATGTGGATGGAGGAGACCCGCGGGACACGCATCAACGAGAACCGGACGTGCCAGGTCCTGGCGACCGGCGCCGAAACGGTCGCCACCTCGTGTCCGTTCTGCATGGTGATGATGAGCGACGGCCTGGCGGCGGCCGAAGGCGGGACTACGGTCACCGCGATGGACATCAGCGAGGTCCTGGCGGCGCGGATCGCGTCGGCGCCGGCCGGCCGACAGCTGCCCGTCGTCTAGCCGAGGAGGAGCCCTGCATGGCCACATCGACCGGCGTGGACGACTACCTCGCCGCCCTGCCGGACGATCGGCGCGGCGCGATGGAAGGGCTGCGGCGGACGATCCGGGAGGCCGCCCCCGAGGCGACGGAATCGATCGCCTACGACATGCCCGCATTCCGGTCTAACGGCCGATTCCTCGTCTCCTATGCCGCGTTCAAGCACCACTACAGCCTCTTCCCCGCGAGCAGCGTCGTCATCGAGGCGCTCGGAGGCGCGCTGGCGCCCTACCTGGCCGGCAAGGGGACGATCCGGTTCCGGTCTGGCGCACCCGTCCCGGCCGATCTGGTGACCCAGGTCGTCAGGGTCCGACTGGCGGAGGTCGCGGCCCGCGGCGATGTCACCGCCCGGGCTGCCGAGAAGCCGGACGCAGTCGAGAACGGCTGACCACTGAGTCGCCCACGGCCGCTGCTACGATGACCTCGGTGACCGCCTCGACGCTGCCCACGTACCGGCTGACCGAGGAGCAGACGCTCCTCCGCGACGCCGTCCGCATCCTTGCGGACGAACGGGTCGCCCCGCGCGCGGCCGAGATCGACAAGACCGGCGAGTTCCCCCAGGACCTGCGTGCATTGCTCGGCGCCCAGGACATCCTCGCCCTCCCGTTCCCTACTGAACTCGGCGGCCTGGGTGGCGACCTGCTGACGGTCTGTCTCGCGGTGGAGCAACTGAGCCGCGCCTGCGCCACGACCGGCCTCATCCTCGCCGTCCAGGAACTGGCCTCGTTGCCGCTGCTGCTCGCGGGCACTGACGAGCAGCAGGCTCGCTGGATCCCGCGACTTGCCTCGGGCGAGCAGCTCATCGCGTTCGCGCTGACCGAAGCCGAGGCGGGCTCGGACGTGACCGCGATCCGGACCCGGGCGACGCGCGACGGCGACGACTACGTCATCTCGGGATCGAAGCGGTTCATCAGCCAGGGCTCGGTCGCGGACCTCCTCACGGTCTTCGCGGTCACCAACCCCGACGCCGCCAAGCGTCACCAGCGCCTGTCATGCTTCATCGTGGAGGTACCGACACCCGGCTTCGAGGTCACCCGCATCGAGCACAAGATGGGGATGCGCGGCAGCCCGACGGCGGAGCTCGCCTTCGATGGCGTCCGGGTCCCGGCCGCGAACTTGATCGGCAATGAGGGCCAGGGGTTCGAGCTGGCCATGAGGACATTCGATCGGAGCCGGCCGGGGATCGCGGCCCAGGCCGTCGGCATCGCGCAGGGCGCGCTCGAGGTCGCGACCGCCTACGCGCGGGACCGCAAACAGTTCGGCAAGCGCATCGGCGATCTCCAGATGGTGGCCGCCATGCTGGCGGACATGGACGCCGCCACGGAGTCGGCCCGCCAGCTCCTGTACAAGGCGTGCGTCGAGATCAACGCGGGGTCCGCCGATGCCAGTCGGTGGTCGGCGATGTGTAAACTCGTGGCCGGGGACACCGCCATGCGGGTCACGACCGATGCCGTTCAGGTGATGGGCGGATATGGCTATATCGACGAGTTCCCGGTCGAGCGGATGATGCGCGACGCCAAGCTCACCCAGCTCTACGAAGGTACCCAGCAGATCCAGCGATTGGTCGTCGCGCGGGCGTTGCTCGGCAAGGACGGCTGATCCGGACCAAGGGAGGGACACCGACTCGTGCGCATCGTCGTTCTGGTGAAACCGGTCCCGGACCCGGCGTCCGCGGGTGAACGCCTCGGACCGGACGGCCGGCTCGATCGGGCCGCGGTTCCGGCGGTCGTCAACGGCAACGACGAATACGTCCTCGAGGCGGCGCTCAAGCTCATCGAGGCCGCCGGCGAGGGTGAGATCACGCTCCTGTCGATGGCGCCGACGACCGCCCCGGAGACGTTGCGCAAGGCCTTGGCGATGGGCGCGACACGCGGCGTCCACGTGACCGATCCGGCGCTGGCCGGTTCATGCGCCGTGTCGACGGCGACCGTCCTCGCGAAGGCGTTGGGCGAGCTCGAATTCGACATGGTCTTTGCCGGCATCGACTCCTCCGACGGCCTCGGTGGCATCGTCCCGGCGGCCGTCGCGGCCCACCTTGGGCTGCCGTATCTGTCCTACGCCGCGCGCATCGAACCCGACATGTCGAAGCGAACCGTGCGCGTTCGGCGCATCAGTGCGACGGGCTACTACCTGCTCGAGGCGCCGCTCCCTGCCGTCATCGGCGGCACCCAGGCGCTCGGGGAGCCGCGCTACCCGTCGCTCAAGGGGATCATGGCGGCGCGGAACAAGGAGATCGTCACGCGCTCGCTGGCCGATCTCGGGCTGGATGGCGCGTCGGTCGGTGGTGCGGCCGTCACGACCGCCGTCCTCGACAACCGGATGCCGCCGGCACGCGCCGCGACCGAGATCGTGCGCGGAACGCCCGCCGAAGGCGCCACCAGGATCGTCGACTTCCTCGCCGAGCGGAGGATCATCTGATGGGCCCGTTGTGGGTCGTCGCCGAGCCGGGGGCGGAGGGCGGGCTGGCCCGGATCAGCGCCGAAGCCGCGACGCTCGCCCGCGACCTCGGCGCGTCGACCGGACGCGACGTCATCGGGATCGTCATCGCCTCGGATCCGGCCGCGGCGGCCACCGAGTTGGCCACCTACCTCCCCGTCGTCTGGGCCATCGCGGATCCCGCGGCCGCCGAGCATGCCTGGTCGGCGGTCGCCGCCGGTCGGATCGCGGCCCTCCTCGCCCCGGACGGCAAGGACGTGCCGGAGGCCCCTGACGCGATCCTGATCGGAGCCGGCGCCGACGGGCGGGACCTGGCCGGGGCGGTCTCGGCGCTCAGCGGGCTCGGCGTCCTGGTCAACGCGACCTCGGTCACCTGGACCGATGCCGGTCCATCGGTCGAGATGAGCGTCTTCGGCGGGAAGCTGATTACGAATTCCGGGTTCACCGGTGGTCGCGGGATCATCACGATCCGCCCCAACGTGACGACCGCGGTCGCCGCCGACGCGCCGGGCCGCGTCGAGCCGAGGTCGGTCGCCGGCGCCGCCTCCCTCCCGGCCGTCAAGGTCGTCGAGCGGGTGAGCGAGGCCGGGGTCCAGGCGTCCATCGAGGAGGCGCGGATCATCGTGGCCGGCGGTCGCGGGGTCGGTGGGCCCGACGGGTTCGAGATGGTCGAACAGCTGGCCGAGGCGCTCGGGGGCGCGGTCGGGGCGACGCGCGCCGCGGTCGATTCGGGCTGGATCCCGTACAGCCAGCAGATCGGCCAGACCGGTAAGATCGTCAAGCCCGAGCTCTATCTCGCCCTCGGCATCAGCGGGGCGATCCAGCACAAGGTCGGGATGCGGACGTCGGGCGCGATCGTCGCCGTCAACCGGGATGCCGATGCGCCGATCGCCGAGTTCGCCGACATCTTCGTCGTGGGCGACCTCTTCGAGGTCGGGAACGCGCTGCTCGAACAGCTCCGCGCGCGGTCGGGCTGAGCAAGGTCGGGTAGCAGACAAGCATGGAACAGCTCGCCGTCCTGCTTCCCATCGCGGCGTTCATCGCCCTTGCAGCGGGGCTTGCGGTGGTCCTGCGCGGGACCGGCCGGATCGTCAAGCGCACGCGTGAGCTGGAGCAGTTCCGTGGTTCCGTCCGCGACCTCGCGATGCGCGTGGATGCGTCGCTCGGTGGAGCGGCCGGGCAGATCGACGCGGTCCGTCGCCGGCAGATCGGGCCGGACACGATCGGCGACACGCTCGAGGCCGCGACCGACGCCGTCGACCGCTACACCGACGAGGCCACGGCCCTCCGCGGTCCGCGCAAGGTGCAACGGATCCGCGGCGAGCTCGTCTCCGAGCTGGAGCGGGCGCGGCGGGCACTCGAGATGGTCGAGCATGGCACCTCGATCATGGTCACCGCGCGGCGCGGCCCGCGCGAGCTCGAGGCCCAGACGTCGATCAAGCGCGGGTATCTCAACCTCATCCACGCGCGCGAGGCCTTCGCCCGGCATGCGCTCGAGGCCCAGCAGCAGAGCGCCGCCGAAACCGCCCGGGATGTCGGCCCGCGAAGCATCTGAGGCGCGGGCAAAACCACACCATCTAGTGGTATCCTCAAGCAACACCACTATCCCTTGTGGTGCGAGGCGACAGGAGAACGATGCGTTGCCCCGGTTGCGGCGAGCGGGAGACCCGCGTCGTCGACTCGAGAGACCTGGATGATTCGGCCACCATCCGACGCCGGCGCGAGTGCGCGGCGTGCGCGATGCGGTTCACGACCTACGAGCGGGTCGAAGCGGCCCGGCTGGTCGTCATCAAGCGTGATGGCGCGCGCCAGGAATTCGACCGCGATCGTCTCGTCTCCGGCCTGCGCAAGGCGCTGACCCGACGACCGGTCGCCGACGGCGCCGCCGAGTCGGCTGCCGACGCCATCGAGGCCGAGCTGCGCGCCGCCGGCGTCACCGAGGTGCCCTCATCGCGCATCGGTGCGCTCGCGATGGAGCAACTCCGCGGCATCGACCAGATCGCCTACATCCGGTTCGCCAGCGTCTACCAAAGCTTCGAGGACCTTGAGGCGCTCAAGCGCGAGGTGGACACGCTGTATGCCGAGCGCGGCACCGGAGCCCTGGTCAAATGAGCGTCCTTTCCGACCGCGACATCCGGGGTGCGCTGGACGATGGGTCGATCAAGATCCGTCCATACGACGCCCGCGACCTCCAGCCGTCGTCGGTCGACCTGCACCTGGACCGCGCGTTTCGGGTCTTCCGCAACAACCGCTACGCGTTCATCGACGTGCGCTCGCCCCAGCCCGACCTGACCGAGCTGCTGACGATCGCCGATGACGAGCCGTTCATCCTCCATCCCGGCGAATTCGTGCTCGGCCAGACGCACGAATGGGTGGAATTGCCGAACGACCTCGTTGCGAGATTAGAGGGCAAAAGTTCTTTGGGGAGGCTCGGGCTGCTCATCCACTCGACGGCGGGCTACGTCGACCCGGGTTGGAAGGGCAACCTGACGCTGGAGCTGTCGAACGTGGCCAATCTGCCCATCGCGCTCTATTTCGGGATGCGCATCGGCCAGATCAGCTTCTTCAAGATGTCGAGCCCGGTCGATCGACCGTACGGCTCGCCTGAGCTCGGGTCGAAATACCAGGGGCAGTCGGAGCCGACCGCGTCGGCCTTCCATCGCGACTTCGACGCGGACCGCGTCACCGAGGAGCCGTCGCGCAAGTAGCCGATGGCGATGAACGAGGCGGTCGACTGGTCGCGCGATCTCGGTGGCGGCGTCCGCGTCGCACTCGTCCAGGCCGGTACGTTCCGGTCGGACGCCGGGACCCTGTTCGGGCCTGTGCCGTGGGTCCTGTGGGGCGGGCTCGTCGGCGATGAGATCGACGAGTCGCGGCGTCTCCTGCAGGCGCTCAACTGCCTGTTGATCGAGACCCCGTCGGGGCGAGCCCTGGTCGAGACGGGGATCGGCGAGCGGCTCGACGACAAGACCCGCCTGATCCGGGCCGCCGAGGGCCCGTGGATCGTGGCGGCGCTCGAGGACGCCGGGTTCGGGCCTGAGACCGTGGACGTCGTGGCCCTCAGCCACCTGCATTTCGACCACGCCGGGGGGTTGCTGCGTGCCGACGGCGAGCGCGCCTTCCCGCGCGCAAGGATCGTCGCCCAGCGCGCCGAGTGGGAGGTCGCGCTCGGCGACAACCTTCGGCTGGTCGCCTCCTACGTCCAGCCTGAACTCCGGCTCGTCGAATCGTGGGGCAGGGAGGGCTGGGCCGATGGCGAGCGGGAGATCCTGCCCGGCGTCAGTGTCGTCCCGACCGGTGGCCACTCGACGGGCCACCAGGCGATCGTCGTCCGGGGTGCCGGGGACGGCGGCCGGACGCTGGCCTTCCTCGGGGACCTGCTGATGCGGCCCTGGGCGGCCAACCCCCGCTGGGTCACCGCGTTCGACGACTTTCCACTGGATTCGGTCGCGCGCAAGGTCGAGTTGTTTTCGCAGGCCGTCGACGAGGATTGGATCGTCGTCCTGTCGCACGAGGCGCAGCATCCCGTCGGGCGCCTGGTCCGCGATCGCGACCGGTTCCGCTTCGAGGCCGAGTAGGGCGACCTACCAGGCCGGGTCGACGTCCTCGCCCGGATCGTTGGTCAGCCGCGTGACGCCGCTGCCATCGGCATTCATCAGGTAGATCTCGTTGTTGCCATCTCGGGCGCTGACGAATGCGATCCTCGCGCCATCCGGCGACCAGTCCGGGAGAGCGGCGCCAGCCGTCTCGTGGGTCAGCTGTTTCACCGCGGAGCCATCGGCGTTCATCACGAAGATGTCGCCCATGCTGCTGCGGTCGCTTGAGAACGCGATCTTCGTGCCATCCGGAGACCACGATGGTGTCTGATCGCCGGCCGGGCCGCTCGCGATGGCCTTCTCCCCGGTCCCATCCGCGTTCATCACGTAGATGTCGAAGTTGACGCCGCCCAGGTCCCGTCCGAAGGCGATCTTCTTGCCGTCCGGCGACCAGGTGGGAGCGTAATCATCGTCGGGAGCGTGGGTGAGCCGCGTCTGCCCCGTGCCGTCGGCGTTCATGACGTAGATCTCATAGTTGCCGTCACGGGCGCTCGCGAACGCGATCTTCGTCCCATCGGGCGACCAGGCAGCGAATCCGTCGTTGCCCTGGGCGGTGGTAAGCCGCGTCTGCCCGGTGCCATCGGCGTTCATGACGTAGGTCTCGGCCTTGCCGTCCCGATCGCTATAGAAGGCGACTTGCTTGCCGTTGGGTGACCAATCTGGCCAACCCTCCCTGGCCGGATCGTTCGTGAGCCGGTGGAGGCCCGTCCCGTCGGCGTTCACGGCGTAGATCTCGCGCTGGCCGTCCCGATCCGTCGAAAAGGCGATCTGCCCGCGCCCGGCGGCGCCTTGCGAGGCGGACGCGCCGGAGGAGTTCGGGGTGGCAGCGGACGGTGCAGGCGTCGATGTTGGAGTGACCGAGAACCCCGCGGATGTCGGTGCGGCAGCAACGGAAGCCGCGGGAGCCGACGGAGTCGATGAGCCAGCAGAACATGCCACCGTGGCAAGCGTCACTGCGATGCCAAAGGTCAGGCGCGTTCTGGCGATGGCACGCCGCGCTCCGGGAACATCGTTTCGCTGCCCCATGGGTGACCTCACTTCGTGTCCGGTGGGTATATGGTCATCGCCTGCTGGACGATTGACCGTCGCCGGATCGGCGGCAACAACTACATAGAACGCGGCGGGGTGCCAAATGGGTCAAGACCACGGTGACTCGGCGGCGTTGACCCGATCGGGTCGCTAGAAGGTTCTATCCCGGTGTGAACGAGTCGTCGAGCCGATACCGATGAGCTGGTCTGGGCGGGCCTCGTCCGCGCCGATCGAAGCCGGCGACGAGCTGGTCGAGGCCGATCTCGTCGATTTCGTCCGCCAGCATCAGCCTCGATTGATCCGTCTGGCCGCCCTCGTCTGCCACAACATCGCCGATGCCGACGACGCGGTCCAGGCCGGCCTCGAACAGGCGTGGCGACGGCGTCGAACGCTCCGTGATCCGCTGAAGTTGTCCGCCTGGCTGGACCGGATCATCGTTCGCGAAGCGATCCGGCTCGATCGGCGCGAGTCGTCGGTGATCGGTCGGCTGTTCCCTGGACCGCGCGAGATCCACGTCGGCGCGATCGATCTGATCGACGGCGTGGGGTCCTCGGTGACCGGCCGGGACGCCATCCGCGTCGCGTTCGATCGGCTTTCGGCACCGCAACGGGCCGTCGTCGCGCTGCACCTGTACGCCGGGCACTCGATGCCCGAGACGGCCGAGATCGTCGGCGTTTCACTGGAGACCGCGCGATCGCGATTGCGTCTCGCGCGCAAACGGCTCCGGGCGGAACTCGGGGAGGAGGTCTCATGAGCGATCGAGGTACCGAGGAACGACTTGACGCTCGATTGAACACCTTCCTCGAGGATCGCGCGGAAGATGCTGCAGCGCGTGCTCGGACGCCGGAGCAGGTCGCGGCCGAGATCGAGCGTTGGATCCGGCCAGGCTTCAGGCTCGGGCTGCGTGTATCTGGGATGCTGCGTCTGGCATGGCTGGTGATGGTCGGCCTGTTGATCATGGCGCTGTTGGCCTGGTTGATCTCGGGCGGCCGATTGCCCTCGGTCGTTCCGACCCGGATCGCGAGGATCGCCATCGACCTTCCCCTGGGCGGCGGCGATACAGAGGCCGCGGCCATCGCCGACGGGATCAAGCTCGCGGTCGATGATTCGACCGGGGGGACGGGCCGATTCCAGATCGAGATCCCAGCGGCATCGATCCTCAGCGATCTTGCCGACGGTGTCCTGGACGCGGTGACAGGGGCGGCGAACGTGCGCCGCTTCGTGGCGGACGCGGACGTCGTCGCGGTCATCGGCCCGTTCAGTTCGTTCATCGCCCAGGATGAGATCCCGATCAGTCACGCCGCTGGCCTGCTCCAATGCAGTCCGGCGAATACGGACCCCGGGCTTACGCGCCTTGTCGGGGTCGGAGACCGACCGACCGGCACCTCGGCTCCGAGCGGGGTGAGCTACATCCGCACCGTCACGACCGACGACGTTGCGGCCGCCGCCGCGGCACGCTACCTCCATGGACCACTCGGCAAGACGACGGCGCTCGTCCTGGACGATCACCAAGCCTTCGGGGTATCGATGGCCGACTGGTTCAGTGCAGAGTTCACGAAGCTGGGCGGGACCGTCACCAGCCGTGGGAGCCTCCCGGACTCCGACGCGGCGCTCACGACCTTGCTCGCGACTGCTCGTGCGCAGGGACCGCAGTCGATCTACTTCGGCGGGAGCGGGAAGGACGGCGCGAGTGTGCTGAAGGCAGCGCAGCGGGCCGGTATTGGCAACCTCCCGTTCCTGGGGACGGACGCCCTCCATGACGGGAGCGGCGCTCGTGCAGGTTCGTTCCTGAGCCTCGCAGGACCCGGAGCCAACCGCGCCTTCAGCTTCGTTCCCGGATTACCGGGCGGTCCCCAATTCGCCACATTCGCGGCCCGATATCGCGCCCGGTACGGGGCGGATCCGACGCCATTCGCGAGCGCCGGCTATGCCTGCGTGCAGGTCGTGATCGCGGCCCTTCGCCATGTCGACGCGGGCGCGGATGCCGCCGTGGCCACCCTCCGAGACGCGGTCCGAGTCGCGGGCGTCGACACGGCTACGACCTTCCAGACCGTCCTCGGGCCGATCGCTTTCGACATGAGGGGGGACGTCATGCCAAGCCTCGCGACGATCTACGCTTATGACCCGGTTGCCGGGGATTGGGCCGTGGCGAACTAGGCCGTCGCCCTCGGGATCCCGAAGGGCTAGGGCGACGGACTCGGACCGGAGGTCAGCGTCGCCCTTGAGGCACCCGGCAGGATCGCCTCGATCTGCGCGATCGCGCCGGCCTCGTCGAGCGGCGCCGGCACGATGGACGCGATCACCCCGTTCACATCGATGAAGACCTGGGTCGGCAGGCCGTAGGCCTTGTACGCATGGAAGATCTTGCCCGAGCCGTCGAAGCCGATCGTGTAGCCGAGTTGGTAGCGCGCGGCGTAGGCCGCGACATCGGCCGGCGAGGTCTCCTGGACGCTGATCGCGACCAGCATCAGCCCCCGATCCTTGTAGCGCGCGGAGAGGTCGCGCAGGATCGGCACCTCGGATTGGCACGGCGGACACCAGGTCGTCCAGAAGTTGATCCAGACCGCCTTGCCGCGCAGGTCGGCCAGGCGGATGGGTGCCCCCGCGAGGTCGGTCAGCTGATAGGTCGTGCCGTCGTCATTGGCCACGGAGAATTCGGGGGCAGTCGCACCGACCTTGAGACCGATCGGTGGCGGCGAGGACAGGAGGTAGGCCGTCGCCCGGGGATCTACGGCGGCCGGTCCATTTGCGGTGTTGCCGAGTGGCGTGGTCACCCCGACGAGCACCACGACCGCGGCGAGTACCGCCGCGAAGGCCAGCACGAGTTGCCGCCCGCTGAACGGGCCGACCACCCCATGACGCTCGCGCTTGTGGCTGAACTCCGGGCGCCCCGCCATCAGATCGCGGTGTTGAAGTTGAAGTAGCGCGGCAGGAGCGCCAGCCAGTCGAAGACCATCGCGACGCCGATGAAGACGACCAGCAAACCACCGATCAGCGAAACCGTCCGCCCGTGGCGGATCACGGGCGCCATGAGCCGCGGCGCACGGTCGTAGACGGCCGCGATGAGCAGGAACGGTAGCCCGAGACCGATCGTGTAGGCGATCAACAGCAACGTTCCCTGGAGGATGGTGCCCGAGGTCGCGGCCATGGTCAGGATCCCGCCCAGGATGATGCCGATGCACGGTGTCCAGCCGACGGCAAAGATCGCCCCGAGCCCGAACGACGCGAGCCAGCCGCCTCGCGAGCTGACGACATGGCCGCCGAGCCGATCGCCGAGGCCCGGTCGTGTGCCGCCGCTCCCGAAGGCGGTCGAGCCCGTCGCTGTCGCCAGCGACCCGGCCGCGCCGGCATCGAGCGGCCGCCATGTCCGCTGGAGACCCGGGACGTGGAGCAGCCCCGCCAGGTCGAGCCCGAGGACGATGAGCACGAGGCCGCCGATCGTCCGCAGCATCGGCAGGTAGTCGGCCAGCGGCCCGGCAGCGAAGGTCGCCGTGATGCCGAGCAACGTGAATACGGCCCCGAACCCGGCGACGTAGGCAAGGGCATGCCGCATCGCCAGCCAGCGCGACGGCCGGGCGCCATCCGCGCTGCCCGCGGCCGCGATGGCGGTTAGCTGGCCGAGATAGGCGGGCACCAGCGGCAAGACGCATGGCGACAGGAAGCTGATCACGCCCGCGGCGAGAGCGACGAGGATCGTGAGGTCGGTGCCGGTCATCTTGTCGGTCGGTCAGTCGTCGAGGACGTCGTTCAGCAGGCGCCGAAGCGAGGCCACGCTCGTCGCGAGCTCGAGCCGCCGATCGCCGAGCTCCACGACGGGGATCGAGGCGAAGAAGTCGCGCTGCCAGTCGGGGTTCGTCTCGATGTCGCGTTGCTGGAGGGTCGGTGCCGGAAGACCGGCCCGTGCACGCTGTTCGAGCAGCACGTTGAGCAGGGCCCGGGTCTCGTCGCACAGGCCGCAGCCCGGGCGGCCGTACAGGATGAGGTCGGGGAGGGGAGCGTCGTGCATCTCGCCGTGGATTGTAGGGGAGGTCCCGTGAGAGGCCGGGATCGCCCCTCGGCGCGGTACGATGGCCTTCGCGCCCCCGTAGCTCAGTGGACAGAGCGAGGCCGTCCTAAGGCCTGCGTCGGCGGTTCGAGTCCGTCCGGGGGCGCCATGAGGAGGAGTCGAGAGGAGCGATGTGGCCTACGCCGCCGTCAACGGGCTGAACGTGTACTACGAGGTCCACGGTGACGGCCCGCCACTCCTTCTGCTCCACGGTGGGACCGGTTCGATCCCTGCGACGTGGATCCCATTCCTCTCGAGCCAGTTCCGGGTGATCGCGATGGAGCAGATGGGACATGGGCGCACCGCGGACATGGTGGATCGTCCATTTCACTACCACGACATGGCGGAGGACACCGTCGAGCTGATGCGCCAGCTGGGGATCGAGAGTGCCGTGGTCGTGGGTTATAGCGACGGGGGCATCATCGGCCTCGACATCGCGATCCATCATCCTGAGCGCGTGACGAGACTCGCGGTCACCGGGGCGAACGCCCGAACCGATGGCTACACCAAGGAGAACCTGGAATGGGCCCGAACCTTCGATCCCGATGAGGTGCCCGTCTCCGACGCCTATCGCCGTCTGTCTCCCGACGGTGCGGACCATTGGCCCATCGTCCTCGGACGGCTGAAGCCCATGTGGGCCGTCGAGCCGAGCTTCACAACCGAGCAGATGCAGAACATCGGGGCGCCGACCCTGATCATCGTCGGCGACGGCGACATCGTCACACCCGAACACGCCGTCGAGATGTTCAGGGCGATCCCGGATGCGCAGTTGTGCGTGGTCCCGCACGGCGGACACGGCGTCATGCCCAGGGAGACGATCCTGACCTTCCTCCAGGAACCAGCGAACGGCGAGATGTAGCTGGTCCCGGGTCAGCCGTCGGCTTCTCGCGTCGGGATTGGTCCGGTCAGAGTGCGGGAGCGCCCTCCCGGGGCGGCCACCTCGACCAGGCTGGCCAGCTTGTCGTGATCGACGATGCTGATCCCACCGCCGTGGTGCCGCTTCACGAGACCGTCGGCCTCGAGGCCACGCAATGTCCGGTACATCATCACCCGGCTCGCACCGATCATCGCCGCCAGGTCGGCTCGCTGCGCAACCGGATGGCGAGTGTCGAAGATCGCCTCGCCGTACCGGGTGAGGATGGCGGCCATCCGCTGGCGCGCCGTCGCAAAGGAGTGTTCATCGAGCCGCACGTTAAGAACCACCGCGTATCGGGCTGACAGATCGAGAAGGCCGACGGCCAGATCGGCGTCCTGCAGCGCGATCTCTCGGACGAGGCGCGGATCCCAGGTCGCCCATCTCCCATCGGTCAGAGCCACCAACTCGTAGAGCGCATCGGCGTCCGGTTCGCTGATCGATCGAAGCCCGCCGAGATAGCCAGGCCCCGCGATCAGCGCGGCTCGAACTTGGCCTGTCTCGACGACGCGTCGATACATGACGTGGCCGTCGAGCATGACGAAGGGGGGCAGTTGAAGCCCCCTCGCGTGCAGCACATCGCGCCGAGTGAAGGTCTGCTCCCGTGCCGCTCGTTCCAGGCGACGCAGCGTACTCGTGTCGGTGCCGGGCAGGAGCCGGGTGAGGTGGGAACCAACCGATTCGGTCGCGCCCATCTGGGATCCCCTTGACGTCGCGTCGATCATTCCCCGGCTCGCGTGAGTATGCATACCGCGGGAACACCCTTGCCCTCCTGGACCGCCGTGGCGATCGCGGACTCGATTCGCACATAGGAGATATCCCTGGGCCGGGAGACCTAGTACGGTCGACCGATCGGGAGTGAGGCACGGAGCGCAAGCTCCAGCAGCACGACGTCAAGATGCGGTCGCCACACCGCCGTGCTTGCCAATGGCGAGACCGACTCCCTCGAGCATCGGGCGTTCACGGCCCGGAAAGGACGTCCCTGCGCGGGAGCCTCGGGTTCCTGCTCATCGCTGTGAGGGCCAGTCCACCGACTGCGCCCCGCATGCACTAACGAGGTTCCCGATGAAGCGACTCTTCGCCGTGTTGACTGCAACTCTCATGGTTCTCGCGCTTGCAGGTTCGGCACTCGCAGCACCTAAGTACAACCGTTCGTAAGTTGCATCACGTAAGAGTCGCAGCTACGCTCTCCCCGAAAGGAGGGCGTGGTGTCGAGACGAAGCCCCTACCGGATCGAACTCTCCCCGCTCGAGCGTGAGCGTCTCGAGCGCCGGGTTCGGCG
>JBBQDL010000060.1:0-12703 GCA_038319665.1 Candidatus Limnocylindrales bacterium
GAAGAGCAGCGCCCCGACGATGGCAAGGATCGCGATCACGTCCACCCCGACCTGGCCGTCGACGAGATCGCGGACAATCGACCAGGCGAGCCGGATCGCGACCGCGATCGACGGGATGGCCCAGGCGAGGGCCGCTCCTTCGGAGTTGCCTGCCCATGCCAGCGCAAGGCCGCCGCCGAGGCCCACGACCGTGAGCGGCAGGATCGCCCGCCGGATCAGGTCGAGTGCGATATCGAGCGGGCGGGCAGAACCGGCGGTCGCCTCGGTCGAAGAACTGGCGGATCGGTGGACGGAATCGCTCACGCCGATGAGGTGCAGCCGACGTCCACGGTCACGCCGGGGACCGGAATCCGAGCGTACGGCGACGCCAATGAGCCCGGTCGTGAGGACGCAATCAGACCCGCCCCTTTGGCACGGTGTGCCAGTACGTCTTGTTGAAGACGATCTTGCCGAGGTGCCAGAGTCGGTTCGGCTTCGGGGGCTTCGGCGGGTGGTTGTAGTCGAACTGGAGCAGCGTCCCCTTCCCGTCGCCGATCTCGAAGAAGCACATGACCTTGCCCTGGTAGTCGGCGTGCTTGCCCGACGGCATGCGACCTTCGATCGCGGCCGTGATCCGCTCGGCGACGACCGGGGCCTCGAAGTGGGCGGTCGAGCCCGCCTTCGACAGCGGCAGGTCGGTTGCATCACCGAGGGCGTAGACGTTCGTCCGGGTCCCAACGAGGAGGCTGTGCCGGTCAGTCGGAAGCCAGCCCCCGGGCGCGGGAGCGAGGCCGGAGTCCATCAGGAACTGCTGCCCTTTATGCGGCGGCACGAGGATGAGGAGGTCAAACCCGAGCTCCTCGCCTTCGAGGCTGACGACGACCTTGCGGTCGGCATCGATCGACTCGACGTTGAAGAACGTGTGGAGCTCGATCCCCTTGTCCTCGAGGATGGGGGTCGCCATGTCCGACACGCTCTCGATGGTAAAGGCACGCCCGATCGGCGAACAGAAATCGATCGTCGACCGATCGCGCAGGCCACGCCGGCGCAGCTCAGCCTCGATGAGGAAGGCAACCTCCAGCGGCGCCGGCGGGCACTTGTAGGGCATCCCGGCGATGCCGATGACAATCCTGCCACCGTCGAACCGGTCGAGGGCGGCGCGCAGGCGCGCCGCGGCATCGGCGGTATAGAAGTGCTGGGCCTCGGTCTCGAACGATTCGATCGTCTCAGGGACGATGCGCGACCCGGTGGCGAGGACCAGCTGGTCGTAGCTGAGCGACCGGCCGTCGGTCAGCGTGACAACCTGATGGTCCGCGTCAACGCGGACGACGGCGCCGACGACCAGCGTTACGCGCTTGTCGAGCAGCGACTGCTCCGGACGGCTGAGGTTCGAGACCCGTTCGCCGCCCATCGCGATGTACATGAAGCCGGGCTGATAGACGTGCTGGCCGGTCGCGTCGACGACCGTGACCTGGACCTCGCCGCGGTCGATCCGCGCGCGAAGCCGCTTGACGAGAAGGTTGGCGGTGAGGGTGCCCCCGACGCCGCCACCGAGGATGAGGATCCGCTCCATGGCGCGCCTACCGCCGCTTCTCGACGACGATCTCGTCGTAGCCGTCGCGAGCCTCGAGGGCGACCAGCCGATGGCCGGCCTTCTCGATCCACTTGGGGATATCGCTCTTCGAGCCCTTGTCCGAGGAGTAGACGGCGATGACATCGCCGACCTGGCTCTCGCGGATGGCCCGGATGAGCTCCATCAGCGGCCCGGGGCAGAAGCTGCCGCGAGCGTCGACGGTGCGTGTGGTGGCGACTGCGGTGTCGATCATGGTGGTCACGCTTTCCTAGATGAAGAGCGGGGTGGAGTTCTCGGTCATCAAACCGATGACCGTCGCGGCGCCGGCTGGTTCGGCCATGCCCTCGATCATGTCCTCGGGCTTGAGCCCGAACATGTCCATCGTCATCTGGCACGGGATGAACTCGACGCCCATCGCCTGGGCGGCCTCGAGGAGTTCCTTCGGGCTGGCGACGCCGTACTGCCTGGCCAGCTTGCCCATCATCCACGGACCCATGCCGAGGAAGTTCATCTTCGAGAGCTTGCGGTGGCTGATGCCGGGCCGCTGCATGGCGGACAGCATCTTCTGCATCCAGTTCTCGCCGGTGATCCGCTTCGAGTCCTTGACGAAGACCTGCAGGCCCCAGAAGGTCACGAAGACGCGGGTACGTACGCCCATGGCGGCGCTCGTCGAGGCCAGGATGAGGGCCGCCCAGACCTTCTCGAGATCGCCGCTGTAGTCGATGATGAGGAGGTCCTTCGTCGCTGCAGGCGCCGAGGGATCCCGTGTCGGGAAGGCCTCGGTCCCTGGCGTCTCGGTTGGCGCCTCTGGCCAACCGTCGACGGCGGCGATCGCCTTTGCCAGCGGGTCGACCGGAGCACGTGTCGCGGTGGTCATTTGGGGCCTCACTTTCGACGGATGACGAAGCTGTAGACGGCGCCGGTGGTCGACTGGTCGATGAGCTCATTGCCGGTCGCGCGACACCACGCCGCGACGTCCTTGGTCGATCCGGGGTCGGTGGCGATGAGCTCGACCACGGCGCCGGAGGCGAGGGCCCGCACGGCCTGGGCGGTCTTCACGATCGGCATCGGGCACGACAGCCCACGGGCGTCCACGATCTGGGCAATCTCGATGAGTGGCACGATGCGCTCCTTTTCTGAGCCGGCTAGATGAACACGACCTGTCCCGCCCCGGCGTTGAGGTAAAAGGCCGTCACGCCTTCCACGCCGTCGACGAGCGGATCAAGGTCGGATTGCTCGAGGTGCAGCAGGTCCATCGACAGCGAACAGGCTTCGATATCGATGCCGCCGAGCTCCTTCGCCTGGCGGAGGGTGTCCGGCCAGCTCGCCTGCCCGGCCGCGCGCAGGGCCTCGACCGCCGCCCGACCCGCTTCGCCGGCCTCGGCCGCAAGACCGTGATCACGTTCGATTCGGTCGGCACGGAATGCGTCCAACGCCCAGTACTGCAGGAAGATGTTGACCGGTCGACCGAGGGCCGCTGCGCCCGCCGCGAGCACGGCTGCCGCCTGGAGCCTGTCGTCCGTACCGGAGAAGACAACCAGGTTGATGGGCTCGTCCATCGTGATCACCTCACGCTTTCGATGGTTTCGGGACTGGTCGACCCGGCCTCGAGGACTGGGATTTCGTTCATGGCACGAGCATCAACCCATGCGCATGCGCGCAGCAGTGCCGGGGGTCGCCCGGTGGAAGGCCATCCGGCCTGTCCTTGGCCGCGACGTACGCAGGGTCCCCGCCTAGCCGGGGTCCGGTGGCGTTTGATCGTTTCGTGGGCCCTCACGGGACTCGGTGTTACCGACTCAGGAGGTCGCCCAATCGGGACGGCCCTGGTCGCCGCGGGCCCACCAGCCGACTCCCGAGCGAGGCGACGATCCGGTACGTGAACAGGAACGTGACCGCGACGGCCGCCCCGATGTACAGCCACCGCGCCCAGGTCAAGCGCCAGCGGCCGCGCGTTCGCCTAACCCGTCCCAAACAAACGGGCGAGGATGACGAGGGCGATGATGGCTCCAACCAGGCTGGCGAGCGCACGTCTTCGAGGCGAGGCCTCTCGAGCGAGGCCCGAGGCGACCGGCAACGCGCCCAAGGCGAGCCCCGCGTACACGAAATGCAGCGTCTCACGCGGATGCCCGCCACCGGCCAGGAGACCGAGACCGCCGGCGGCGGCTACGCCAATGGCCAGGAGGAGGACCCCCTCGATCCGGGCCGCAGCGACTCCAGGGGCCGACCGGCGCCATACCCGCCGGCCCGCTTCCGCCCCGGCAAGCAGGACGACGACGACGCTCGCGATCGCGAGCCAGGCATGAAGTTGCGCGACGATGGCAGGCCCCTCGAGACCGTCAGCCGGCGTCGGTGATGAGGTTCTGAACAACGCCCGCGAGCAACAGAATCCAGAAGATGCCCATCGCGAGGAACGCCAGCCCGCGCTTGCGCAGATTGAACGCCGCCGCTGTGCTCTCGGGTTCGGTCGTGGCGCGGTCGACGAACGGGATGATGAGCAAGGCCCCGACCATGACGACCATCGCCGCGAGCGTCCCCCAGATGTCTGGATCGATACCGAACGAGGCGGCGATCACGTTCATGCCGCGGGTCCAGCTGATCGGGTACGTCGGCTTGAACCCGAGGCCGCCCGGGTCATCGGCGGTTCCAAACAGGGGCGACGATGGGATGAGCTGCGGGGCCGTGCTTGCTTGCCGAGGCACGAGGAACGAGATGAGCACGACGGCCCCGAGAAGGACGGCGCCCACGATGACCCAGCCCTTGATGTGCTCGGAAAACCCAGCCGTCCGCCCACTGGCTCGCTTCCAGAAGGGCATCGAGACGCCCTTGAACCGGATCAGCAGGTAGTGCCAGCCGACGAAGATGATGAGGGCGATCGGGACGATCGAGACGTGCAGCGCGTAGATCTGGGCGAGCTTCTCCGTCGCGGTGGGGATTGATAGGAGAGCGTCGGTCGTGTAGTTGAAGGCGCCGGCGAGCCCGACGGCGTTCAGGACTTCGGAGACGTTCCAGGGCACACCGAAGCCCACCTCGTCCCAATGGAGCGCCTCCCCGGTCAGGGAGATGACGAAGGGCAGGCCCGCCAGGCCCACGCCGACGAGCCACAAGCCCTCCTTGCCGCGTCGGTAGCCGCCGGTGATGAACACCCGGACCATGTGGATCATCACGAGTCCGAAGATCAGGTATGAGTTGTAGAAGTGAACGTTGAGGGTGAGCGCCCAGATAGGCGTGGAGAGGAGGCGTTTGGTGATCCCGTAGGCCAGGCCCGCATCGGGCGTGTAGACGAGGGACAGGAGGAACCCCGTAAAGATCTCGAGGCCGATGGCGATTGCAAGGACACCGCCGAGGAGGTAGAGGAGGCTGTTGTCCTCGACCGGGATCAGGTAGTCGCTCAAGGCCTGCCGGATCCCGAACTGGTCGGACAAGGTCGCCCGGATCCCCCGACGATTGGAAGTGGGCGCCAGCTCTGGAGCTGCGGACGATGTCATCGGGCTCATCCCTTTCAGCAGGCAGGTCGAACGGGAGAGGGACCATCGATCGGACCGCCGGTCGATCGAAACGGATCATCCGCCTCCGAACCGTCGACGATTGCGGCGATTCCGGGAAACGGCGTGTCGAGACCAGCCGGAACGAGCAAATCCTTCACTGAAACGTTGGCCCAAACGATGTGTCCATCGTTTGGTCGGGCTTGCAAATAACGCCTTCGATCCGGCCGGTGCTCAGCCCGGCATAGGCAGGGCAGACCCAGCACCGTTCGATGTCGACGACGCCGCGGGACGGGCACATGACCTGACCAGCTTCGACGGCGCGGACCGGATCATCGTTCGGAATCCAAGAAGCTGGGTGGAGCCTCATGACTTGACCTCCTGCGCGCAGGTTGGCCGCCGCTGCGCGGGACGGCATGAGCCAAACGTCACGAATCCGGGCGGACAAGCGGACTGTCCGGGCTGGCGGGCGCTCAAGCCCGCCCAAAGTCGGGCCGCACGGCACTGGTTCGCCCACGACGAGAGCCCGATGGTTGACGTGATCAGCGACAGGAGGCACGTCATGCTCACGATCACGGACGGCCGACCCGCGATCCGCTGGAGTTCGTCATGAAGGTACTGATCGCGATCGACGGTTCACGGGAGTCGTCGCTCGCCATCGATGCTGCGGCTGGGCTGTCCTGGCCGGAGGGGTCAACGATCGAACTCCTCACCGTGTTGCCGACCGATGTCGAGCTGTTCGGCGGTCCGTGGCCCGCGGCTGCCTACGTGCAGACAGACGAGGTTCGAGCGCGGCTACGCGAAGAAGCGCTCGTCAACCTCGGCGAGTCGGCGGCCCGCCTCCGACAAGGTCGCGCCCTGGTGGTGACAACGCTCGGCGAAGGTCGACCGGCGTCGGTCATCGTTGATTCTGCGCACGCGAACGGAGCGGACCTGATCATCCTCGGCGCTCGTGGACATGGGGCGCTGGAGCGTGCGCTCCTCGGGTCCGTATCGGCCGAGGTCGTCGACCAGGCCCCTTGCGCCATTCTTGTGGCCCGCCACGAATGGACACAGAAGGTTCTCATCGGCACCGATGGCTCGGACGAGGCCATGGCGGCGGTCGAGTTTGTCGCCGGCTCGGGCCTCTTCATGGGATCGGAGATCGGCGTGCTCCAGGTCGTTGACATCCAACCCGATTGGTGGCTGGGCTCCACGCCGGGCGACACTTCGCTCGCCCCTTCGAACTTCGCCTTGGTTGTCGAGGATGCCCGTCGACACGCCAGGGATGTGACCGCGCACACCGTGGCGAGGCTGCGCGCTGAGGGACTCGTCGCTACGCCCCGAGTTCGTGAGGGTTCCGTGGCGTCGACGATCATCGACGAAGCCGCCGCGTGGGGTGCCGACCTCGTGGTCGTTGGCACTCGAGGACACGGGCTCCTGAAGCGAATGCTGCTCGGTAGCACGGCGCGATCCGTGCTGCACCACGCCAAGATGTCGGTACTGGTGACCAGGTCGGTACTGGTGACCAGGGATGCATCGAGCACGAGCAGGTCACGAAGCGTTCGCCCATCGGAGGTTCCCGTCGCGTCCGCGCTCGCCCATGGCGCGACGGTCGAGCCGGTCGTTGCGATCGTCGACGCGAACGCATCGGGTCCGCTTCGATGACCGATCGAATCGAGCGCCCTCTCACCCGACGCGAGCGTCGGACCGCGGAGCGGCAGGTCCCACGCACTCGGCACGGGTCGGTGGCGCGAAGGCGCCGGTACGGCCTCGGTGCCATCTCGGCCATCGGGCTGGTGGCCGGGGCCGCGATCATTGCGATCGCCATCATGCTCGGCGGCGGATCGAAGCCTCAGGCGGTCGAGGTCGCCCTCGTCAACGCCGTGCGACTGCCGCCCGGCGTGGCGTTCTCGGGCATGGTGCTCGGGCGGCCCGAGGCCAAGGTCACGATCGACCTCTACGAGGACTTCCAGTGTCCCGCGTGCCGGATGTGGAGCCAGTCGGTCTTCCCTTCGCTGCTGTCACACGAGGTCACGGACGGAGCGGTCCGGATCGTCTTCCACGACATGGCGTTTCTCGGCCGGGAATCGGTCGACGCCGGTCACGCCGCCTACGCTGCCGCGGAACAAGGCCGCTTCTGGGACATGTGGATGACCCTCTACGCCAACCAGGGCCCACGCGAAAACGGCGGCACGTTCGACCGTGCACACCTGTTGGCGATCGCCGACCGCCTCGGCTTCGACAACGCCCGCTTCGCCGCGGACATGGACTCGCCTGCCGCGGTCGCCAGCCTCGACGCCTCCATCGCCGAGAGTCGCGCCGCGGGCATCACCTCGACGCCGACCATCGTCATCAACGGTCAGGCCCTCGTGGGTGTCGGAACGTACCCCGATCTCGCAGCGACGATCGCGGCCGCCGCGAAATGAGCCTCGCGAAGGCTCGACGGGGGATCCATCCCGGCCTCGTGCTGGCGGGCCTCGACGTCACCGGTCTCTTGATCGCCGGTTATCTGAGCTTCGTCGAACTTCGGGGGGCGCTCCCCTATTGCGGTCCCCTCAAGGGCTGCGAGGACGTCGCCCTGTCGGAATACTCGAGGATCGGGGGAGTCCCCGTGGCGGTGTTCGGGGTGCTTCTGTCGATCACGCTCCTGGTGCTGGCCCTGGCCTGGTGGCGGACGAACGACCTGCGGCTCCTCGCTCTCCACTACGGGCTCTCGCTGGCCGGAGTGCTGTTCGAGATCTACTTCACGTATCTCGAGCTCTTCGTCATCGGGGCGGTCTGCGTCTGGTGCGCCACATACGGCATCACCCTGGTCGCCCGCTTCCTCGTCGCTCTCTGGGTGTGGGTCCACCGCGATCAGGCCATCGTGGCCGAACGTGCCAGCCCGTTGGGCTGACGCCAACGACCAAGGCCACATGGCTCGCCGGTGGGTGACTTCGGCCTCTGGAGCGTCGGGGAACACGCGCTCAGACTCGCGCAATACCGGCCGGCATCGGGCGGTGGGAGCCGCATCGTGCGGAGGTTTGACATGACACGCGTCCTCGTCGTTCATCACGATCTCGACCTTGGCGGTCAGGAAGCTGACTCGCTTCGTCGCTTCGGATATGAAGTGATCGAATGCGGCGGGCCCACGCGAAATCGCTGCCCCGTCCTCGCCGGACGACCGTGCGACCTGGCCGCACGGGCTGACGTGCTCGTCTACGACGTCTGGGCGAGCGGCGACGCGGAGGGAGCCCGAACGCTGATCGAAAACATCCGCGACGTCCATCCGCAGACCCCAGTCATCCTGACGTCACCGGGGCCTGCCCTGAGCTGGGAAGAAGACCTCGGCCCTCACCGGGTCACGGCCTTCGGCGGCCCGCCGACCGGCGCGCGGCTACACGCCGCGATCCAGGATGCGCTGGCTGCCGAGCCGCCTGCGATCATCGACCTGAACGAGGGGTCTATGTGATGATTCGTACGCCCGCCAGCCTGGACGAGCTCATCGGTCAGCGACCGCAGCCGGTCGCCGCAGCCGCGCGCGAATTGACGGCCCTCCGCCGCCGGCTCAGCACGCAGCGCCGCGGGCGCGACCTGATCGGCCAGCCCATGCTCAACAAGGGCACCGCCTTCTCCGATGCGGAGCGCGACGCATTCAGCCTCCACGGGCTGCTGCCGGCCCGGGTGATGACGATCGAGGAGCAGGTCGAGCTCGAGCTCGAGCACGCCCGGCGCAAGGCCGACGACCTCGAGCGGTTCATCGGCCTGGCCGCGCTCCAGGACCGTAACGAGACCCTCTTCTACCGGCTGCTCGCCGACAACCTCGAGGAGTTCCTGCCGATCGTCTACACCCCGACCGTCGGACGAGCGTGCCAGGAGTTCAGCCACATCCTGCGCCGCCCGCGCGGCGTGTGGATTACCCCGGCCGATCTGGGCCGGATCGACGAGATCCTGCGGACCGCTTCGGATGCCGAGATCAAGCTGATCGTGGTGACGGACAACGAACGGGTCCTGGGCCTCGGCGACCAGGGCGCCGGGGGGATGGCGATCCCGGTCGGCAAGCTGACCCTGTACACGGCCGCCGCCGGCATCTATCCCTCCTGGACGCTGCCGGTCTCGCTCGACGTCGGGACCGACAGGGCCGAGCTTCTCGATGATCCGCTCTACCTCGGCTACCGGGCACCCCGGCTGCGGGGCGAGGCGTACGACGAGGTTCTCGAGGTGTTCGTGGGGGCCGTCCGGCGCGTCTTTCCCTCGGCCGTCGTCCAGTGGGAGGACTTCAAGCAGCACAACGCGTTGCACGTTCTCAACCGCTATCGCCATCGGCTGGCCAGCTTCAACGACGACGTCCAGGGCACGGCCGCGGTCGTGCTGGGGGGCCTGCTGGCCGCCCGGGGCGAGGGAATCGGCCTGGCCGACGACCGGTTCCTGTTCATCGGGGCCGGTGGCGCCGCCCTGGGCATCGCCGGACTCCTCGGGCGTCAGCTCGGACCGGAAGGCGGCATTGCCCCCCGCGGCGGACCGGCGATCGTCCTGATGGACCACGTTGGACTCGTCCACCTCGAGCGGTCAGGGCTGGCCGAAGACCAACGGCCGTTCGCGGTCGATCCGCGCTGGTTCATCGAGGCGGGATTGACGGAGGCCGAGCTCGCCGACCCGGTTGCGATCGCCCGGGTCCTCCGACCGTCGGTCCTGATCGGGACCACCGGTTGTCGGGGTGCGTTCCCCGAGCCGCTCATCCGCGAGGTCGCGAAGCATGCCGAGACACCGATCATCCTGCCCCTCTCGAACCCCGGCGACCGGGCCGAGGCGCAACCGCCAGAGATCCTGGCCTGGACCGACGGCCGGGCGATCGTCGCGACCGGCAGCCCGAGCGGCGAGGTCGCCTGGGCCGGGTCGATGCGGACGATCGGCCAGGCGAACAACGTCTTCATCTTCCCCGGGGTCGGCCTGGCGGCGATCGTTGCGGAGGCCCGAGAGATCACCGATGACGCCTTCACCGTCGCGGCCCACGTGCTCGCCTCGAAGGTGTCCCCCGAGCGGCTCGCGGCGGGCGCGATCTACCCGCCGATCAGCGAGCTGCGGGCGATCTCCCGGGCGATCGCGGTTGCGGTCGTCCGTCAGATGCGCGACGGTGGCTACGGTCGCCAGTACCACGACGAGGAGATCGAACCGGCGGTCGACCGGGCGATCTGGTGGCCCGAGTATCGGCCGATGGTCCCTGGATGATCGGCTCGGAACCAGCTCCGGCAGTCGCCCTGGCGGCGCCGGCGGGAATGCCCGACACGAGTGAGGATCGCGAAGAAGCCATCTCGGCCGAGGCCGTCCGGAGTCTGCTCCACCCGCGCTCGATCGCGGTGATCGGCGCCTCGCGTGCCCGGCACACGATCGGCGGCGATCTCTTCCATAACCTGCTCGAGGGCGACTTCGCCGGGCCCGTCTACCCGGTCCATCCCAGCGTCCGGTCGGTCCAGGGCGTGCGCGCTTACGCCTCGATCGTCGACATCCCCGATCCGGTCGACCTGGCCCTGATCGTCGTCCCGGCGGCGGCCGTCGCCGCGGTCGCCCGCCAGTGCGCCGCGAAGGGCGTCAGCGACGTGGTCGTGATCAGCGCCGGGTTCTCCGAGGTCGGTGGCAATGGGGTCGGCCGGCAGGCCGAGCTCCTGGCGATCTGCCGCGAGGCGGGGATGCGGCTCCTGGGTCCGAACTGCATGGGTATCGCCAACACGGCGCCGGACGTCCGGATGAATGGCCAGTTCGCACCGATCGCGCCGCTTGCCGGGCGGGTCGCCTTCCTGTCCCAGAGCGGGGCGCTCGGCCTCGTCTTGCTCGATCATGCCAACCGCCTCGGCCTCGGGCTGTCGACCTTCGTGTCGGTCGGCAACAAGGCCGACCTGTCGGGCAACGCGTTCCTCTCGTACTGGGAGCAGGACGCGGCGACCGAAGTGATCCTGCTGTACCTCGAGTCACTCGGGAATCCGCGCCGGTTCGCCCGGATCGCCCGGCGGGTCGGGCGGACGAAGCCGATCGTGGCCGTGAAGAGCGGCCGCTCGAAGGCCGGGGCGCGGGCGACCTCGTCGCATACCGGGGCCCTCCTCGGCGCGTCGGACGTGACCATCGACGCCCTCTTCCGGCAGGCCGGGGTGATCCGAACCGACACCCTGGCCGAGCTCTTCGACGTCGCCTCGCTGCTGGCCAACCAGCCGAACCCGGCCGGCCCACGGGTCGCGATCCTGACGAACGGGGGAGGGCCCGGGATCCTGGCCGCCGACGCCTGCGAGGCGGCCGGGCTCGAGGTGCCGCCGTTCGCCGAGTCGGTCCACGAGCGCCTGGCGGCCTCGCTGCCCGCCGCGGCCGGGATCAACAACCCGGTCGACATGATCGCGTCGGCCACCGCCGACGACTACCAGCGGGCGATCGAGGCGATCGGGACGGATCCCGGGATCGACGCGCTCATCGTCATCTTCGCCCCGCCGCTCGCGACCCGGCCCGACGACGTGGCCCGGGCGATCCGGGCGGCGGCCGTCGGACTGACCCGGCCGATCCCGATCATGGCCGTCTTCATGTCCGCGGCCGGACCGTCCCCGGAGCTGCGCGGCGAAGACATCCACATCCCGTCGTACACCTACCCGGAGCACGCGGCACATGCGCTGGGCCGAGCCGTCTCCTACGCCCGCTGGCGGGCGCGACCGGCCGGCGTGGTCCCGGCCCTCGCCGGGATCCGAACCTACCAGGCGAACGAGGCGATCGCGACGATGCGTGCGGTCGGTCCCGCCCGCTGGCTCGACCCCGAAGAGGTGGCCACGCTCCTGCGCTGCTACGACCTGCCGCTCGTCGCCCAGGTGATGAGCCGAACGCCGGCCGAGGCCGGCGAGGCGACCGGCCGGCTCCGTGCCCCGCTCGTCCTGAAAGGGATCGCCCCCGGGGTGCTCCACAAGACCGACGTCCACGGTGTCCGGCTCGGGCTGGAGACACCGGGCGAGGTCGAGCAGGCGGCGACCGAGATGACCCGCGCCTTCGCCGAGTCGGGCCACGAGATCGAGGGCTTCCTGGTCCAGGAAATGATCCCGGCCGGCGTCGAAATGCTCGTGGGTGTCGTCCACGACGATCTCTTCGGTCCGGTTGTGGCCTGTGCGGCCGGCGGGACCGAGGCCGAGCTGCTCAAGGACGTCTCGGTCCGGATCACGCCCCTCACCGATGTTGACGCGGCCGAGATGGTCCGCACGCTTCGGACATACCCGCTGCTCGATGGCTACCGCGGGGCGCCGAAGGCCGACGTGGCGGCGCTCGAAGAGGTCCTGCTGCGGGTATCTTCGATGGTCGAGGCTCACCCGGAGGTCGCCGAGATGGACCTCAACCCGGTGATCGTCCTGTCTGACCGGGCGGTGATCGTCGACGCCCGGATCCGCATCGAGGCCCCGCACACGGTCGACCTCGGGCCGAGCCCGCCGAGACCACGCCGCGGATCGGACCGCCAAGGAAGCGAATCGGAGTGACGGACGAAGACGGTCACGGCGCACGACTTTCCCAGGGCGACATCGTCCCCATGAGCTCACGACTCCCGGAACTCGGGCCCCGCGGTGAGGGGTGGGTCGTTGCCCAACTCGTCCTTTTCGTCGTTATCGCGGGAGCCGGGCTCCGGGACCTGGCGGGTGGTGACCCCGGCACCTCGTGGGGGCCGGTGGCGAGGCTCTCGGGCCTCGCCGCG
>JBBQDL010000061.1:0-10709 GCA_038319665.1 Candidatus Limnocylindrales bacterium
CGACGCTACTTCCGGCCCGAGACGATGGCGCTCATCGATGCCGTCGTCGACCAGGAGGAGGTGAGCCCGACGATGCTCATGGCGAGCTGATCACCAACGCGACGATGACGCCCTGTTACACCACGTCCTGGGACTTGACCGGTTCACATGGGGGCCTCGGCGGCCGGCAGAGCGAGCCGTTCCTGCTCCATCCGGTCGATCTCCCGCTCGTCGACGGACCGCTCATCGGTGCGCCGGCGGTCCACACGCAGTTGCGAGGCTGGCTGGAGATGCTCCGGGGCGGCGGTCCCAAGGTCGTCTCGGACGATATCGGCGACCCGGATTCCAACAAAGCGACCCGACCCGTGGATGACGACGCCGACGTTGACGACGCCGAGGTACGTCCCGCGGCCGGTCCCGCGGCGGATCCCGCGCAGCCCGTGGGCGCCGGCCGGGCGACCGGCACGCCGCCGGCCTGACCTTGTCACGGAAACGCAAGCCGGAAGCCGCGCCCAGTGGCCTCAGCCGCACGCTGGGTCGTTCATCCTCGACGACATGCTGCGATTCCTGCTCTTTCGGGTCCTTCCACGTCGGCTGTTCCCGATCCTGCTGATCATCGAGATCGTCCAGTTCGTCCGGCACCGCCGGCGAGGCGACGACACCGCAGTCGCGCCCTCCCAGACGCCTTAGGTCGGGAAACCCGACCGCCGTAACCGCTCAGCTCCCGCTTTCGACGCCGCTGCCGCGCAGCTTGGCCATGTACGCGGCGGCTTGTGCGCGCCGCTCGAGATTCAGCTTGGCCAGGATCGAGCTCACGTAATTCTTCACCGTCTTGTCCGATAGGAAGACGTCGGCGGCGATCTCCTTGTTGGTCTTGCCCTCCGCGACGAGGAGCAGGATCTTGCGTTCCTGGCTCGTCAACTGGGCGAGCTCGTCGGGCTGGTCGGCCGTGGCGATCCGCCGGACGCGTTCGAGGACCCGACCGGTGACCGCGGGATCGAGCAGCGACTCGCCCCGGCCGACCGCTTCCAGCGCGGCCACAAGGTCCCTCGCCCGGACCTGCTTCAGGAGGTAGCCGCTGGCGCCCGCGATGATCGCCGACAGCACGGCGTCCTCGTCGGGATAGCTGGTCAGGATCACGACCCGTGTCTCAGGCATCTCGGCCCGGATCTCGCGGCAAGCCTCGATCCCGGAACCGTCGGGCAGGCGCACGTCCATCACCACGAGGTCTGGCCGGAACCGGCGCGCCGCGGCGACGGCATCGGTGACCGTGCCCGCCTCGGCCACGACCTGGAACTCGGGCCGCCGTCCGAGGAGGGCGACGAGCCCCTGGCGGACCACCTCGTGGTCATCGACGATGAGCAGGCTCAGCAACGCGGGCTCCTTCCTATGGGCGACGGCGAGGGACACGGATGACGACGCGGGTCCCGTCGCCCGGCCGACTCTCGACATTCACGGTGCCACCGATCTGACCGGCACGCTCCCGCGTGTTGGCGAGACCCCGGTGGCCGAGCTTGACCACGCTGGTCGGGTCGAAGCCGACCCCGTTGTCCTCGACCGTGATCTCCCAGGCGGCGCCGTCATGGGATGGTGCGAGGACCACGAGCGCGCGAGTCGCCCGCGAGTGGCGCATGACGTTGCTGAGCGACTCGTTCACGATCCCGAGCAGCTGGCCGATGACCCCCTCCGGCAGACCGGTCAGCGCCTCCGGGACCCGCAGCTCGAAGTCGATCATCGTGTTGTGCCGCGATTCCTCGACCAGGGCCGCCAGTCCGCCAGCCAGCGATGTGCCCTCGAGGAGTTCGGGTCGAAGGCCGAAGATGAAGTTGCGGATGTCCTGGATCGAGAGGTGGATGGAGTCGATCGCTCGTTCGACCCGCGCCGCGGCCTCGTCGCGGTCGTCGGCCATCAACTCCGGGACGTCCTCCAGCGAGAGACTCACCGCGTACATGTTCTGGATGATCCCATCGTGGAGATCCTTTGAGATCCGGTCGCGCTCGTCGACCACCGCGAGACGCTGGAGTCGCTCATGGAGGCGCGCGTTCTCCATCGCGATCCCGGCGTGGAGCGCGAACGTCTCGACCAGCGATTGATCCTGCGCGCTGAACTCCTCGGCGCGGAGCTTGTTGGTGAGGTACAGGCGGCCGAGGGAGACGCCCTTGACCGTGATCGGGACGCCCAGGAAGCTCGTCATCGGCGGATGGTCGGGCGGAAAGCCGGAGCGCCGTGGGTCGTGGTTCATGTTCTGGACGCGGAACGACCGGTTCTCCTGGATGATCAGGCCGAGCAGGCCCTTGCCCTCCGGGAGGTCACCGATCCGCCGCCGGGTCGCGTCGTCCATCCCGCTCGTGATGAACCGCTCGATGCGACCTTCGACGTCGACGATGCCAAGGGCGGCGTACTCGGCCCCGACGAGTGGACGCACACGGTCGACGATGATCTGGAGGACGTCGTCGAGCGAGGCGAGACCGGCGATCCCGCGGACGGCCGCGTCCAGCGCTGCCTGGACCTGTCCCGCCGGGGCCGCCGACGAACCGATCTTCGATCCTGTCGTCACGTCGAGGATGGTACGACCCGATGGAGCCGGTCGGGCCGCTCGGCCCGCGGTATCGGGCCGGAGGTCACTGTTACCGGGCCGGCGGCATCGGGATGATGGTCGGCATGGGAGGGAATCCGACCGGCATCGACCTGCGCACGCACATGGCCCCGCCGCGCCCCGCCGACGCTCACGCCGCGATTCGCGCCCAAAACAGCGTCTCGCAGATCGTACTCGCCACCGACCTTTCGGCGGTGTCGGCCCACGCGGCCGATCGGGCCATCGAACTGGCCGTCGAGCGAACCGCGCACCTGATCGTGCTCAGCGTCGTCGATCCGACGAGGCTGCGCCTGCCGGGAGGCCTGTTCCTGCGACGCATCGACGAGGAACGGACCCGCGTCGAGCGCGGCGCCCAGACCATCGTCCTCCGCGCCCGCGCCGCCGGGGTCCGGGCGACTTTCCTGGTCTGGGAAGGCGAGCCGGCGGAGACCATCCTGGCTGCTGCGGAGGCGGAGCAAGCCGATGTCATCGTCATCGGATCGCACGAGCGCGGGCGTCTCGGCCGCCTCGTGCTGGGGAGCGTCTCGGAGCGCGTCTCCGACGTCGCGACCTGTGAGGTCCTCATCGTCCCGGGAGTCACGCACGCCGACCCGACAGGACACTCGGCCCCATCCGAAGTGCCAAACGCCCCTTCGTCGTGACGTCGCGGTCCGACACCATGGCGCCATGAAGACCGATACCGAAGCCTTGGGCCTCCCACCCGTTGACGACTCGGTGACGCGTCGACGCTTCCTGCGCGGGGCCGCGCTGACAGGCGGCGGGCTCGTGGCCGTGAGCGTCGCTGCCGCGTGTGTCCCTGCCGGCGGGGCGCCCCACTGGACCTTCGGACCGAATCCCGCGCCGGCGACCGGCGCGGGCCAGCCCTCGGCGAACCCGGCCGCCAGCCTCCCAGCTGCGAGCGCGGGCCATGTCCACGCCTCGAGCGCGCCTTCGGCGAGCCCGGTCCCGGCGGACCACGATGCTCACGCGCTCGCCGCGGTCAAGCGGTTCCTCGACGGCGAGTATACCAAGGTCCCGGGAGCCGGCAACCAGCCGATCGCGCCCCGCCTCGTCGGTGGCGTGAAGGTCTTCGACCTGAGCGTCGACAAGATCAGCCACCAGATCGACGCGGTCCTGCCGGCTGTCGATGCCCTCGGCTTCGATGGGACGTGGCCGGGCCCCCGCCTCGAGGTCATCGAGGGCGACCGGGTGCGGGCCATCTTCAAGAACAACCTGGACGAGTCCACCGGGATCCATTTCCACGGCCAGCGCGTGCCGAACAAGATGGACGGTGTGCCGCACATCACCCAGGACCCGATCCTGCCGGGTGAATCCTTCACGTACGAGTTCACGGCCCGCCCATCTGGCTCGCACATGTACCACTCGCACCACAACGCCACCGACCAGGTCGGTCGGGGACTCCTCGGCGCATTCATCGTGCAGCCCAAGGACCCCGGCCTTCGCTATGACAAGCTCTACGGCGCAAGCCAGGACATCGTCTGGATCAGCAACGACACCCTCGGCGGTTTCACGATCAACGGCCGTGGTTTCCCGGCGACCGCGCCGATCGTGGCCAAGCTCGGCGAGAAGATCGTCATCCGGTTCATGAACGAGGGGGTCATGACCCATCCGTGGCACTTGCACGGGATGCCGATGCACGTCGTCGCGCGCGACGGATGGCCACTCGGATCTGCGGCTTTCTACTGCGACACCATCGGCGTGAATCCAGGCGAGCGATGGGACGTGGTGATCGATTGTGACGAGCCGGGCGCCTGGGCATTCCATTGCCCCATCCTGCCCCATGCTGAAGGGACCGACGGCATGTACGGGATGGACACCGCGTTCGTGGTCCAAGACGCCTCGGCGGCCGCCATCGAGAGCTCGTCGGGCGTGACCCCCCTTGTCGCCAGCGCCGCTGCCGCCGGCTCGACGGCGTTCGCTTGCCGGATCCCCGGGGCGGGCTGACCCGAGCCGCCCCGGGCGCCGTGTCAGGACGGTTCGCGCCGGAAGATGCCGACTGCCCCCGGGTTTGATCCGGCTGCGCGCGGCCATGCCCGGCCCGACGCAAGCACCGAGTTCACCGTAGCCCGCGCCCGACGCAGCCGCATCGATGAAAACCCTGCGCCGACCCGGGCTATGCTCGTGCCCATCGAGCGACCGGGCTCGACCCCCATCCGGTCGCCGTCAGCGGAAGGCGGTAGCTCCCATGGAGAACATCGTCATCATCGTGGTGGTCGTCCTCATCGTGCTCTTCGTCCTTGGTTATTTCGGGCGAGGCAGGATGCGCGGATAGGGACCGTCGTCTACTGCTGATAGCGTTCGACGACCTCGACCGGCCGGAGTTCGGCCTCGTCGGGGTCGAGACCCGCGGCCCGCCGAGCCTGGCGCTGGTGAAGCAGGTCGTAGCAGCGATCGAGCTCGACCTTGATCTCCGCCAGGCGTTCGGTGGCTTCGGTCGTCAGGCCGCTGCCATCGGCGGCTGACGCGAACAGCTCTTCCTCTTCGGCCGACAGGGCATTGATGTGGTCGAAGACCGCGACATCCGTCATGGGAGCGTCTCCAGGCTGGATCAGGGGCGGGAGGGTGGTGAGGATCGAACGGTATCCCACCTGTCTGTACGTCGCCCAGTCCGGGCGCCAAGGCGCCGGAATTCTCGGCCTCGAGCGTCCGGCGCAACCGATCGGCCTCCAGCGCGATGACGGCGATGCACCGGCATGACGGCGCCATGAGCCCGTCTCGGTCCGCGACCGGATTCCGCACGAGGATCTGGCGAGTCGATGGCGTGCCGGACGCTCCGACGACCGTCCTGTCGGTCGGCGACGTCTTGCGTGAGTGGCGCGCCGCCGAACGCGCGGTGGACGGGCTGCCCGCCGGGAACCCGGCACTGGCGCAGACCCTCGCCGAGATCGAGCTGCTACGCCGGCAATACCAGGCACTCTTCAGGACAACCGAGCCGGAACGCCGACCCGTAGGTGGAGGGCGAGGTTCAGGCGCCCTGGCTCACCTCGTGCATCTCCTTGGCCACGAGGCCATGCGCCTCGCGGTGGACCCGGTTCGCGGTCTCCTCGTCGGGCGCCTGGACCAGGCACCAGACCTGACCGCCCGCTTCGTCGACCCAGTAGTGCTGATACTCGACGCCGTACTGTCCCTGCACCCGGACATCGGCTTCGTGCGCCTTGGCCACGTCCTCGGCCTTCACGCCGGGCAGATCGTGGCGGTCCATGTAGAGCGGCATAGCCAGCCTCCTTGTGAGCGTCTACAGACCGCTGATGATAGTCCCCGGCGCCCAGCCCTTGGCAGGTCGAAGGTGCGTCATCGCGGGCCGGTCGGGTCTCTCGCTACCATCGCAAGGATGACGCGGATCAGGTGGCTTGGCCATTCGTCGGTCGTGCTCGAGACAGGCGGTCTGCTCCTGCTCACCGATCCGGTGCTGCGGACAAGGCTCGGGCCCATCCGGCGACGCCCGGAGCTCGTCGACCACGATCTCGACGCCATCGACGCCGTCCTGATCTCGCATCTCCACCACGACCACCTCGACCTGGGGTCGATGCGGCTCCTCCGGCCCGAGATCCGGGTCATCGCGCCCGCCGGTGCCGGCCCACTGTTGCGCTCGAGTGGCTTCCGTCAGGTGACCGAGCTCGACGTGGGCGACTCGACCACCCTGGGCGATATGACGATCCGGGCCGTCCACGCGCGACACAGCGGGCGACGCGTTCCGTTCGGGCCATCGGCGCCGGCGCTCGGCTTCATCATCGACGGCGAGCACAGGACCTATTTCGCGGGCGACACCGATATCTTCCCGGGGATGGCCGAGCTCGCGCCCGACCTCGATCTCGCCCTCCTGCCGGTCAGCGGTTGGGGGCCAACGTTGGGCGGTGGGCACATGGATCCGGTCCGCGCGGCCGAGGCGCTCACGCTGCTCCGGCCGGGGACCGCGGTCGCGATCCACTGGGGGACCCTGTGGCCGATCGGGATGAGTCGTATCCGCCGCGAGCGGTTCGAAGGCCCGGTCCGCCGCTTCATCGAGGAGGCCCACCGGGTGGCTCCCGCCGTCACGATCCCGCTGCTCGATCCTGGCGACCGATACGAACTGCCTTCGACGAACCAGCGTTTCGCCAAAGCGCGATAGGCTTCGTGCCGACAGGAGAACACCAGATGGCCCAGAGCATTGACATCGATCCGACCGTACCGCCCAGTGGGGCGGGTTGTGTCGAATGCCTCGCCACCGGTGGCTGGTGGTTCCACCTCCGGCGCTGTGCCGACTGCGGCCACGTCGGCTGCTGCGACTCATCGCCCTCGCAACACGCGAGTCATCACGCCTTCGACACTCGGCATCCGGTGGTCCAGAGCTATGAGCCTGGCGAGGACTGGTTCTGGGACTACACGAAGGAGGACCTCATCGAAGGCCCGCCCCTGGCTCCGCCGAGGCACCACCCGATCGACCAGCCGGTGCCTGGTCCGGCTGGCCGCGTGCCCCCCGACTGGCAGCAACGCCTCAACTGATGGCCTCGGCGATCGCCGATCTGGCCGGCCGGAGGCCTACGGTCAGCCAGCCGAATTGACCACCTCGTATCGGAGGTAGACGACCCGGGAGCCGAACGTCCGCGTCTCGAGAAGGGTGAGTCCGACGCGGTCGTCCAGCCCCGGGAAGAACGAAGTCCCTGCGCCCAGGATTACCGGCTGGACGAACAGGCGGTACTCGTCGATCAGCCCCGCCCGGATCAGGGGCGCGGCAGTCGTCGGACCACCGACATCCATGTCGAACCCGGGTCGCGCCTTGAGCCGGGCGACCTCCGCCGCCGCGTGATCACGGACGAGCCGGCCGTTCCAATCGACCGTCTCGAGGGTCCTGGAGAAGACGATCTTCGGCGTCTCCTTCCAGATGCGGGCGAACTCGAGCTCCGCCGGCGTCGCTGTCGGGTCTGCCTCGGCCGTTGGCCAGTAGTCGCTCATCAGCTCGTACATGCGTCGCCCGTAGAGGAAGGCGCTCATCGCGCCCGCCTCGTCGTTGAAGAAGGAATGCAGCTCCTCATCGACCTGCACCCAATCGAGCGACCGGCTCGGCGTCTCCACGAACCCGTCGAGCGAGACCGACATCGAGTAGATGAGCTTGCCCATGCGGCAAGGGTAGCCACCCGGGCGACGGTCCGGGTCAGGCTCGGGTCGTTTGCCTCTGGTCGGTCAGCCGGTGTGGGCGCCGGCTCCAGCCATCGTGGCGTCCGGACGAGCCTGTACGAAGCGCTTGATGAACGCGAGCGAGATGTCCGCGACCTCGCGCCAGCCACTGTCGATGGTCAGCGCATGGCCGCGGCCGGGGATCTTCTGGATCTCCGTCACGCCTTCGTTGCGCCTCTGGCGGTTGAAGGAGGCGTTGGCGATCGCCCACGGCACCGTGTTGTCGAGCTCGCCGTCGAGGATGAGCAGCGGCCCACGAGCGGGGTTCTTCGGATCGACCTTCGCCTCGGTCCAGGGGTTGAGGTTGGCCGCGGCAGCCTGGAAGAGCGGCCTTCCGGATGCCGGCACGGCGTAGGTGCTGTAGAGCTCCTTCGCCTCGTCCTCGCTGACGGCGTTGGCGAACGCGAAGCGGAACTGGTCGTAGGTGAGCGGGACCGCCCGGCCTCGATTGAGCGGATTGCTGAGCACCGGTGACGACGCCCACAGGGCCGAGATCGGCAGCGGCAGGACGCCGCGGAACGGTGCCGGATCGATCGCGACCGAGGCAGCGGACAGCCCGCGGCCGGCGAGGATCTGCGTTATCAGGCCACCAAACGAGTGGCCGATGACCGCCGGGCTGGTGTCGAGCTTCCGGATGACCTCCTCAAAGTGGTCGGCCACATCCTTGATCGACTTCTTCGCGAAGGTCTCGGGCTTCGCGTTCGCCTCGGCCACCGTCTCGGGATCGTCGGGCCAACCGGGGGCGAGGGTCGCGTAGCCTGCGTTCTCGAAGATCGTGCTCCATCGGTCCCAACTGCTCGGCAGCAGCCACAGACCGTGGACGAACACGACCGGGGTGCGACCGGATCCGTTCGCTTCGTTGATCTGCGTCGTTTCGTGCTGGGTGATCCTCACGAGTCCCTCCTGTTCGTATCGATCGGGCGTCACATGAACGGCATGAGCTCCTCCGGCATCGTGACGAACGGCCGCATCATGTCGCGATCCTCGTGCTCGAGGATGTGGCAGTGGTACATGAAGCGCCCGGCGAAGGTGTTGAAGCGCACAACGATGTCGACCACCTCGTTCGGGTTGACCCGGACGGTGTCCTTGAGCCCGAGCTCGTTGTCGTCGAGCGCATGCGGGATGCCATCGTCCGGCGCCGTCCCGATGGTCACCGTGGCGCCCGTTCCGCCCGCCGTGATCGCGCTGTCCGGGCGATCGATCGTGGCCGGGAGCCGTTCGAGGACCTGGAACGGATCGAGATGGACGTGGATGGGTGCGTGTCCTCGATGAGGTTGATCAGCCGCCAGATCTCCGGGATGCCGAGCATCGGGAAGAACGTGACGGTGTCCTCGAACCGGGTGGCGACAGTCCTGTAGTAGCGTGTGATCGCAGGTACATCGGGGGCCGGTTCGACGACGGTGAGGATGCCCGGGCCGTCGTCGGGCACCTCCGCCAGCTCGCGCATCGTCAGCATCGGCGGCGCGCCGTCGATCTCGGATTCGAGTTCGACGAGGGCGATCGCCCGCACCGTGGCGCCCGTCAGCGGGCGCGAGTGACCCGCTCGAAATCGGTCGCGAGATGCGCCCGGGGCGGGTCGCGCTTCACCTTCGGGTCCCCGTTCGTCCCCGCGATCACGCGCAGCCGCATGACTTCGGGATGGGGGAGCAGGCCATCGAGGTCGGGCGTGCCCGCCCCGGTGGGGTCGCCGGCGACCCCGTCGAACGGTGCTCGCGCCGTATTCATGAGGGTCAGCTCGGTGCCCGGCACGAGATCGGAGAGGTCCACGAGCAGGTCCGCTCGCTCCGCTGACGCGAGGACCAGGCCCTGGGCGGGCAGCGCGACCGGCGATCGGAGCAGCCCGCGGTCCGAGCCGATCTGGACGATGCGCGCTTGGTCCGGCACGCCGTCGCGTAGGAGCACCAGCCGGAAGGTCCGGGCATTCGACCCGTTGAGCACCCGGAACCGATAGGTCGTCGGCTCGACCTCGAGCACCGGCGAGACCTTGCCGTTGACAGTCGTGACCGGGCCGAAGCACTCCATCACCTCGGGGTCGGTCTTGTGGAGGAGGTCGCCGGTCAGGCGGCCGTCGGCATCCAGGTCGAAGTTGCGATCCTGGAGCAGGAGCGGCACCTCGTACGGTGGGCCTTCGGGCAGCGCCAGCTCGCGCTCGGGATCGTCGCGGACGATCCACAGGCCGGCGAGGCCGGCGTAGACGCTCAGGCGGGTCACGCCCATGACATGGTCGTGATACCAGAGCAGGGCTGCCCGCTGGTCGCCGGGGTACGTGTCGAGCGCCCACCGTCCGGGGGCCATGAGGTTCTCCGTCCAGCCATCGCTCGTCGCGTACGTGAGACCACCGTGGAGGTGGACGACCGCGTAGCCGGGGAGTGCGGCCGCGTCGGGATCGGGTAGGCCTCCGCTCCGGCCGGGCACCGCCTGGACCGGTATGCCGTCGACCTCGTAGTCGCATTGGCCATTGAGGACCGGCAATTGGCGCGAAATGTACCGCGGCGAACAGCCGGCGTGACAGCCGAGCCATCTGGCGCCGCCTCATCCCGTCGGGACGCGGCCGGGTTCAGGCTGGGGACCTGCTCGAGACCGTCTGACCGGCCCGGCGTGCGGCCAGGCGATCGACGTCAGGTAGGCATCGACATAGGGCACGGCGCCATCGGGTCGAGCTCGCGGACGCCATCATCGAGTGCCTCGAGTCTTCCAAAACCGCCAGCGCGGTCACTCGAGGTTAGGCATGCTTACCCCGATCGAGTTCGAGCCTCGACATCAGACCGAGACGGTGGCCTGACTTCCAGTATTGCGCCTCCACCGAACCGGCGGCAGCGCCAGAGTCTCTACGAAACATAGTACGATTCAGACCGCATCGAAGCGGGGAGGTCGCGAGACATGGAGCGACATACCATGGATGGCGACCATCCGATGATGCTCCGAGCAACAATATCGCAGCTGGCGAGGCCCGCGCGATCGGCTCCGTCTGCCGGGTTCG
>JBBQDL010000062.1:0-10640 GCA_038319665.1 Candidatus Limnocylindrales bacterium
CGTGCCCGCCCGCGTCATCGCGCGGAGGGCTTCAGCTTCGGACTCACTGACAGCCAACGGAGGAGCCGGATGAGCAGCCATGCCCCGGACGGTACGCCGGTCCGATTCAAGAATCAAGCCCATTGCGGCGTGGGACACTAGCGTCCATCGGGTGGACCGCGCCCCTCGTTCGCGCGACTTTGCGATGGATCCGGACGGACGGTCGGTCCTGACGGCGGCCTCGCCCGATACGTTACGCCCGCGATCCCGGTTCGCCCAGGTCGCGCCGCGCGTCCGGCCAGCATGGACCGCCTTCTGGGATCGCGCCACGGTCACCAGGCTCCTGCGCGTCGGGCTCCCGATCATCGGTGCCCTCTTCGTGTTCACCGCCACCGATCTCTACGGCCAGGCGACCCTCTGGGAGAACGGCCACTGGACCGTGGCCGGCATCCTCGCGACGGCAGTCGCGATCAGCGCAGCGCACCGCTCGCAAAGGCGAGAGCGCCGGCTGCGCCAGATGGTCGCCGTGGCGGCGGGTTGCTGGGCAGTGGGGCAGCTGACCTGGGATGTCCAGATCGCCGTCGGCTTCTTTGCCATCCCTGCGCCGTCCGACATCGGCTTCCTGCTCATCGTGGTACCCGGGATCGCGGCGTTCGGTCTTGCCGTCCAGAAGCGACTGCCACGCGTCGAGGAGGTCGCGGTCTACCTCGACGCCGCGGCACTCTTTCTGGCGATCTCGGCCACGATCCTGACCATCTACGGCAACGGCCTCACCCAGGTAGGGACGCTGACGACCTCGGTCACGCTCGCCTATCCGATCCTCCACCTGGCGACCGCCGGCGCCGGTCTCGTGGCCCTGCTGGCGATCGGTGCGCCGATCCGGACGAACGGCGGGTACCTCCTGCTTGCCGGGTTCGCCCTGCTCGGGTTCGCCTGGATCCAGTGGCTCAACCAGGCCGAGGTCGGCCTGCCGGCGACCGGCGGGCCGGCGAACTACCTCTTCTCGCTCGGGATCCTCCTGGTCGGGATCGGCGGCGCGAAATGGCGGATCTCGGAGATGCACCGTGTCCGCTCGAGCCGCGTGGCGACCGTCCTGCACGGATTCCTGCCGTTGATGGCGCTGGTCGGCAGCGCGGAACTCGTGGTGTTACGACACCTGCGCACACCCGACGTCGGGATCGTCGATGTCTCGGCGCTCCTCGTGATCCTGATCGCCGGCATCCGCCAGACGCTTCTCGTCCACCAGCGCGGCCGCCTGCTCGATGACTCGGCCCGCGCCCGCGACGAGCTCGAGGTCGCGCTCATCCAGCGCGCCGAGGCGGATTCACGGTATCGGGTCCTCGTCGAGCACGTCCCGGCCGTCGTCTACATCGATGTCGCTGACCTCGGGGTCACCGACGGCGGCCGTCTCGCCTATATGAGTCCCCAGATCGAGCAGATCCTGGGCTACCCGCCGGAGTCCTTCATCGCGGATCCGGAACTCTGGCCGGCGCTCATCCACGACGACGACCGGGCAGCGGCCGTCGTGGATTATGTCGAGCACTGGTCCACCGGCCAGCCGCTCCGCGCGGATTATCGGATGGTGGCGCGCAACGGTTCGGTCGTCTGGATCCACGACGAGGCCTACTCGATGACCGAGGCCTATGCGAGCGGCCGCCGTGTCTCGCAGGGGCTGCTGGTCGACACGACCGAGCAGAAACGGCTCGAGGCCCGTCTCGTCCACGACGCCCTCCACGACCCGTTGACCGGCCTGGCCAACCGAGTCCTCTTCCGCGACCATCTCGAGCGTGCCCTCGCGAGCCCGCGTCCCGCCGAGACGGTCGTCGCGCTGCTCTTCCTCGACCTCGACGATTTCAAGGTCGTGAACGACTCGCTCGGCCACCGCGCCGGCGATCGGCTGCTGGTCGAGGTGGCCGAACGACTTTCGAACGCCGTCCGGCTCGAGGACATCGCGGCACGGCAGGGCGGCGACGAGTTCATCGTCCTGCTGGATCGGGTCCAGGGGGTCGAGGACGCCATCGCCGCCGCCGAGCGGCTGGCGGTCGAGCTCCGGCGCCCGATGGAGTTCGAAGGCCGCTCGATCGTCATCGGCGTGAGCATCGGGATCGCCCTGGCCGATGGGCCCGAGACCGCCGCCGATGACCTGCTCGCCCATGCGGACGCCGCGATGTACGCGGCGAAGGGCGAAGGCAAGGCGCGCCATGCCGTCTTCGATCCCTCGATGCGGGTCCGGGCGATGAGCCGTCTCGAGATGGAGTCCGAACTGCGCAACGCGATCGCGGGCGACGCGTTCGAGCTCCACTATCAGCCCATCGTCGAGATCGCCACGAACCGGATCGTCGGTCTCGAGGCCCTCGTCCGCTGGCGACAGCTCGATGGCGAGCTCATGCCGCCGCACGCCTTCATCCCCCTCGCCGAGGCCACCGGTCTCATCATCCCGCTCGGGCGGATGGTGACGGCCGCAGCCTGTCGTCAGCTGGCCGCCTTTCGGGCCGCGACGCAGGACCGCGAGGACCTGACGATGAGCGTCAACGTCTCGCCCCGCCAAGCCATCGAACCCGGCTTCGCCGCCGAGGTCGAGGGGATCCTGGCGGCCACCGGACTAGAACCCTCCGCGCTGACCCTTGAGATCACCGAGTCGCTGATGCTCCACGAGTCGGCCGTGAGCGACGGCTCGCTCCGCCAGCTCCACGACCTCGGTGTCGGGCTCGTCGTCGACGACTTCGGGACCGGCTTCTCGGCGCTCGAGTACTTCAAACGCTTCGCGGTCAACGGCCTCAAGATCGACCGTTCATTCGTTGACGGCCTCGGCCGATCGCGGGCGGACACCGCGATCGTGACCGCGACCCTGGCCTTCGCCTCGGCGCTCGGTCTGTCGGTCACCGCCGAAGGCGTCGAGACCACCGACCAACTGGCCCGGCTCGGCCTTCTTGGCTGCGGGCAGGCGCAAGGGTTCCTGTTCGCGCGACCGGTCCCCGCCGACGAGATCCTGGCTCTGCTTCGTGCCTCGACCCTCGCGCCTTCGGCCGTGTCGGACGAGAGCCGCGTCGCCTAGCCCGCACCGGGCGACAATGGCACCACCGTGATACCGACCCCGCGTCCTCCCAGGTCCGATCATGCGCTGCGGCGCGCGCTCGTGGTGGTCGTCGCGATCATCCTCCTGCTCGTCGTGGCGGTCTGGAAACCGTGGGAGGGCGGCGGCAAGGGCACCATCCGGTCCACGATCCCGCCGGGCGCTTCCGGCTCGCTCCTGCCGGCTATCACGGGCGGACCCGGCTCGCAGGCGTCACCTGGCGGTTCGTGACATCGGCGGGTCGTCGCGGACACGAGTCGGCTATGGTTGGCGCGGCGCACCCCCGCACCCCGGTCGACATGAGGAGATGGTCATGGGCGACAAGACACCGAAGCGTCCCCCCAAGCCCAAGAAGCCGAAGAAGCCCGCCGCCTGAGGCGACGGGCGGGGATCACATCGAGTAGGACAGCGCACCCAGCCGCTCGGTCAGGCGTAGGTTCTCTCGGTAGTCGATGGGGACTTCGACGAGCGAGGGGCCGTCCTGCTCGAGGGCGCGCATGAGCGTCGGGTAGAGTTCGGCGGCCGACGAGGGCCGGAAAGCGGCCAGGCCGAACGACTCCGCGTATGCGACGAAGTCCGGGTTGGTGAACTCCACGCCGAACGGTCGCCCGAACTCGGTCCGCTGCTTCCAGTCGATGAGGCCGTAGCCGTCGTCGCGCCAGACGACGACGGTGATGTTCGCGCCGATCCGGCGCGCGGTCTCGAGCTCCTGCGAGTTCATCAGGAAGCCGCCGTCGCCACACAGCGCCACGACCCGACGATCGGGATGGACGAGCTTGGCCGCGATCGCTCCCGGCAGCGAGATGCCCATCGCGGCGAAGCCGTTCGAGATGATCACGGTGTTCGGTTCGTAGGCCTGGTAGAGGCGGGCGACCCAGATCTTGTGCGCCCCGACGTCGCTGACCACGATGTCCTCAGGGCCGAGAGCGCGACGCAGGTCGGCGATGGCCTTCTGCGGCTTGATCGGCCAGCCCTCGTCGCGATCGAACGCCCCCAGGTCGGCGAGGAGCGCGGTCCTGAGATCCTGGTGGACCAGCGTTTCGCGTGTCGCGTGGCGTTCCGTCGCGGATCGGCCACCCACACCGGTCGGCATCACCGCCGACAGGAGGCGCCGGAGCGTGCCCTCGATGTCGCCGATGAGCTCCACTTCGGGCTGGTAGTAGGCGTCGACCTCGGCGGGCTGGGTATCGATGTGGATGATCCGCTTCGTCCGGTCAGGGTTCCAGCGTGACGGACCGTACTCGACCAGGTCGTAGCCGACGGCGAGCACGAGGTCCGAGCGGTCGAACCCGGAGAGGACATGGTCACGGGCCTGGAGTCCGACCGCCATCAGCGACAGGTGGCTCCGGTCGTCGATCGCGCCCTTGCCCATGAACGTCGCCGCCACAGGGACGTGGAGGCCCTTGGCGAAGGCCCGCAGCTCGTGCGACGCGTCGCGCCGCAGGACGCCGTTGCCGGCCAGGATGAGCGGCCGGGTCGATGCCGCCAGTAGCCGTGCCGCGTGCTCGATCGCCAGGTCGGTGGGTTCGGGGAAGTACGCCTGGGTGGGCTCGATCGGCCGGAGGTCGTCGGCGACGGGCTGCGCGGCCAGGTTCTCGGGCAGCTCGATGTGGGTAGGGCCGGGCTTCTCGAGTTGGGCGACACGGAAAGCCTTCCTGGCGATCTCCGGGACCGCGCCGGCGAGCTCGACCCGCTGGTTCCATTTGGTCACCGGCTCGAACATGCGGACGATGTCGACGAACTGGTGCGATTCCTTGTGGAGGTTGTCGAGCCCGGTCTGGCCGGTGATGGCGACCATCGGGGCGTGGTCGAGGTACGCGTCGGCGATGCCCGTCACGAGGTTGGTCGCGCCCGGGCCCAGGGTCGCCATCGCGACAGCGGCCCGCCCGGTCAGGCGGCCGTGGACGTCGGCCATGAAGGCGGCGCCCTGTTCGTGGCGGGTCGTGATGTGGCGGACGGCGTCCTGCCGGCTCAGGGCGTCGAGGACGTCCATCGTCTCCTCGCCCGGCACCGAGAACACGTAGTCGCAGCCCTCCGCGACGAGGCACTCGACGAGCAGGGTGGCTGCCGTGCGAGCATGCGTTTGGGTCATGGCGGCCAGTCTACGAGCCCGGCCGCGATCCGGCCCCGACTCCGCCGCATACTGGCCCGATGGCCGACTCCACACCGGGCACGCTCCTCCGGCTCGCTGCCTTCACGACCGATCCGAGCGGCGGCAACCCGGCGGGTGTCTGGATCGGGGACCGGTTGCCGCCCGACGCCGAGATGCAGCGGATCGCGGCCGAGGTCGGCTATTCGGAGACCGCGTACCTGACCCCCGATGGCTCAGGGGTCGCCGGCCGGTTTCGCGTCCGATATTTCAGTCTGCTCGCCGAGGTCCCGTTCTGCGGGCACGCGACCATCGCGAGTGCTGTCGCCCTCGCTGAGCGCGGCCTGGCGGGCGGCCCTGCGCGGGACGGCATGCCGGGCGGGATCGTCCTGACCACGAACGGCGGACCGGTCGCGGTCGACACCGAGCCAGGCGAGGACGGGCTGATGCTCGCCACCCTGACTTCGATCGCGGCCTGGGTCAGTGAGCCCGAGCCCGCGCTTGTGGCGGCCGCGCTCGGGTGGCTGGGCTGGCGCGCGGACGAGCTCGATCCGGCGCTGCCGCCGGCGATCGGGTTTGCCGGCGCGAAGCATCTCATCCTCGCCGCCGGTGACCGCGAGCGTCTCGCGCGCCTCGACTACGCGTTCGACGAGCTTGGCGCGCTCATGCGAGCGCACGACCTGACGACGATCCAGCTCGTCTGGCGCGAGACGCCGGACCGATTCCGGGCGCGCGACCCGTTCCCGGTCGGCGGCGTCGTCGAGGATCCGGCGACGGGTGCTGCGGCCGCGGCGTTCGGAGCGTACCTGCGCAGCCGCGGCGAGATCACGCCACCCGCTTCGTTCCAGATCGTCCAGGGCGTCGAGATGGGCCGACCGAGCCGGTTGACCGTCTCGGTCGTGCCGGGCGAGGATGGCGTGCGCGTATCCGGCCATGCGGTCCCGATCCCGTAGGACAGCTCCACCCCGATCGGATGTCGCGAACCTGCAACAGAACCGAGGCAGCTGATGCACGTCCGCGCTCGGCGGGAATCGTATCGTCCTTGGATCGACCCACACGAGGAGGATCCCGACGATGGCTGCTGAGGGGCACGCGCGCGTGGGCGCGGGCGACGAACGATCCGAGCGCTCCACGACCGGCTTCGACGTCCGGCCGATCATCGGGATCCTCGGCCTCGCGGCGTTCGCCGTCCTCACTTGGCTCGTCTACAGCAAGATCACGATCCCGTTCGACCAGCAGATCTTCGACGCCTTCCAGGGCTTTGGCCAATACATGCTGGCCTGGCGAGACCTATCGGAGTCGGCCAACCTGCCATTGATCGCGATCGGCGCCGCGATCGTCCTGTGGTTGCTCTACAAGCGTCAATGGCGCGAGGCGATCCTGGTCATCATCGTGCTCGCGATCGTCACGGCCGGCAGCGAGGCGGTCAAGCAGTTCATCGCCCGGCCGCGTCCGCCCGGCTACAACAGCTCGGTCCTGGGCGTGGTCTACAGCTTCCCGTCAGGTCACGTCCTGGAGGCCATCACGATCTACGGCATGATCGCCGTCCTGGTCTGGCGCAGTTCGCTGGCCAAGGCCGTCCGGGTGATCATCCCGATCATCTTCACGCTCATCATCGTGTTGGTCGCGATCGCCCGGATCGCCACCGGCGACCACTATCCGAGCGATGTCCTGGCCGGCGCCGTGGCGGGGATCGCGTTCGTCGCGCTCTTCTCATGGGTGACCGACTTGATCGGGTATCCCCGCCAGTCGAAGCACGCGTAGGGTTCGCCCGTGACGATCGAGGGAGAGGCTCGTCCCCAGACCGAGCCGGTGAAGCGAGTCTTCGTGGTCGCCAGGGAGCGCAAGGGTCGCCCGGTCGCCGACGTGGTCCACGAGGTCGAACTGCTGCTTGCCCACGAAGGCGTCGGCTGCGAGACCAGGATCGTCAAGCGAAAACGCGCCGTGCGTGAGGTGACGACCCGGGCGATGAAGGCGGGCGTCGACGTCGTCATCGCGGTCGGTGGTGACGGGACGGTGCTCCAGGTCGCCACGTCGCTGGCGGGGAGCCAGGTGCCGCTGGCGATCGTCCCGACTGGGACGGGCAACCTGCTCGCGAGCAATCTCGATATTCCCGGGCCGCCCGCCGACGCCGTCCACATCGCCCTCCATGGGCGACCGCGGCGCATCGACGTCGGTAGCGTCAAGATCGACGGCAAGCGGCGCGATTTCACGGTCGCCTGCGGGATCGGCTTCGACGCCGATGTCATGGATCGGACGGACAGTCAGCAGAAGGGGCGCTGGGGCAAGATGGCCTATCTCGCGAATGCGATCCGTGAGAGCGGCAACATCAGCAACGTCGTCCACGAAGTCACGCTCGACGGTGTGAAGAGCACGACCGAGGCGGCACAGGTGCTGATCGCCAATTTCGGCCGGGTGCCGGCGGGGCTCCGGGCACGTGGCGTCCGGCCCGACGATGGGCTCTTCGACGTGTTCATCGTCCGTGCCTCGGGGCCGCTGCCGGCCCTGCTGGCGGGCTGGCACGCGCTCCGCCAGACCGAGCCCGGAGAGGGCGGGGGCGGCAGGGTCTTTCGGGCCAAGGCGCGCAAGGTCCGCATCGCGACCCGGCCGCGCCGAAAGGTCGAGACCGACGGCAGCGTCGTCGGCTGGACGCCCGTCACGTGCACGGTCAAGCCGGACGCCCTGTCGATCATGGTCCCGCGGCGAGGTCCCGCGGGTCAGTCCGCGTCGTGACCGGCAAGAGCGGGGCGCCCAAGGTCCAGGCGCCGCCGATCGAGCCCCCCGCCACGCCCGACAAGCGCGGCGTCACCGAGCTCGCCATCGGCTTCCTGATGGCGCTCGTGGCGATGCTTGCGTTCGCCTTCCTGGCCGACGGCATCCGCTTGCAGGAGACGTTCGCGCTCGACGTGTACGCCAACCCGTTCCTGCACGCGATCTCGTCGCCGGCTCTTGATCTGGTCATGAACGGGATCACGACGATCGGCGACATACCGTTCGTCACGATCGCCTTCCTGATCGCGATGGGCTACCTCCTGTATCGCCGCCTCCGCGCCGAGGCCCTCTTCCTGGCCACCGCAATCCTCGGCAGCGTCGCCCTCAATAGCATCCTCAAGGTGTTCATCCAGCGACCACGGCCGGCGCTGCCGTGGGCCCACGTCCTGCCTGACTACAGCTTCCCGAGCGGGCACTCGATGAACTCGCTGGTGTTCTACCTTGCCATCGCGATGATCATCTGGGCGAGGTCCAAGCCACCCGCAGGCGCGATCGCGGTCATCGTCGCTCTGCTCATCGCCATCGCCGTCGGCTTCTCGCGGATCTATCTCGGCTACCATTACCTGAGCGATGTCATCGGCGGGTTCGCGGCCGGGCTGGCGTGGCTGCTCGTCGTCGCGCTCTCCTTCGAGTCGATCCCACGGTCCTGGGCCCACAGACCGTGGGCCCGTCGAGCGCCGAAGAGGTCGTCGTGAACTGGCTGGCCTTCTATCGCGAGCAGGGCCGGCTCATGTGGGAGTGGCGCGCAAGTCGGCTAGCGCTGGTACGGCGGATCCTGTTGAGCTACCTCGCAGCGATGCTTGCGCTGCTGATCATCGTCGAGATCTCGCCCGACCTGAAGCTCGACAGCCCTGGCTCGCTCCTGCTCGCCGGTCTCCTCCTGACCGTCCTCAACGGACTCGCGCGGCCGGCCCTGTTGTTCATCCTGTCACCGCTGCCGACGATCGCGGTCCCGATCGGTGGGCTGATCCTCGAGGTCCCCATCGTCATCGCGGTCGGTTCGATGGTCCCCGGCGTCGAGATCAAGGGCCTGGAGGCGGCGGTGCGGGATGCCGTGATGCTGACCGTCCTCAACGCCATCTTCTCGGAGATCCTCCGCGCCTCTGACGACGACTCCTACCACGGAACGCAGGTCCGCGCGCTCGCCAAGTCGGTCTTCGGCAAGCGCGAGACGAAGCAGCCAGGGCTGCTGATGATCCAGATCGACGGCCTGAGCCTGCCCGTGCTCGAGAACCAGATGCGTGCCGGACGGATGCCGACGCTCGATCGCCTCGTCCGACGCGGGGAGTCCCAGGTCGACCCGTGGGTCGCGCTGCTGCCGCCGGTCACTCCGGTCAGCCAGGCGGGGATCCTGCATGGCAACAACGACGACATGCCCGGCTTCCGCTGGTTCGAGAAGTCGACGAAGAACCTGCTCGTCGCGAACACCCCCGAAGGTGCATCGGAGATCCTGCACCGGCGGTCGGATGGACATGGCCTTCTCGCCGAGGACGGCGCGAGCGTCGGAAATCTCGTGACCGGTGACGCGCCACGCACGTATCTGACGATGGCGACCATCGCCGAGGACCTGCCGACCGTGGACGACCCGAGCCTGCGGGGGATCGTCGTCCGCCAGGTCAATTACCTCAGGCTCGTGGTCCTCACCATCGGCGAGATCGCCAAGGAGCTCTACCAGCGGGAACGCCAGCAGGGCCGCGGCGTCGAACCCAGGATCCACCGCGACCTCCGTTACGCCCTCGAGCGGGCCCTCACCACCGTCTCGCTGCGGAACATCACGACGGCGCTCGTCATCGAGGAGATGTTCCGCGGCGCGGCATCGATCTATGTCGACTACACCGGCTACGACGCGCTCTCCCATCACGTCGGCCCCGAACGCGCGGAGGCGGTCGACGCTCTCGACGGGCTCGACCGGACCATCGGCAGCATCATCAAGGCGGCCCGCGAAACGCCTCGCCCCTATCGGCTGGTCGTGCTGTCGGACCACGGGCAATGCCTCAGCGTCCCGTTCGAACAACGGTACGGTGAGCGGCTCGAGGACGTGGCGCGCCTGCTGATGGGCGACGGAGCCGGCGGCATCTGGAGATCGGACATCCTCGAATATCACGGGATCGGCCGGATGATCCTCGGCGAACTCGGCCGAGGCCGCGGCCTCCGACCGGCCATCGCCCGACGTGCAGCGCGACGACGGGCTGCGGTCGCGGCAAGCGCGGAGCAGCAGGAGCTGGTCGCCTGCGCATCGGGGAACCTCGTGCTCCTGTATCTCACCTTCTCCGACGATCGGATCGACCGCGAACAGATCGACGAGCGGTACCCGGGTCTCATCCCTGGGTTGCTGGTACATCCCGGCGTGGGCGTCGTCATGGTCCATTCGGCGACGAGCGGCGCCGTCGTGCTCGGTCGGGGAGGGAGCGCTATCTCGCGTCCGGCCGGGTCGTCGGCGAGGATCCGCTCGCGATCTACGGCCCGCTGGCGGCCGCGAGCCTCGCCCGCCTCGACGGGTTCAGCAACGCGGGGGACCTGACCGTGATCGGGCCGTACGATCCTGAGACCGGTGAGGTCCTCTCCTACGAGAACCTGGTCGGTTCACAGGTCGTGTCCCCAGACTTGGTGTAACAGCGGGTAGGCCGTGAAGAACAACGGCCACCGCGTCATCCTCGCGTCGTTGGACTTGAGAACCCACGACACGGAGGACCACCACGATGGCCGAGGACAGGATGGCCGTGCTTG
>JBBQDL010000063.1:0-9631 GCA_038319665.1 Candidatus Limnocylindrales bacterium
GAGGCCATCCAGTCGGCCTATCGACGTGTCGGCGGCGACGAGGACATCCACGTCCGGATCGATCCGGAGAGCGGCAAGATCCGCGTCTTCCGCGCGCGTCGGGTCGTGAGCGAGATCGAGGATCCCGCGACCGAAATTTCCGTGACGGATGCGCGCGTCCACGACCGCGAGGCCGGCCTCGGTGACCTCGTCGAGACGGAGCAGTTGGACCAGGACGCCTTCGGACGGATCCACGCCCAGACCGCCAAGCAGGTCGTGCTGCAGCGGCTGCGCGAGGCGGAGCGCGACGTCGTCTTCGACCAGTTCGCGAGCCGCGAGGGCGAGATGATCACGGGCTCGGTCAACCGGGTCGAGCCGCGCGCGATCATCCTCGATGTCGGCAAGAACGTGGAGGCCATCCTGGCTACCACCGAACAGTCGGCGCTCGAGCACTACCGGATCGGCCAGAACGTCAAGGCGTTCGTGCTCGAGGTCCGCCGCTCGACCAAGGGCCCACAGATCTTCGTCAGCCGAACGCACAAGGGCTTCCTCAAGCGCCTGTTCGAGCTCGAGGTCCCCGAGATCCACAGCGGCACCGTCGAGATCAAGGCGATCGCCCGCGAGGCGGGGAGCCGCTCGAAGGTCGCCGTCGCCTCGCGCCAGGATGGCCTCGACCCGGTCGGTGCGACCGTCGGACAGCGCGGCGCGCGCGTCCAGGCCGTCGTCGCCGAGCTGTCCGGGGAGAAGATCGACGTCATCCCGTGGAGCGACGACGCCAGCGTCTTCGTGGCCAACGCGCTCAGCCCGGCCCAGGTCATCTCCGTCGACATCGACGAGGAGCATCGCATCGCCAGCGTGACCGTCCCGGAGCGGATGCTCTCGCTCGCGATCGGCCGCGAGGGCCAGAATGCGCGGCTCGCTGCGCGGCTGACCGGCTGGCGGATCGATATCAGGAGTGACGTCTCCGTCGCCGAAGCGGCGGCCAAGGCCGCTGCGGAGTTGGCCACGGCGACCGAGACCGATATCGTCGATGCGGTGGCGACGACGACGCCGTCTGAGGCGCCCGCCGGCGAGCCCGGGACCAAGCCGAAGCGTTCGACGAAGAAGGCCGCCGAGGCCGCCCTGGCCGAAGCCGTGGCCGGTACGACGGTCGGCGCCGATGCCACGACCAAGGTTGCCGACACTGCCGACGCGGCCGATGTCGCGCCGGCCGCGAAGCCGAAGCGCGTGACCAAGAAGGCGGCAGCTGCAGCCGCCGCGGCGTCGAGTCCCGACGGGATCTCGGAGTCCCGGACGGGCGCCGCCGCCAGGTCCAAGGTCGCGAAGAAGCCCTCGAATGAGGCCACCACCGCCCTGCCATCCGGGGAGGTGGCGTCGTAAGCGGGGCGGCGGGCGCCGTCGCGCCGCGGCGCGTCCCGGATCGAACGTGCGTTGCGTGCCGGACGATCCGTCCGAAGGCAGACCTCATGCGTATCGTCCGCACGGCGGAGGGGAACATGTTGGTCGATCCCTTTGGTCGATCGCCCGGGCGCGGAGCGTATGTCTGCCGGACCGTCGAGTGTTTCGACAAAGCCATCAACAAGGGCGCCCTGGCACGGGCGCTCAAGACCCCGCTCCCGACCGACCTGCGAGATGCACTCGGCGAGAGCCTCACCCACCTGAACATGACCATCGAAGGAGGAGCCCGTGGCCAGGAGTAGGAGCGGCACGCGCGGTCGCCGCGGGCCTCGCAAGCCGCCGCGTCGCGACGGCGCATTCGCCGGGACCGGCGTCCAGACGCTCGACCCGCGCGAGCGAGGCGCGATCGAGCTGCCCGGCACGATCACCGTCAAGGAGCTCGCGGAGCTGCTCGGGGTCAACCCGGCGGACATCATCCGGGAGCTGATCAAGAGCGGCATCTTCGCGACCATCAACCAGCTGGTCGATCGCGATACGGCATCGCTCGTCGCCGGTGAGCTCGGGTACGAGGTCGCGGAGGCCGAGGTGTCCCACAACGGCACCTCGGACGAGACCGACGGCCAGATCGACGAGGCGACCAAGGAAGTCCTGTACGAGGAGGACGACCCCGCCCTGCTCGAGCCGCGCGCGCCGATCGTCACGGTCATGGGCCATGTCGACCACGGCAAGACCAGCCTGCTCGACGCGATCCGGACGACCGAGGTGGCGGCCGGCGAGCGCGGCGGGATCACCCAGCACATCGGAGCCAGCGAGGTCATCAAGGACGGCAAGCGCGTGGTCTTCCTCGATACCCCGGGTCACGAGGCATTCACCGCGATGCGCGCCCGCGGAGCAAAGGTCACGGACATCGCGGTCGTTGTGGTCGCGGCCGACGACGGCGTGATGCCCCAGACGATCGAGGCCATCAGCCACGCCAAGGCGGCCAAGGTCCCGATCATCATCGCGCTCAACAAGATCGACAAGCCCGACGCCAACGCGGAACGCGTCAAGACCGAGCTGACCGAGGCCGGGATCGTGGTCGAGGAGTACGGCGGCGAGGTGCCGCTCGTGCCGGTCTCGGCCAAGACCCGGGTCGGGCTCGACGAGCTGATCGAGATGATCCTGCTCGTCGCCGACCTTCAGGAGCTCAAGGCCAACCCGAAGCGCGACGCCATCGGCACGATCGTGGAAGCGAAGCTCGACAAGGGTCGCGGTCCGGTCGCGACCGCTCTGGTCCAGACCGGGACGCTCAAGGTCGGCGACATCATCGTCGTCGGTGAGACGTTCGGGCGCGTCCGCGCGCTCGAGAACGAGACGGGCAAGCGGGTCACCAAGGCCGGCCCCTCGAGCCCGGTCGTCATCCTCGGTCTCGCGGACGTGCCCGAGGCAGGCGACATCCTGCGGGTCGTGAAGGATGAGAAGGAAGCCCGGTCGATGGTCGAGTCGCGCAAGGCCGCGGCCGCCGCCAAGGGCGGGGACGGGAGTGGCCGAGCCACCCTGGAGGACCTCTACAGCCAGATCCAGGCGGGTCAGGCGAAGGAGCTCCGGATCATCCTCAAGTCCGACGTCTCCGGCTCGCTCGGGGCGATCACCCATGCGCTCGAGCAGCTCGACCAGGATGAGATCCGGCTCAACGTCCTCCTCGAGGGCGCGGGCGACATCACCGACAACGACATCATGCTGGCGGCCGCCTCGAATGCGATCGTGGTCGGCTTCAATACCAAGATCACCGAGACCGCCCGTCGGGCGGCCGAGGTCGAAGGAGTCGACGTCCGGCTCTACGACATCATCTACAAGCTGACCGACGACGTCGAGGCGGCCCTCAAGGGCCTGCTCGAGCCAGAGATCGTCGAGGTCGTGGAGGGTCGGGCGGAAGTCCGCCAAGTCATCCGCGTCGGCAAGAACACGGTCATCGCGGGCTCGTTCGTCACCGAGGGCCGGATCGTCCGCGGCGGCAACGCGCGTGTCTGGCGGAGCTCCAGGGTGATCGCCACCGACCGGATCGAATCGCTCCGCCGCTTCCGCGATGACGTCCGCGAAGTCCAGGCCAACTACGAATGCGGTATCGGCTTGGCGAACTTCCACGACATCGTCGAAGGCGACGTCATCGAGTGCTTCACGTCACAGACCGTCAGCCGGGCGTCAGCGAACTGAGCTCAGCGTGAGCCAAAGAACCGACCGGGTCGATGAACTCCTGAGGCAGGAGATCGGGGCCGTGGTCGCACGCGACGTCGCGGATCCGCGGGTCGGGTTCGCGACGATCACCTCGGTCGAGACGACGACGGACCTGCGCCATGCCAAGGTCTGGGTCAGCGTCATCGGCCAACGGGCCGAGCGCGAAGCGGCGGCGGCCGCGCTCCAGCATGCGATGCCGTTCATCCGCCACGAGCTCGGCAAGACGCTCCGGCTCAAGCGTATCCCGGACCTGCATGTCCATCTCGATGACACCGCCGAACGCGGCACGCGGATCCTCCGACTCCTCGCCGACATCGAGACCGGCTCGGTGCCGATGCCGGATGGCCCGACCGTGGAGTCGCTGCCGACGCCGGTCCCTCGTCTTCCGAGGCCCGAGGACCTCGCCGATGAACCGCCCTCGGCGGTCCGGCCACCGGTGCCGCCCCGTCCGCGTGGGTCGCGACCCGGCACGCGCCCGACGACGTCACGGAAGACCGGGCGGCGGCCGTCCCGATGACGGTCGACCTCGCGCCTTACCTCGCTGCTGTCCCGGCCGCCGTCGTCGACCGGTTGCGCGGCGCCCGGCGTGTGCTCGCGGTCAGCCATGAGAACCCGGACGCCGACACGCTCGGTGCCACGCTCGGGATCGTGCGTCTCGTGGAGGCGCAGGGTGGTACCGCCGACGCCGTCTGTACGGACCCCGTCCCGCCGCTCTACGACTTCCTGGACGGTGTCGAGCGGTTCCGGACCGATCCGGACACGACCGCGCCATACGACCTGGTCGTCATCTCGGACTGTGGATCGCTCGAACGGATCGGTAAGGTCGGCGCTCGACACGTGGCGCTCTTCGAACGACTGCCGCGCGTGATCATCGACCACCACGCCTCGAACGATTCGGCGGGTGAGGCCGACTGGATCGATCCCGCCGCGGCGGCCACGTGCGAGATGGTCACCCTGCTCGCCGGTCGACTCGGCGTGGGACTCGATGCGGACGGTGGTGCACTTGCGGCGACCCTGATGGCAGGGATCGTCATGGACACCGCGACCTTCGCTCATCCGAATGCCACGCCGCGCACGCTCGTCGTCTCGGCCGCCCTCGTCGAGGCCGGGGCGCCGCTGGCCGACATCTCGCGGCGCCTCTATCGGACCAAGCCGGACGCGCAGCTGCGGCTCTTCGGTATCGTGCTCGATCGCCTCGAAAGCGCGGACGATGGACGGGTCGTCTGGTCGAGCCTGACCGACGCTGATATCGCCGCCACCGGCGCCGAGCGCGCCCACTCCGAGGGGATCATCGATCTCCTCTCACAGGCCGAGGCCGCCGAAGTGGCCATCCTGTTCAAGCAGTCGGGCGATGCGACGAGGGTCAGCGTCCGGACCAGGCCTGGCGGCGTGGATGCCACCGTCCTGACCGGGCGGTTCGGGGGTGGCGGGCACGCACGCGCCGCCGGCGCCTCGATCGCGGCGCCGCTCGAGGAGGCGCGTCCGCCCGTCCTCGCCGAGGCGAACCGGCTCGTCGCCGCACTGGACGGCTGATCGTGGCGCGTTCGTCGCTGGGGCACGGCCTCGACGGGATCCTGATCGTCGCAAAACCGGCGGGACCCACCTCCCACGATATCGTCGCCCTCGTCCGGCGACTGGCCGCGACCAAGCGCGTCGGTCATGGTGGGACGCTGGATCCATTCGCCTCGGGCGTCCTGCCGCTGTTCCTGGGCCATGGGACACGCGTCGTGGAGTACCACCTGGGCGACCGCAAGGCGTACCGGGCGACGGTTTGCTTCGGCGCCGCGTCCACGACCGATGACCTGGAGGGTGAGCTGACGCCGGCAACGGGACCGGGGCCGACACGCGAGGCGGTCGTCGCAGCGCTCCCGGGGCTGATCGGCGCGATCTCGCAGCGGCCGCCGGCCTACAGCGCGATCAAGGTCGCCGGCCGACGGGCGTATGCCATGGCCCGTGCCGGCGAGACCGTCGAGCTCGCGTCGCGCGAGATCACGATCCACGCCCTCGACCTCGTTTCGTGCGATGACACCGACCCGGACAGACCGATCGCCGTCCTCGACGTCGTCTGCTCGGCGGGCACCTACATCCGGGCGCTCGCGCGAGACCTCGGCACGGGCCTGGGGAGTGCCGCATACTTGGGAGCCCTCACCCGAACCGCGTCGGGCCCGTTCACGCTCGACGTCGCGACATCGATGGACGAGATCCGGTCGGCGGCGGCCGACGGACCGGCGGGCCTCCTTCCGTACCTCCGTCCGCTGGATACCGGCCTGGAGACCTTCCCGGTCGTCACCCTCACGCTCGACGAGGTCGCTGCGGTCGCGCGCGGCCAGTTCATCCGCCCGGCCGGCGGCTTGCCCGGATCGGCCGAGCGCTACCGACTCACCGATCCGGCCGGGACGCTGGTCGCGATCGCCTCAGCCGCCGCCGGCCGGCTCGCCCCGGACAAGGTCTTCATCGCTCCGACCCCGGCCCTGGCCTCGATCGCGCCCGTCGCCTGAGCCGTCGATGCAGATCGTCGAAGGGATCGACACGCTGCGGGCGCCGCTCGGCCCGATCTTCGTCGTCGTCGGCGTCTTCGATGGTCTCCATCTCGGTCATGCGTACCTGCTCGAGCACCTGGTTTCCGAGGCGAGGGCGCGTGACGCCACGCCCACCGTCATCACCTTCGACCATCACCCCGACGAGGTCCTGACGGGTCAGGCGCCCCCGCTCCTCCTGGACGCCCGGGAACGCCTGGAGCGTCTCGACGCTGCCGGTGTCGCCATCACGGTCGTCCAACATTTCGATGCCGCGCTCCGAGCCACGTCGTACGCCGCCTTCATCGAGCGGATCTGCGCCCTGGTGGCCCTGCGCGGTTTCCTGATGACGCCTGACGCCGCCTTCGGGTTCGAGCGCCGTGGGACGCCTGAGGCTATTGCCGGTCTCGGCGCACGGGATGGGTTCGAGGTCGTCGTGATCCCGACCTTCAGGCTCGACGGCCAGGACGTTCGAAGCTCGACGATCCGGACGGCGATCGGGTCGGGCGACCTGTCAAAAGCGGCTCGACTCCTCGGACGACCGGTTTCCATCACGGGCGCGATCGGCGATGTCCGAGATGGCTGGTCGCGCATCGAATTCGCCTTGCCGGTCGCCCTCCCGCCCGACGGCGACTACCCGGTCGCCGTGGACGGCGCTCCCGTGACGCTGCGGATCGTGGCCGGGGAGCCCTGGTTGCGAGGCAAGATCGGAAGCCGTCGCGTCACGGTCGTCCTGCCCCGATCCTGAGGGTCAGCCTTCGCCGAGGATCTCCGGCGCGGCGTCCGGGTTCTTGGCCCCCAGAACCGGGCGGGTCCTCGATCCGGTCGTCGGCATCCCATGCCGGTCCGCCCGTCTCGTGATGTCGTTCACGTCCAGCCTCGCGACGATCGTGCCGGGAGGCGGGCTCGTCGGGGTGCTCGTGGAGAGCCGCTCCTCGCGAGAAAGCTCGCCTGAGCCTCGACAGGAACGACATCAGGCCCCTGGCTCCCAGAGCGGCTCGGTCACGCCACGATCGTGGTTCTCGTAGCGGGCCATGACGAAGAGCGCGTCCGAGAGGCGGTTGAGGTAGGGGAGGACGGTCGGACCGATCTCCTCGTCGCGAGCCAGCGCGGCCGCGCTCCGCTCGGCGCGGCGGCAGATCGTGCGGGCGACGTGGAGTTGGGCGGCACCCGGCGACCCACCCGGCAAGAGGAAGTTGGTGAGTGGCCCGACCACGCCGTTGAGCTCGTCGATGATCGCCTCGAGACGCTCGACGTGGCGTGTCGCGACGGTGGGGACCGGGTGGCGGGCCTGGCTCGTGGCGGGCGTGGCGAGGTCCGATCCAAGGTCGAAGAGCTGGTTCTGGATCGGCATGAGTTCCGTGGCGATGCGCTCGGAGAGGCCGGTCGCAAGGGCCACGCCGATCTGCGAGTTGAGCTCGTCGACCGTACCGTAGGTCGCGACCCGCAGCGAATCCTTCGGGACGCGCTGGCCGCCGCCCAACCCGGTCATCCCTTCGTCGCCGGTCCGGGTGTAGATCCTGTCGAGCCGCGGCATACGGTCATTGTCCCGCATCGGGCACGTTTGCCGCATCGGGCCGACCCTGCTACCATCCGCCGGTCATAGATGGAAGAAACATCAATCGTCGTGTTCGGAGGAACGAGTGCCGCTCGCGCGGGAAGAGAAGCAGGAGATCATCACCGGGTTTGCCACCAAGGAAGGTGACACCGGATCGCCGGAAGTGCAGGTCGCGCTCTTGACTGAGCGGATCAAGGAACTGACCGGGCATCTCAAGGGCTTCCCCAAAGACAATCATTCGCGCCGCGGTCTCCTCAAGCTCGTCGGCCAGCGCCGCCGCCTTCTTGCGTATCTCATGAAGAAGGACAGCGCGCGCTACCGGGTCGTCATCGGACGGCTCGGACTCCGCCGCTAGGCGTCGCCGCCCTGGGTTCCCGGCACAGACCGGGGTCCTGTCGCATCCGACGCCCGTAGGCCCAGTCGGCCGACTTGTCAGCAGGTCGTCGTCCTCCTCCACGACCCAAGGAGGAACCATTCCCTTGTCTCACACATTCGAGACCCAGATCGGTGGTCGTACGCTGACCATCGAAACCGGCAAGCTCGCACGCCTCGCCGGCGGCGCCGTCACCGTCCGCTACGGCGACACTCTCGTGCTCGGCACGGCCAACCGCTCCGACCCGCGACCCGGCCTGGACTTCTTCCCGCTCACCGTGGAATTCGAGGAGCGGATGTATGCCGCCGGCAAGATCCCGGGCGGCTTCATCAAGCGCGAGGCCCGCGCATCCGAGGCGGCCACCCTGGCCGCCCGCCTCACCGACCGTCCGATCCGGCCCCTCTTCCCCGAGGGCTACAAGGATGACATCCAGATCGTCATCACGGTCCTCTCGACCGACCAGGAGAACGAGCCCGACATCCTGGGCACGATCGTCGGATCGGCCGCGCTGACCATCAGCGAGATCCCCTTCGGTGGACCGGTCGGTGCCGTGCGTATCGGTCGGATCGATGGCGAGTTCGTCGTCAATCCGACCTTCAGCCAGCTCGCCGACTCCGAGCTCGACCTCATCGTGTCGGGCACCCGCGATGCGATCATGATGGTCGAGGCCGGCGCCAAGCTCCTGCCGGAGGCCGTCATGGCCGAGGCGATCCTGTTCGGGCACCGCGCGCTCCAGCCGCTCATCGACATCCAGGAGCAGCTCCGCGAGGCGGCCGGCAAGCCCAAGAGCACGCCGTTCCTCGAGGCCGGCACGGCGTCGGTCCTCGACTTCACGAACGGCGCCGAGGCGGGCGACGAATTCGTCGTGGTCGACGTAGAGACGACGGGCACCGACCCGAAGATGGCCGATCTCGTCGAGATCGCCGCTGTCAAGATCAAGGGCGGCAAGATCACCGACCGCTGGTCGACCCTCGTCAACCCCGGTCGCCCGATCGTCGGCAACCAGATGCACGGCATCCACGACGCCGAGGTCAAGAAGGCGCCGAAGCCGGCCGAGGCCGCCAAGCAGGCGCTCAAGTTCATCGGCGACTCGAAGATCGTCGGTCATTCGGTCGGGTTCGATCTCGGCTTCCTCGAAGCCGCGCTCGCCGATGGGACCCATTTCGAGCCGGGTCGCTATCTCGATACCCTCGCGATCGCCCGTGAGGGCTATCCGGACCTCGAGAACTACAAGCTCGAGACGCTCTCGCGCTTCTTCAGCATCGACCTCGCCCAGGCGCATCGAGCCGGTCCGGACGCCGAGGCGACCGCGAACCTGCTCATCTGGTTCGGCAACGACCTGCCGGCCCGGATCAAGACCCTGCGCGAGGCCCTCGCCGGCGCGATCCGCGCGACGCGGACGGGTGGCGACAGCAAGGCCCTCCAGGAAGCCGCTCGCCGTGAGGTGCGCGTCAGCAAGGCGCTGTTCAACCTCGTCAACAAGAAGGTCGCCCGCCAGCTCGCCCTCGATGAGGGCATCCGGATGGACGGACGAACCCTGACGGAGCTGCGCCAGATCTCGGTCGATGTCGGCATCCTGCCGCGGGCGCACGG
>JBBQDL010000064.1:0-9418 GCA_038319665.1 Candidatus Limnocylindrales bacterium
GGCCTAAGCCGGATGCGGGCGCGCGCTCGGTGGTCGTGTCGACCTCGTCGGTCGGCGGGTCCTGTGCCGTGCGGCGGCGGCGTAAATCGCGCAGCAGCGTCGCCATCTGGCTCTGCCGTCGAGCTCTGCCGATGCGTCCCAGGGAGGCCGATGAGCCCGCTTGGGGGCCTGATGAGCAAGGACGGATCGGGTACCGGTGGTGCGGCGCTGAAGAGATCGCAGAAGAGCGACACGAGTTCGGGATCGAATTGGAGCTGGGAGTACCGACGCAGCTCCTCGATGGCCGCGACGTGTCCGATGGACGCTCGGTATGGCCGGTCATGGACCATCGCGTCATAGGCGTCCGCGATCGCGACGATCCGGGCCCCCAGCGGGATCTCCGTACCTCGCAGGCCATGGGGGTAGCCGTGGCCCGAGAACCGTTCGTGATGATGGAGGATGATCGCGCCGGCATCGCGCACGGTGGCGACCTCCTCGATGATCACCTGCCCGATGCGTGGGTGCTGGACGACCGCGTCCCACTCCTCGGGGCTCAAAGGGCCCGGCTTCTCGAAGATCTGCGCCGGGATCGCGACCTTGCCGATGTCATGCAGGAGCGACGCGATCCGCACCCGCTGCACTTCCTTCTCGGGCTGGTCGAGCTCGCGTGCCATCCGGACGGCGATCGCGGCGATCAGTGACGAGGGCTTTCCTCGGTAATGCGGCAGCGGATCCACGACCGCGGCGAGGGCGGCCTCGGCGGCGTGGCGCGCTAGCTCGCCGACCTCGGCGGCCCGCGTTCGCCCGGCCGCCGAGATCGGGGAGCGCGGGATGCGGGCGCTCTCGTCATCGAGCTCGGCGAACACGAAGGTTTGATTTCGGCCAAGGGCCTTGGCGGAGTACATCGCGGCATCCGCGTCGCGCAGCAGCTGATCGACCCGGAGGTGTTGGCCGTGTCCGCCGGCGACCCCGATCGAGATGGAGACGGCGCATTCAGCTGCAGCCCCTGTGAACCGCTGTTTCATGACCAGCAGGCGCACCTTCTCGGCCACCGCGGTGGCATCATCCACGCTCGTCTCGGGAAAGACGAAGACGAACTCCTCACCACCGTAGCGCGCCACGAGGTCGGTCTGGCGCGTGCTGGCCTTGAAGATCGCCGCGACGCCCTGAAGGACGATATCGCCGGCCTCGTGGCCATAGGTGTCGTTCACGACCTTGAAGTGGTCGATGTCGACAAACGCGATCGCCAGTGGATTATCGTAGCGACTGGCGCGCTCGACCTCCGCGAACAGGAACGCAAGCAATGTCGGGCGGTTCGCGACGTGGGTCAGGCGGTCGGTCGTGGCGGCCTGCTTGGCAGATCCGAGTTCGCCGGCGATTTCTGCGATGGAGCGGGCCACCGCTCCGAGAGGTCCGAAACTGCGGCCCGGCGGGAATCCCTCGGTGGCCCCCTCGACGATCGAACGCGTAGCCGCGGCTAACTCGCGAGTCCAGTGGCGGGTTGCGAGTCTGGCGAGCCCCAATCCAATGAACATGCCCAGCGACGCGGCGGCCAAGACGAACGCGAAGAGCGGTCCCGCGCCGTCGGCTGCCCCGACAGCGGCCGCGCCGGCGAGGAACGTCCCGGGCAGAAGGAGGACGGCGTCGCGTCGATCGGGCATCTCCCCACGCTGGGCGTCGGACAGCCGCGTCGTAAGACCTCAGGAGTACTAGCCGTTCCCCCTCCGAATGTCACCAGAGGGAGGCTCCGATGAATGCGGCGTGCCACGGAATCGCTGCGGCCCGGGCCAGTACGGGATCGTCGCCGTCCTGGCACGGAGGTCCGATGCGCCCCATCGACGACCAAGGTCCAGCATCACCTGTTAGCGGGACTCGCGCCGAACCCTATCGCCCCTCCTGCGTTTCCGCGGGCTCGCGGCGCCGGCGAGCGAGCAGGAGCAGGAGCCCGGCGAGCGCGAGCAGCAACGCGACGAGGGTCAAGGGCAACGCGAGTCGGCCGGCGTCGGCAGCAATCGGCGCCTGACTCACGGGGGTCGCGGCAGAGCCAGCCCCTCCGAGGCCGCCAGTCTCGGCCCCGGCCGTCACGGTGAAGGACTGGCATGGCGCTGCGGCACGGCTCTGCGTCGCGGTATCGCGCAGGCGAAGTTCCGCACAGTAGACACCTGGACCCAGCGGTCGGGAGAGCGCGGTTTCGAGCCGCGTGGCGGTCCCGGCGTAGACCGAATCCATGGCCACGGCGCTGCGGAATATCTCGGTCTGAGCGGAATCGCGCACGATAAGCTCGCCGGTGGGCTTCAGGTGGACGTTGCCAGGGTTTGCAACGGCGAAGCTGACGAACGAGGTGCCGGCCGCGAACTTGTAGGAAACCGCGCCGATTTCGATCAGAGGATGGCTGGGACCCGGGATCCGGATTGCGACCGCGATCGCGACCCGATTGACCTGGTTGATGGCGACCGAGCCCGCGCCACTCGGAGCCGGTTTGACGCTCTCGGCCACAAGGCTGGCCACGTACTGACCCGGCGGTATTCCCTTCGGCACGCGGACGCGGAAATCGATCCTCGAGCCGTGGCCCGGTTTAAGCGTGAGCTCGCGGGTTTGGTAGTCGAGCCAGCGTGAAGTGCCCGACGCCTGGGCGCCGAACAGCGCAGCGCCAAAGCCGCCGTTGACGATCGAATACACATCGGCCGCATAGGTCCGCGCCCGAACCTCGGCAGGGCCGAAGTTCCCGACCTCGACGCTCAGCTGCTGCGCCTGGCCCGCCGCCATGGTGAGCTCGAAGAACAGGCCATCTTGTCCGATCGGGGTCAGCCCGAGTCGAGCAGGCTCGTTAGCGGCCTGGACCGACATCGGCGCCCAGATTGAGGCGAGGATGACGAGGACCGACGCGCCCGCGAGGAACGGCGAGCGTCGGCTCACGAATTTGAATGCCATCCACGCGGAAGCTCTCATTGTGCGACCGAGGCCCATTGGACGGGGCTCCCGGTGGCTGACCGCCGCCATCGTGGACCTTACGGCGCCGCGCTGATCGTGGTCGTCAAGGTCCCGGTATACGTCCCGGCCGCGCTGTCGGCGGGGATCGTCAGGCTCACGCCCAGGGCCTGGGTGTACGTCCCGTTGCCGAAGGTGATCAGCGCCTGGGTCGTCTTGCGGGCGGAGTCCAGGGTGCCGACGGGGCTAATCACGGGAACCTTCGGCCCCCCTGTCGCGTCGATCGCCTGGCCTGCCGTATGCGCCGGCGCAGCGGCCGACGTCAGCGAGAAGTTCGCCGCGGGAATATCGGTCCCGCCGTTGGCGCCGCTGTAAACGAATGCGGACGACAGGATCGTCACGTTCCAGCCGAGGTTCGACCCGGTGCTGTCGTCGGCGGTGAGCGTCATCGTCCCGGCGTTGGCCTGGGCGCTGTGGGAGGTGTTCATCCCGCCCAGCGTCAGGTTGGCGATACTCGCCGAGCGCGTCCCCGCGGCGAGGACTTGGGTGACCTGGTTGGCGGCAACAACGGGCAGAGCGAGCATCATCGTTGCCAGCATGGCCGCCACCACGCTTGGCAGGATTCGCTGGATCCGGTGGTCGATCAACATTCAACGGTCCTTCCGGCGTTGGGGTTGGGACTTGACGAGTCGGGCGTCAGAAAGGGTGTCAAGGTCTTATCGGGTTGGGCGGCGTTCGGAATCAGTACAACTATTCACAGGCTGAAGGAGCCACGCACGCTCGGCCATAGGCCAATCGTCCCGGCCAGTACTTCCGACTCCCTAGCCGCATTGCCCCGAATTTGGAGCCGGATGGCATAGGCCACCTGGCTGTTCATTTGTGGTCACCCGGCGAATAGGCAACGCAGGATCCACGGTCGATGCTCGGCGCACTTCCCGATCCGGGTTGGGCGAGCGGCGCGATTCGCCGCTGGAGACGAGCCATGAAGCGCAACCGACTCTCGATCTTGGTCCTGGCGATCAGCCTGTTTACCGCAACCGCGTTCGCCGGGGCCCTCGCTCCGAGTGCGGAGGCATCTTCCCTCAAGGTCTGCGGGGCCGTCTCCGCGTACGTCAAAGCAACAGCCGTGACCGATGGTGCCATCACGATCGGTGGTGCGCCCTATGTCATCGCGGCCGGCACCACACTGTCGTCCCTCGTCAAAGTCGGCAGCAACCTCTGCTTTGACCTGACAGTGGACCTGTCCGGCGGGATCACGGGCGCGGCCGTCTCGGCCAACGTGGGCGCCACCATCAAGATCTGCGGCACCGTGAATGCGCTCACGCGAGCCACGCTGACGAACACGGGCAGCCTCCGGATCGCCGGTCGGACCTTCGTCCTGGCCCTCGGTTCGTCCCTCCCCGCTTCGGTCAAGGTCGGTGCGGACCTGTGCCTGACGCTGACCCTCAACGCCTTCGGCCAGGTCCGGAACGGATCGGCGACCGTCAACGCCACGGCGACAATCAAGATGTGCGGCACCGTGAGTGCGCTCGCGCGTGCCACGCTGAGCAACACGGGCAGCCTCCGGATCGCCGGTCGGACGTTCATCCTGGCCCTCGGTTCCACCCTCCCCGCCTCGGTCAAGGTCGGCGCCGACCTGTGCCTGACGCTGACCCTTAACGCCTTCGGCCAGGTCCAGAACGGATCGGCCGTGGCCAACGTGGGCGCCACGATCGAAGTCTGCGGCACCGTGAATGCGCTCACGCGAGCCACCCTGAGCAACACGGGCAGCCTCTGGATCGCGGGTCGGACGTTCGTCCTCGCCCTCGGTTCCACCCTCCCCGCCTCGGTCAAGGTCGGCGCCGACCTGTGCCTGACGCTGACCCTCAACGCCTTCGGCCAGGTCCAGAACGGCTCGGCCACGGCCAACGTGGCCGCCACGATCGACGTCTGCGGCTCGGTCAGCGCGCTCGTCGCCGCCACGTCCACGCAGGATGGGTCGGTCACCATCGGGGGCGTCGGGCGGGCGATCGCGGCCGGCGCCGATATCGACGCATCGCTCAAGGTCGGCCTCTACGCTCGGGTGCGGCTGACCAGCGACGTCTTCGCGCGGATCTCGAAGCTCACGGTGCTCAACGTTGGCGCCTCCCTTGCGGCGGCCTGCTCCGACGTCGCGCCGGTCGTCGTCCCCAGCCCGACGCCCCTGCCATCGGGCTCGCCGGCACCGACGCCTAGTGTCAGCCCATCGCCGGCACCGACGCCTAGTGTCAGCCCATCGCCCTCGCCCTCGCCGACCGGCTCGGTCGCCCCGGTCACCGCCGTCAACGGCGGCACCTGTGGGTCGAGCGGATCGCCCAATTCAGCGGCTGCCGTCAGCGCCGGCGGCGACGGCACGGGAATCATCGCGCCTGACACGGCGTCGCTCGAACGGACGGCCGGCGTGGTCGCGACCAACGGTCTGCCGCTGGCGGCGATCGCGGCGGTCGCCCTCCTCGCGGGCTGGCTCGAGTCACGTCGCCGGCGTCGAGCGAGCCAGCCGGCGCTTGCGACGGCAGTGCTTGACGACGAAGGTGGCCAGTCATGACCATCCACTCGCTCCAGACATCGCTGTCGTTCGCACGACGCTCGCGAAGATGGGCGGGCGCCTCCCCGACCGATCCGATCGCTGATGATCTGCCGCCCACCCTCGACCCGCGGCAGACCCTGCCAAGAGCCAGCGTGGTCCTGCTCGCGGCGACCATCCCGGTGGTTGCCCTGACGGCCCAGGGGCAGGTCGGCGCGGGCTTCGCGTTTCGGGACGTGGTGGCGCTGTTGATGGGCTATGGCGTGATCATGCTGGCTCTCGCCCGCCTGCCCTGGACGCGACTGCCCGCCGATTGGAGCTGGGCCCTGATCGCCGCCCAGCTCCTGTTCGTGGTAAGCCTCACGACCATGACCGGTGGCGGCGCCTCGCCGTACTTCGCGCTGTACGCGCCGACCCTGGCCATTGCCGGCTGGCACCTCCGGGGAACCACTTTCATCCTCGTGGTCGCGACAACGGCCATCCTCGAGGTGTGGCGGGCGGTCGTCCTCGGGGGCGCGGGTTCGCTGAGCCAGGTGACCATCGGCTTACCGTTCTTCGCCGCCCTTGGGCTCATCGCCCTGCTCACCGCGCGGCGACTGTCGGCGGTCCTCGTCACTCTGCGTCAGGACCAGCGGCGGATGGCGGACACCCTGGCCGCGCTCCAAGCCTTCGCATGGGATCCCGCCGTCGACCCGCTGCCCGAGGTCGGGTCGGTCGCCGAACGCGTATTCGGCCGTGGGGTCAGGGCGGTCGCCTTCGAACCCCCGATCGGGGCCTTTGATCGACTGTCGGACCAGGTCCTCGCGGATGACCTCGTGTTTCCCATCACGGGGGCGTCCTCGACCTATGGCCTCTTGACGATGGACCGATCGGGCCCGCTGTCGAGCACCGAGCGCCGCTTGGCGTACATCCTGGCCGATACGGCGGGCAGGGCCATGGATGCGCACCGCCTCCACCGGCAGCAGGAGATGGAGCGCGAAGCCGTGGCGGGAACGGGCAATGCACCGAAAACCCGGCACTGATCCGTCGTGGTCACGCAGGACTTCGGGGCAGGCCTCCCGTTACCTTTGGCCCGTCGCCAACCGACAGCGCTTGCCTGATCCTATCGGTGCTCGTCACGACGGTGCCGAGCGGTAAGGGGACCCGTGACCAAAGACGACCTCGGCCCATGCCGGTTCACGCGGCGAGTCACTCGAGCCCACGATCCGCTCCACACGGATCCTCGAGCGACCCTCGGCGGATGAGCAGCGTCGGTCCGCTGGACTCGATCATCGTCGGCCACGACAACATGCGCGCCAGCGGAGGCAGCGCGGCGGTCGTTCGTGTGTTCGTCGCGGATGCTCACGACCTGACGCGCGCTGGCCTGTGTGGGCTGTTGGCCGCTCAACCCGGGTTCGTGGTGGTGGGCGAGGCGAGCGACGGCGCGGAGGCGATCAACCTCATCGCTCGCCTGCGTCCTGACGTCGTCGTGCTGGACGCCAGCCTGCCGGGTCTGGACAGCATCGAGGCGACCCGTCAGCTACGGCGCACAGCGCCCGCCACGGCCGTCGTCCTGATGTCGAGCGACTGTGACGCGGACCGGCTAATGTCGGCGCTCCGCGCCGGGGCCCTCGGCTACGTCCTGAAGGCCGTCGCCGGGCCCGAACTCCTCGCGGTGATCCAACGAGCAGCGGCCGGGGAGCATGCCATCGAGGCCACCCTTGCCACACGACTCCTCGAACGGATGGCAAACGACCAGACCAGTCACCCACGGGGACCCGAGCCCTTGACAGGGCGCGAACTCGAAATCCTCGATCTCATCAGCGCCGGCAGGTCCAATCAGGAGATCGCGTCCGTGCTGATCGTGGCCGTCGGCACGGTGAAGGTTCACGTCGAGCACATCCTCGCCAAGCTCGGCGTCTCCGGTCGCACCGAGGCGGCCGTCCGCGGCGTTGAACTCGGAATCCTCCACCGCCGCTCCGATCATGAACCAGAGCGCGACCGGCCTTGACACGTGCCTCGCGGCCGGATCGCTCCCTCGAACGTCGAGAAATCTGGCTGAAGGCGCACCCACTTGAGACGCCTCGCCCCCGGGCCGAACGAGCACCTTAGTACATCGATTCGCAAGTGCCGCAATGTATGAGTTCACGCGGCGAGAGGGACGGGTGAGAGAGCGGCGAGGACGCGGTGCAGATTGAGCCGGGTGAAGCACCACTCGAACGGCGTAGCGATCGCGCTGTAATGGTCGCCGAAGGCGAGCAAGGCAGCCTCGAGCGCGGCGAGCGAGGGCCACTCGTTCGGGTCGAGGACCTTGCGGGATGGCTGGAGTCAGGATGGCCCAGATACCGGGATCGCGGCAGAACGTCGAGCACGCGGAGTGAACGCGGTGGTCATTGTTGTCCCGGAAGCCGATCGGGCCGATTCGTGCATGTGGGGTCTGCATCGGATCGTCATCCGAATGACCGCTCGGATGCACGATCGAATGCACGGGTTGCCGAGCTGGCAGACAGGACTGTCGGTCGCGGATCGGTACGACACCGCGGTCGTGCTCGGAGCGAGCGGGAGCCGACTTCGTGTCGAGTCTGCCGCGGTTGACTCATAGGAGGTCCCTTCCGCGAGACGGGCGGTTTTGAGCACGATATGGGGGTCCCCATAGGGGCGTCTTGGCGCCCCTCCCGGCGCCCCTCCTGGCGCCCCCGCTGGCGCCCCCGCTGGCGCCCCCGCTGGCGCGGCCGATCAGTGGGGGTCCCCCTGATGGTGCCGGGGCTCTGCAAGACCTCACGCGCGTTGCCAAGGCTAGAGTCCTCCCACGCGACTGGCCCCGCGAGGCATCCCACTTCGTCGACGATGTCCTGCCCGAAATCACCTTAGGCGTTGTCCTCAGGGGACTGTGTCCTCGAGTCTGACCGATTCGACTGTACGCAATCTCGTACACCCTTGGTCTTGAAGTCGGCCGGCTCGTCGCGATAGGTTGATGGCGAACGGTCCAACGGCTCGCTCTCAACCGGATCCCTGCGTCAGCGGCGCGGGTGACGCGGAGGCGCGCCGGGGCATCGATCAAGCTGACGTCGGTCGTTCGTACCACACAGGCCCTGATCGAACCCGAGTGACCGCGTCCATCTCGAAGGAGCCCCGCCATGATGACGCCAATCGATGCCATCGATATCGCTCGACCGACCCGCGTTCAGCGACCCCGACCGGGCTGAACCAGCACGGCTCGGGCCGAACGGCGGCCGGGGCTGACGGCCGGCGGAAGCTCCGGCGTCCGCGGCCGTCCCGGGATCGCGGCCTGGACGGCGCTGCCCGAGCGCGACCGGAGCCTGCTGCTGTGGCTGGTCCATGGCGACATCGTGACGGCCGAGCTGGCCGCCCTGCTTGCCTACGGACACCGGCGGATCGCCCAGCGGCGGCTGGCCCGTCTCGCCGAGTACGGCCTCGTGACGGGGTTCTGGGCCGCCAATCGGCAGCGACCACGCGGCCGTCATGCCTATGCCCTCACCCGCCCGACCCGCCTGGCGCTGGAGCACATGATCTGGCCGAACGGCCGAAAGCGGCTGTACAACGGTGCACCAGAGTCGGTCTCGCCGGTCATCCACGGGTTGGCCAGCCACGACGTCTTCGCCGCCTTCCTGCGGGCGAGCGACCCGGATGCCGGCGTCGGTCTTTCCGCGTGGGTGTCAGAGCGGCCGCTCATCCGATTGGTCTGGCACTCGGGCCTGCGGCCCGATGCGCTGGCCGTCATCCGTGTGGGCGAGGCGTCGATCGTGCTCGCGATCGAGCGCGACCTCGGGACCGAACGCGGACCGATCCTCGCCAGCAAGGTCGAGTCGTACCAGAGCGCCTACGACCGGAAGGAGCGCTCGGCGCCGGTCCACGTGGGGTTCGTCGTCGACTCCCTCCGTCGAGCGGCGTCGGTCCGGGTCCGTCTCGGCGGCACGGCTCGCGACGGCTCGGTCGTCTCCGTCTGGGTGGCCACGGAGTCGGACCTGC
>JBBQDL010000065.1:0-8973 GCA_038319665.1 Candidatus Limnocylindrales bacterium
GGGCGTCTCGCCCGGCACATCGCGGTGGGCCCCGGCCAACCAGACGAGGCTCCACGAGCGTGGCACGACGCGGTACGCGTCGTACCCGCCACCTCCGGTCGCCAGCCATCGCCCTCCGGCATGACGATGCGAGAGCCGGTCGACGAGCCGCGCCGCCTCGCCCATCGCGGTCGTCGTCACCCGCAGATGTGCCAGCGGATCCCAAGCGTGCGAGTCGGCACCGTGCTGCGAGACGATGAGGTCCGGCCTGAACGCGGCGGCCACCTCGGGGAGCACCATCTGAACCGCGCCCAGCCAGGCCGCCTCCCCCGTCCCAGGTTCCATCGGCACGTTGACCGACGTCCCGGCCGCGACACCCTCGCCGAGCTCCCCCACCCCGCCCGTTCCCGGGAACAGGTACCGCCCGCTTTCATGGAACGAGAGCGTCAGCACCCCGGGATCCGACCAGTGGATCGCCTGGACACCGTCTCCGTGATGGACGTCGAAGTCGACGTAGAGCACCCGCGATCCGTCGCGCCGCGCCCGGGCGATCGCCAGCGCCGGATCGTCGTAGATGCAGAAACCGGACGCCCGGTCGGGCATCGCGTGATGAAGGCCGCCACCCGGATGGAAGGCGTGCTCGACGTCGCCGTGCAGGACGGCCTCCACGGCCCGCAGGGAGCCACCGGCCACCATCGCGCCGGCCTCGTGCATCCCCGCGAACGGCGGGTCATCGCCGCCTTCGCCGATCCCGGCCTCCCCGAACCCGTACGGGTCGGCCGAAAAGCGCTTGACGGTCTCGATGTACCGCCGCGTGTGGACCCACAACAGCTCTTCGTCCCGCGCGGGCTCTGGCGCCAGACCCGGCTCGGCGCCGACCGATCGCAGCAGCTCGATCCCGGGTCCGAACCGGCGTGGCGTGAGCGGATGGCCCGGCCCGAAGTCATACGTCACGGAACGCGGTCCGTACACAAGCAGCATGCATGGCACGATAGCGCCATGGAACGGGTCTACACCACGCCACTGCTCGACAAGCTCGGGATCCGGCCGGGCATGCGCGTCGCCGTCATCGATATCGACGACCCCGCGATCCGGCAGCTCATCGCCGACCGGACCACCGACATGACCGAGGACTGGCCGGAGCCCGATACCGACATCATCCTCGTCGGCGCCGATACGTTCGAGGATCTCTCGCGGCTCCAGGATCTCGCGGCCTGCATCCGGCCGAACGGCGCCATCTGGGTCGTCTCGCGCAAGGGCAAGGATGCGACCCTCCGCGACGTCGACGTCATCGAGGCCGCCAAGGCCGCGCGGTTGGTCGATAACAAGGTCGCGTCCTTCTCGCCCACGCACACGGCGCTGCGCCTCGTCATCCCGGTGGCGCGCCGCCCGGGCTGAGGCGGCGCCACCAGGGCTCGGCGGTTCGGCCGCGATCACCGCGCTGTACCATCAGCCCATGGGATCCGACGTCCTCATCGTCCTCATCGTCATCCTCGTGCTCGTGCTCATGTGGCGCGGACCCAAGACGCTCCCGAAGCTCGGTGAGGCGCTCGGTCGAGGCGTCCGCGAGGCGAAAACCGAGGCGTCCAAGGCGCAAGCCGAGATCCAGGCACGGACCGGTGAGGCCGATCCCCCCGCCAACCCCAACTCCGACACCGACCCGCCGACCTGAGCCGACCGATCGCGTCCCTCACCGACCGCTCGCGGACCCGGAACTGATGCTCCCCGACGAGCTGACCGCTCTCACGCAACGACCCGGCCCGGGCCCCCATCGGACGACCATCGAGGTGGACGGGACGCCGGTCGAGACGCTCGCCGACCTGCCGCCGTTACGCGATCGGCTGCTGTTCGTCGGTCTCAATCCCTCGCCCGTCAGCGTCGCGGCAGGTCACTATCACCAGGGCCGGCTCGGCCAGACCTTCTGGCGGCGCCTGATGACGGCGGGCATCATCCCGCCGGCGACGCCGATCGAAGGCGCCGACGACGCGCTCCTCGCCGCCGGTCACGGCATCACCGACCTCCTCAAGATCCCGACCGCACGTGACGAGGCGACCGATGCAGACCTGACGGCCGGCGTCGGGCCGCTCTGGCAGAAGATCGCCATCTGGCGGCCGGCCGCCACCGTCTTCATCTACAAGCGCGCGGCGAACACGTGTGCCGGTCGGCAACTGACCGAATCCTGGGGACAACTCCCGGGCGTCGCGCTGGCGGGCCGACCGTGCGTCCTGATGCCCGGGCCATATGCCCCCGTCAAGCAGGTCGATGAGGGTCTCAACTTCCTGCGCAATCTTGCGAACGCCCTCCCGACGGGCCGCTCCTAGCCCGACCGCTACTCCCAGGCTTCCTCGTCCTCGTCGTCCTCGTTCCGATCGTCGTCGGAAGGAAGCGCCGGCAGCCCGATCAGGAACGCCGCAAGCAGGCACAGGTGTCCGAGCGCGTAGGCGATGACGGTGGCGTAGGCATAGGTCGTGTTGAACACGCCCGTCTGGGCGGGTAGGACGCTGTTCAGATTGAACAGGATCAGGCCCAGCACGATCAGCCCGGTCCCCAGCGTCCCGAGCCGCCAGCCGTTGATCGGCGATTCGCCGGCTCGCCAGCCGCGCGACAGGGCAGTCATGAGATGGGCCCATACGACGACCCGGACGACGGGCAGGACCACCGCCGATCCCACGAAGAGGACGAGCGCAAACGTGAGCGACAGGCCCTCGATGCCGCTCGTTGACGTGGCGAGGACGTTGAGCACAGTGGCAAGGATCGTGACGAATGGCAGGAAGAGGAAGGTCAGGATCCCCGAGCGATCCTCGTGCCGGCGCGCCTGCGCCAGTCCTGCCGCGATCGACAGCAGCCCGACCGCGAGGACCACGCTGGTGAAGCCGTTGTAGATCTCCGCCATCGGCACGATGCTCGGCAGGTCCTGGCTCTGTGGGGTCGCGGCCTCGAAATAGGGCTCCAGAGGAGTGGCCAGGATCAGCAGTCCCTGAGCGAGCGCGAACAGGATCGTCCCAAGCAGGAGCGTCCGCGCGCGTTGCGTCGCGTCGGGTTGTCGCCACAGGAGCGCGGCCGGCAGGAGGACCGAGGCGACCGAGGGGATGACCTGGAGCGCGTATGTCGCGACATCGGCCAAGGTCTGGGTGGGATCGAACTTGGCGGTGACGATGTAGTAGACAAGGTCGCCCAGGGCGAACACGACGAAGAGGGCGGCCAGCCACCGACCGCCGCCGCTTCGTTCCTGCATCCGGGCAGCCTCGGGGCGCGGCAACGCCACGTCAAACGGCCCCGGTCGCCGGCGGATGGCCGGCGAGCCATCGATCGCGTGGGACGAGACGGGCGACCCGCTCGCGCGATGTCGCCCAGGCCGCGTCGTCCGATGGGCCAGGGATCGAACGGGCGCCACGAGTGCCGTCGAGGTCGCCGGTCAGGGCGAAGGTCTCGCCGATGAACGCGACGTGGTCAGGCCGCGCTCGCTCAGGGCCTGGCGCACGCACCGCGCGGAGCGGGAAGTCGCCGACGAGCAGCTCCTCCATGTCTGCCAACTCGCGAACCGCGTACGGCAACGGTCGGCCCGCGCCCGGACCGGCCAGGATCGGGATGCCGAACCGTTGCGCGACCCCCTCGGCGCTGGCGGCATGGTCGGGATCGACGTTGGTGAGCGCCACGGCTTCGATCGCGCCGCCGCGCCCGGCGGCGATCTCGATCGCCCGGTCGAACGCCGGTCCGGTCGGATCGCCCGGATCGACGAGCACGAACCGGCGCCGCCCGACGAGGTAGGCACAGACCGGCTGCCCGGCGACCCCGCCCCCGGCCGGCATCACGATCCGCGTCACGTCGGGTGAGCGTTCCTCGACCTCGATCGGGCCGAGTGCCCGGGGTGAGAGACGCTCCCGGATCTCCTCGATCGATCGCGCGTGCTCAAGCTGCTGGAGCGTCGCACTCGTCGGCACCCACATCGCGAGCCGACCCTCGGCCATCTCGGCTAGCGCGTCGACCGGACGGAACCAGCCGTGGGCAACCACCTCGCCGCCCTCGAACGTGGGGGCGACACCCTCCGGCATCAGCGCTGCGAAGAACCGGACATCGAACCGGCGCGGCATGATCGGCGGCGTCACCCAGTGCGAGAGCGGGACGAGCAGATCGGTCCGCAACGTCAGGTCGAGCTCGTCGGCGAGGCTCGCCATCGTCGTGTCGCCAGCCAGCAGGGCGGAGCGCCCCGCCCTGATCCGGGCCGGGGCCGCCGACGCCGCCCCCGAGCCGTCCGCGAGCAACACCCCGGCCTCTTCGAACAGCTCGCGGATCGCGGCGACATGAGCGGCCAGCGCGACCTCCGGCGTCAGGTCGCCACCGAGGCCCCGGGCCGCCGCCTCAGCCGAAATTGCGGACCGAGCGACCAGCGACGGATCCGCGTCCGCCGCATCCAGGCGGCCACCCGGGAAGACGTGCATGTCGCCGGCGAACGCCATCGTCGATGGCCGCTGGGTCAGGAGCGTCTCGAGCCCGTTCGGCCCACCCCGGAGCAGAACCACGGTCGCCGCGGGTCGCGGCTCGACCACGCCGGCCGTCACTCCCCTTCCCCGCCATCGGCGGCCATGGCCTCGAGCTCGCGGCGCAGCGCCGCTGCCTCGGTCACGGGCAGCCGGCAGGCGAAGGCGCGGCAGACGTAGGCCGTCGGCCGGCCTTCGAGTGCGACGCGGTCGACCATCAGCGGGATCGCGCTCGTCGCCGGATCCATGGCGACCGACACGACCTGGTTCGGCCGATAGCTGCGGCGCGTCTCGGCGATGAGCGTGGCCGTCGCCGCATCCTCGGACGACCCCACGATCGCGACCTCCAGACCGGTGGCGAGGCCCAGGTCCATCGCGCTCAGCCATTGCGCAAACCCGGTCGCGTAGCGCCCCACGAACGGCACGACCGAGCGCATCGCCCGCTCCGCAGCGTCCCGGTAGGCGCCCTCTCCCGTCCACGCGGCCAGCCGGAGGAGGACCCGCACCGCCATCGCATTCCCGGACGGGACCGCGTTGTCCTGGACGTCCTTCGGGCGCGTGATCAGCCGCTCGTGGTCGTCCGCGGTGTCGAAGAAGCCGCCGGCCGGATCGGCGTATCGCGCCAGGACCCGGTCCATCAGGGCGCGGGCCGTCGTGAACCAGCGTTCGTCGAAGGTGGCCTCGTAGACCGCGAGAAGTCCGTCGGCGAGGTGGGCGTAGTCCTCGAGCACGCCGCTCCCGACCGCCCGGCCATCCTTCCACGATCGGCGCAGCGAGCCGTCCGGCGCCATGAGCCCATCGACGACGGCCGTCGCGGCGCGCGAGGCGGCGACGCGATACGTGGCCGCGGCGACCGGGTCTGTCGCGGCGAGGGCCACGGCGGCATCCGCGAAGGCCGCGATCGCGAGCCCGTTCCAGGCCGCGAGGGCCTTGTCGTCCCGGGCCGGCTGGGGGCGTCCGCTGCGTCGCGCGAGGAGACGGTCGCGGGCCGCCGCCAGCCGCGAAGCGACCTCGGGGACGGGGACGTCGAATGTCGGGGCAAGGTCCTCATCCGAGGCGACGCGCGACAGGATGGTGACGCCTTCCCAGTTACCCTCGTCGGTGACGCCATAGGCGGCCTCGAACAGCCGCGCGGCGCCGTCGGAATCGTCGACAGCCCCGTCGCCACCATCGGCCAGCACGTCGCGGATCTCGGGCGCTCGCCAAGTGAACGTGAGGCCCTCGATACCGTCGGTGTCGGCGTCCTGGCTGGCGGCGAAGGCGCCGTCCCCGGTGATCAGCTCGCGGAGCATGTAATCGAGCGTCCCCGTCGCGACCTCGCGATAGCGCTCGTCGCCGGTGAGCGCCCAGGCATGGACGTACACCCGCGCGAGCTGGGCGTTGTCGTACAGCATCTGTTCGAAGTGCGGGACGAGCCAGTACGCATCGGTCGAATAGCGGTGGAAGCCGCCGCCGAGTTGGTCGCGCAATCCGCCGTCCGCCATCGCATCGAGCGAGCGCCGCGCGATCGCGAGGGGTCGTTGGTCGCCGGTAGCGAGGTGCCGCCGAAGCAGGTATTCGATCGTCATCGGCTGCGGGAACTTGGGAGCGCGGCCCCAGCCGCCGTTGACCGGATCGAACGAAGCCTCCATCGCGGCCGTCGCGGCGTCGAGCAGCGCTGGGGTCGGGTCGTCCGCCCCGCCGGCCAGCCTGGCCTGCTCGACGAGGCCGTCGACCAGGCGACCACCCGCCGCCTCGACCTCAGGTCGCTGCTCGCGCCACGTTCGCTCGACCCCCTCGAGGACCTGGCGGAAGGACGGCATCCCGTGGCGAGGCTCGTCGGGGAAGTAGGTCCCGCCATAGAACGGGCGCCCCTCAGGAGTCAGGAAGACCGACATCGGCCAGCCGCCCCCGCCGGTCATCGACTGGACCGCCGCCATGTAGACCTGGTCGAGGTCGGGACGCTCCTCGCGATCGACCTTGATCGCCACGAAGTGGTCGTTCAGGTAGCGAGCGGTCGGCTCGTGCTCGAACGACTCCCGCTCCATGACGTGGCACCAGTGGCACGCCGCGTAGCCGATGGACAGGAAGATCGGGCGATCGAGCAGCTTGGCACGGGCCAGCGCGTCAGGCCCCCACGGGAACCAGTCGACCGGGTTGTTCGCGTGCTGGAGGAGGTACGGGCTGGTCTCCCCGGCCAGGCGGTTGGGCATGACCCGATGGTAGCCCGGACGCCCATCGGCAGCCGTTGGTGCGCGGACGCACCGTGAGAGCGGCGATAACCGCCAGATTAGGGCGATTCGGTATGGTGCCCGAAGATCGAGCGCAGTACATTTTCTGCCCCCACACGGAGTGTGCCCCTCTGTCGTGAGACGACTTGGCGCTGCCATCTTCGCGGCCCTGTTCACCGTCGGCGTGCTCGCGCCCGCCTCGTTTGCCGCGTCGCCGGCCGCCCCGACCGCCAAGGCCGTCCCGAAGGTCGTCTTCATCGTCGGACCTGCCGGGGTAGCCACCAGCGGCTATCGGGCGCAGGCCATGGCCGCCGCCGCGATCGCCCGGAAGTACACGCCCGACGTCGTCGAGCTCTACTCGCCCGACGCGACCTGGCCGGCCGTCAAGGACGCGCTTGCGGGCGCGTCGCTCGTGGTCTACATGGGTCATGGCAATGGCTGGCCGAGCCGCTATACCGACTCGTTCTTCCCGGCCTCCCAGGACGGCTTTGGGCTCAACCCGACGACCGTCGGCGACGACTTCACCCACCAGTACTTCGGCGAGGCGTCGATCAGCACCAAGATCAGGCTCGCGAAGAACGCGGTGGTGCTGCTCAATCACCTCTGCTACGCGAGCGGCAACTCCGAACCCGGTCTTCCAGAGGGCTCGCTCGCCGTGGCGAAGCAGCGGATCGACAACTACGCCGCGGGCTTCATCAAGGCGGGCGCATCGGCGGTCGTCGCCGAGGCCTGGTCGAGCCCGTCCTACTTCGTCAAGACCATCCTGGCCGGAAGCCGGTCGATCCAGAGCGCCTGGAGCAACGCGCCGAGCGCGAACGGCCACCGATCCGCCTTCGCGAGCGATCGAAGCCCCGGCTACGTCGCCGAGATGGATACCGAGTACGCGACGTCGGGCTTCACGCGTTCGATCGTGATGAAGACCGGGCTGGCTTCCAAGGACGTGTTGGCAGGCGCGAGCGGGTCGGCCACGAGCGCGACCCTGCCGGTCGTCCCCTCGGCTCCGACGCTCGTCACGACCGGGATCAAGCTGGCGACGCCCGGTATCGTCGGTCTGCCGTCTGCCGGAACCTCGGGGCACATCGACGTTCCGTTCAAGATCAAGAACCGGAAGGCGCTCCCGAAGGGCCTGGAAGCGAGCGTCCGTTGGGATCCGATCGACGTGGCCGTCGTGCCGACGGATCCCGCGAACCAGGTGACCGGTGCGGCCGTGGCCCCGAAGGCCTCGCCGTCCCCGGCGCCCACAGCGTCAGCCGCGCCATCTCCATCCGGCGGGGTCGGCCCGGTCACTCCGACGACGATCCTCGGACCTGCCGCGATCGGGGACCCGCGCACGCCGGCTGCCGAACCGCAGGTCGATGCGCCGGCGGACGGCCTCGACCTCGTCGTCCCCGAGCAGGTCGGCGATGTCGTCGACCCGGCGGCGGTCAAGGTCGGGAAGACGAGCCTCGCGGTGCCGGTGACCTTCCCGACGGCTCCCGGACGATATCGGCTGACCGTCTCGCTCCACGACGCCAACGGTGTCGCCTATGACGCCGCCACCCAGGCCATGATCCCGTCGCTGATCGTTCGCGTCACCGGCGACTTCGATGGTGCCATCCAGGCCGTCTCGACCGCCCAGCTGACGGCGGGCACCGGCGTCGCGCTCAACATCATGGTGACGAACCTCGGCAGGACCGCCTGGGGCCACGAGGCCATCTCCAGCACCGCCAATCTTGGTGCCGGCGCCCACGCCCAGGCAGCCAACGTCATCGCTCGATGGATCCCCCTCCTGGTCGCGGCCGACGTCGCCCCGGACCCCGCGACGCAGACCACCAAGACGGGGCTGCCGATCGGTCTCAAGTCGGGCGCGGCGGTCAAGGCCACGCTCGAATTGACCACCCCGACCGCCGCCGGCCAGTACCTGCTGTTACTGGACATCGTGACCCCGGAGCGCGGCTCGCTCATCGCATCCGGCGCCAACCCCACCCTGATCCGCGTCACGGTCCTGGCGGCGTCCGTTCGGTAAGGGCCGTCTCGAGGCGGTCGATCAACGGCAGCTGCGTCGGCTTGATCCGACGCCGCGCCTCGTCGAGGTCGAACCACTCGACTCGGTCGATCTCGGGGAACCGCTCGCGACGCCCGGAGCGAGGCGGCCACTCCACCTCGAACTGGTTCGAGCGCGCGGTCGCCGGATCCAGGTCGCCGTCGACCCCCCACGCGTGGACGACCTTGCCGCCCTTCTGGACGATCGAACCCAACTCGATGGTCGGCGCCGCCGGGTCGATCTCGGTGCCCGTTTCCTCGGCGAACTCGCGCCGCGCGACGGC
>JBBQDL010000066.1:0-8700 GCA_038319665.1 Candidatus Limnocylindrales bacterium
GAGTCGGGCGCGCTCAAGCGGGTCGTCGTCGCGGCGCAGCGCGATCGTCCGGCGCCGGATCCGCTCGACCGTGGCGAACAGTTCGGGGCCTGCCTGCTCCGAGATGACCTGGCCGAGCAGGGCGCCCAGCAGCCTGACCTCGGTCGCGAGCGGGTCGCGTGCCCCCGCCGACCCGATCCCGAGCGGTTCGGCCGCCACCGCGGCCGTGGTCCGAGCGCGGCGCGGCCCCGTCATCCGCTCACCCGACGCGCTCGTGCGCACCGTTCCGCGCCCGAGCCACCACCGGGCCGCAACCGTCCCGACCGCAACCTTTCCGTAGGCTTGTATCGTGATGCCCGTGACGAACGTCCAAGCCGCGTCCAGCCGAGCCAGCGCGTCGCTCCCGCGGCGCCGATCGGCGGCGTCGCCGGCCGACGACCAGCTCGAACAGCTTCGCTTCCTGCACGAGGTCGCCCGACTCGCGACGACCGCGCGGACGTGGGATGAGTTGCTCGAGACCGTCGTCGACCGGACCCGCGACGTGCTCCACGCGGACGTCTCCTCTCTTTACCTGCTCGACCGCGATGGAGCGTACCTGACGCTGGCCGCCACCAACGGGCTCGACCGCTTCCAGATCGGCCGAGCCCGCGTCCCGTTCGGCGAGGGCGTCACCGGGCGCGTCGCCGCCGACCGTCGCCCACTGGTCATTCCCGACGTGAAGTCCGATGCTCGATTCCTGTGGGTCCGTGGTATCGACCAGCGGCGCTTCGTCGCCTCGATGCTCTCGGTCCCGCTGACCTGGCACGACCAGATCGTCGGCGTCCTCAACGTCCAGACGGAGCTGGCGCGGACCTTCAGCGATCACGACGTCGCCCAACTCGGGGCAGTCGCCGACCTGCTCGCCGGGATCATCGAGAAAGGTCGCCAGCAATCGGAGGCCGAAGCACGCGTCGAGGCGCTCAAGGCCATCGACGAGGCCCGCAGCGAGCTGATCGCGCTGGTCACCCATGAACTCAGGACGCCGCTCGCCATCGTCCGCGCCTACGCCGACCTGCTGGCCGACGAACCGCCGCTTCGCGGTCGCGAATCGCGCGACCTGGCTCGTCGAGATACGCGCGCCGTCTGGCATCGGGCGACGCTCGAGCAGATCGAGCGGCTCGACCGCCTCGTGGACTCGATCCTCGCCTCAGTGCGCGTCGTCCCGGAGGGTCCGGCGTCGGTCATCCCGGTCGATCTCCGTGTCCTCGTCGACGAGGTCGTGGCATCGCTCCGACCGATCCTCGAGCATCATCCGGTCGAGGTGGTCCCGAGCGTCCGGCTCCAGGCGCTCGCCGACCCGCCGAGGCTTCGCCAGATCGTCGAGCACCTCATCGAGAACGCGGTGAAATATGCGCCGCCCGACAGCGCTATCCGGATCGATTGGTCGATCAACGAGGGGATCGTCCAGCTCGGCATCTCCGATGAGGGGCCGGGGATCCCGGACGACTGGCGCGAACGCATCTTCGAGCCGTACGCTCGGCGCGACACGCACACCGCGCGGGGCTCCGGGATCGGGCTCTATGCCGCGAAACGACTCGGGGAATCCATGGGCGCCCGGCTGTGGTGCGAACCGGCCCGTCCTCACGGCGCCCGATTCGTGGTGGCGCTCCCGGCCGCCGTGGCCATCTGAACCGCAAGAGCGAGGACCATGATCACGATGAGCACCCGCCCCCTTCGGATCCTCGTGGTCGATGACGACCCGGCGATGGTAGGGGCCATCACCGCACTGGTCGGCACCGAGGGCCACCAGGTGATCACCGCCTACGACGGGTTGACCGCGGTCAAGCGGTTCCGCGAGGAGCATCCCGACATCGTCCTGCTCGATCTCGCCATGCCGGGGCCGGATGGGTTCAACGTCGCCGGCCAGATGCGAGCGGTCGGGACGGCCCCGATCCTCATCGTCTCGGGCGAGAGCGGCGAGGCGGCCAAGGTCCGCGCGCTTGGCCTGGGTGCGGACGATTATCTGACCAAGCCCTTCGGCAAGGCCGAGTTGCTCGCCCGGATCGCGGCGGTCATGCGCCGCGTCGACCGGACCGCGGGTCCCGGTGGAGCGGGCGGCGGGCCGTTGACGGCCGGCGAACTGGTCCTCGAGCCGGGCCGTCACGAGGCGCGGGTCGGCGAGACGGCGCTGGCCCTGACCCCGACGGAATTCCGGCTGCTCGAGGCACTCGTCCGCGCGGCCGGCGACATCGTCCCGCACCTCCAGCTCGCGAGGGCAGGCTGGCCGGCCGAGACCGATCCCGATCTCCTCTGGCTCAAACCGCACCTGGCTCGACTGCGCTCGAAGGTGCAGGCGGCCGGCGGGCCGCAGGTCGTCGCGGTCCGAGGCGTGGGCTACCGGATCGTCGTCGAGGACGCCCCCGGAGGCTAGCGCCCGTCAGACCGCGAGAGCGATCGGGCGTCCGTCGACGTCATGCGCGGCGTCGGCGCAGGCGATCCGGCAGCCGCGGGCATCCCGACCCGCGAGCGGGTTGAAATGGAAGAAAGCATCGCCCGTCGCTGACAGCCGGCAGCCACATGTGGCGCAGGTCACCGGTCCATCGCGCCCATCGCGCACGGCCGAGACGCGGCGGGTATCAGAGTCGGAGGGGTGGATCATCACGGACACCTTCGGGGCTTGGGTCGGGGGTCTGCCTGGGGCCGTCATCCGGGGGTGATGCTTCCCCATGGTCGATCGAGGGTATGACCGACGGGCGTCGAGCGTCGGCGCCGAAACGGGCACGATGGGGTTGCGGTCGGGTTGCGGCGGGTCAGTGGACGTCGATGCGGGCGAGGTAGATATCGAGGATCTCCGCCTCGGCGTAGGGGCCGTCACCGTCGGCATCGATCTTTGGTTCGTCGAAGACAACCCAGTAGAACCGGCGGAGACCCGACGTGGTCATGGTCGGTCGCCACGTTTGGAGATCGGCCGATCCAGGGTGGTCCACGATGGTGCCGATCGGCTCGGCAGGCCAAGGCCCTGGGCCGACCTCCGGATCGCGCCGAACCCGAACGCGCGTCCCAACAGGCAGACTCGGTCCGGGCGGGTCATCCGTCACCGACACAGCCGGCCTGAAGATGCGCCGCGACAGCCGGGATGAGACGTCGGCTCATGCGAGCGCATCTTGAGTGTCCCGGTCGGGCTCGTCCACTCCTCGCTCAGAGCCAAACGACACGGTCCCCGAACGCATCTTCAGGTGGGTGCGTCACGAGCACTGCTTCGAGCGCCTCGACCAGCCGGCCAATGCCGTCGACCGATCTCGGGAACGTCCGCGGGCTGGTGAACACGATCCCAGCGTGATTCGCGCCGAGATGCGCGAGCTGGACCGCGATTGCCTGGAAGTCCGCGACATTCTCGGTGACAAGGACACGGCCGTCCTCACGCGCTGCCGCGATCAGTTGTCGATCTGCGAGGCCCGCCAGTACCGACCCAGCGACCGCCGTCACGTCGTGCCCCCTGCCGCGGAGGACCTCGGCGATCCGCGGGCTGAAGTGCTCGTCAAGGAGCAGCTTCACGCCCGGCGCGTGACCTGCTGGCGGTACAGCTGCTCCTCACGGTCGGCCATCACCTCGTTCGCATCGATCCAGCGGTCGATCTCGTCCGCGAACTCGGCGTGGTACCGAGCGGCGGCCTCGACGATCGCTGGGGCAACAGCGAGATAGGCGGCCGACGCCTCGACCGAGCCGTCATTGGCTCGGATGGTCGCCACGATCTCCCATACGTCGAGGCCGGTCCCGATGACGAACGGCCGCCGGCCGGCCGGCCCATCGACGAAATCGATCCGCGGATGCCGTAGTCGTCGAAGCCCTTCGTCAAGAAGCCGTTCTGCGAGCGCAGTGCGCGTCATGCCGCATTCGGTGGCGGTCAGGTCCAACCGCGACGCCGTCTCGGCTGGCAGCCGGAAGCTTCGAAGTTCGCGCACGGCGTGCGCGGGTCGGGGTCGTTCGCTCATGTATGACAACGTATCACACTACGACGGCAGCCGGAGTTCGGCTAGAGGCGGGCGGCTTGGACCCCCGGCTTGGATGGCTCCGGGGCGACGATCGACGCCGCGACCGACTCGGGTCCGGCGGCGACCGCGACAGGTGCCACGACCACGTTCGGCTCGACCAGCCAGAACCGCGAGGCGAGGTCGGCCTCGTCGAGGATCCGGGCGGCGAGCCTGGACCCGGCGTTGCGATGGTCGTCGAGGAGCCGGATGAGCTCGATGACGCGCGCCTGGCCGTCCGGTCGGTCGGCCAGCGCCGAGGCGAGCCGGACGGCCTCGACGGACCGCTCGTCGAGCGCGGCGACCTGCCGCCCGCTCGGGTCGTAGAGATACGCTCGACCGCCGGTCATCCCGGCGCCGAAGTTGGCGCCGACCGGACCGATCACGACGACGGTCCCGCCGGTCATGTATTCGCAGCCATGCGGCCCGATCCCCTCGACGACAGCCTCAGCGCCGCTGTTGCGGACCGCGAAGCGCATCCCTGCCCGCCCGACGAGGTGCAGGCGACCGCCGGTGGCCCCGTACAGGACGGTGTTGCCCGCGATGGCCTGCGAGGCGGGTTCGGCGCCAAGATCCGGCTCGGGCACGATCGTGACCGAGCCGCCCGACAGCCCCTTGGCCACGTAGTCGTTGGCCTGGCCGGTGAGCCGCAGCGCCACGCCCGGACCGGCGAAGGCGCCGAACGACTGCCCCGCCGCGCCGCACAGGTCGAGGCGGATCGGGCCGTGGAGCTCGCCGCGCTCCAGGGCGCCGGTCAACCCGGCACCGAACGAGCGATCCGCGGTCGTCAGCCGCAGTCCGGACGCCGTCACCGAGCCCTGGCCACGGAACGCTGTCGCGATGCCCACCTCGAGCGCGGAGGCGGGGGCATGACCGATCTCGCGACCCGCCAGCGCCGGGTTCGCCCGACGGTCGGCTGACGCACCCCATGGAGCCGCGCCGATGACCTGCGCGAGTTCGGCGCGGGCGGCCGGGATGGCCCGCAGCAGGCGGCGGCCCTCGCCGACGATCTCGCCGACCGAGTGCGCCCCGATCGTCGCCAGCTCTCGGCGGAGGTCCTCGGCGATCGCCGTGAAGAAGCGCATGACGTCGTCGGGCGTGCCGGCGAACTTGGCGCGCAGGTCCTCCCGTTGGGTGGCGATCCCGGTCGGGCAGGTGTCGAGGTGGCACTGCCGGGCCATGTCGCAGCCGATGGCGACGAGCGCCGCGGTCCCGAACGCGAACTCCTCGGCACCGAGGAGCGCCGCGACGACCAGGTCGCGTCCGGTCTGGAGTCCACCATCGGTCCGCAGCACGACCCGGTCGCGCAGGTCGTTGCGGAGGAGGACCTGGTGAACCTCGGCCAGGCCGAGCTCCCAGGGCGCCCCGACGTGCTTGATCGACGAGAGCGGCGAGGCCCCCGTCCCGCCCGCGTGGCCGGACAGGTGGATGTACGACGCCCCCGCCTTGGCGACCCCGGCCGCGATCGTACCGACCCCGCGGCTGGCGACGAGCTTGACACCGATCCGCGCGGTCGGGTTGATCGCGCGCAGGTCCGCGATGAGCTGGGCCAGGTCCTCGATGGAGTAGATGTCGTGGTGCGGCGGCGGGCTGATGTAACTCTGCCCGGCCTGGCCGCGCCGCAGCGCCGCGATGTAGGCCGTGGCCTTGCGACCGGGGAGCTGGCCGCCCTCGCCCGGTTTCGAGCCCTGCGCGATCTTGATCTCGAGCTGGTCGGCGCGGGCGAGGTAGGTGGCGGTCACGCCGAACCGTGCCGAGGCGACCTGCTTGATGCGGGCATCATGGCGCCGGCCGTCGGGTCCGGGCGCGTACCACGCCGGGTCCTCGCCGCCCTCCCCGGTGTTGGCAGCGCCGCCGGCCCGCTGGATCCCGATCGTGAGCGCCTGGTGCGCCTCCGGGCTCAACGCACCGACGCTCATGGCCGAGACGACGAAGCGACGGACGATCGACCGCGCATCCTCGACTTCGGCGAGCGGCGTCGCCGTCCGTGCGGGCCGGATCCGCAGTTCATCGCGCGGGACCGCGCGGTCGGTCGCCGGGCGGGCAAGTGCCTCGCGATACCGAGCCAGCCGCTCGTCGATCTCGGCCGGGGCGACGCCATCGCGACCGCCGGCCGCGAGGAGCGTGATCTCGGCGGCGATCTTGGGGGAGAAGAGGTGGGCCTCGCCGTCGGCCCGGAAACGCGCGAACCCGGGGTCAGGGAGCCGCACCTCACGGCCGGCGGCGGGTCCCGGGATGGCCAGCGCCGCCGAGCGGCGCCGGATCTGCCGTCCCGCGAGGTCGGCCAGGGTCGTCCGGCCGGGCCACGCCGCGGCGGTCGGGAAGCAGCGCGCGACCACCGAACCGTCGAGGTCGACGACATCGACCAGCGAACCGCCGATGTATGACGCGACGGCGCTGATCCCCATCCGAGCCAGCGTCTTGCGGAGACCCGCCTCGAAGGCGGCCATCAACTGGCCGATCGTCTCGGTCGCGGTCAGCGACTCGGCGCCGCGCGTCCCGGCGAGCTCGGCCGCAAGCTCGATGGCGAGCCGCGGGTGGACGACCGTGGCGCCGACGGCCAGGACCATCGCCATCGAATGGACGTCGAGGACGTCGGCCGCGCTGACCGCGAGGTCCGTGCGACCGCGAAGGCCGGCTGCGGTGAGCGCGGTGTGAACGGCCCCGACGGCCAGGATCGACGGGACAGCGAGCCGATCGAGCGTGGAGGCCGCATCGCTGATGACCAGGACCTCCGCGCCGCGACGTGAGGCGGCGACCGCGTCCCGCGCCAGGCGTTCGAGCGCGGCCTCCAGGGCGGCCTCGCCAACGGCGGGTGACCACGTCGCGTCGAGCATCCGGACGGACCTCGGTCCGCGACGCTCACGGACGCTCGCGACGAGGCCTTCGAGGTCCACCACGATCGGACGCCCGATACGGACCGTCCGCGGCGTCCTCGGCGGCCCGCCGAGCAGCGCCGGCCGCCGCCCGAGCTCGACCCGCAGGTCCATGACGACCCGCTCGCGTTCGGGGTCGATGGCCGGGTTCGTGACCTGCGCGAATGCCTGACGGAGGTGGTCGGCGGCCGGCCGGTCGAGCCGGCAGCGACCGGGGGTCGGGGTGTCGTCGCCCATGCTCCAAAGGGGTTCGTGGCCCTCGAGCGCCATCGTCCTGATATCCAGTCGGGCGCGCTCGGCATCGAGACCGGCGAGATAGCGGGCGACGTGGTCGGTCGGTGGCGGCGACGCGACGGCATGCGGGGTCGGGCCCGCACTCGCCTCGACCCGGTCGTCGTGGTTCGGGCGCGGCTCGTCGTGGATCGGGAGTGATCGGAGCACCCAGGCCTTCGCCTCGGCGTCCTCGAGGATGGCGCGGCGGCCGGGCTCGACCAGTAGCAGCTCGCCGGGGCCGAGGCGGCCGCGCCGCACGGTCTCTGCCGCCGTGAATGGGACGGCCCCCGCCTCGGACGCGACCGCAACGAGCCGGTCGCGGGTCACCGCGAAGGCCGCCGGCCGCAGGCCATTGCGATCGACGAGCGCGCCGACACGCTGACCGTCGGCGAACACGATCGCGGCCGGACCATCCCATGGCGCGAAGAACCCGGCCGTCCGACGCCGCAGCGTGGCGACGTGTGGATGCGGGGCGCGGCGCAGGGCGAGCGCCTCCGGGACCGCCGTGAGGAGGGCGGGCGCCAGCGCCCAGCCGGTCGTCGTCAGGAGCTCGAGCGCCTCGTCGAGGGCCAGGGAGTCCGAGCCGTCCTCGGAGAGTAGCGGCCCCGCTGCCAGGAGTTCGCGGGCGATCTCCGAGGCGGTAGCGTCCCCGGCCCGACCGTGGACCTGCCCGCGGTTGCCGCGGACCGTGTTGATCTCGCCGTTATGGGCGATCGAGCGGAACGGCTGGGCGAGCCGCCAGACCGGGTGGGTATTCGTGGCGTAGCGCTGGTGGAAGACCGCGTAGACGAGCGTGAGTGAGGCCTGTAGGTCGGGGTAGAGGTCCGCCAGGCGGCCGCCGATGACCAGCCCTTTGTAGACGACGGTCCGCGCCGAGGCCGATGGCACGGAGAGGTCGGCGAAGGCGCCACCGGCGTCGCGACCCGCCGTCTCCAGGCGCCGGCGGGCGATGACCAGGCGGCGTTCGAAGGCATCATCGGAGAGGGGGCGTGGATCGTCCGGGCCATGGGCCGGTCGAGCGACGATGGCGTGCACGAACGACGGTCGCGACGCCGCCGCGGCTGCACCCAGTGCCGATGCATCGGTCGGGACCGAGCGCCACGCGATGAGGGTGAGCCCGGCCTCCGCGAACGTCGTCTCCACGAGCGCCCGCGCCTGCCGCTCGACGACTCGGCCGCGCGGCAGGAAGAGCGACACGATCGCCGGGCGGTCCGCGGCGGCCTCGCCGGCAACCAGCTCCAGGATCGACGGATCCAGGGGCAGCGCGACGCCGGCGCCGTCGCTCGATTCACCGTCGGCTCCGAACGCCCCGCGGTGCCCGAGGGCCGCCAGCCCGGCCAGCGCCAACGGCAGGACCCGATCGCGCGAGCGGCCGCCCGCGTCAGCGACGAACCCGACGCCGCAGGCGTCGTGCTCGAAACGCGCCTCGTACAACGGGGCGGCGCTGCGATGGTGTCGGTCACTCGGATGCGTGTCCATGACCTGGTCTCCGGAGGGGACGGAGCGGCCGCCGTCGACGAGGGTTCGACGGCGGCCGCCGGGAGGGGGATCGGGACGTCGGGTCG
>JBBQDL010000067.1:0-7446 GCA_038319665.1 Candidatus Limnocylindrales bacterium
TTCGCCAACCGGGTCCTGGCGGCGGGACGGGAGGCGCTCGATGAGCGGCCACCGGGCGCGGCGCCGCGGCCACCGAAGCGCCTCGTCCCCGACCTGCCGTCCGGGCCGGCCCCGGTCGTCGGCGGGTACGCGACCGACGAGACCGAGCTGAGCGCCATCACCGAGGCGATCCGCACGATCGCGCGCAACGGCACCGCGCACGGCGCGATGGCGATCCTGGTCCGGATCAATGCCCAGTTGCCCGCCCTGGAGGCTGCGCTGGGCGCGGCCGGGATCCCGTTCCACGTCCGCGGTGAACGGTTCTTCGCCCGACCCGAGGTGCGCCGAGCGGTGCGGCTGGCTGGCTCGCTCGGTCAGGCGCAGAGTGGCGTGGCTCTCCCGGAACGCCTGGCGGTCGCCTTCGAGCGTCAGCTCGGCGTCCGGCGCGACACCGTCCCCGACGGCGAAGCCGCGAGCGAGCGGCACGGCGCGGTCGTCACGCTGCTCGAGCTGGCAGAGGATCTCGCCCGAGCCGATCCTGCGGCGGACATCCCGGCGTTCCTGGCGGAGATCGAGCGCCGGACCGCGGTCGAGGCAGGCGGCGAGGCGACCGGGGTCGAGCTGCTCACCTATCACCGGGCCAAGGGCCTCGAATGGGACGCGATCTTCCTGCCCGCGCTCGAGGAGGGCACACTCCCGATCCGCCAGGCGACCGAACCCGGCGAGCTGGCGGAGGAACGGCGGCTGCTCTACGTCGGGATCACCCGCGCGCGGCGCTACCTCTGGCTATCGTGGGCGACGACCCGGACCGGCGCGACCGGTCGCGAGGGCCGGCGCAGCCGCTCGCGGTTCCTCGATGGGCTTCTCCCGGCATCGGCAGGGCGCGTCCGGGTGGTCGGGGCCAACGCTGTGCGCGAGACGCGCGGCACCATGGCCAAGGTCGATCCGGCCGACCGGTCGCCGCTCTCGAACGCGCTCCGGGCCTGGCGCACGGCCCGCGCCCGAGCCGATGCGGTCGCGCCGTTCATCGTCTTCCACGACTCGACCATCGAGGCCATCGCGGCCCGCCGCCCGCGCTCGATCGCCGAGCTTCGCCGGGTGCCGGGCATCGGTCCTACCAAGCTCGACCGTTACGGCGAGGAGATCATCGGCGTCGTCGTCCGCGACGGCTGACCGGCACCGTCCGAAAGATCTTCTTGCGGGTCGCCCTAAGCGCGGACTTCCTGGCGCATGAATGCGACGTAGGCGGCGGCGAAACAGACCACGGTCAGCGCGACGAGTGCCACGATCTGCGGCCACACGAGCAAGAGGCTCTGGTCGAACGAGAGCAGCGTGCTCGGGATCTGCTGGACCGCCTGCTGCGCCTGCCCGAGCGTCCCCGGCAGATCGGCCGCGGGGTTGTTGCGCGGGTTGAGCAGGACCGAGGTCACCTCGGCATAGAGCTCGCCGGGCAGGAGGCGGGAGATGAATTGCTGGGTCTGGGCCTGCCCGAGCTGCTCCTGCACGGTCGCACCGGTCAGCGGCGAGACCGCCTTCGCGATGAGGCTCAGGATGAGCCCGCCGAAGGTCGTCAGGACGAACCAGATTCCGAACCCGATCAGCGCCGATGTCGCCGCTCGTCGCACGACCACCGAGAGCAGGAGCCCGAACGCGAGCCAGAGCCCGACATAGACGAAGGTCACGAGGATCCAGGCGGTCAGTCGGATGATCTCCTCGGAGGCGGGGACGATCCCAAGCCGGAAGATCCCGTAGCCGGCGATGATCCCGACCACCGCCAGCAGGACCACGCCGATCACCGCCAGCCCGGCCGCGAACTTGCCGTTGATGACGTCGTCGCGGTAGATGGGCTGCGCGAGGAGGCGGGGCAGCGTCCCTTCCGAGCGCTCGCCGTTGATCGCGTCGAATGCGAAGGCCAGGCCGAGGAGCGGTGCCACGATGCCCACGAAGGAATCGACCCGCAGGAACGTGTAGTCCTGCGAACCGAGGGTGAACAACGCGAGGAAGACGGCCGGCACACCGCTCGCCTGCGGCGCCGCCGAGCGGATCAGGTCGGCGGCGAAGTAGAGCGGGATCGCGGCGGCGAGACCAAGGACCACGAGCAGGACGATGAACCTGACGCTGAGCAGGTGGTCGCCGAGCTCCTTGGCTGCGATGACCCGCCAGCCCGCGCTCGGGACGCGAGAGACAGAGGCGCGCCGTGTCTCCTCTGGGGCGGGCTCGATGAGGTCGTCGCCGGGGACCGCGGCCGCGCTCACTGTGGCCTCGGTCGGGGGGTCGTCCGCTTGGCGCTTCGCTTGATCCCCGTCTTCTTGACGATGGGGCGCTCGATCGCGGCGCGATAGATGTCGTCGAGGGAGGGCACGACCGGCCGCAGCGCGGTCAGCCGGAGGTCCTGGTCGACCGCCGCGACGAGGATCGCCTGGCGGACCCGACCCTCGGCGTCGGCCGGACGAACGTGGACCCGCCAGGTCCCGGTTCCCGTGGCCGGCGCCTCGACCGACTCGACCGAGGCTAGCCCCCGCAGCGTCCTGCCCGCACGTTCGACGTCGGCCGCGGTCGGCAGCTCGAGACCGACCTCGATCAGGGCGCTGCCGTCGCCGAACTGGGCGGCGAGCTCGTCGACGGTCCCGACGCCGATCAGCCGCCCGCTGGCGAAGATGCCGATCCGGTCGCACACCGACTGGACCTGCGAGAGCAGGTGGCTCGAGAGCATGATCGAGAGCCCTCGCTCGTGGACGAGCTTGCGCAGGAGATCGAGGATCTCGATGACGCCGATGGGATCGATCGAGGTCGTCGGCTCATCGAGGATGAGCAGGTCGGGCGACTTCACCAGGGCATCGGCGATACCGAGTCGCTGGCGCATCCCGCGCGAGTAGGTCTCGACGGGGTCGTTGGCGCGGTCGGTCAGGCCGACGTGCTCGAGCACCTCGTCGATCGCGGCCTCGGCCTCCTTATTTCGCAGGCCGTTGAGGCGGGCCGTGTAGCGCAGGTTCTGCCGGCCGGTCAGTCCGCCGTAGAAGCCGACCGCGTCGGGCAGGTAGCCGACCCGGCGCTTGACCTCTCTCGGGTCCCAGGCCGGATCGAGACCCATGACCGTGGCTTCACCGTCGGTCGGCTCCGAGAGCCCCAGCAGCATCAGGATGGTCGTGGTCTTGCCGGCGCCGTTCTGCCCGAGCAGACCGAAGATCTCGCCCGGGTAGACCTCGAGATCGAGACGGTTGACGGCGGTCAGCGTCCCGTACTTCTTGGTCAGCCGATGGGTCCGGATGACCGGCTCGGGTCCGACGCGTGCGGCTGGCTCGGTAGCCGGCTCGAGGACTGGCGCGAGCCCGCTCACCGGCGCCCGAACCGGCGGAAGATCGACCACAGGCCGATCAGGACGATGGCGATGAGGCCGATCCCGATGGCCCCCCACAGTGCCGACGTCTGGACCGTGACGCGGACATCGCTCGAGGCGTTCGCGACGGGGGCGGTCGCCTTGAACGTCGTCATGTAGTCGCCGGCGATCGCGTCGGATGACGGGGTCACGTGAGCGACGACCTGGACGGCCTGCCCACCGGCCGGCACGTTGACCGTCGGCGAGTCGAAGGTGACCTTCCAGCCGGTCGGTGCGGTGGCGGTCATCGCGGCGCCCGTGACATCGGCCGTCCCGGAGTTGGTCAGCGAGAGCGTGATATCGCTCGCGGTCCCCGCCGTCGCGTTCATGTTCAGCTGTTGGTTCACCGTCGAGAGCGCCAGGTTGTAGCTGCCGGTGACGGTGACCGAGAGGTCGGAGTGGGCTGAACGGTTGCCGCTCGTCGCATCGACCGCGATGGGATAGTCGCCGGCTGCGGCGCCAGATGGAGCCTTGGCCGTGACTGCGACTGTCGACGTGCTGCCGGCCTTGACGACGACGCTCGCCGCCTGCGCCTGCGAGCCGACCTCGGCCGTGATCGTCCAGCCGTCGGGTCCGGTCGCCGTGGCGCTGAAGGGGAGGTCCTCGGGGGTGTCATTTGTCAGCGTCAAGCTGAAGCTGAACGACGCGTCCGATGCGCCCTTGAGCTGTGGCGTGTCGGTGGTGAGCTTGACGCTGCCAGCGGCGTTGGGCGAGACGCGGACGTCGACTCTGAGCGTCGCCGATGCGCCGGACGCCGTGGTCCCCTTGACGTCGATCCGCTGCGTTCCGGCTGTCGCGTCGGCGGGCACCGTCACGTTCAGCGTGACCTTCGTCGCGGTCGAGCCGTCCGACTGGATCCCATCGATCGTGAACCCGCCGCCGCGCAGGACAGCGGTCCAGCCCGTCGGTACCGAACCGACCCCGAGCGCGACGCGACCCGCCGTGTTGGTGGTGACTGAGAGATCGAAGCTCGGGCTCGACCCCGGGGCGACGGCGATCGCGGGGAACGGCGTCGTCAGCGTGATGGCCGACGCAGCATTCGCGGCGGGGGCGCCGGCCAGCATCGCCAGTCCCAGGATCGAGGTCACGAGCCCGAGTCTCGCGGAGCGCGATCGTACGTCCGAGACGTTGGACACCACCGACACAAGCCACCTCCTCATGTGTTTCCCCTGGATCCCGGGCGCGCGCCATCGCGGGCCCGGACGGCGCGCAGTCTGACGGGCGCCGGCCGCCGAATCAACCAAGCTTCGATGAAGAGACCTCAATATAGGGACCCCGGACCATCGGTGGATTTGACGGAAGAGCCGTCAGCCTCGATACTACGTGGGTAACCAGTCCGACGCGACGACGCGGTTAGAGCGCCTAACGTACGCTCCCGGCCCGGCGCGCAGACATCTCAAACACCGTCGTTCCGACTATGATTCGGCCTTACGGGACGAAAACCCCGGCCGCGCAGCCGATCGCATCCACCGCGATCACGGCGCGCCAGAAAGCACAAAGCAAACAACACCATGATGAACCGTTCCACTACAGCGTCCGTCACCGGACGCGCGTCCGCGATGCGGCGCATGCGACGCCGAAGCGGCGCCGTCGCCGCCAACTCGCGGCTCTTCTGCGGCACCAATGGCTGCCCCAGCCTCCTCGAGGTCGATCCCCTCACCGGGCTCGCGACCTGTCATATCTGCGGGTTCGTTCGCCGGATCCACTGATTCCCCGGCGCCCGCCCAAAACCGATCCTCTCGTCCGCACGCCGGTCCACCCCTCCCGTGGACCGGCGTCGCGGTGTCTGGCGTGGCGTCGCGCCGCGCGGGATGACCGAACTGGCGCACGAAATGACCGCCATCCTGCCGCCATGACCCAGCCATCCGCCCGCCTCGACCGCGACCGGCTCGCCCGCTTGATGGCCGGCGAGATGACTCGTTTCGCCGACGACCACCCCCGATCGGCCGCCCTTCACGAGCGTGCATCCCGCTCCCTGCTCGAAGGTGTGCCGATGCCCTGGATGGTCAAGTGGGCTGGGCCGTTCCCGCCCTATGTCGAAGTCGCCGCGGGCGCCCATTTCACCTGTGTCGATGGACACGACTACATCGACTTCTGCCTCGGCGACACCGGGGCGATGGCCGGCCACGGCCCGGGCCCGACCGTGGCCGCGGTCGAGCGCCAGATGCGACGCGGGATCACCCACATGCTCCCGACCGAAGACGCCGCCTGGGTCGGCGAGGAACTGACGCGACGGTTCGGTGTCGGGGCCTGGCAATTCGCCCTGTCGGCCAGCGACGCCAACCGCTGGGTCTTGCGCCTCGCCAGGCAGCTCACCGGTCGTTCGAAGGTCGTCGTCCATGACCACTGCTACCACGGCTCGGTCGACGAAGCGATCGCCATGCTCGAGGATGACGGGTCGGTCGTGCCGGTCCGCGGCTCGGTCGGGCCGCAGGTCGATGTCGCGCGAACCACCCGGGTCGTCGAATTCAATGACGTGGCGGCCATGGAGGCGGCGCTCGCCGACGACGAGGTGGCCGCTGTCCTGATCGAGCCTGCCCTGACCAACATCGGGATCGTCCTGCCTGAGCCCGGCTACCTCGACGCCGTCCGCGAGATCACGCGGCGGACGGGGACCTTGCTCGTGATCGACGAGACACACACGATCTGCGCTGGACCCGCCGGGGCCACCGGCGCCTGGGGCCTCGACCCGGACGTGGTCGTCATCGGCAAAACGATCGGCGGCGGGATCCCGGTCGCAGCCTACGGGTTCAGTCCCGAGATCGCGGCTCGGCTGGCGGGTTCGATCGCCGTCGAGGATTCGGACGTCGGCGGGATCGGCGGGACGCTGGCCGGCTACGCGCTGTCGTTGGCTGCGACGCGCGCGACGCTCGGTGAGGTGCTGACGCGCGAGGCGTTCGATCGGATGGTCCCGCTCGCTGAGCGCTGGGAGGCAGGCGTCGACGAGGTCCTGCTCACGAGCGGCGTGCCGTGGCACGTGACGCGGCTCGGGGCCCGGGCCGAGTACCACTTCATGCCGGATCGCCCGCGGACCGGCGCCGAGCAATGGGCGCATGGCGACCCGGAGCTCGAACGCTTCCTCCACCTCTGGGCGATGAACCGGCAGATCCTCATGACGCCCTTCCACAACATGGCGCTGATGTCGCCATCGACCACGGCCGCCGACGTCGATCGCCATACCGAGGTCTTCGCGGAGGCGATCGAGGCCTTGTTCGCGTGAGCCAGCCGTCGGGCGGAGGCGAGACGGCGCCCGTGGACGTTCGACTGCGCGACATCAGGCTCGACGACGCCGACCTGCTCGATTCGTGGAATGCAGCGCCGGCCATGATCGGCGAGTTCAACGACTTCGGGATCCCGCGCGAGCCGATCGACCGTGAGGCTCTCGCGAATGGGCCCCTCCGGAACGCCCACAACGGGCAGCTCATCGTCGAACGCACGGAGGACGGCCGGGCGATCGGCACGGTCGGCTGGCATCGGGTGCGTTACGGCCCGAACGCGGAGTCGGACAGCTGGAACATCGGGATCGCGCTCATCCCCGATGCGCGCGGTCGCGGCCACGGCACGGAGGCGCAAGCGCGAGTGGCGGACTACCTGTTCGCCAACACGACGGTCAACCGGGTGGAGGCCCAGACCGACGCCGACAACCTCGCCGAGCAACGCGCGCTCGAGAAGGCCGGCTTCCGTCGCGAGGGTGTCGCCCGCGGCTCGCAGTTCCGAGCCGGGGCGTACCACGACCTGGTCACGTATTCGCGTCTTCGGGAGGATCCGCCCTAGGTGGCTGGTGTGAAACGCGCGTTCTGACGGGCTGACGGGAGAGCTCGGGCGCAGATACGATTCTCGCGAGGGAGGCCCGCGGGGTCGAGCGGACGGGGCGGGCCCGGATCGAGGAGCGCAGCCGATGTCGCAGGGATCCACGCCCCGCCAGGCCGACCTGTTCCGCGACACGAGCGCCTTCGTCGAGCCGCTGGTCCGGCCCGACTCGATCCATGCCCTGCTCCACCGAGAGTGCCAGGCGCTGTTCCCCGACGAGCTGTTCGGCGACCTGTTCGCGGCCGGCGTCGGTCGGCGCTCGGTGCCGCCCCTGGTCGTCG
>JBBQDL010000068.1:0-7329 GCA_038319665.1 Candidatus Limnocylindrales bacterium
GCCTTGGCGAGCATCGGCTCGACCGGGGGCTCGAAGGGGAGTGCCATGCGCCAACGATACCGCCCGGCGGATCCGGGAGGCGTGTCCGCGGCCGCGGCTCCGAGCGGTCCCAATTCCAGCCGCAGGACTGCGTGTCGGCGCGCAACGCACGCCTGGGGCCGTCTCCGCGCTGACCCAGGAACCGGGCACGCGGCAGCCGCGTCTGGCGGGTGCCGTCGACGCCAGCCTGGTTGCGACGAGCCACGGAGGTCCAATCCATGCGCACCATCCGTTTTTTCCCGTTCCTGATGGCCGTTTGGGCATCCTCATCGCCGCCTGCGGCGGCTCGTCCTCGGCGCCTCTGAGCCCGGTCGGGGCCCCGGTCGGCAACGGCAACGGCGATCCGTCGGTCAGCCATGGGTCGGCCGCGGGCGCGCCAGTCCCCGCCGCCACACAGGCCCCCGCGGGCGGGCAGGTCGCCGCCGTCGACAACGCCAAGATCATCCGCACCGGGACGATGGATCTCGAGGTCAGCGACGTCCCGGCCGCCCTCCGCGCCGCACGCGACGCGATCATCGGCCTGGGCGGTTACCTCGGCGCTTCGACCACCAGCAACGAAGGCGATCGGCCCTCGGCCGCGATCACCTACCGCATCCCGGCAGCGCGCTGGGAGCAGGCCCTCGATGTCCTGCGCGGCCTCAACGGCCTGACCACAAGGGTCGTCACGGAGCACACTGATGCGGTCGAGGTGACCAGCCAGGTCATCGACCTCCAGGCCAGGATCACCAACTTGCGGGCCAGTGAGACCGCGCTCCAGGGAATCGCCGCCAGTGCCACCAAGATCACAGACGTGCTCGATGTCCAGGCTCGGCTCACCGAGACCCGCGGCCAGATCGAGACGCTGACAGCCCAGCTCAAGGACCTCAACGATCGGGCCGGCTACGCGACCCTGACGGTCACCTTCAACGTCCCCGTGGTCGCGGTCGATGTCGCAGCCAAGGGCTGGGAGCCGGCGGTCGTGGTCGACGAGGCGGCGGCCACCACGGTCTCGGTCCTCCAGAGCCTGGCTTCGGCCGGCATCTGGTTCGTCATCGTCTGGCTGCCGATCCTGCTCATCCTCGGGGCGATCACCGCCCTGGTCGTCGCGATCGCGCGGCGGCTCGGGTATGGCCGTCGAACCCCGGCCGCGTCGCCGCCGCCGGCACCGCTCGTCGGCCAGGGCTAGTCACTCGGCGCCCGGCCCACAGCGGTCGGGCGCCGTCGCTCCCCGACGGCCATCGGCGCGTGGCACGATGCGCCGATGACCGACCAGACCGAGCGCTACGACCGGATGGCGACCGGCTATGCCCGCTGGTGGGCGCCCGTCCTGGCCCCAGCGGTCGATGCCCTGCTCGACGAGATCGACCCCACGATGGCCGGGCGGACGCACCTCGTCGATATCGGGACCGGGACGGGTCAGCTGGCGCTCGGCGCGTTGGACCGCTGGCCGGAGGTCTCGATCGTCGGGGTCGATGCCTCACCGGGCATGCGCGCCGTGGCCGACGCCGAGGCGGACCGACGATTGCCGGCCGCGGATCGAACCCGCTTCCGTTCCGCGGTCGCCGTGGCCGACGCTTTGCCCTTCGCCGACGCCGCCTTCGATGCGGCCATATCGTCGTTCGTCCTCCAGCTCGTCCCGCGGCGAGCGCGAGCGTTGCGCGAGGCGCGGCGCGTCCTGCGGCCGGGCGGGATGCTGGCCTATGTGACCTGGCTCGAGGACGAGCGCGTCTTCCTGCCGGACTCGACCTTCGACGACGTCCTCGATGACCTCGGGATCGACGCGCGCGGTGATGACGGCGGACGCTCGGGTGACCTGCCCTCGGTCGACCGGGCGGCGGGCGAGCTTCGGGCCGCCGGGTTCGCCGACGTCACGGCCCGCGGCGACCGCCTCGAGCATCGCTTCACGGTCGAGGGCTATATCGACTTCCTGCGTGAGTTCGACGAGGCGACGCTCTTCGCCGAGCTCGAGCCGGAGCTCCGGGAGCGGCTCGTCGCCGAGCTCCGGACGCGTCTGAACATCCTCTCCGAGGAGGCCATGACGATGCGGTTTCCGATCGTCTTCGCGTCCGGCCGGCGATCTCGCTGACCGGACGCCCGGCGGTCAGCTCTCGGCGGACTCGGTGTCGGTCGACGCCTCGGCGTCGCCCTCGGGGGCTTCCTCGCCCTCGGGCGCACCCTCGCCGACCTCGGCCGGGACCTCGACGACTTCCTCGACGCGCGGCGCCTGGACCTTGGCGATGATCTCGTCGCCGTCGGTCAGCAGCGTCACGTCCGACGGGATGGTCAGGTCGCGAACGTGGATCGTCGTGTCGAAGTCGGTGAGCGACTCGACCGTGTATTCGATGGATTGCGGCAGGTGATCGGGGAGGGCGCGGACGCGAACCGACTCGATCGGGTGGAGGAGCGTGCCGCCCTGGAGCGTGACGGCCGGCGATTCGCCCGAGGCGACGAGCGGGACGTCGACCGTCAACTCCTCGGTCATCCGGACGAGGAAGAGGTCAACATGCAGGGTCTTGCGGTTGACCGGGTGGACATGCACCGCGGAGACCAGGACAGGGCTCGCCTTGTTGCCATCGACCGAGAGGTCGACGAGGGCGTTCGGGCCGGAGTGGCGGCGGAGCTGCTCGAAGTCGTGGGCATCGACGGAGATGCTCGAGGATTCGACCCCGTGGCCGTAGACGACGGCCGGCAGGCGGCCGGCTGCCCGAAGGCGGGCGACCTTCTTGCCGGTGATCTCGCGATGTTCGGCGGCCAGCGTCGCGCGGGCGGTGGACATGTCAGGAAACCTCTGGATGGATCGTAGGTCGGGTCCGGGCTGCGGCTCGCCGGCGGGGCCGGTGTGGCGAGGCGCCCGGGTAGCGTCCGCTAGGGTACCACGGGCCGCGAACGTGGCCGCACGGCCCCTGGCCCGCGAAACGTGGCCGCGCGGCTCGCCCCCGCGCTCGGTCCGCGGGCGCTGCGCCCGGTCCGCTTTGCGGCCCTCGGGTCCGCTTGCCGCCCTCCGGTCCGCCTGCGGCCCCCGCCCGCAGGCGCTGCCCCCCCCTCGGTCCGCTTGCCGCCCCTCGGTCCGCTTGCCGCCCCTCGGTCCGCCTGCGGCCCTCCGGTCCGCCTGCGGCCCGTCCGCTCGCGCCGCGCCAGGTCCGCCTGCGCCGCGAAATCAGGCTGATTGATCAGATCGTCGCCTTGTGAGCGTGGCGGCCCTCGGATTCGGTCGGAACTTGGGGTGGTCGAGCGTGGTGAAGCCCGATTTGATCAATGAGCCTGATACGCCGAGCCCCCGGGGGCGGCACGGATATTCCGCTCGGTAATGAGAGACGCCCTGACCGAGCGTGGCCTGCGGCTCATTTCGACGGAATCGGCGTATCGCCAAGCGTGCACGGCCGGGATTCCATTCGTGAGCGGAATGTCGGGCTAATGGGCGTCCGGGCCTCTGGGCGCCCGCCCGGTCGGGCCGCACGGGCTCTTCGCGGCGCCCGGTGCGGCCTCTGGGCGCCCGCCGGTCGGGCCGCACGGGCCCTTCGCGGCGCCCGGTGTAGCATCGCCGCGTGGCAGCAACCATCCTCATCGTCGAAGACGAGCACGCCGTCGCGCGCGGCATCCAGTACGCGCTCCAGCAGGAGGGCTACGAGGTCGGCGTCGCGCGGTCCGGCGAGGAGGGCCTCGAGATCGCCACCCGCCAGGCGCCCGACCTCGTCGTCCTCGATGTGCGGCTGCCCGGGATGGACGGGTTCGAGGTCCTGCGTCGGCTCCGCGCCGCCGGTGCCAAGATGCCCGTCCTCGTCCTGACCGCGCGCGACGACGAGGTCGACAAGGTCATCGGGCTCGAGCTCGGTGCCGACGATTACCTCACCAAGCCGTTCGGCCTGCGCGAGCTGATGAGCCGGATCAAGGCGCTCCTGCGGCGCTCGTACGGCGACCTCTCCGATGCCGTTGGCGGCCGGGTCATCCGCCACGGCGACCTGCTCATCGACCTCGAGCGGCGCCGCGTCCAGCGTGGCACACGGCGGGTCAGCCTCACGCCGACTGAATTCGAGATCCTCCGCCACCTCGCCTCGCGGCCGGGCCGCGTCTACACCCGCTCGGAGCTGCTCGAGCTCTTGCGCGACTACGAGGCGCTCGACCAGGACGAGAAGACGATCAACGTCCACGTCAGCCATCTGCGCGACAAGATCGAGGACGACCCAGCGGCGCCGGCCTTCGTCCTGACGGTGCGGGGTGTCGGCTACGCATTCGCCGAGCGCTAGGCCCGGACGGGAGCGGCGAGCCCGTCTTCCGCGGCGCCTGCGTCGCCTCATGCCGCGCACCTTCCAGAGCCGCCTGACGGGCGCGTTCCTGGCGGTCGTCGCGCTGACGCTGCTGCTCGTGACGGCCATCGTCATCAACCGGCTCGACGACTACTTCACCAAGCAGCAGCAGGCCGACCTCGACCAGCGTGCCACGTCGGTCGACACCTATGTCGAGGCGCTCGCGGCGGACAAGGCGAACGGAGGTCCGGTCGTCGGCCTGGACGGCCAGGTCGACTCGCAGGTCCTCGTTGCGATGTCCGGTCACGCCCTTCAGCGCTTCGTCGCCGACCATCTCGGCCAGGCCGATGTCGAGATCACGTTCGGTCGCTTCGTCTCGGATGGCGAGGTGAAGCGCTTCGTCCCGAGCCAGAGCGCGCCCATCCTCATCCACCTCGAGGCGTCCCCGGTGGTCGGCCAGACCCAGGAGAAGGACGTTTCGTGGACGCAGGTCTACGGCGCGGGCGACATCTTCACGCCCTACGCGGTCCGGGTTTCGCTCTCCAACCCATATACGTTCCGGGCGACCGCGCTGGCCAACGTCACCGGGCTCCTGGCCGCCGTCGCGCTCTTCGCCCTGGCCCTCAGCGTTCTTGTCTCGGCCGGGCTGGCCCGTCGCTTCACGGAGCCGCTTCGGCGCCTGACGGAGGCCTCGCGCGGATTGGCCGAGGGCGACCTCACTCGACGCGTACCTGCGGACGAAGTCCGGGCCGGGACGTCCGAGATCGCCGCGCTGGCCGTCCAGTTCAACACCATGGCCGACCGCCTCCAGGAGAGCGTCGAGATCATCCGGCGCGACCGCGACCGGAGCCGCGACTTCCTGGCCGACGTCTCGCACGAGCTCCGGACGCCGCTCGCCGCCCTGCGCACGTTCAACGAGTTGCTCCGGGAGGGCGCCGCCGACGACCCCGAGGCGCGCGCCGAGTTCCTCGAATCGAGCGCACAGCAGATCGAGCGTCTCGATTGGCTCGCCCAGAACCTGCTCGAGCTCTCCAAGCTCGATTCGGGGCTGGTCCTGCTCGACCTGCGGCCGGACGACCTGCGGGCGGCGGTCGAATCGGCGGTCGAGCAGTCAAGTGGCGCGGCCGAGCGTCGCGGCGTCGACGTCGCGCTCCACCTCCCGGATCACCCGGTCCGGATCCGGCACGATCCCCAGCGGATCGGCCAGGTCGTGGGCAACCTTGTGGCCAATGCGATCAAGTTCACGCCACGCGGCGGTTCGGTGACGGTCGATGTGACCGGTACGCCCGATGGCGCTCGCATCGTGGTCGCCGACACGGGTGTCGGCATCGATCCGACCGAGCTGCCCCACATCTTCGAGCGCTTCTACCGCGGCTCGCAGGCGAACGAAGCGCGCAGCAGCGGCAGTGGGCTGGGTCTCGCCATCGTGCGCTCGATCGTGGACATGCACGGCGGTACGGTCGAGGTCGACAGTCGGGTCGGGAGCGGATCGCGCTTCGTCGTCACGTTGCCGAGCGATCCTCGCCTCGTCGAGGGAACGCCGGCGGCCGAGCGAGCTGCCGTCGCCTCCGCCGCGGATGGTGCGATTCGGCCGAACATGCAGGAAACTTCACCGTCCGAGCGCCCGCAGGTGAACCCGGAACCCGCACCCTGAGGCTTCGACACCTCTCCCTAGCGGCCGCTCACCGGCCGACGCATCGAGGAAACCCGCCAAACCCATGCACGACGACCCGCGAACCGATCCTTCCGACCCCGGCGATCTGACCGAGCGCCACGCGATCCCGGCATACGAGCCCGCGACGACCCCTACCGACGTGGGCGCCACGACCGACGTCGGAGCCACGACCGAGCCGACAGATCCGAGCACCGCAGCCACCGAGCCGCCCGCCCCGAGCGAGCCCCGCGCTGCCGGGTCCGCGGCACCGCACGAACCCGGCACCTCTGCCCGCGTCGAGGCCTACGACGCACCCGGCCACTACACCCCGGCCTCCGAACCTCGCGCCGACTGGGCCCGATCGTGGGACGACACCCTGCCGGTCACGCCGGAACGCTGGTACGAGCCGGCGCCGACCCCAGCGCCGACCGAAGCCGCCACGACAGATCGCCCGAGGTCGGGCGGGATCATCCTCGCCGCGCTCCTCGCCGCGCTCCTCGCCTCGGGCGGCACCGTGATCGCCCTCGGCGCGGCGGGCGCGCTCGACCGCCCGGCCGCTCCCGCGCAGACCACGCCGCAGGCGACCAACGCCGGCACGGTCCTGCCGGTCGCGATCGATGAGTCGTCGGCGACGATCGCCGTGGCCGCCAAGGTCAGCCCCGCCGTGGTGCGCATCACCGTCACCGGCAGTCCGAGCACCGGCGATTCTGGCGTCATCCCCGCGACCGGTGTCGGCTCAGGGGTCATCTTCAACAGCAATGGCTGGATCCTGACCAACCACCACGTCGTCGAGGGCGGCGAGAAATTCGACGTCGAGCTCAAGGACGGCCGGGTCCTGTCGGGCAAGGTCTACGGCATCGATACGCTTACCGACCTCGCGATCGTCAAGGTCGAGGCGACCGGCCTGCCGACCGCGGCGATCGGCGAGTCCGACGCGCTCAAGGTCGGGCAACTCGTGGTCGCCATCGGCAGCCCGCTCGGGACCTACTCCAATTCGGTCACCAGCGGGATCGTATCGGCGAAGGGCCGCTCGATCACCACCGACAACAACCAGTCGCTCACCAACCTGATCCAGACCGATGCGGCGATCAATCCCGGCAACTCGGGTGGGCCGCTCCTCGACGCCGGGGGCAACGTCATCGGCATCAACACGGCGATCGCATCGAACAGCAACGGGATCGGCTTCGCCATCCCGATCGATATCGCCCGCCCGATCATGGACCAGGCCGTCGCCGGCAAGCCCCTCACCCGTCCGTACATGGGCATCCATTTCGTATCGATCACCCGCCAACTGGCGGACGCACAGAAGCTGCCCGTCATGGTCGGCGCGCTCGTCGGCGGCTTCGATGCCAACGGCCAGCCGGCCCCCGGAGTCGAGGCTGGCAAGCCGGCCGACGTCGGCGGGATCAAGGA
>JBBQDL010000069.1:0-7303 GCA_038319665.1 Candidatus Limnocylindrales bacterium
CGACGCTACTTCCGGCCCGAGACGATGGCGCTCATCGATGCCGTCGTCGACCAGGAGGAGGTGAGCCCGACGATGCTCATGGCGAGCTGATCACCAACGCGACGATGACGCCCTGTTACACCACGTCCTGGGACTTGACCTGCAGGTCATCGCTGCGAACGTAACACAGGGGCGAATGCTGAGGGTGACCGAAAACTGTTCAGCTAAACGTCGTGTGCGCTGAAGCGGGGCTGCGCATACAGGTGACGACTCCTTCGGTTACGTTGGAGCTATGTCGGAGTGTCTCCGAGCGATGTCCATCGTCGGTTCAAGAGCGCCGAGCCCACGCTCGTGCCGTGCCGGCGGACCCGCCACGCGGAAAGCGTGGAACGAGCCCGCCCGCTAGGGGCGCGACGGCTTAACCGGGGTAGCGGAGACGTCCGCCTAGGCGCCAGGTTCGACGTTTAGCAGCCACCTTCACCGTTAGGTAGTGGAACGCAATAACGTGACATCTGACGGCCGATCGGCTATGCTCTTAGCGCCCGACGTTGGGCGGGGAGTGCGTCCGGCAGTTCATGGGGTTGGCGACAAGGGCCTTTGGGTCGGCCTCACCGGAGCCGATAATCCGGTTGCGCCACGGCGCCGAGGACGCTGGGATGCTAGGGCTCGCGCGCCTCGTCTTGGTCTTCGGGAGGGTCTGATTGCTCATGATCCGAGGCTATCGGCCACGGGTTCTTCGCACGATCCCCGATCCGTCTTCTCGCAGAAAATAGAAGTGGGTCTCAGGCGATCACCTTGATGCCCTCGGCCGACCGCCTACGATTCGAAACTAAACAGGGGTAGGTGCTATCCCTCTCGCCCCGACCAAACTCACCAATCTTGCTTCTGAGTTCGAACACGGCGGGTAGGGCTACGTCCAGACCGAGCTCGATCGCGTCATCGGTGAGCTCGTACTCGAGCTTCTCGAAGCCCAGCACTTCGAGCCGTGCAAAGACCGCGGTGCTGATGGTCTGGCGACCGTCGGCCCCCGAGTCCGCCCAGAGCGCCGGCAGCGAGCGCAGGTAATCAACGATCTCCAGTGGGCTCAGTCGGGGCCCATCGAGTGGCTGCCGCGCCAGCGCTTCGGCGGCATCGAGTCGGGTGGTGGTCGCCTGCCATGCCACGAGATCGCGGGTCTTCGTGAGCTTCCGACTGGCTTCGTCGCGTTCGCGGTTGATCCGGGCCAGGGCGAGTTCGTCGGCTCGTGGGCGATAGGCGCGGTGAAGCCGGACGACCTCGGTCATCGTCGCGTCGTCGACCGAGCCGATCGTGCCCAGGAGCTGTCCGACGGCGGCCTCATACCAGGCTTGCGGGTAGGAGTGGCCCTTGATCCGGGTGTCATGGAGCTTGCCTCGGGTTCTCGCGAGCTTCGGGGTCGCGGCCTGGAAGGCAGCGCAGGTCGGCGCAGGGTGGCGGTAGCGACCGACATCGCCATGGAGGAAGCGTCCGCAGCCAAGGCAGCGCAGGCGCAGGGCGTAGTCGCGCTTGACCAACCGACCGGGAGTCCGGGTCCGGCGGCGCTCGCGGGCGGTCTGGACATGTGACCAGAGTCCCGGATGGACGATCGGAGCGATCCCGGCTGGCTCACCGGTCCGCAGCCTCCCGGCGTAGATCGGGTTCGTCAGGATCTCGGCGACGTGCGTCTTCTTGAAGTTCGTCGCAGCCGCGACCTGCCAATCGGTCGCGCCGGTGGCGCCGTGGTAATAGGCTTGGCGGACCATCGCCGCCTTCGGTTCGTCGATCCGCAGGGTCGATGGATGGCCCTCCCGAATGATCCCGAACGGGGCCCGGTTGCCACCTGGAACACCCAGCCGACGACGTTTCGTTACGTAGCCCTCATGGACTCTTTTGGCGAGCTTGCGGCTGTAGGCCTCCGCTTCATGGGCTTCGCGGACCCACTGATCCCAGTGGCCGGGGTCGCTCGTCAGGATCCGCTCGTCGGCGAAGTAGACCGCGACCCCGGCCCGATGGAGATGGTCCTCGACCGCGATGAGGCTCTGCTTGAGGTTGCGCAGGAAGCGGCTGACGTAGCCGACAACGAGGATGTCGAACGCCCCGGACTCGGCGGCCGCGATCATCGCCTGCCAGGTCGGAGTCTGCCAGGCGGTCTTACCCGAGTGTGCGACCGACCACTCGAGCCCACAGTCCGCTAGGTGGTATCGGCTGATCGCCCGGTCCTGCTGCTCGCGCTGGGCATCCGGGCCGAAGTTGTCGTACTGGCCGGCCGTGCTCTCGCGTATCCAGCGCGCCGCTCGCAGACCGGTCACCGCCTCGAGCGAGGCGGGCAGACTCCGGCTCATGCGGTGGGCCTCCGGTTCATCGGAGGTCGGACCATACCTCTGTCCTGGCGTTGTTCAAGTTCCAAGAGCGCAGCGACGAGGGCGAGCACGACCGTGTTCGCCCCGAGCTGGACTGGCGCTCGATGACGTCGAGGCTCCAGGACCCGGATCTCGCTCATGCGGTGCCCACGACGTACTCGGCGTCGTCGCCGAATACCTGCCAGATCATGCGGGCAACCTCGATCGCCGGGTCTTCCTCGGAGTCCTGAGCAACCGGCACATCCGGCACATCCGGCACGGTTCGGACCGGAGCACTGTCCACAGTCGCGGCGGCTGTGTCGCTTGTGCCGCTTGTGCCGGTTGCTCCGGGCAGGTAGCGGGACCAGGCGTCCTCGAAGTCCGCCCGGGCATAGCCGTGGATTCGGGTTCGCATGGCCGCCCAAACGATGCCGATCCGAGGTGATACCGAAGGGCCGCAGGAGCTTGGCGAGGTAATGAGGAGTGATCTCACGACCTCGGATGTCGGCCCACACCGACGCTTCAAGTCCGAGGAGCGCGTCTCGCAGGTCTTTGGTGGAGAGGACCGCCGCGCTCTCGGTGTCGAAGACCGTCCGGCAGTCCTCGAGGAGCCGGAGTCCGAGGTTGTCGTCGGCCGAAGACCGGCTGGCGAAGATCGCGACGGCGGCTTCTCGGGCCGTCGCCGGCCAATGACCGCCTGCCGCGTCGGCGATCGCCAGGAGAGGCTCCCAGCCATCTTGCGCACGATCGTCGAGCTCCGCCGGCAGGGCGGCGTCATCGACCGTCCATGCCTCGATGAGGCCCACGTGCTCTTGGAGGGCGGCCCGAAGGGGCACCCCGAGTTCCCGGGCCTGGCGTTCTCGGAGGCGTTCGACGTGTTCGTGCCGAGCCCGGCGCTCCATGGTGATGACGATCGCGCGGTCGAGGATCGTGTCTGGCAGGCCGCCGATGCCCGCGGTCGCTTTGGGGGTGAACACATCGAACTCGACGAGTCCGAAGGTGCGACCCTGGGGGACGGCGCGGGGCACTCGGGTGCCCTGTCGGTTACCGCTGTTGAAGAGGGCGCGGATGCCCTCGGTCGCGCCCGACTTGTCGGCGAAGATCGTGTCGACCTCGTCGAGAAGAACGGTCGGATGGTCGCGGTCGATCTTGCCGAACAGGACCGCCTCCGAGGGTCGGCTGATTCGCCACGGGTCGCGGACGACGTGTTCCAGGACGTCGAGCACTCGCGATTTTCCACACTGCTTGAGGGCCGACGTCAAGGCGAGGATTGGTGACTGCTCGACGCGGTCAAACGGAGCGTGAGTGTGTGCTGCCCAAAGGGTGACCGCCGCAGAGTGCCCGGGACGGGCGAAGTGGACGAACCGTCGCAGGTGGTCGCGCGTCGCGTCAAGGGTCTGAGCCAGCGACGGAGGCGGGGTTGCCTTGAGCTGAGGAGTTCGCTGCACGCGGGCAGCATGTCGCGGCCGCTGGCTTCGTAATAGTCAGGCGGGCGGGTCGGTTCTCACCGGTTTTCGGCGCGGGCGGCCGGGCTTCGAGCCGCTCAACTCCGCGCGATGCGTGCGTCGCCAGGCCTGAAGCGTCGCGATCGGGATCCCGTAGATGTAGTTCACCTCGGCGGCGCGAGCGGCGCTGAAGCCTTCGTCCGGCGGCAGGACGATCGCTCGCCCATGCCCGGCTGCCGCGTCGCGCAGCATTGCGTCGTTTGCCTCATCGTCGGGCCGCCTTTCAGAGGCGAGACCCGCGAGTTCTTGGCGGCGCACTTTCGTGCCAGCCGTCTCTCGCACCCATCGCGAGACGGCTGTCCAGTTGTCATACCCGCCGAGCGGATTCACGAGGATCACATGACCTGACCTGTACGACAGCGGGTCACCTCGGTGGGGGACGTTCAGAGTGACGACGCCATTGCCGTCCAGGAAGCCGATCGCATACCGGGGGACGAACGAGAGCACCGCCCGAGCGATCAGGGCACAACTGGCGTCGGTGACTCAGCCGGCCCTCAAGGTTGCCACGTCTTCGAACGCCTCGGCGAGACCATCATCGGCCTGCAGCGCCTCGAGCGTCACCGCGGGGAGGCGGTAGCGGCGACGAAACGCGGAGTTGAAGTGGGGGACCGCCGCTTCGAGCGTGTCGGCGTGCGGGCCATGCGGAGCAGTCGGCATCGTGCCCGGGACGATAGCGCCGGCAAGCCCTCCGCCCCGCGGTGTCTCGGCTGCCGTCCCGGCCGCGGCGGCAGCAATCACACGCCGATCACCGCCGCCACCTCCGGCCAAGTCCGGTCGGTCTCGCCCTCGAGCCGCCGGAGATAGACCGTTGTCACCGCCAGGCTCGAATGGTCGAGGAAGGAGGACACCGCCTCGATCGACTCGCCGGCATCGCGTCGCAATTTCGCCGCGCTGTGTCTGAGGATGTGCAGCCCGGATGCCGGCAGCTCGGCGGTCCGCAGGTAGCGGCGAAACCTGGCATATAACGTCGGCGAGGTGACCCCGCGCGGACCGGCCGCCGCTTGCCAGAGCGAGCCGTCGGGATCCATCGTTGTCAACGCGAGCCCCGCATCGTCCAGCGTGGCGCGTAGTGCCTCGTAGGCAGGTCGTGGCAGCTCTCGCCGTCCCCGTTTCCCGCCCTTGCCTCGATAGCTGTAGAAGGCGACATCGTCCTCGAGGCTGATGTCACCTGCCCGCAGTCCCAAGATCTCCGCTCGCCGGCGTCCGGTGAGGATGAAGGTCAGGAGGATCGCCCGGTCACGTCGACCGGGCACCGTATCGGGGACGACCGACAGGAGGCGACGGATCTGCTCGGCTGACAGCCCTCTCGCCGGGGCCGTTATCGTCCGGGGTCGTTCGACCGCGTCGCACGGGTTGCTCGCCAACAGCCCCATCCGGATGAGGAACCGATAGAACGAGCTGAGGCAGGCGATCCGGGCGGCGATCGTGGCCGAGGAGGGGATCCGACCCGAAAGCCCGATCCCGTGCGCCCAGGCGAGGACTTCAGCTGGCCGAACTTGGTCGGGCGTTCGACCAGCAAAGAAGGGCCAGAGCATCCGGCTGTAGAACTCGACGGTGCGCCTCGATCCGGAGCGATTGCCCTTTTCGACCAAGAAGCCGTACAGCGCCTGGTCCCAAGTAGACGGGTCGCCGGATTGCAGGGCGGGTAGGGGAGTCGCGGTCATCGGGCACCCTCATCGTGTCGGTTGGTGCCGACATGACTCACTCAGGTCGCCGAAGAACGCAAGGAAGCGGCGCACCACCCCAGCGCCCATTGCGGGTTCTCCCGCCACGACGGCCGGTCAGTCGGCCGAGGCGAGGTCCTGGGTTGCGTGTCGCACGCGCGTCAGCGGTGACAGGACGAGAGGCACGATCGACAACGCCATCCCCGCCCACCCGATGGCGATCCCGGCGCGGACGCCGATCCGGTCGGCGACGACGGCGGCGAGCAACGCCCCGATCGGATAGGCGACGCCGTGCGACAGGACCTCGAGGGTCGCGTTGACACGACCGAGGATACGGTCGGGCGTCTGGCCCTGGACGAGCGACAGCTCGGCGACCCCCTCGATCGTCTGGAGGCCGTCGCCGAAGAGCTGCGGGATGAGCACCATCGCCGTCGCGACGAGGATCGGACCCTGGGCCAGCGGCGTCAGGATGCCGACCGCGGCGGCGCCGACCGCCGTCCAGATGAACGCCCGGCCGAGCCCGAACCTCCGGATGACCCGCGACGCGACGAACGACCCGGTGAGCGCACCCACACCACCGGCCGAGATCACGATCCCGAGCACGAGGGGATCGAGGTGCAGGTCGTCTATGAGGAACAGCGTGTAGAGGACGCCGTAGAACGAGCCCGCGACGTGGGCGATGACCGAGCGCAGGGCGATCGGAAACAGGATCCGGTGACGGCGGACCAGCCGGAGGCCCTCGAGGACCTCCGTGCGCAGCGGCGTCGCGGTGACGCGCGGTGGTCGCACCGGCTCCGGCGCCCGGATCAGCAGGAGCGAGATCGCGGAGACGACGAACGACAGGGCGTCCACGAGGATCGCGAATGGCGCGGACACGACCTGTACCAGGGCACCGGCCAGACCCGGCCCGCCGATCTCGGCGATCGAGGAGCTCGTGGCGAGCTTGCTGTTGGCCTCCACGACGCGCTCGGTGCCGATGAGCGACGGCACGTAGGCGGGGTACGCCGCATCGAAGACGGATGCGAAGCATGCCTCGGCGAACATCACGACGTACAGGTTGGCCATCGTCAGGACCCCGGCAACGTACGCGACCGGGATCGAGAACAGGACGACGGCCCGGACCGCGTCCGCCGCCACCAGCAGCGGTCGGCGCCGGAGCCGGTCGACCCATGCCCCCGCCACGAACCCGACGAGCAGCACCGCCAGGCTCGCCGACACGACGAGCAGCGCCATCTCCGTCGGCCCGGCGCCGAGCACGAGGACGGCGACGAGGGGCACCGCCGTCCGTGTCACGACCGAGCCGAGACGGGACACGGTCTGGCCGGTCCAGAGCTTCATGAAGTCGGCGTGCTGCCACAATGTCGGGGTCGTCACGGTCGTGGGAGCGTAGCCGCACTGCAGCGGGCCGTTTCGGCCGGTCTCGTGACTCACTTAGCTCGCCCGGGAACGCCACACCATGTTGAGATCGTGCGCGGAGGCTGGCGCCGAGTCGGGTCCCGTATGAAGCCCGTCTATCCGGGCCTCCCGCCGGGTGTCCGTGGCGACGGCCCAGATCACCTCGACATGTGACGGGCGTAGTGGAGGTCTCCCCAATGGCCGATCATCCCAACGCCCCGCGCTTCAGCGAGGGGTACACGGCTTTGGCACGGGCGACATGGCCACGGTCGGGGCGCTCCTAAGCCCGGATCCACCGATGAGCCGCGGCTGACGGCTCGCTGACGATCGCGGCCGGGCGAATGACGCAGATCTTGGTCATGACCGGGCCTGACCAGGGCGAATGCGGGCGGACGGCGGCCGATCCGGCCCGCCGAGACGCGTT
>JBBQDL010000070.1:0-7302 GCA_038319665.1 Candidatus Limnocylindrales bacterium
AACGGCCCGGTCAATGCGTTGTTCACGGCGGTCGACGAGGCCCTCCAGCCGGTGCTTGGCTGGCATCCGACCCTGACCGAGTACGAGATCAAGGCCGTCAGCGCCGGCGAGGATGCCCAGGGCCAGGCCCTGGTCCGCTGCCGTCGCTCGTCGGACGAGGGTCCGGGGGCGCTGGTCGTGACCGGCCACGGCCTATCCACGAACATCATCGAGGCCTCGCTCGAGGCGTATCTCGTGGCCGTGAACAAGCTTCACGGCGCCGAGATCAACGGCGTCTCGGTCGGGTTCGTCGCGCCGCGGCTCGGCGAGTCGATGCCGTGACCGACGGGGGATCGAGCGCGACGAGGGACACTGGCGACGGGCTCTATCGCGTCGCCACCATCCCCGGCGACGGGGTCGGTCCGGAGGTCGTCACTGCGGCGCGGCGTGTCGTGGATGCGGCGGCGGTCCGGTTCGGGTTCGTCGTCGACTGGACCGAGCACCTCGTCGGCGGGGCCGCGATCGACGCCTTCGGGGTGGCGATCCGGGACGAGGATCTCGCCGCCTGCGGTGATGCCGACGCGGTCCTGCTCGGTGCGGTCGGTGGCCCGAAATGGTCGGACCCGCGGGCGACCGTCCGGCCCGAGCAGGCCCTGTTCGCGCTCCGCGGCGGGCTCGGGCTCTACGCCAACCTGCGCCCGGTCAGCGTCCAGCCGACCCTCGCCGCCTCGTCGCCGCTGCGCCCCGAGCTGCTCGCCGGCGTCGACCTGCTCATCGTCCGTGAGCTGACCGGCGGGATCTACTTCGGCGACCGGACCGAGGCGTTGGGCGAACCCGGCGCACGGACGGCGCTCGACACCCTGCCGTACGCCGAGCACGAGATTGTGCGCATCGTCCGCCTCGCCTTCGAGCTGGCCAGGACCCGCCGACGGGCCGTCACCTCGGTCGACAAGGCCAATGTCCTCGCCACGTCACGACTGTGGCGCCGCGTCACCGACGAGGTGGCGGTCGCCTACCCCGACGTCGAGCTCAACCATCAGCTCGTCGATTCGTGCGCGATGCTCCTCATCCGCCAGCCCGCCGCATTCGACGTGATCGTCACCGAGAACCTGTTCGGGGACATCCTCTCGGACGAGGCGGCCGTCCTGGCCGGGAGCCTGGGCGTGCTGCCGTCGGCCTCGCTCGGCGAGCGCAAGACCCGCCACGGCCTCTTCGGGCTGTACGAACCGATCCACGGCTCGGCGCCGGACATCGCCGGGCTCGACAAGGCGAACCCGATCGGGACCATCCTTTCGGCGGCGATGCTGCTGCGGACCTCACTCGGCCGCGAGGACGCCGCGGAGGCGATCGAGGCGGCCGTCGGGCGGGCCCTCGACGACGGCTGGCGGACGGCCGACCTGGCGAATCCGGCCGACCAGACCGACGGGCTCGTCGTGGTCGGCACGACCGGCTTCACGACCGCGGTCGTCGAGGCGCTCGAAATGGGCGCCGGGGTCGCGGTATGACGACGCGGCCTACGCATCCCACGCTGGCTTCGCCGCCCGTCGGGGTCGACGACGCCCCCGTCATCCTCTACGACACGACCCTGCGCGACGGGACACAGGGCGAGAACATCACGCTCTCGCTCGCCGACAAGCTGCGGGTCGCCCGGATGCTCGACGAGTTCGGCATGCCGTTCGTGGAGGGCGGCTGGCCCGGTTCCAATCCCAAGGACATCGAATTCTTCGCCGCCGCTCGTACGATGCGCTGGGAGCGGGCGAAGCTGGCGGCCTTCGGGTCCACCCGCCACCGGTCCAACAAGCCAGGCGACGATCCCAATTTGCGCGAGCTGGTAGCGGCGGAGACCCCGGTCGTCACGATCTTCGGCAAGAGCTGGCTGCTCCACGTCATCGAGGTCCTGGGCGCCTCCCCCGCCGAGAACATCGACATGATCGCCGACTCGGTCGGCTTCGTGGTCGACCGCGGCCGCGAGGCGATCTACGACGCCGAGCACTTTTTCGATGGCTACAAAGCCGACCGCGACTACGCCTTCTCGACCCTCCGCGCCGCCCGCCAGGCCGGCGCCCGGACGCTCGTCCTGTGCGATACGAACGGCGGGACGATGACGAACGAGCTGGTCGCGATCGTCGGCGACGTGCGCGCGACCCTCGAAGCCGACCCCGACGCGCCGGCCGTGACGTGGGGTATCCACACTCACAACGACGCAGACCTCGCGGTCGCCAACTCGCTGGCCGCGGTCGCGGCCGGGATCCGCCACGTCCAGGCCACGATCAACGGCTATGGCGAGCGAGCCGGCAACGCCAACATGGTCAGCATCCTCGCCAACCTCGCGCTCAAGACGCCGCACACGCTGGTCCCTGCCGGCGGCGGCGACCTGCCCGGGCTGACGGAGCTGTCACGTTCGGTCGCGGAGATCGCCAATATCACGCCGAACGACTACCAGCCGTACGTCGGCCGCTCGGCGTTCGCGCACAAGGGCGGCGTCCACGGCGCCGCGGTCGCCAAGGTGGAGCGGAGCTACCAGCACATCGACCCCACAGCCGTCGGCAATGCCGGTCGGCTCGTCGTCTCGGAGCTCGGCGGCCGGGCCAACATCTCGATCCGTGCTGAACAGCTCGGCCACCAGCTCGAGGGCGTGGTCGATCCGCGCGAGCTCTCCAAGCTCATCAAGCAGCTCGAGGCCGACGGGCTGGCATTCGAGGGAGCCGAGGCGAGCTTCGAGCTCCTCATCCGCCGCCACGCGGCCGATTACGTGGCACCGTTCCGGATCGTCGACTACACCTGCCTCGTCGAGCAGCGGGACGGGCGCGAGCTGCTCGCCGAGGCGACCGTCAAGGTCGAGGTCGACGGCGAGATCCTGCACACCGCCGCCGACGGCAACGGGCCGGTCAACGCGCTCGATGCGGCGCTGCGCAAGGCGCTCGGAGCGTTCTACCCAGGGATCGAGGAGGTCCACCTCGTCGACTACAAGGTGCGCATCCTCGACGGCGGCGCGGCCACCGCGGCGCGGACCCGTGTTGTCATCGACTCGATGGACGGCGCCCGGACCTGGTCCACCATGGGCAGCGATACGAACATCATCGCGGCGTCCGCGTCGGCACTGGCCGACTCGCTCGAGTATGCGATCTGGAAATCCGGCTCCGAGCTGCGGCGCCGGGACGAGCGCCATTTCACGACGGCCCCGAACCGCGACCCGGCCGCGCCACCGGCGATCCGCGGCGCGACAGCAACCCCACGGAGGTGACCCCATGACCGAGACGTCCGGCGACGCCCTGCATCTCGCCCGCTGGACCGCGTCGTCCGGCAGCAACGTCCGCAGCCGGGGCGCGGTCGTGATCACGTCTGGCGATCACGTATGGCGGGCGTCGGCCGATGGGATCGGCGCGATCGATGCGCTGTACCGGGCGGTCGACAGGGCGCTGGCCGGGGTCCTGACCGGGCACCCGCGGCTCCTCGCCTACGACATCCATGCGCTCGGGGAGGGGACGGACACGATCGGCGCGGTCACCGTCCGGATCGCGCCGCCCGACATCGGCGGGGAGCGGGGGAGCGGCGAGTACACGGGTGTCGCCAGCGGCCCGAACATCATCGCGGCCTCGATCGAGGCGTACATCATCGCGCTCAACGCGGTCCTCGCCGAGGCGCACTGGTCGGGTGCGACCGAGGCCGCCGGCAACCGCAAGGGCGCGGTCGTCTCGGCCGGCAAGGCGCGAGAACAGCGGGCCGATCTCGACGAGGACGAGGCCCCACACGACACGACGGCCTGGTTCGAGCGCTGACGTAGCGCGGGGGCGCACGCGCCCGCTCATTGCGCCCGCCAGGTCCCAGCCTGGTTACCTATTCCGCTCAGTAATAGAAACAAGGCCTTGCACGCTTGCCAGTACCCGGATTCAGCCCAGATCTCGGACGTGGCTACGCACGCTGAGCGCCATTCCTATTACTCAGCCAAATATCGGCCCCCGCTGCTCGGCTTTCCGCCCCGGTAGACTCGGGCACGATGACCACCGACCCACCGATCGCCTACGCCGGCGAGCCCGGCGCCTTCGCCGAGGACGCAGTGATCGACGCCTTCGGCGACGTGCCACGGGTCTCGCTGGGCAGTTTTCGGGAGGTCTTCGAGACCGTCGCGGGCGGCGACGTGACCGCCGGGGTCGTCCCGATCGAGAACGTCATCAACGGCTCGGTCCGTGAGAACTACGACCTGCTGCTCGAACACGAGCTCTCGATCCGTGGCGAGGTCGTCGTGCCCGTCCGGCTGTGCCTGGCGGCACTCCCCGGCCAACATCTCGACGACATCGAGCGGGTCTATTCGCATATCCAGGCCCTCGGCCAGGCCGAGGGCTTCCTGCGTCGGCGACCCTGGCAGCTGCTGACGACCTACAACACCGCGGGGGCGGGCAAGTCGATCGCGGATCGCGGCGAGCGTGGCGCGGCGGCCCTCCTCTCGCCTCGCGCGGCGGCGATGTTCGGGCTGGAGATCCTTGCGGACGACATCGGCGATGCCCCCGACAACCGGACCCGGTTCATCGTCATCGGCTCGGCGGCCGCCGGCGACGCGGCAGTGCCGTCCAACTTCACGGGCGACGAAGCATGGCGCACGACCCTTGCCTTCGGCGTGCGCAACGAACCCGGCTCGCTCCTGCGAGCCCTCGAGGCTGTCGCCGCGCGCGACGTCAACCTGTCGCGACTCGAGTCGCGGCCGTCGCGCTTGCGCGCGTGGGAGTACGTCTTCTGGACCGATGTCGACGGCGCCGCCGGCGCGCCGGATGTGGCCGCCGCGCTCGAAGACCTCGCGGCGGTCACGTCATTCGTGCGCGTTCTCGGCTCGTACTTGCGCGCCACTGACTGACGCGGGCCGCGATCAGATCGCGCTCGTGCAGGCCTTGCAGCGGGTCGCGCCGATCGCGTTCGCCTCCATACAGAACGGGCAGGTCTTGACCTCCGGTCCCGGGCTCTCCTTGATGAAGATCTTGGCGATCCAGAAGACCACGAACGCGATGATCACGAAGGTGATCACCGTGTTGATGAACGTACCCCAGCGGATCGCGACTTCGGTGGTCGGATCGCCGCCGGCGGCCGCCTTGAGAACGATCTTCAGGTGCGAGAAATCGACCCCCCCGAGGATCACGCCGATCGGCGGCATGATGATGTCGTTGACGAGGGAGGTGACGACCGTCCCTAGGGCGACACCGATGATGACGCCGACCGCGAGGGCCAGCGCGTTCGTCTTGAGCAGGAAGCCCTTGAACTCGCCCCACATGGCGTCAGCGCTCGACGACTATGGGGAGGCCCTTCGATTCACCGTCTCCTGTGCCGATTCCGTCGACGTCGCCGATCTTCATCCGATCCTCCTCCTTGACCCGGTCACGCCCGGTCCGGGTAAGCCCCGATGATACCCTTGCCGACCAGCCCGACCCCCCAAAAAGACCCGGGGAGGACCGATCCGCCTGCGCTCTCGCTAGTCGATGACCAGGTCCTTGGGCAGGTCGGGTTCGGGCGGATAGTCGGGTTTCAGTTCGGCGATGACATCCGCAAGGATGGTCGCGACCGCGAGGTTGCGGAACCACTTGCGGTTGGCCGGGATGACGTACCAGGGTGCGCCCGCCGTCGAGGTCCTCGAGATGGCATCGTCGAACGCTTGCTGGTAGTCGTCCCAGAGCTTGCGTTCGTCGAGGTCGGCCAACTTGAACTTCCAGCGCTTCTTCGGGTTGTCGTAGCGCTCCTGGATGCGTCGCCGCTGCTCGTCCCGGTCGATCGTAAGGAAGAACTTGACGATGGTCGTGCCGCCTTCGGTCAGCGTCCGCTCGAAAGCGTTGATGTCGTCGTAGCGCTTCGACCAGACCTCCCTGGGGACGATCTTGTGGACGCGGACCACCAGGACGTCCTCGTAGTGCGACCGGTTGAAGATGCCGATCTCGCCCTTGGCCGGCGTCCGCTTGTGGACGCGCCACAGGAAGTCGTGGGCGAGCTCCTCCGCGCTCGGGACCTTGAACGCGGTGACCGGACAGCCCTGTGGGTTGAACGCCTCCATCACCTTGGCGATCGTGCCGTCCTTGCCGGCCGCGTCGATACCCTGGAGGACCACGAGGACCGAATGCTTCGACTCCGCCCAGAGCCGGTCCTGGAGGTCGCGCAGGCGCACCATCTGGAGCGCGGTCGCTGCCAGCGCCGAGGTCTTGTCGTGCCCGTAGGTCGCCCCTGGGTCCGACTTCTCGAGCCGAACGCGCTTGCCGGGCTTTACCCGAAACGTGTCGCGCAAGGCGTTCGCGTCGGCCATGGTCGTCCTCTCCCTGGGCAGTCGGTTCGGGACGCGGTTGTACGATGCAACGTACCAAAAGGAGACTCGAGCAGATGGCCATCGCCGCCGGCACCAAGCCGCATCCGATCTTCCTCGCCGGCCGCTGGGTCGAGTCCCCCGATGTGCTCGTCGTGGACAACCCGGCCGATGACGCGACCCCCGCCGGCACGACCTACAACGCCACCGAGGCGCAGTACGAGGAAGCGGTCGAGGCGGCGGTCGCCGCGTTCGAGGTCACCCGCCACCTCCCCGCCTACGAGCGGGGTCGGATCCTGCGCGAGATCAGCGCCGGTATCACCGATCGCCGCGAGGAGCTGGGTCGCCTCATCGCGCTCGAGGCGGGCAAGCCGATCCGCGACGCCATGGTCGAGGTGGACCGGGCGTCCGTGACCTTCCGCCTGGGTGCCGAGGAAGCGGAACGGATGACCGGTGAGGTCATCCCGCTCGACCTGATGCCCGCGTCGAAGGATCGCGTCGGGATCACGCGGCGCTTTCCGATCGGGCCGATCGCCGCGATCAGCCCGTTCAACTTCCCGCTCAACCTCGCGGCCCACAAGCTCTCCCCGGCGATCGCGTCGGGGAACCCCATCATCCTCAAGCCACCGTCCAAGGACCCGCTCACGATGCTGGCGGTCGCCGAGATCATCGAGGCGGCCGGCGTCCCCGCCGGTTCCGTCTCCATCCTGCCGATGACCCGCGAGCTGGGTGATCGGATGGTCGCCGACCCGCGCTTCAAGCTGCTGACCTTCACGGGCTCGCCCACGGTCGGCGGGCGGATGAAGGAGCGGGCCGGCAAGAAGCGGGTCGTGCTCGAGCTCGGTGGCAACGCGGGGGTGATCATCGACAAGACGGCCGATCTCGAGTGGGCGGTCAAGCGCTGTCTCACCGGGGCGTTCGCCTATGCCGGACAGGTCTGCATCAGCGTCCAGCGGGCGTTCATCCACGAGGACATCTGGGACGCGTTCATGGATGCATTCGTCGCCGGTGCCCGGACGCTCAAGGTCGGTGACCCGCTCGACCCGACG
>JBBQDL010000071.1:0-6701 GCA_038319665.1 Candidatus Limnocylindrales bacterium
GGACCGTGCGCGGAGAGTGCCTCGACCACGTCCTGATCTACGGTCGGGGGCACCTCGAGCAAGTGCTCCAGGAGTACGTCGCTCACTACATGGCCGAGAGACCACATCGGGGATTGAGCTTGGCCGTGCCCGCCGGGAATCGACCGCCGCAGGTCCGGCGGACTACCCGAATGCCGGTCGAACGACGGGACGTGCTCGGCGGCCTGATCCACGAGTATCGCCGGGCGGCGTGATTCGGATTGGTGAACCCTTCAGGGTCGCCAAGGTCCTCCACGCGGTCGGTGAGACTGGTCGAGGCTCGCTCAGGACGCCCTGGTCATCGTGGCCACTGCCGTCTACGAGGCCCGCGGCCTGACCGATGACCGCCTGAACGCCGTGCTGGAGTCGGCAGGCTTCACCCTGCCGCGCCCGACCGCCTGACGGAGGCTCTCAGAAGGGCAGGTCGTCTAGTTCGTCTTCGTCGATCGGCGGCCGCCCGCGAGCCTCCCTGGCGGGCTCGCTCGCCTCACCTTCAACCGACGCGGCCTCAACGCGGTCGGCCGCCTTCCCCACAAGGAACCGGGCGCGTTCGAGCAGTTCGTCGTAGGTCAGCACGGTCGGGTTCCAAAGGTTACGGCGGAACCGATGGAAGGACGCGCGTTGGTCGTCGTCGACCAGAAGCCGAGTGTGGCCAATGACCAGGATCGCCTGCGGATCCGCCACGGTCATGTTGCGGTGGTCTAGGTAGCGAACATTCTCTCGGGTGTCGGCTGCTAGGCGGATCCGCTCGCAGTTCGCCTGGAGTTGCGCGACGCCGCCCGCCACTTCGACGCCGATGCACCAGGCGCCGTTGCGATATGGCTTCGAGCCGGAGATGAGGTCGGTGCCCGGCTTCTTCAACTCGACGAGTACGGCAAAGCGGAACTGGCCGGCCGTGCGCATCAACTCGTCGCCGCGCGCGCCGCCCTCACCGCCGAGGTCTTGTCCGCCGTAGTTGGGTTCGGCTTCCTCGTTCACGAGGAAGGTGTAGTCGAGCCCGTGCCCGAAGATCCAAGGCGCCCGGCGGAAGAACGTCTGCCAGTCATGCTCGTCCCAAGTCGGCGGATCCTCGTCGAGGTGCGCCTCGAACTCCGCGAAATCAGCCGCTCGCTGACGGTGCTCCTCAATCGACAACGACCATGCGGCGAGGTCGGGCCGGGCCTTCATCATGGCCTCGAAGGCAGCGATGCCCTCGGTCTCAAGAAGTTCCTGGATCTGGTCTGCAATCTGTTTCGGCACGACGGCGACGGGCGCGTCGGCGTTGGTGACCGTGACCGCGTATCGCCCGCGCTGGACGCCTTCGGCGCTCGCCGCGTACAACCGACCGAGGGCCTCGAAGACCTTCAGGGTTTCGCCCGAGTGGAGTTGCATACGGACGGTCTCGCCTGCCTTCAGCGTCGCCAGGTTGAAGTTGTCCTCGCTCCAGTCGTCATCGGACTTCCGACGGTGCTGGTAGACGAAGGTTGCCTGGAGCGTCGCGCCCGGGATCGGCGGGTCCTCCACCTCGCTCACCCTGAGGACCAGCCTGCGCTGGGAGCCATCGGGATCACCGCGCAGGGTGATTTCGACCGGATCGAAGTCTGCGGTTCTCCGGGAAGTGCTGCTCACGCCGTAGGTGGTGGCGTCCTCGTCACTCATCTTCCGCCCCCTCGATGCGCTCGATCTCGCGCGCCGCCCAGTTCGCGGGGCGCTGTTGGCGGCATGGTACGTGGCGTCTCGTACGCTTCCGCCAAACAAACTCCGCATGGAAGGGGATCGAGTGAACGAACTGGCGAGGCGCGGCGGCCGACCGACCTTCGACGAGGTGTTCGTCTGACTTCAGGCTGCGGGTTCGGCAATCGTTGTCTCCAGCCGGGACACCAGGTACACGGTGACGGCCGAGGTGCGGGATGGCCGCCGCGTCATCGTCGCTCGGCCGCGCAGCAGCCAGGTCGGCGTCCACGAGGATTGCTGGGGCGACGACATCACGTGTCAGCGCACTCGCGCTGGCGGCATTTACAACGGCGCCCCGTCGATCTACGACTGGTTCGACGCCCGCGACTAGGTTCGAAACTCGGCGGCGAGAGTGCGACTTGCGGGACGTTGGTCGGCGAGATCGGAGTAGTACGCGTGCGCGCCGGCCCGGCGCATCGTCCTAGCCACAATCTGGCCCTTCGGCTCCGACAAGGTGAGCAGCCAGCGAAAGGTCGCAGCCTTCTGTTTGAAGCGATTCCACTCGGTTTCGACTTCGAAGAACACGACGGCGAGGTCCTCGGCGGGGCCCTCCTCGCCGTCGTCTAGCAACGTCTTCAGGACCGCGTGCGCCCAACCCAGGGGCACGTTGGCGTAGTTGAAGTCGCGACGGCCCCAGTCCGCCGAGCGGAGATGCTCAAGCATGGTTGTCGCTACTGCCGCGGCCGTGATCGGGTCCACTCCTGTGAATCGCTCGACCTGTTCGACTGGAAGCCTGGCGACCTCATCGAAGTACAGGTCGGCATCTTCCTCGTGCTCGGACGCGACCTGCATCACTTGGGCCGCTACGTCGTCGCCGTTGCTGATGGCGCGATCAACCAGTTCCTGGAGGTCGCTCTCGGGCGACGCCGGCGCCACTGCAAGCAGGGTGTCCAGACGCTGCAGCACGCCGGTCATCGATTGGATCCGACGCTCTGGCTCGATGTAGGTGCACTCGATGACGAGGCCTCGCATTGGCCCATCAGGTCGCAGGACGACGTTGGGGATGGGCCTGGTGCCGGTGAGGAGCCACGCCACCACTCGAGCGAGGCTATAGATGTCCGCTCGCTCGTCAGCGACATGGCCGTCGATCCAGGTCTCAGGTGCCGCGAACCCACGCGTGCCGGCTCCGACGCCGGTCGCGGTCAGTCGGTTCGTGGTCTCCCCCGGCGGACGCTTCACCATCCCCCAGTCGGCAAGGACCCAGCGCAGGTCCCCGCTACCGTCGTCCAGGGCCAAGATGTTCCGCGGGGAGACATCACGGTGGATCGCATGCTCGCCATGGGCGCGCTCCAGGCCAGCGCCGATGGATCTCAGGACGGCCACGGCGATGGCTTGCCGGTCTGCGCCAAGCCGACCAGACGCCAAGAGGTCCTCGAGGTTGCCCTCCGCCAGCGGCATGACGAACCATGAGTTGTCGTCGTCAGCATCGATGATCGGCATGATGTTCGGGTGGTCGAGGCGGCGCTGGACGCGGATCTCCCGTTCCATCCGTTCGCGCGCCTCGTCAAAGTCGTGAGGCCGCTTGAGGGCAACCTCCGTTCCGTCACCGTCCCGCGCAACGGCGCGGAAGACCTCCGCGTAGCCGCCGCTGTCGATCGATCTGAGCATCCTGTAGGGCACGGCCGGGCGTGCTGGGGACATGGGTCTCTCAATGTTGGCGAGGCCGACTAGGTTCGTCCGTGGCGTCAACCGTATCGCAGGCCGCGGCCCCAAGCGCCTGAGCGACGGCGCCGGGGTGCGCGGACTTCACCCCGCCGAGACGAGGAGTTGCCGTCGATCTACGCCTGACTTGACTCGCTCGGATGGCCGCTAGGTTCCGCGTCCGTTTCGATCTCGGCAACCGCGTCGATGATGACCTTGGCGTAGGGCTCGGCGTCAAAGCCGCGGTAGCGAGCGCCGTTGGGTGCCAGCCGACCACCCAGGTCCGATCGTGCGCGCGGCCGCCGCGGTAGAGGGGACGTGGTCGCTCAGGTAAGTCCTCAAGGTCTGCCGGGCCCGCCGCGAGCCACCAAAATGGGCCGACCACGGCGATGACCCGCTTGGCGTCGAGCATGTCGGTCACGGCTCGCAAGAGTGGTCCGACATGCGGGTCTTGGGCCTCCTTGAGCGGTCCGCCGGGATTGCCGGGCGGATCCTCGGGTGCTGCCGGGTAGAGGTTGACCCAGGCAAAGCGCGCGTACCAGGGCGCATCGAGGTCGGGCTCAAGGCCCTCGACGATCAGCCGCACCGCCCGCCAGAAGGGCGAGTTCCGGACCGGGTGTGTGTCGATCCAATGCAGCGGGTCGGGCTTGTCCACGCGGGCGCGAAAGGCTGCGATCGCTTCCGATCGCCCGGCTTCGGTTCGGAAGTGCTTCGCTTGGTAGTCGTCGGCCCAGCCGTAGACCGCCTGGCCCACGACGACCAGTCCACGATAGGCACTGCCAACGTGGGGCCAGTGCGTCACGACCGGGCGGGCTGCGATGTCGTCGGCCCGATCGCCAACTGAAGTCAGGAGTCGGTCGTAGCCAGCGATCACCGCCGATTCATCCACCCCGGCAGTCTGGCACCTATCGTCGTCGCCGCGCCAACTTGGTCAGTGAGATAGAACAATTGTTCGATTGTTGGTATCCTCGCCGCTGATGGACCTCCGACGCAGCCGTATCCATGAGGCTCAGCGCGCGGGCCTCCGAAACCGGATCCGCGACCATTGGCACGTGCCGGCAGAAAAGACGGACGCCCTACTCGAGGCGTGGTCGGTCGAGGCGAATGGGCGAGGCGTCGACCCCGGCCAGAGCGCCTACTGGCAGGACGGAGAGGCCTTGATCCGCGCCCAGATCGACCGAGCCGCGAGATGAGCGCTGTCGACGCGGACGACAACCAGGACCCGGCAATCACGGCCCGGCTCGCCGAGGCTCTTGCCCAGGCCCCGGGCTTGTTCGATCGCCTTCATGCCGCCGCGAAAGCCGGCGCGGCTCCCGGGTCGGAGGCCGCCAAGGATGCCGCCGCCCCGCTCGGTCATCACGGCCAGATCCTAGCGGTAGACCACCTGTCGAGCGGCATCGAGCATCTCGTCATCTGGAACCGGCTCCTGACGTCTGGCGTGCAGCCGAACACCGTCCACATGACCCTCATTCGCGGGGCCATGGAAGGCGCCGTGGCATGCCGCTGGCTCATCGACCCTCGGGCCGACTCGGGCGAACGCATCGGTCGCGGTGTGGCCCTGCTGCTCGAGGACTACGGCAACCGCCACGACTTCGAGCACGACTTCGGGCTCCCCGTCGAGAACCTCAAGCCGCCGGCCAAGAGCGGTGCGGATCGACGGGCGGAACTGCTGGCGGAGCGAACGGCCCACAAGATCGGCGTGGTCAAGGCGCCCAAGATGACCGCCCTGTTCGGCGCCTACATCGGGCTCGAGCCCGGCCCCGGGCGAGCGATGTACCGGTTGTTGAGCGCCTATGCCCATGGCATGCAATGGAAGGGCATAACTACGAAGAACCAGGCGGTCGACAACGCCGTCCCGGTCCCCGGTGGCCAACTCATGAAGGTCACCGCGAACGACGACCTGTCCCTGCAGATGACTGTCCTTGGGGTGCGGATTGCAGTTGCCGCGCTCGCCGAGTTGCTGGCGTACTACGGGCTGGCGGACTGATGCAGGCCACGGCGGTCAGGCCGCCCGCCGCCCGCCGGTAAGATTCGGCGATGGCAGGCGACCGCTGGATCCCGACGACTGAGGACGAACTTCAGGCCGCCCTGTCCGACCGGCTCCTGGTCGAGGGCCACCACGTCGACTTCAAGAAGATGAGCGCGGCCGGCGACAAGGCCAACCTGGGCTTGGCGATCGACCTCGCCTCGTTCGCCGTCGATGGCGGCGTTATCGTCGTCGGGGTCGATGAGGCGACCAACCCACCGACCGCGTCGCCGATCAGGCTCGCCGGCATGAAGGAGCGGATCGACCAGGTCGGCCGCAGTCGGGTCGAACCGCCCCTCCTCGTCGTGTGCCACGAAATCCCGGCGGCGGCGGCGCAATCCGGGATGGGCTACCTCGTCATCTCGGTCCCGGCCTCACCGATGGCGCCGCACATGGTCGATGGTGTCTATCGAGGGCGCGGCGACTCCACGAACATCCGCCTGAGCGACGCCGAGGTTCGCCGTATCCGCGACCAGCGGCGCCAGGCTGAGTTCGACATCCGGTCGATCCTTCGGGCGGAAGTCGAGCGCGACCCAATCAGCGGGGATGGGCGAAACAGCGGCCACCTCTTCGTCGTCGCTGAGCCGGTCTTCGCCGACGCCGAGATGCTCCTGCCGGTCGCCGGCGAGAAGTGGCGGGAGTGGCTGTCCGGCACATTCCGGGACCGCGCGCCGCGGCTCACGGCGGAATGGGCGCCAGACATCTCATCTGCCTTCCGGGTAGTTCGAGGTCAGCGTGGCTGGGCGTTGCGATCGTGGAACGGCGAGCGAGCGAGCGCCGCCAGCGACCGGGAAGACAGCGCGCTCGAACTCGAGGTCAATGAGAACGGCGGCCTTCGCCTGTATTCGGCGCGAGCCACGGACATCTTCCGCGATGACGTCCCGGTCATCATCGAGGTGGTGATCTTCGGCCTCGCATACCGCGTCGTCGATTGGGCCCGGACCATCGCTGCGGAGTCGCGTTTCGTGGGCAACTGGCGATTCGGCATTGCGGTCACGAGGATCTCCGGGGCTCGCAGCCTGACCATCGTGCAGCGGTCGTTCATGTCGGATGCGCCCAAGTTCGACGATGACGAGTACGAGGCCTGGACGGAGGCGACCTACGCGGAACTGGACGGCGACCCGGATCGCGTCGTCGAGTGTCTGGTTGGCCGGCTGAACCGCGCTCTGTCCGACGGGAGCCTGCCGCTTCCGAAACGAGCGTAGACCACCCAGGAAATCGCGCTCCCCAACGCCCGATCGTCAACTTTGCCGGCGGCCGGGTCCTGCCCCAGAAGTACCAGTCAGCGGAGTAGTTGCGCTAG
>JBBQDL010000072.1:0-6355 GCA_038319665.1 Candidatus Limnocylindrales bacterium
GCCATGCTCGGCACGCCAGCCAGTCCACCGAAATACCGGACGGCCGGTCCCGGACGGCCGAAGGGCACCCGCCGTCCTCCACGAACCCGCTACCCGGCGCTCAAGAAGGCCGCCTGAGGCGGTTTAATTGCAAGCTTAGACAGCATTGTGCGCGGTGAAACCACGCGGAGCGATCCGTTGAGACGAGATGCGGGTACCCCTCGCAGCGTGGCGGTTGCGTGAGCAGAGCCCGCCGTCGCTCCGAACGATCGATCGGCTGGTCCAGGAGCTGGATCGGGCGGGCGCATTGCGTAGCGCCGCGCCTGGAAGAGGGTTCACGACCGCGTAAGCGTAATCCTCAGCGCGTTTGCGCGACCGCGAACGCGTCCGCTCAGACGTGCCGATGCAGGTCCGTCTCGGGCGACCTCGAGAGGGAATCGTCATCCCGGGGCGGCTGTTCCCAGCCCATCTTGCCTACGTCACGATGGGCGACCGAGAGGTACACGACCTCGTCCTCCACATTGGCGATCGCAGAAGCGGGGATGTACAGGGCGCGCCCCAGCCCAGACGTCGAGGTGAGGAGGTAGTTCTGGCCCGCGTCCCGAACGGTCCCCACCAGACCGCCGTCATTCCCGACAACCGACCAGCCGGCTTGGAGGTCTGCCATTCGCATCTTTTCCCGCGGCCTCCTCGCACGCCATACGGGAACCATAGCCCGGGTGCGACTCGGCATCCTAGCGCGGCCCAGGCATGACGTTCTTCCTGGGTCGGTGTGCGTCGAGATCGTCCGACTGCAGGACATCAGCCGGACGATCGACATAGCGACGGAGCAGGCGACGGAGCAGGCGACGGGCAGCCCAGTTCGCCCCCAAACGGACCGCCAGATACCGGCCAGGCATGATCAGGAGGCTGGCATCCGCGAGTTCGTGCGCGGCCGGATGTCGGGCCACACCGCGGATCACGTCTCGGGCATTCGCGGGATTCCTCAGGTCCCGCATCAAGCCATTCCGGTCGCTCGAGGCGCGACGCAGGATCGTACGCAGGGTGTCCGACCGCGCGGCTGCCACGATCGCCCGTCGGGTCTCCGGCAGTGTGGCGATTTGGACGATGCGTGAGATCTTGGTGACTGATGGCACTCGGGCGCCCCTCGGAGCGGATCTGGAGAATTATCATCGGCCCGGCTCCGCGAAAAGGGCGTGACCGTACCGGCCTCATGCATTGCGAACACGCGGCGACGCCCACCGTCATTCATTTTCCCGACCCGTTCCGTGCCTGTGTCTGTAACGCATGCTCCGGAGGACATCCGCTTCCGTCATGAACTGCGTCCGACGATGACCGGCCTTGGAGCCGGTGCAAACGACTCGTCGGGCTCGACGTCCCGGCGCTGACCGGGACGGCTCGACAACACCGGACCTTCTCCACACTGGTTCGATCGCTGCTGCGCGGGCAAGCCGTACCGCGAGCAGATCCGACCAATCGGCCTCATGCGCGCCTTCCAGACCCGGACATCACGCCTTCCGGCCGAGGCACCAAGCTCTTGACCTGATTTGAGCGCGCACGCACGCCATTGGCTGACGAAAGGAGGCCACGAAGAAGTGGACAGACCTACAGGGATGGGTCATCCCGGCCGGCCTCCGGTCGAGCCCGAAGTCCGGGCCCTCATCGTCGTCCCTGACAAGGCGATCGCTGGGTGGGGGTACCAGCGAATCAGTAGATGATGGTGGGCTGATGCCGTGCATCCGGATTGACGGTTCTGGGCGTCAATCGTTAGCAAACCGTAAGCAAGAAGGGCTCCGGTGACGCCTCATCCCTTGTCCAGCGGCCGTACTGTCGTCAAACTGGTCTTGCCTCCGTCGTGGGCCCACCACGCCGGCGTCCGATCGAACATTGGGAGGAAGCCCTGGTGGGAATCATCGCGTGGATCATCCTCGGTGCCATCGCGGGCTTCATCACGAACCTGATCATGGGCGGCAAGGAAGGCGTCATCGAGACGATCATCCTCGGGATCATCGGCGCCGTCGTGGGCGGCTTCCTGGCGGGTACGGTCCTGAAGGTCGCCGACGTCACGGGCATCAACATCACGAGCATCGTCGTGGCCGTGATCGGCGCCATCATCGTCGTCCTGGTCTACCGGATGTTCATGGGTCGACGCACCGCCGCCTAACTGAATTGGCCGAACCTCGCGGTTCGCGATGGCTCACATGGGCCCGGAACCCATCGTCGGGATCTCCGCGTGTCCGATCGGACTGCGGCCCGCTGATCATGTCCTTGGACTTGGTGACCAAGGCGCCATTAGGCGCCGGCTGTAATCTCGTTGCGACCGTTGCCCGCGGCGCGGCGGTTCCCGGCAGACACGCCAGCGCGTAGCCTCGTTCCGGTGACCGGCTCGGCTCCCGCGGACCTGCGCGCCCTCGTCGAGCGCCTTGAGGCGCTCGCCGAGCGACGTCTCGCGTCGCATCCCAGAAACGAAGCGGCGTCTGGTCGAGCCCGCCGACTGGCGGACCATCTCCGGGCGCACGTCCGGGTCCGTGCGCTGTCCCTCGACGCACCGCTCGTAGTGCTCCTCGTCGGTCCAACGGGTGCTGGGAAGAGCACCATCTTCAACACGATCGCGGGTCGAGCCTCGAGCCGGACCGGCGTCCTGCGACCCACCACTCGGGTCGCCGTCGTCCTCGCCCATCCGGGCGATCGGGCCGCGCTCGTCGAGGGGGCCTTGGCCGGGCTTCCGAGGGATCAGGTTCGCTTCGTCGAGGACGACGCCATCGAGCCTGGTTTGGCGCTGGTGGATGCGCCGGACATCGATTCGCTCGAGCAGGCGAACCGGGAGCTGGCCGATCGACTGGTCGAGGCCGCCGATCTGTGCTGCTTCGTGACGACGGCGACCCGCTATGCCGATCAGGTCCCATGGTCCGTCCTGGCGCGGGTCCAGGCTCGGGGCCTGCCCTTGCTCGTCGTGGTCAATCGCATGCCGCCCGACCCTGGAGACCGGCTCGAGATCCTGACCGACGTCCGACGACTCCTTGCCGGCGCCGGGCTCGACACGCTGCTCGCGAGCGGACCCGGGCTAGCGCCGCGGGACGTCGTCTCCGTGCAGGAGGGCGAGGTGAATGAGGCCGGCGACCGCCTGGTCCCAGCCACGATCGGGCCCGTGCTCGACGAGATCGCCCGCCTCCGCGCCGACCGGGCCGCGCGGGTCGAGCTCGCGACCCGCGCCCTCACGGGCTCACTGGCCGGCCTCGACGAAAGTCTCGACCGGATCGCCGACGACACCAACCACGAGACGATCGATGTCGAGGCGCTGCGGCGACTCGCGGCTCGGACGTACGAGGCCGGCCTGGTCGCGCTCCGCCAGGAGATCGGGCAGGGCACGTTCCTGCGCGAAGAAGCGCTTCGGCACTGGCAGTCCTTCGTCGGCGCCGACCAGATGACCCGGTTCTTCTCCAAGAGGATCGGCCGCGCGCGAGGTGCCATCGCGGCCGTCTTCCGACCCGCGACCGCTCCGGTCGCTGAGATCCGGGCGGCCACCACGGACGACCTCGTCGCCGTTGCCCGTCTGGAGGCGGCCGAGGCCGCTCGACGGACCGCGATGGCTTGGTCCGACGAACCCACGATGGGGTCGATCGTGGCCGAGAATGGCGGCCTGTGGCTCCCCTCCTCCGATTTCGACCCGCGCTTGCGAGCGCGCATCGAAGACTGGATCGAGAGCATCGCCGCCGATATCCAGCTCCATGGCCGGTCCAAGCGGCTGCTCGCCCGTGGCGCGTCGGTGGGTGTCAATGTCCTGGGCACGGGCGTCATGCTCGGGACCTTCCTCCATACCGGCGGCCTGACCGGGGCGGAGGTCGGCGTCGCGGCGGGTACGGCCTTCCTCAACCAGAAGTTGCTGGCCGCGCTCTTCGGCGAGGCCGCGATGGTGGAACTCGTCGCCGACGCGCGGCGGCGGTTGCAGGATGCCCTGACCGAGACGTTCGATGAGGAACGGGCACGCTACGACCGCTTGCTCCCCCCGGCCGGGGTCCTGCCGGCATTGGCGGAAGAGCTGCGAAGTGCGGCCGGGGCGGTCCGCGCGCTGCCATCAGCCGGCGGATGACGTCGTTGGGCGTGGCGGCCGGCGACGGGGCGTTCGCGGGCCTACCGGATCCGCTAGATGGGTGCCTGCGGTCGCTCCTGGACGCCGCGGACGCGGCGGATGCGCTCGGCCTGCCGACGGCGGCCGTTCGCGAAGCCCGGGATCACGCCCTTCGGCGGATCGGCTTCCCGGGCGACGCCTATGTGCTCGCGTTGGTGGGCGGGACCGGCGTCGGCAAGTCGAGCCTGCTGAACGCCCTGGCCGGCGAAAAGGTGAGCCCGGCCTCCGCGCGGCGACCGACGACCGGGCAGCCGATGGCCTGGGCCCCAGCCGACCAGCGCGCCGCGTTGGCGCCGCTCCTCGATTGGCTGGGCGTCCAGGACGTCCGCGAGCACCGGGCACACGGACTTGGCAGCGTCGCGATCCTGGACCTGCCCGACATGGATTCGATCGTCGCCGACCATCGGGCGCGGGTGGAGGCGATCCTTCCGCGGGTCGATGCCGTGGCCTGGGTGACGGACCCGGAGAAGTATCACGACGCGACGTTGCACGACGAGTTCCTCCGGCGATGGCTCCCCCGCCTGGCTCGCCAGGTGGTCATCGTCAACAAGGCCGATCGCCTGTCGCGCGAGGACGCCAGGAGGGTCCGCGCCGACCTCGAGGCCGACATGGCGCAAGCGCGGACGTCCGGACCAGGCAGGCCCGCGGCGCCCGTCGGGGTCATCCTCACGAGTGCCGCGAAGCCCGAGATCGAGGAGCTGCGACGCTGGCTAGCCGATGGGCGCGCCGCCAAGGCCGTCGTCCGCGGCCGGATCGCGGCGACGGCCGTCGAGCTGGCGAATGGCCTGGCCCGAGATGCCGGTGCGGACCCGATGCGTCCCGCCACGCCGTATCTCGACGCGAGGGCCCGATCGGCCGCGGTCGAGGCGGCGACGTCCGCGGTCCTGCGAGCGGTCGACCTCCCGGGGCTGGAGCGCCAGGCCGTCGCGGCGACCCGGGCCCGAGCCCGAGCCCGGGGCGCCGGGCCGATGGGTCGGATCACCTCGCTCTTGTATCGGGCATCGGGGCGCGACACGCACGTCGCCGATCCGCAGGGCTTCCTCGTGCGCTGGCGCGACCGGTCTTCGCTCGCACCGGCTGTCGAGGCCCTCCGCGCGCCGCTGGCGGTCGCGCTGCGCTCCGCGAGCCCCGCCGTCCGCGGGACCCTGGCCGCGACGCTCGAGCCGACCGCGTTGCGGCGCAGTCTGGAACGGGCGGTCGACGGCTCGATCGGTGCGCTCGGCCCACTCGACCCACCCACCAGCCGTTGGTGGTCGGTGATTGGCTTCCTGCAGACCCTCAGCACGGCCGGCATCGCCCTTTCGGCCGGGTGGATCGTGGTCTGGATCCTGGGCGCGCACACCACCACCTCCGTACAGATTCCGGTCCTCGGCCCCGTGCCCTCGCCGTTGACCAGCCTGGTCGTCTTCGTGATCGCCGGGTACGTGGTCGCCCGCCTGTTGGGGGTGCACGCCGGTTGGATCGGTCGCCGGTGGGCGCGCCGCCTGCGCGACCACGTGGGCACGGCGGTGCGTGCCGAGGTCAACCAGCGTGGCCTCGCCCCCCTCGACGCCGTGGAGGACGCCCGCCTCCATCTCTGGATCGCTGCCTCGGGGCTCATTCGGACCTGCGGTCACGGACGCATGCATGGCGGCTAACTGACAGGGAGCGGTAGACCTGTCTCGTGTTGGCCAGCGCCAGCTTCGGGTCGCCTCGGTACGAAGGGCTCCTTCGCACACAGGAGGAGGATGGACCGTGCGGCTGATGGCGAGCGAGGATCGTCATGCCTCGCGCGCGTCGAGACGGTCGCGATCGCTGGCCCAAACTCGCCCGGTCCGGCCCCGACCGCCCACTGGCCGCCACTCATCGCTCGTGTCCTCGAGTTGCGTCCGGGCCGCTCGCTGTGTGCCACTTCTTATTTCCTTCGACGGGCCGGCGGCGGTCCTCGCCTCCGGGTCTACCTTCACGTCGTTTTTCCGATCCTGCCCACGATCCTCCTCATCGAGTTCGGGAGTCCCGGCCAGGATCGCGGCGCCGCCCAGCGCCGGGATGTTGCCACCAGCGGCCGCCTTGAAGGCCGTGCTGGTGGTGCCGACGGTGAACACGACCTGGGACGCGCGCCATCGCGGATCCGTCGCGGTCGGTCGGGTCGGGGGGTCCCGCGGGAACCTCGCCGGCATGAGTGGTGGCGTCGGTCGGGTCCGCTCGCACGCCGAAGGCCGGGGCAGGCCCCGCGCTCGGTGGGGTGACCGCGCCGGGTTCACGCCA
>JBBQDL010000073.1:0-5586 GCA_038319665.1 Candidatus Limnocylindrales bacterium
CGAGCCCGATGGCCGCTTCGTCGTCCTGACCGACATCCTCGGCAAGGAGGACTCGGTCGGTGACATGGACTTCAAGGTGACCGGCACGCGGGACGGCATCACCGCCCTGCAGATGGACATCAAGGTCCAGGGCATCAACGAAGCGATCATCCGCGGTGGCCTGGCGCAGGCCCTCGCGGCGCGCCTCGAGATCCTCGACAAGATGACCGAGGTCATGCCCGAGGCTCGCCCGGACATGAGCGACTTCGCGCCGCGCATCACCACCATCAAGATCAACCCCGAGAAGATCCGCGAGATCATCGGCAAGGGTGGATCGATGATCCGCAAGATCCAGGAAGAGACCCAGACCGAGATCAACGTCGAGGACGACGGCACGGTCGAGATCGCGGCCGTCTCCGGCGAGAACGCCCGCAAGGCGATCACCTGGATCGAGAGCCTGACCAAGGAAGTCGAGATCGGCTCGCTCTATCTCGGCAAGGTCACCCGGATCATGGGCTTCGGCGCCTTCGTCGAGATCCTGCCCGGCAAGGAAGGCCTGGTCCGCATCGGCGAGCTCGCCGACTACCACGTGCCGACCGTCGAGGACGTCGTGTCCGTCGGCGACGAGGTCATGGTCGTCGTTACCGAGGTCGATCGCCAGGGCCGGATCAACCTCTCACGCAAGGCCGCGATGCAGCGCCATCTGGCCAAGGATCCGGTCTGATCCGGGTTCCCCGCGCTTGACGAAACGAGCCGCCGGGCGACCGGCGGCTCGCCCATTTCGTGCACGCGGCGTAACGTCCCGACGTCGGTCCGGAAGAGGCCGCTGTTATACTCCGGCCGTGCCCGTCCGAGCGACAAGTGCGAGTGGAGCCGTCCCCTTCATGAACCATCAAGCCCTGACCGTCGCGGTCGTCGGAGCCACCGGCGCCGTCGGACGGACGATGATCCAGATCCTCAACGAACGGGAATTCCCGGTCGGTGGATTGCGCTTGCTCGCCTCCGGGCGATCGGCCGGTCGGACGATTTCCATCGATGGCCGCACCCTCGAGATCGGCGAGGCCGTCCCCGAAGCCTTCGACGGCGTCGACATCGCGCTCTTCTCGGCAGGCGCTGACGTGTCTCGCGAGCTGGCGCCTGCCGCTGTCGCCCGCGGCGCGACCGTGATCGACAACTCGTCCGCCTGGCGGATGGACCGGGCGATCCCGCTCGTCGTGTCGCAGGTCAACCCCGACGACCTGGAAGGACACCCGGGCATCATCGCGAACCCCAATTGCTCGACGATGCAGCTCGCGCCGGTCCTGATGGCGCTACGCGATGCGGTCGGTCTCGAACGGGTGGTGGTCGACACCTATCAGTCCGTCTCGGGGACCGGTGCCGACGCGATCGCCGAGCTCGAAGGCCAGATCCGCGCCCACGTGACGGGCGAGACCCCCGCCGTCAATGTCTACCCCCATCCGATCGCATTCAATGCGCTCCCCGAGATCGACCTCTTCCTGGACAACGGCTACACCAAGGAGGAATGGAAGGTCGTCACCGAGAACCGCAAGATCCTCCACCTCCCGGACCTGCGGATCTCGTGTACGGCTGTTCGCGTCCCGGTCTTCGTGAGCCATTCCGAGGCGGTCCACGTGGAGACACGGGAGCCAGTGACGCCGGAGCGTGCGCGCGAGCTGTTCGCCGCGGTCGCAGGCGTCGTCGTCCAGGACGATCCGACCGAACACCGCTACCCGCTCGCGACCGAGGCAGCCGGTCGCGACGAGATCTTCGTCGGGCGCGTTCGGCGCGACGTCTCGATCGCCGACGATCGCGGGCTCGCCTTCTGGGTCGTCTCGGACAACCTGCGCAAGGGCGCGGCGACCAACGCGGTCGAGCTCGCCGAGGCGCTGCGCGAACGCGACTGGATCCGGCCGGCGGCGACCCGCGGCGCGAGCCCGTACGCCGGCCCCGAGCCTGCCGCAGCGCTCGGAGCCCCTGGGGCCACGGCGTGACCGAGGCCGAGCGCCGGTCGGCGCTCGAGGCGATCGCCGCCGAGGTCCGCGTCTGCACGAACTGTCGACTCCACGAGATGCGCTCCCGGGCCGTGCCGGGCGAAGGCGACTCCGAGACCGAGGTCGTCTTCGTCGGCGAAGGCCCAGGCTTCAACGAGGACCGTGACGGCCGCCCGTTCATCGGTCGAGCCGGCGACCTGCTGGTCAAGCTGCTGGCATCCATCGGCTGGCGGCGCGAGGACGTCTTCATCACGAACGTCGTGAAATGCCGGCCGCCCGACAACCGCGACCCGCTGCCCGACGAGATCGCGGCCTGTGCCCCATACCTTCGGCGCCAGCTGGAAGTCCTCGACCCGGCGGTCGTCGTGACGCTCGGACGTTTCTCGATGGGGACGTTCATGCCGGGGGCGCGGATCTCGCAAGCGCATGGCACGATCCGGCCGGTCGATCCGGCCACGGGTGCCAGCTCGGCGCTCGTCTTCGCGATGTACCACCCGGCGGCCGCCCTCCGGACGCCCGCCATCGAACGCGAGAGCTACACCGATATCGCCAACGTCCCGGCTGCGCTGCTCGAGTCCCGACGGCGACGCGAGCACGCGGCGCCAGAGCCGGAGCCGGCGGCGCCAGTAGCGATCGAACCCACCGAACCCCTAGAACTGACCCTCTTCTGACCCATGCCAAGGACCCCCATGCCACCGACCTCAGACGAGCCGCTCCGTATCATCCCGCTCGGCGGGGTGGGCGAGATCGGCAAGAACATGTACGTCTTCGAATATCGCGATGAGATCGTCGTGATCGACTGCGGGCTGATGTTTCCCGACGAGGAGATGTTCGGCATCGACCTCGTGATCCCCGACATCACCTACCTCAAGGAACGCCGAGCCAACGTCAAGGCATTCCTCATCACCCATGCCCATGAGGACCACGTCGGCGCGCTGCCCTACGTCCTCCCGGAATTCCCGGGCGTCCCGGTCTACGCCTCGACGCTGGCCCGCGGCCTGCTCGGCAACAAGATCAAGGAGCACCGGCTCCACAACAACCCGCTCATCGCGCTCGAGCCGGACGACGAGATCGACATCGGGGCGTTCCACGTCATGCCCTTCCGTGTCGGCCACTCGATCCCCGACGCGATGGGGATCGCCCTGCGTACGCCGGTCGGGACGGTCGTCCACACCGGCGACTTCAAGTTCGACCACACGCCGGTCGACGGCAAGCTCTCGGACTTCGCGATCCTCGCGCGTCTCGGCCAGGAAGGCGTGCTATGCCTCCTCTCGGACTCGACACGTGCCGAGAACCCGGGCTATACGCCGTCCGAGCGGACCGTCGGCGAGGCCTTCCGCGAGATCATGGAGCCGCTCGAAGGCCGCGTCATCGTAGCGACCTTCGCGAGCAACATCGCGCGCGTCCAGCAGGTCCTCGACGCCGCCGCCGACATGCACCGCAGCGTGTCGGTCATCGGGCGCTCGATGGAGCAGAACTTCCGGATCGCGACGGACCTCGGCTACCTCAAATACGACCCGTCGCACATCGTCCCCAAGGACAAGATCAAGGACCATCCGGACCCCAGGCTGGTCATCGCCACGACCGGCGCCCAGGGCGAGCCGATGGCGGGTCTCGCCCGGATGGCCAACCGCGACCATCGCTTCGTGGAAATCCAGCCCGGGGACACGGTCATCGTCAGCGCCAGCCCGATCCCGGGCAACGAGGAATCGGTCTCGCGCACGATCGACAACCTGTTCAAGGCCGGCGCCAACGTCTATTACCACACGATCAAGCGGGCTCATGTGTCGGGCCATGCCAGCCAGGAAGAGCTCAAGCTGATGCTCGGACTGACCAAGCCGAAGCACTTCATCCCGATGCACGGCGAATTCCGGATGCAGGTCCAGCACGGCAAGCTCGCCATCGAGACCGGCGTCGCGCCCGAGAACGTGTTCATCATCGAGAACGGCACGCCGATCGAATTCTCGGCCGACGGGTCAGCCCGGCGCGCGGCGCCGGTCACCGCCGGCTATGTCTATGTCGACGGGCTCTCGGTCGGCGACGTCGGCGATATCGTCCTGCGCGACCGGCGGGCGCTGGCCAACGACGGGATGTTCATGATCGTCGTCACCGTCGACAAGCAGACCGGCTCGGTGATCGGGCAGCCCGAGATCATCACCCGTGGTTTCGTCCACCTCAACGAGCAGGACCCGATCATGAAGGAGGCCCTCGAGCGCGTGATCGAGGCGATCCACACGCCGGGCGACCACATCAGCGAGATCGGGCTGCTCAAGACCCAGATCAAGGACGGCGTCTCGCGCTTCCTGTATGAGCAGACGAAGCGGCGACCGATGGTCTTCCCGGTCGTCGTCGAGGTCTGACCCATGGCCACCCGCCGTCGCGCGACGGCTCGAAAGCCCCCCGGGCGCCCACCGAGGGCGCGGTCGAAGAGTGCCTGGAGCTCGCGGCTCACGCCTGAGGTCGTCCGCTCGATCATCGGGCTGACGTTGCTCGTCCTCGGCGCGATAACCCTCATCGCGCTGATGCCCCTCGGCCACGGCCAGGGGACCCTGACCCGATGGTGGACAGATGCATTCGCTCCCTGGTTCGGGACGATGCGCTGGCTGCTGCCCTTCCTGCTGCTGCTTGCGGGTTGGTGGCTCGAATGGGGCCCGGGCACGCGCCCCGGTTCGGGTTGGGGGATCACGTTGTTGGGCCTGGCGATCACGTACGCCGGCGTCGTCGGTGCGATCCAGGTCTTCGCCGGAGGCTTCTCGGGCGGCAAGATCGGTCGCGCATTGGCCGACACGCTGAGCCACCTTGTGTCGGCTCCCGGCGCCTTTGTGCTACTCGTCGGTCTTGCCATCCTCGGCCTCATCATCGGCTTCGGGATCCCGCTCCGGCAGCTCCTGAATCCAGCCGTCGGGACCGCCCGCTGGTTCGGCTCGACCGCCGCCGCATCGATGCGCCGAACGCCGCCCGAGGTGGGGGACGCCCCGGCCCCGGTGAGCGAGCCGTCGACCAACGGACGCACCGGTCGGACGAACGGCAAGGCCATCCCGCCCGCACCATCACCGGGCCAGACCGGGGCCTGGGGCGAAGACGACAATCCCATCCCGGCCGCCATCCCGAGCCGGGGACAGACCTCGAACACGTTCGCCCCGCAGCGCGGCGCGGCGACCTCGGCCACGCTCGTGCCCCTCCGCCCGCTCCGCGACCCGGACGACGTCACGGACGCCGGCGATTCGCCCCGGACCAAGGATCGGATCGAGTACATCCTGCCGCCCATCACGACGCTCGAGGACGTAGCGATGCCGGTGCATGCCGGCGGCGACGCGTCGGTCCACGCGCGGAACGAGGAGATCATCGTCCGGAAGCTGGCCGGCTTCGGGATCCCGGCCAAGATCGTCGGCCGCAATGCAGGCCCCGTCGTCACCCAATACGAGGTCGAGCCCGCGCACGACGTCAAGGTGAGCCGGATCGAGGGGTTGTCGGACGACCTGGCGATGGCGCTCGCCGCCCAGTCGCTGCGGATCGAGGCACCGATCCCGGGCAAGAGCGCGGTCGGTATCGAGGTTCCGAACAAGGACTTCAACGCGGTGCCCCTGCGGCGGGTGCTCGAGGAGGTCGTGTTCAC
>JBBQDL010000074.1:0-5277 GCA_038319665.1 Candidatus Limnocylindrales bacterium
GCGGTCGGGCCGCATCCGCAGGGCATTCCCGACGAGATCGCCGACATCGAGTAGGCGCGTATCAGCCTCGCCCGCCGCGAGGTCATGGGGATGGAGCGTCTCGAGGTTGAAGCGATCCGGGTTCTCGAGGGCGAGTTCGGCGGTGTCCTCGACCACGCCGATCCGCTCGGTCGGATCGAAGAGGTCGGTGATCGAGCGCAGGAACGTCGTCTTGCCGGCACCGGTCTCACCGGCCACGAGGAAGTTGGCTTTGGCGCGGACGAGGCGTGCCACGAAGTCGGCCATCTCAACCGACAGGCCGCCCTCGTTGACCCAACTCCGGCCGTGACGCCCGCCGGGCACCAGATCGAGCCGGAGCCGGTTGAACTTTCGGATCGAGAGGTACGGACCGCCGACTGGTGGGATGACGGCGTTCACCCGCGACCCGTCCGGCATCCGGGCATCGACCACGGGATGGGCAACGGACAGCTCCCGCCCCGCCAGGGCGGCGATACGCTCAGAGATCTCGATCACCTCGCGCTCGGAGCCGAGGGTCACGTTTGTTGATTCGAGCCGACCCGATCGCTCGACGAAGACGTCGTTCGGGCCATTGACGAGGATGTCCCCGATGTCCGGATCGTCGACCAGCGGCTGCAGGGGTCCGAGGCCGCACACGACCGCCTCGACGGCGGCGATGAGCGCTGGCGACGCATCCAGGTCGAGTTCGGGCTCGGCCAGGATCTCGCCGATCGTTCGACGCAGGAGGGCCTCGTTGTCGGGCGTTCGGGCGAATGGGTTGAGGACTTCAGGGGACAGACGACCGACGAGCATTCGCCGGACCGTCCCGAGAGTCGCGGCCGACAGTGGGACGCGGGCGACGTCCGGTGCACGCTCGCCGCTCATCGCTCGCCACTCCCGGGCGCCGGCAACGCGCCTCGTGCGGTCCGCAACAGCGAGCCTCGGCCGCGCGCCCGGGCCCCTCGTTCGCCGAGAAGCGGCCACGCCGCCCGTGCGACGTCGGCGATGTCCGAGGCCAGAGCCGGAGCCACGGACCACGCCGGTTCCCCTCGGTCGGCTGCGGTGGTGAAGGCCGGATTGGGCGAGACCCGCCCGACCAGCGGCACGCTGACCTCGCGGGCGATCCGACCGATCTCCGTATCGTCGTCAGCTTGATTGGCCACGATCACGAGCTTTCGTCCCATCCCCTGGCCTCGCAGGACGGTCGCCAGCCGAAAGATGTCCGGCAGCGATTCGATCGTCGGGCGCACCACACCCAAAACCACGTCCGCCTGGTCGATGAGCTGGCGGTGACCGCCTTCCAGGACGCCGCCGAGGTCGGCCACGATGAGGTGATAGCCGACCGCCTGGGCACCCTCAAGGATCGCGTCGGCCTCGAGCACCCCGAACGCCGGCTGGCCGGGTTCGCCCGCCTGCCCATCGCGCTCCGCGAGCTGCGGATGGGGTGGCAGCGTTACGACATCGACCCGCCAGCGGGTCGGCTGGGCGAATTCGCTGACCGCGCCCGGATCCCGCCAGATCCGATGGCTCCAGGCCGCCGAGAGCGCCGCCGGGTCGAGACCGAGCCGGAGGCCGACTGCGCTTGCGGCCCGGCTCGCATCGAGCACCAGCACCCGGACGGGTTGTTCGTCGCCGTCGAGGGTCCGCACTCGGGCGCGATCGGCGACGAGTGTCGCGATCTCGACGGCGAGCGTCGTCTTCCCAACGCCGCCAGCGAAGCTCGCGACGCAGATCAGGCGTGGACCGGGCAGCACATGGGGGACTGCGAGAGGCCGCTCCTGCGCCTCTCCGTCATCGTCCGGAAGATCCGGGTCCCGATGTCCGTCCTCTTCCGATCCGACGATGCGTAGTCGAGTTGCCTGCTCCTCCATCGGCCTCAACCCCCGGCCCTCGGGTGCGCCATGGCTTGTCACCGGGGCGATGGGCTCCGTCCCGGGATCGGCTGCCAGCAGTGGCGCAGGCTGGGCATTATCGCGCGTCGGCCAGCTCCGCCAGCGCATTCCGGTGCGCCGCTGCACCGGTTCCTGTTCGCGGTTGAGAAGAGTGTCCGCCGCGTCGCTTAGCTGCGACTTATCTGGCCCTTCCAGGACCGCGTGCCAGGACCGTCGCCCACGCCGGAATCGGACAGCCCAGATGACCCAGCGATAGGCGGGCTCGCCGCGGATCGGCAGGATCGCGGCCAGGACGACGGGCGCGATCCCGACGACGATGAGCACGACCCTGAATGGCGCCCACAACGGCAGGAGGTTGGCGACAGCGCCGAACGCCACGGCCGCGCCAAGGATCCCGAGCTGCGGAGCGGACAGGCCGAACGCGAGCGACTCACTTCGGACCGCGTTCTCCGGGACGTCGACGAGGCCGCGGTCGTTCATCTGCTTGGCTTCAGGGCGCCCGGGCCGCCCATCGCGACCGGCAGCAGGACGAGCGGCAGCACGAGCATCAGCGCCGCCGCGCCGGTCGACAGCCCGAGCAGGGCGTTCATGTCGCCGACGGTCGGTGGGTTGCCCGTTGGCCCGATGTGCGGCAACGCCTCGAGGCTGAACAGGATGAACGCGATGGTCCACGCGAAGCGCACGACGAGGATCGCCGTCAGCAGCTTGAGCCACAGGTTCGTGACCCGCTCGGTCGCCGGCAATGCATAGGCGGCGAGGCAGAGCGGACCCACGATGACTAAGAGGCTCTCGAGCACCGAGAGCACGCCGTTGATCATCTGGACTAGTACGAGGAGAATCGCCGCCAGAAGCCCGGCGGATAGCCAGGCGCCGTCGTTCCAGTTGTCCGGTCCCTCGGCGATGTGCGGATCGAAGCCGCCGTTCTGCAAGACTTGGAAGACGCCCCCGGCCGCCGGCCAGGCATCGGGACCGCCGACCTCGTTGCCGGGAATCGAGACCCCGACCATCGCCATGTCGGTCGCCGTCACGAACTGGACGAGGACACTGACGAGAAAGATGCCGAGGATCGAGAGCGTTGCGCCGGCGACGAACCGGGGCGTGACCGAGCGGGCGGTGTAGCTCGACTCGCCCGTCGTTCGCGAGACCGTGATCAGGTATCCGAGCGCGAGCCCCCCGAAGGTCAGGAGCGGGATGGCGATGAAGAGCATCTTCCCGTACAGATCCTTGGTCGAGGAGTCCGCCAACGGATCGAGCGGCGAGAGGAAATGGCCCTTGAGGTTGTCAAGTCCGGCCCGGTTGGCGTCGCTGACGCGGTTCGAATACCAGACCGTGAGGTCGCGGATGGGGTCGCCGATGATCGGCAGGTCGCCGCGGGGGATCGGCGCGGCTTCGATCTCGGGCAGCGCCGGGGCCATCGACTCCGGCACGGCGGGCGTCCTGGCCACGAGGGCGAGACCGAGGCCGGCCAGCGCCAAGACCACCAGAGCGAAGGCGACCCAGGAGACCCGGAACCGGACCGGTGGGATGCCTTCGAGCGTCCGGAGGGTGGGGCGCGCCACGCCCCGAAGGCCGAGCATCGGTCTAGAAGGGCCGGTCGATGAGTCCGTCGGCGACCGCGATCGCGGTGATCGTGCTGACGATAACGCTCGCCAGGATCATCCAGACGAGGCCGTGGATCCCGTTCTGGATCCGCTTCGCGGCCCGATGCTCGGCATCCTGGTTGGAACCGGCCAGGGTCTTCTCGATCCCGCCCCACACGATGACCGCTCCAGAGATCGCGACACCCAGGCCGATCGCGATCGCCACGAGCGTCCCGATCATCTTGGTGACCGGCGCGAGAGCCTCCTTAGCACCCTTCGGGACCGGGCTAGCCGCGAACACCGGAGAACTCACGGCAAGCCACAGGAGCACGACAGCGAAGGGCGCGATAAGCCGCAGATAAGTGGCAAATGAGCGACGGGTGAGTCGGTGCATCGTGGCCGTCCCCTACCCGGCCGCCGCGGCGTCCGAAGCGGCCGGCCGACGGGCGAAGTCCCGCACGAACGACGCGATCTCGGCCTCGTCGGTCGCGGCCAGATCGAGGCCAGCCGCCAGGAACCAGCTGACCGTGCGCGCGAGGGCGCGCAGGCGATCGAACTCGCGTGGTGAGACGAGTGTTGCCGCGAACCGGCCCGACGAGACGATCGTCAGTGTCCGCCCGGCCGCGACTTCATCGAGCATCGGTGCGAACGTGAGGCGGGCGTCGGTGATCCCGACCGTCCGCAGGGCGCCCAGGATGTCCCTCGGCTGGTCGGCGAGTCGTCGCACCGCGGCGCTCGACGGCCGCGCCTCGCGTCGGACGATGCGGGCCAACTCAGCGGTGTCTCGGGCGAGCTCCGGGTAGATCTCGAGGCCGTGGAGCGCTGCGAGGGCCTGCTCGATCTGCTGCCAGCGTTGCGCCTCGTTGAATGCAAGCATCACGGCCATCGGCTGCCCGTCGCGGAGGACGACCAGTGTCTGACCTTCCTCGACTCGCGCGACGACGGCTCGAATGTTCGCCCGCACCTCGCGCATCCCGAGCGCCTGGATCATCCCGCCAGCAGTCATGCCGACTCCTCTTCGTAGTTGAGCTGAAGGTCGGGCGGCACGGGCGCGATGACAGCCGCTCCATCGCCATACCACGTGAGCACGATCGCGCGACGACGCGTCACCGCGAGCGTTCGCCGGAGGTTCCGCCTAAATGTGGTGACCGAGATCCGGTGCGCGGTCTCGTCTGCGGCGAGCGGCCGGATGATCGCGATCGGTCGGCCATGGCGGACAACAACGATCGTCTCGCCGCGACCAACTCGCACAAGCGACTCACTTACTCCACGGCGGAGGCTGCGGATGCCGATGACGTTCTGCATGCGGAGGATGCTGGACCCGATGTGGTCGCTAGTCAAGCAGTATTGTGTACAGTGCCCGCAAGGAATTCAACCTGACACTGCCATGGCGTTCCCCACCCGTGCCCTCAGCGGTCGGGCGAGATCCCTACGCTCGAATGGGATCGGCACCAAAGTCTGGCCTGGTCAGCCGGTCTGTATACGGCTGCGGGCCAGAGAGGACAGGCCGCCACTCATCGACTCGCTCGCGGTAGCGACGCTCGAAGTCGGCGCGTTCCTCCGGTGCGACCTCGGCGGCAACGAGCAGGTTCAAGAGGTTCCGGTCAAGGTCAGCCGCCTCGCCGAAAAACTCGGCGTCGGTAAGGACGAAACCATCCGAAGTCACCGAGAGCGCGGCGTCTCGGGATCGGTCTGGGTATGACACTCTGATTTGGCCCCACCTGGGGCCGGAATGATGATCTGAACTGGCCCCACCCCCGAGTCATCCAGTCCCTACGCTCGACTGGTCTGCGAAGGCCACCGGAGCG
>JBBQDL010000075.1:0-4812 GCA_038319665.1 Candidatus Limnocylindrales bacterium
GGTCGCCGCGCACGGCGGCTACGTCGAGCTCATCGAGGTCCGCGAGGGCACGGCGTACATCCAGCTCGGCGGCGGCTGCCAGGGCTGCGCCCAGGTGGACGTGACGCTCGGCCAGGGGATCAGGGTGGCGATCCGATCGGCGGTGCCGGAGGTCCATGCCGTCGTCGACACGACCGACCACGCCGCGGGCACGAACCCGTACTACGAACCCTCGAAGAAGTAGGCGGGTGCCGGGCGCACCAGGGATCTATGAACCAACCTCGCGAACTGCGCTCACGGGAGGTGTAGAATCCGCGGGCCCTGCCGGAGCGCCGGCGAGGCAGGTGAGGCAGCGGTGGCAAAGGTTCTCTGTGTCCTGTACGACGATCCCGTTGACGGCTATCCGCGGTCGTACGCGCGAGACGCAATCCCCCGGATCGAGCGCTACCACGACGGTCAGACCACGCCGACCCCCGAGCGGATCGACTTCGAGCCGGCTGAGCTTCTAGGCTGAGTCCGAGCTGTGCCCGAACGCCAGACCGTTCGTCACGTCGAGCGCGCGGGAAACTCGCGTCGAGCCGGCGAGGGCCGGTCACTGTATCGTCGACTTCCTCATGGAGCCGCCGATCCTCGCCGACAAGCGTCATGCCGAGCCGTCGGCCTTCACGCCGGACAACCTCCTGCGGGAGGCCCGTCGGCAAAAGGGTTTGCCCGTCGGCACCGTGCCGCAGGTCTGCGTCCTCGATCCTGACGCGGACATCCTGCGCGACGTCGTCGCGATGGGGCATGCCCGAAGGGATCCAGCGTGGGCCTGCTATCACACCGAGCTGCACGTCGTCGGCGAGAACGAGGCCACGTTCGGGCTGATCGGCGGTGTCATCGGTGCGTCGTTCGCCGTACTCGTTGCCGAGGAACTGTTCGCTTCGGGCTGTGAGGTCTTGGTGAGCATCACGTCGGCGGGTCAGATCAGGCGCGTCGGAACACCGCCTTATTTCATCCTCATCGAGCGGGCCATCCGCGACGAGGGAACGTCTTACCACTATCTGCCGCCGGCGCGCTACGCCGAGGCCGATCCGAACCTCCTCGACGCCGCTGAGCTGGCGCTCGCTGCCAAGGGCTTGTCGGTCGAGCGCGGCAGCACCTGGACGACCGATGCCCCCTTTCGCGAGACGGCCGCGACGATCGCCAGTCGTCGTGAGGAGGGAGTTCTCGCCGTCGAGATGGAGGCCGCTGCCCTCTACTCGTTCGCGAACGCCCGCGGCAAGAAGGTCCTGTGCTTCGCCCACGTTACGAACCAGATGGCGCTGACCGTCGGCGACTTCGAGAAGGGCGAGGCCAACGGCGCCCGCGATGCCCTCCGCTTGATCGAGGCGCTCGTCGCTTCCATCGACCGGCAATAGCGTAGGCCGGTTAGGCTCGGTCGACGAGGACGTCGATCGTGCCGGTCGGTCGGAAGCCGATCCGCTCGAGGATCGAGCGCAGTGCCGCCTGCCTCACCAGGGCGGGGCACTCGCTCGCCCCGCGGCCTTCCAGCGCGCGTGGACGACGGCTTGGCAGGCGCCTCGGACGCGATAATCCCGCCAGAGCGCGCCCCCGCCAGCAGCATCCGGCTCGGCCTTGGCTCACTCGACCGCCCGCGTGTCTATGCGTGATCCTCCGAAGCGGAGCCTCTCCCGATCAGCAGGTAGGCGCGAAGACGGCCTTTGCCCTTGATCTCGATTTCGCCCCGATCCTCGAACTGGAACCGGTCGCGGAGCCGGCGATGCGTTGCCTCCGTCACCTGGATTCGTCCCGGCACCCCATGTGATTCCATCCGGCTTGCGGTGTTCACCGTGTCGCCCCAGAGGTCGTACGTGAATTTGTGGCGCCCGATCACACCGGCAACCACGGGTCCCGTGTCGATCCCGATGCGAATCGTGAGGGCGAGCCCGAGCGCGTCGCACAGCTGCGCCAGCTGCGTCTGCATCTCGAGCGCCAATTCGGCCATGGCCTCGGCATGGTCGGGCCGTGGCTCGGGCAACCCGCCCGCGACCATGTAGGCGTCGCCGATAGTCTTGATCTTCTCCAGCCCGCGCGCCTGGGTCAGCCGGTCGAAGGCGCTGAAGATCTCGTCGAGGACGCACACGACACGTTCCGGGCTGGTCCGCTCGGCGAACGGCGTGAAGTCCGCGACGTCGGCGAAGAGGACAGTTACCTCCTCGAAGCGCTCGGCGATGACACCTGGGTCCCGTTTCAGCCGTGCCGCGATCGAGGAAGGCAGGACATTCAGCAATAGGCCGTCGGACTGGGCAAGGGCAGCATCGCGGGCTCGGACCGAGTATTGGAGCAGCAGATAGGCGATCAACGAAACCGAGATGAGGTTCAGGACGAAGAACCACACCTCGATGCCCATCGGGATCGGTGGCGCCGACGCGGCGAGCGTCGGGTCGATGAGCCCGGAAATGACCGTCAGCATGGCGAAGAGGGCGAACCACGGGACTGCCTGTCGCGGACTAAAGAAGAAGAGCGCGCCGAAGACGCCGACGAGCGCCCACACGCTCACCGCGCTCGAGGCGACGTAGCCGCCCAGGCTCCATTGGAGGAGGAACGGCAGGAGGAGGATGAGGACGATCTGGCTGAACCGGAAGAACCGGTAGTCCTTCGTCCGCGCAAACGCGATGAGGCTCACGATCGACGCGATCTGGTATATGAACGGGATCGCGGCCGATATGGGTCGGCCAAGCGCAAGATAGGTGCCGACCCAGATCACGGCGAGCACGGTCGAGGTCACCGCGGCGAGGGTCAGCGTGACCTTCTGGAGGCGAACATCGTCGGAGTCGGTAGAGGCGACCCCGACGAGGGCAATGCGTTCGAGGGGCCGCCAGAGCGCGGTCAGGGCTCGGTCGGTCGGCGCTCGCCGCGTTCCGGCTTCGCCGGCTTGGCCCGGTCGGTCTGATGGGTTGATGGCCCTCCGGCGGCTTCGGCTCCTCCACCAACCTAGAGTAGTGGTCCGCTACTCGTCCGGCGCCGGCCGATCAGAAGGCTGACACAACCGGATCAGATTTCCTGGAGGAACGATTTGGTCACGGTCACGCCATTCGTCGACGAGGGCCTCGGAAACTCTTCATACCTCGTCGAAATCGGTGACGGCCGAGGATTGGTGGTCGATCCCGTGGGGGTCGAAAACCCCGATTCGCGATCGGACAGCCCCCGATACGATCGGCCGATGCTGTCCCTCCTCTACCTCGTGGTCCGGGTGCTTGCCCGTCTCCTCGTCAGCGGTGGCCAACGTGGCCGAGACGACGGGTCCAAGGACCTCGAGATCTTCGCCCTTCGCCATCAGCTCCGGGTCCTCCAGCAAACGTCGGGCCCACCGAACGACAGCTATCCCGCCAAGGCTTCGTCGAACAGGCTCAGTTGCTCGCCGGCGGCGAGGAGATGCATCAACTCCGGGACGTGAAGCGGCAAGGCGGTCAGTTGCGCGGATGGCCCATACCATCGCCCTCGCGTGGCGCCGCGTGGCTGCAGCCAGCCAGCCCGCGTGATGCGACCCAGCTCAGCTCGGGCCGCCGGCATCGATCGGCCGGTCATTTCGGCCAGCGCCGCCGTGCGAAGTCGACTCACTCGGGCAGCGAGCAGCGTCGCGGCCCATTCGAGCGGCTGCGCAGAATCGGCGAGAGCCGACACCAACACTCCTATGTCAGTAGGCAGCGCATCGAGGATTCGGTTCCGCGCCTCCAGCCGATCGAGCGAGATCCTCGTGTAGTAGTCGAGCCACGCGGTGACGGGGTGGTTGTCCGGGTCGTAGGTTGGCCCGAGCGTCGTTCGCAGCGCGTCGATGTACTCGTCACGATTCCGTCGGAGGTACGCCTCGATGCTGATGAGCTCGGGCGATCGGACGCCGTCTCGGACGAGCCCCATGGCGGCGAGAATCCTCGCGGTCCGACCGTTGCCGTCGCTAAACGGGTGGACTGCGATGACGTTCAGGTGGAGCAGCGCCGATAGGATGAGCGGTGGCGTCCGGTCCGCACGGCGCAGCCACGCCACCAGCTCGTCCATCAGTCCTTGGACGACGAACGGGCTTGGGCCGGTGAAGATCCCGACGTAGACGTCCTCCCCCGGGCCACGATAGTTGCCGCGGGTGTCCTGTGGCAGGCCTTCCATGACGGTCGCGTTGATGAGGTGGATGACCTCATGGGACCAGGTGAATCCCGGGCGGGCGGCGGCGTCGCGCGCGAGATTGAGCGCGCGGTTGTAGTTCTCGACTTCTCGGATGTGATCGGCATCGGCATTGATGGCGGCTCCGGCGAGGACCTCCGCGACCGCGGCGGGAGTGAGCGGGTTGCCCTCGATCCCCGTGCTGCCGGACACGGCCGCATCCCGCGCGGCCGGCCAGACAGCCAGCATGCGCCAGTTGCCAGGTCCCGGCTCGGCGTCACGACGAGCGGCGTTCTCCCATCGGTCGAGCCGTTCCCGGACGACCATATTGGGCGCGTACGTTAGGTGGAGTGTCATTTGCTTGGTACACGAGCGGTTTCTATCGGACCGATGATAGACTCTATTCGCTCGTCACACAAGCGGATTCTTGGCGGCGCCCGACAGGAGTTGTGCGTGCGGACGCATTAGTATCCGGGATGCCGACTGTTCACCATGCCGATTGAGGTGACCGCGTAGCCCCGGTGATCCGGGTTTCCGACCCCGTGGGGGTCCAACACCCCGATTCGATCACGCCGCGAACCCGTGGTACTCGTGGATGAGCCCGCCGAGCAGGTCCCGCCGGTGAACATCTCGGGGACCGACGGGCATTGGGTCCGCGCCCTCGGATAGTGGCGTCGCGAGCGCGAGCCCGCGATG
>JBBQDL010000076.1:0-4535 GCA_038319665.1 Candidatus Limnocylindrales bacterium
AGGAGCTCATCGCCAAGATCGACCTGTTCACGGTCAACTGGAACGCCGGAGCCACCCCGTTCGCGTGGGTCAAGACTGCCGACGAGATCCTCGCCAAGGCGGTCCGCAAGCGGCCAGTCACTTCCGAATCACGACACTAGCGACCCCGGTGGGACGTCTCGTCGATCTCGTCGTGGCGCTTCGAGCCGTGCTGGTTCGATGTACTTCGTCTCGTCGACCGGGGGGCAGGCGATCCCCGGCTGCTCGAGCTCAGTCGGGAAGCCGAACTGATCTCCAAGAGGCTGGTCCCGAAGACGATCGCCGAGCGTGCGTTGGTTGTCGAGGGCCAAGGCTGAGGAGACGGCGGCCCGGTCGCCGGGTTCCGTCGCTCGGGCTGCGCTCTGTGGGATCGCCGGCAAAGGGACCTTGAGATGGCCGGCGGGACTTGGGGGCGTTGTCGCCTCGCCGCAACTCAAAGACCGCCGCCCCGCACGCTGCCCGATGGGCCGTCTGGTACACCATCGCGACCGAGTAGCCACGAGAGGGACACCACCACCCATGAGCGACCCGAGCGACGATTAGACGGTGCCCGAAGCACTCCAGAGCTGGCGATCCGCCGAACGCGCGGCCGCGGTCGCCAGACGCGGCCGCCTAGCAGCTGAGGTTGCAGCTTCGGCCGCGGATGAGGCTGCAGCGGCCGCCGTCGCAACGGCCGCGGCGGCCAAGGTCGCCCTTGAGTCGATGGCCCTTGCCGAGACGTCGGCGGCCAAGACCGCAGCGGCGGCCAAGCTTGCGGCTATCACCTCGACGGCCGACGTGATTGATGCCACGGCCGAGTCCGCGATAGCCGACGTCGATGAAGTCGATGCGCAGTCTCGCTACCGGCATGCGAGTGATCGAGCCGCCAAGCGATAGACGTCCAGACGGGACGTTAGTATTCCCGCCGGAGGCCCCGCCCTTTCCGTGTGCGACTCCCCGTGTTGTCATGGCGGGTCACCGGGGCCTCTTTTGATTCCTTGCCGGCTGGTGACCCGCTCGGTCACACGTCGCCGGGGTACCGCCAGAGGATCCGCTGCAACTCCGCCGACGTGATCGGTCGGCCATGCCGTCGGCGCCACTCTTCCTCGACCCCGCGATCCATTCGGCACGTAGGCGCTGATTCAGGCGCCGCCGTCGCTGGGACTCGACGGGCTGAAAGTCATTCAAGGTGGTCTTTCTCACAAGAGACTCCCCCGGAGGGCTTCGGGGAGGCCGACTCCGGGCGGACGCTCGCTTCGCACGCGGACCCTACTCTCGAGACGAGTCGGGACGCACTAGGCAGACGCCCTAGGAACCGACAGCGGCGGCACATCGGTCAGGTCGCGCGTCAGCTGCCATCGGATGGCGGGATCGGGATCGAGCACCCAATCGAAGACCGTCATGTCCCTTCCGCCCATCAGCCTCGGTGGGCGTCCATCGTCGTCACGAACGTGCGGCGGATCTGCCTCGAGCTTCTGAGCGGCGAGAGCTCGGACTTCCGATGCCGAGCCAGCGGGTGTCCGCGCTGCAACGACAGGGCACGAGCAGCTATCGGCCGATCAAGCGATATCGATGCAAGGCGCCCGCCTACATCTTCTTGTCGCAAGTCGCGACCGGGCGTGTAGCTTCCGGACGGAGGGTGGATAGACCCGGCTCGGGCAAGGCGGGTGACGAGCGCAAAGGAGACGAACGTGGCCAGCTCGACGGTGTCCGCGGCTCGAGTCCCGCGAGCGCCACCGCGCGCTGCAGGAAACGCGTGACGCGCGGGCGGAACACCTGCAAAATCGGATCGCCGACCGGATCACCGACCTCGCCGGTTCGATGCGGTTCGTGTATGTCCACATCATCTGGTTCGGACTCTGGATCTTGCTGAACGTGGGCCTGCTCGGGTTCCTGGTCGGCAAGGGCTTCGACCCGTTTCCCTTCGGCCTCCTGACGATGATCGTGTCGCTCGAAGCGATTTTCCTGTCCACCTTCGTGATGATCAGCCAGAACCGCGCAGACCAACGCCGTCAGAGCCTCGCGGACCACCAATGGGAGCTGATCCAGCAGGAGGAGAAGCAGAACGTCTGCTGATCCAGATATCCCAGTAGATCCTCGATCTGACGGCCGCCATCCACGATGTCACGGTCAAGGTCGAGACTGACGTGAAGGCCAGTCGGGACGAGGGTTCGAAAGGTTCGTGAACGCTGACACTATGGCCGGATCGTATCGTTGGCCCTCTGATCGCCGATCTGAGGGCGAGCCCTCGACCGTGCCCGACACGCGACTGATAGGTCCGCGGCGGAGCCCTGCGGTATCCCCGTGGGGCTGCCTTCATTACGCTGGGTCCATCGACGTCATCCGACGTCACCGAGCCGGTCACGTGCCGGCAAGCCCGTCATCAGGAGGCACGAATGGACCCCAAGGCCCCGAGGGACACGAACGACCCCGCCTACCAGGGCGATCCGACCCTGCCGCGCGACGAGACGGTCGACGAGACCCCGGCCTACAAGCCGGTCGACGACACCGCCTACGCCCCCGGCCAGGTGCATGACAAGGAGCATGGCGAAGAGGCCCTCGGCGCCGGTGCTGGCGTCCTCGGTGGCGCGGCCGTCGGCATGGTCGTCGGTGGACCTCCGGGCGCCGTCATCGGTGGCGCGATCGGTGGCATCGCCGGCGCCGTGGCCGGTGAGGCCGCGGAAGGCCGCGACAAGGCCGGCGCCGGGACCGGTGCGCTCGGTGGCGGTGCAGCAGGTGCCCTCATCGGCGGCGCCGTGGCCGGACCCCCGGGTGCCGTGGTCGGCGCCGCGGTCGGTGCCGGCGCTGGCGCCGGGGCCGGCGACAAGGCCGAAGAGGAAGTCAAGGACGAGAACGCCACCGGCTACGACGAAAACGCCGCACCCTACGACCGCCGCTGAGACCCGCGCCGACCACCGGTCGGCGGAGAGCGACAGGACCGTGGGCCCGCTGGTTGGACCCACGGTCTTCGCGTCCCGAGGAGGAACCCCGGCCGAGGCAGTCTTTGCGGATGTAGGCCCGTTTGAACCTGGGGGCCCACTCACGACCGTCCCGTTGGATAAAGGTTGTGTTATCGGCGGCGATCAGTCGCTCGAGGGGCTGCGGCATCGACGATGGCCCTCCCCGATCCCACACCAGGCAATCTTCTGGAGCAGGGCGAAGGTCGCAATGCCGGACGTCCTGTATGAAGCTAGTGACCGTGCCCGCGGCGGGGCCGAGCCACTCTTTGCCACCGCACTCGTCCTGGAACGTTGTAACGACGATGTGGTGCCAGGACGCACCATTGATAGCGCGAGACGAGTGCTGCCTCACCATGCTCGCGGCGCACGATCTCGAACATAGGCTGGGTCTCAGATGAACAACCGGGCCCGAAACAGTCACGAACTCGAGTCGCACGACGATCCAAGGCGTGAGGCTTCAATGCTGGGCGGCGACGCTCAGCAAGCGCCCGCTGGCGAACAGATGTTGGCCGATGCGGACCAGTCGTCGGCTGATGCCGACCAGACCTCGTCCGACGCCGACCAGACCTCGTCCGACGCCGACCAGGCCGGCGCGGATCGAGACCAGCGAGCCTCCGACCAGGACCAGGCGACCGCAGACCGCGATGAAGCCTCGAACGCGATCCCACGGTTGCGGACGGGCTCGATTACGACCATTCCCGCGACGAGCGATGGGCTGGGACGGCCGAGCGCCTCGAAAGCCGACGCACGCGAAGAGGGGCGGGACGCGACCGTGACCTGATGGCCACGGGCCGAGATCGAGCCGCGAACACGCGCGACGAGTTCGCTCGCACGCGCGATGGCCGCGCTGTCGTCGCGGTTCGGACCACAGCCGAGCCGCAGGTGTCGTTGCTGCGACAACTGGAAGAGCTGCGCGTCAGGGCGGCGGGCGAGCGTGAGCAGGCGGCGGCAGATCGAGCGCGCGCCGCCATGGATCGGGCGAACGCCGCGCGCGAACACGCCCGCCTCGAAGCAGAACTGAAGGTGGCGCATCTCGACGACCTGACCGGCGCGTATCGTCGTGAGATGGGTCGCCTGGCGTTGTCCCACGAGATCGATCGGGCGCGACGTTCGGACGGGCGGTTCGTCCTGGCATTCGTCGATGTGGACCGGCTGAAGCTCGTGAACGATCGCGACGGCCACGCCGCGGGCGATCGGGTGTTGCAGACCGTGGTCGACGCGATCCGCATGCGGCTGCGCTCGTTCGACCCGATCATCCGTTACGGCGGCGACGAGTTCGTCTGCGGCCTCGGCGGGACCGATCTCGCCGAAGCCCAACGCCGCTTCGACGCGATCGGCGTCGCGATCGAAGCGGATGCCCGGGTCGGCATCAGCGTCGGACTGGCTGCCCTCGCCGCAGGCGACACGGCCGATCGACTGACCGAGCGGGCGGATGCCGCGATGCTCGACGTCAAGGCGAACCACCACTCCTTGCAGTGAACGAAGCGGACGAGGTCGAGGAAGCGAGCCCGTCAGACGGCGATGTTCTCTGCGCCGACGAACCCGTCCTGAGCGGCGTCGTACACCCGCAACGTCGCC
>JBBQDL010000077.1:0-3718 GCA_038319665.1 Candidatus Limnocylindrales bacterium
GATCGAACGGGCGCGACGCGTGGGTCGGGTCGTCGTTGCGCTTCGACAGGGCGCCCATGTTGCCGAGCGCCGCGAACGCGATCGGCAGGAGGGCCGCCTCGGAGCCGCCGGTGATGACGACATCGCACTCGCCCGAGCGGATGAGCCGGAGCGCGTCCTGGAACGCGATGACGCTGCTGGCACACGCCGCGACTTGGGTGATGACCGGCCCAGTCAGGCCATATTTCATGCTCACGAGCGCCGCGGCCATCGACCCGGACAGGGCAGGGATCGCGAACGGGCTCACCTGGCCCGGGCCCTTGAGGGCGAGCGTCGCGGTCCCCTCGATGACCTGCTCCATGCCCCCGCCGCCGGTATTGAGGACGACCGCGGCGCGATCGCGTCGTTCGATCGGCCAGTCGGTGAAGTCGAGGCCCGAGTGGTCGACGGCCTCCACGGCGGCGGCCATCGCGAAATGGATGAACCGGCTCATGCGGCGGGCCATCTTGCGGTCCATGGCGATCGCGGGGTCGAAGTCCTTGACCTCGGCGGCGATCCGGACGTCGAAGCCTGTGGGGTCGAACGAGGTGATGGGCCCGGCCCCGGAGACCCCTTCGATCAGATTGGCCCAGAACGCGGCCGCGTCGTTGCCGATGGGCGTCACGGCTCCGACGCCGGTCACGACGGCGCGACGAGCCGGATCCTCACTCGGTGGCACGCTGGGTCACCTCAGATTGCATGGGTGGACGGATTGTATCCGGCGCGCGAGTCGGGCTGGCCTCGGCGTTCGAACGTGGGCTCGGGGGGAAGGGTGTCTCCGGGTGACGCCCATCGGAGCATCACACGGAAACCGCGGATCTGAACGGGAGCGTGCCCGGAATCCATCCCGATTGCCATCAAACGCTCCATCGCGGCGCGGGCTCCGCCGCGTATCGGGCTCCACCGAGGGAGCGTCGTCACGCCTTGACCGAGCCGCGCGCTGCATGACCCATTGATGCCCCCGGGGGCAGGACGGTGGTTGCGAAGGGAGTCAGGACGACGATTTCGATGCCCCCGAGGGACGGCTCACACCACAAGTTCGACGCCGGCCTTCTCGCACGCCTGCCTGAGCAGCTCGTAAACAGTGGCAAGGACGACGTCGTGTCGCGCCGCAAGTGCGAGGGAGTCGCTGAATGCGATTTCGACAGCGTTCATGTACCGTGCGCCAGCAGGGGAGGCGCGATCAGCGCACCCGCCGATCTCCACTTCGAGGTCCACTTGAAACGCCCGGACATCCTCGTCGCGGTTGTGACAGCAGCACTCCTCGCCGGGTGCGCCGGTGGCGGTTCGGCAGCTCCCTCCGGCTCCAGCGCGCCTTCCAGTTCGGGCGCTGCGGCTGGGCAGCTGTCGGCGGTGCCGAGTGTGTCCGACTCCGGATCGTCGGGCAACACCTCAACTCAGTTTGGCGGAGACGTCTGCTCGGCGCTCACGAAGGCCGACATCGAGGCCGCGACCTATCCCCAGGGGGTTGCAACCTTTGACAGCACTGACACCAAGAAGGACGCGACGAGCGGACAGGCCGTCGGCTGCCAGTACCTCGTCGTGTTCGACGGAAGGCCATCGATCGTCGGCGTTTTCGTGCACCTGCTGACCGATGACGAGGTCAAGCACCGCCAGCAGATCGCGCTCATCTTCACTCCGGAGCCCGTCAGCGGGATCGGCACGGAGGCCTCCGTCATGCAGGCAGCTCCTGGCCTGTACGAGGTCTGGGTGACCGGACCGCACGGCAAGTTCACCGTCGGTGCGCAGGACAAAGGGACCGCGCTCGCGCTGGCAAAGCTGGCGGTCGGGCGCAACTAGATTCGGGCGCCCGACTCCGCGCGGATCGGCGGTCCAGGTGGGCGCGGCCGTCCAAGCGAACTGCGATATGAAGCTTCCATGGTGTCGCGGCCGAGTAACCCGTCTCACGGATCGCCTGAACCTGGCTGCAGACCGCCTCGAGGACCTGCTCGTCGCGGCGGAGGTAGTCCTCGGCAACGGTCACGGCCGCCCGCGCCCGCCGCCACCGGCGGCGATCAGTCGCCGTCGTAGCGCTTGAAGATGACCGCGCCGTTGTGGCCGCCCAGGCCGATGTTGCTCGACATGGCGTAGCGCACGTTGAGCGGCGTCGCGTCGGTGACGACCCAGAGGTCGCACTCGGGGTCGGGCTCGTGGTAGTTGATCGTGGGCGGGACGCACTGCTCGGCGATGGACATGACGGTCGCGAAGGCCTCGAAGGCGCCGGCGGCGCCCATCATGTGGCCGGTCATCGACTTGGTGGCGCTCACCGCGAGCGACCGGGACGCGCCCGAAGCCCGCTCCCCGAACACCGTCCAGATCGCCTCGGCCTCGCGCTTGTCGCCGAGCGGCGTGCCGGTGCCGTGGGGGTTGATGAGGTCGACCTCGTCGGCCGGGACGCCCCGGCGGTCAAGTGCCATCTTCATAGCCCGCGCCGAGCCGGCACCGCCGACGATCGGCTGGATCATGTCCCAACCATCGGCGGCCGAGCCATAGCCCACGACCTCGGCGTAGATCCTCGCGCCGCGGGCCTTGGCCAGCTCCAAATCCTCAAGGAAGAGCGAGCCGGCGCCCTCGCCGAGGACGAAGCCGTCGCGGGTTTTGTCGAACGGACGCGAGACCGTCTCGTGCCCACCGCCGGGGAGCGGCATGGCGAGGCCTCGCATGTTGCCGAATCCGGCATGGGCGACCTCGAGCAGCGGCATCTCAGCGGAGCCGCTGATGACCGCGATGCAGTCGCCGCGGCGGATGGCCTCGGCGCCCTCGGCCACGTTGTGGGTGCCGGTCGCGCAGGCCGACCCGATGCAGATGTTGTGGCCGATCGCGCCGGTCTCGATGGCGATCATCCCCGAGGTCGAGTCGACGAGGCCATTGGCGATGAACGTGGGTGGGACCGCCCGTGGGCCACGCTCCTGGAGCGTCCGCCAGGCTTCGATCATGAGCTGCTGTCCGCCGGCCCCGGAACCGAAGACGACCCCGACCTCCTCGCGGTTCGAGTCGTCGATCGTGAACCCGGAATCGGCGACCGCCTGTTTCGCGGCAGCGACGCCGTACTGGAGGCTGATCTCCGTCCGGCGGATCGACTTCGCATCGAGCCACTCGAGCGGAACGAAGCCCTTGACCTCACCGGCCGTCTTGGCTTCGTAGCGGCCAACGTCGAAGCGGGTGATCTCACCCAGTCCGCTCCGGCCGTGGATGAGGTTGTCCCAGGCGGTCCGCTTGTCGTTACCGACCGGGCTGATGACGCCGAGACCGGTGACGGCGACGCGGCGGTTGTAGTCGGGGGTGCGCACTCGGTACGTTGCTCCAGTCGAGGGTGGTCAGGGCGTCGGGCAGGGTTGTCGAGTCAGGCGAGGCTTGGGCTGGGGTCAAGGAAGGGGATGGCGAGTCGGTCGGGCGCGGCCGGATCGTCGCTCGCGATGGCGTCGACATCGGGCGCGATGCGCTTGATGAGTCCGGTGAGGACCCGGCCGGGGCCGACCTCGATGAATGTCTCGACGCCCTCGGCCACCATCCGTTCCACCGTCGAGACCCAGTCGACGCCGGTCGTCAGGTGGTCGACGAGCTCGGTGCGGCAGGCCGCCGCGGTCGTGAGCGGCCGCCCGTCGGCGTTGGCCCGGAGCGGCGGGTGCGGGTCGGCGAACGCGACGCCCGCGAGGACCGCGCGCATCCCGTCGGCGGCCCCGGCCATGAGCGGCGAGTG